>JBIQJI010000079.1:0-29747 GCA_044507605.1 Actinomycetales bacterium | reverse complement strand
CCCGATCTCGGGTTGTCGCTGACGGCGGAGCCCGGCGCCGACACCGTGGTGCACGTCGCGCTCACCGACGGCACCGCGTTACGGCTGCGCAGCCCGGTCCCGACCGGGCTGGACGACGGGTCGCCGGTCACCATCGAGGTCGCCGGCGACGTGCTGGCCTACCCGTCACCAACCAGTGGGCAACGGGTGCCCCTCGGCGAAGCCGGCAGCTGACTGCACCCCGACCACGGCCTTCTCGTGCAGCTCCGACAGCGTCGTCGCCCCGACGTAGGTGCAGGTGCTGCGGACACCGGAGGTGATGTGGTCGATGAGGTCCTCGACGCCGCCGCGCACCGGGTCGAGGTACATCCGCGAGGACGAGATGCCCTCCTCGAACAGCGCCTTCCGGGCCCGGTCGAAGGAGCTGTCGCCCGCGGTGCGTGCCGCCACGGCCCGCTTGGAAGCCATCCCGTAGCTCTCCTTGTACGGCTGGTCGTCACGGTCGCGCATCAGGTCACCGGGGGACTCGTAGGTGCCCGCGAACCATGACCCGATCATCACGTTGGACGCGCCCGCCGCGATCGCCAGCGCTACGTCGCGCGGGTGCCGCACACCACCGTCGGCCCACACATGGCCGCCGAGTTCTCTTGCGGCTGCGGCACATTCGACGACCGCCGAGAACTGCGGGCGTCCGACACCGGTCATCATCCTGGTGGTGCACATGGCGCCGGGGCCCACCCCGACCTTGACGATGTCGGCGCCGGCCGCGACGAGGTCGCGCACGCCCTCGGCGGTCACGACGTTGCCGGCGGCGACGGGCACCGGCGGGTCCAGGGCCCGCACGGCGCGGAGCGCGTCGATCATCTTGCGCTGGTGGCCGTGCGCGGTGTCGACGACGATGAGGTCGGCCCCGGCATCCAGCAGGTCTTTGACCTTGGCGGCCACGTTGCCGTTGACCCCGACGGCGGCGGCGATGCGCAGCCGGTTCGCGGCGTCGACGGCGGGCCGGTACAGCGTGGCGCGCAGCGCCCCGGTGCGGGTCAGGATGCCCGTCAGCCGGCCGTCGGCGTCGACGACGGGGGCGAGCCGGTGCCGCCCGTCGTGCAGCGCCTCGAACGCCTCCCGGGCGTCGATGCCGTGCGGCAGGCTGAGCACGGCGGCCGACATCACCTCGCCGAGCTGGGTGTACATGTCGGCGCCGGCGCAGTCGGCCTCGGTCACGACGCCGACGGGCCGGTTGTCCCAGTCGACGACGATGACCGCGCCGTGGGCGCGTTTCGGCAGCAGGTTGAGCGCCTCGCCGACCGTGTCGTGGGGTGTGAGCGTGATCGGCGTGTCGTGCACCAGGTGCCGCTTCTTGACCCAGTCGATGACGTTCGCGACGACGTCGATGGGGATGTCCTGCGGGATCACCACGAGGCCGCCGCGCCGCGCGACGGTCTCGGCCATGCGCCGCCCCGCCACCGCGGTCATGTTGGCGACGACGATGGGGATCGTGGTGCCGCTGCCGTCGGCGGTCGACAGCTCGACGTCGAGCCGGGAGTCGACCGACGATCGAGAGGGCACCAGGAACACGTCGTTGTAGGTCAGATCGTAGGTCGGTGCCTGATTGTTGAGGAAACGCACGTTAACCCAGCCTATGCATCGATTCGTCCGCTACTGACCATTCCCACTTCCCGCGTCGCCGATAGCGGTCCGACTCGGCTCCCCAGACCCGTCATAATTCTCCCAGGAGCCCGCGCACCACGCGCGGACGTCCGCCCGGGGGCGGCGTCCCTTCGCAGGTGCGGGTACATTTACGGCGCGATCGGGTGCCGCTCGGGGGAATCCGACGGCTCAGGACTGGAGGCGTTGTGATCATTGTTGACCGCCCTGAGATTCTCGTCGTCGGGTACGCCGCGCGCACCAGCAACGTCACGGAGGCCGACCCCGCGCGCGCCCAACTGCCCGCACTGTGGGCCCGGGCCGGGGCGCCGGGCGCGTTCGCGCACGTGCCGGGCCGTGCCGACGAGAATCTGTACGCCGTGGTCACCGACTACGAGAGCGATCACCACGGCGCCTACACCCAGATCGTCGGCATCGCCGTGCGCACGGCGGCCCGGTTACCCGAGGGCATGGTCGCGGTGCGCGCCCCCGGCGTGCCGTCGATGAAGCTGGAGGCCCGCGGCCCGATGCCGGGCGCCCTGGCCGACTGCTGGCAGCAGGTCTGGAAGCACACCGAGGCGGGCGCCACCCCCGCCCGCGCCTTCACCACCGATGTCGAGGTGCATCACCCCGAGGGCGTCGACCTGTACGTCGCCGTCATGCCGCCGGTCGACTGACCGCCGGAGCGTCGCGTCGGCCGCCCCCGGTCGCGGATCCCGCATCGGGTCCCGCGGGGCACGTCACGGACCCTGACACGGGCCTGTGACGCGGGGCCCCCGCGGGGGCGCTACGCGGGGGCTCCTGTCAGGCGAGGACGCCGTCGGCGCGCAGCGCCTCGGCGGTGCCGGAGTCGAGGCCCCACGCCGACAGGTCGCGCAGCCTGGTGGCCGGGGCGAGGTCGCCGCGCGGCGCGCCGAGCAGGCGCGGCGCGGGCGCGGGCTGCGTGATGCCGCCGGCGGTCACGAACGTCTCCCGCGCGGCGTTGTGCGGGTGGGCGGGGGCCTCGGCCATCGACAGCACCGGGAAGACGCAGGCGTCGGAGCCGGCGAAGACCCGCTCCCACTCCGCCCGGGTGCGCGACCGGAACGTCTCGGTCAGCCGCTCGCGGATCACCGGCCAGTTCGCCCGGTCGGCCGGGTCGGGCAGCCCGTGCAGGCCCGCACGCTCCACCAGCTCGGCCCAGAACCCCGGCTCCAGCGCCCCGACGGCGACGTAGCGTCCGTCCGCCGTCTCGTAGGTGTCGTACTGCGGTGCCCCCGTGTCGAGCAGGTTGGTGCCCCTCGGCCCCCAGCTCCCGGCCCCCACGGCGGGGTAGAACATGGCGAACAGCAGCGCCGCGCCGTCGATCATGGCCGCGTCGATCACCCGGCCGGTGCCGGTGCGTTCCCGTTCGAACAGGGCCAGCAGGATCCCGTACGCCAGCATCAGGCCGCCCCCCGCGAAGTCGCCGAGGAGGTTGATCGGCGGGGTGGGCCGGTCGCCCGCCCGGCCGAGGGCCGACAGCACGCCCGACACCGCGATGTAGTCGATGTCGTGGCCGGCGGTGCCGGCCAGCGGGCCGTCCTGGCCCCAGCCCGTCATGCGGCCGTAGATCAGCCGCGGGTTGACGGCGTGCAGGTCGGCCGGGCCGATGCCGAGCCGTTCGGCGACGCCCGGACGGAACACCTCGATGACGGCGTCGGCGGACCGGGCCAGTTCCTTGAACGCCGCGACGCCGCGCGGCGACTTCAGGTCCAGCCCGATGGTGCGTTTGCCCCGGTCCATGACGTCGGTGCGGGGCGTGTCGCCGGCCCGCTCGACCGCGGCCACCCGGTCGACCCGCAGCACCTCGGCGCCGTGGTCGGCGAGCATCATGCCGGCGAACGGCCCGGGCGCGAGCCCGGCCAGCTCCAGCACCCGCACACCGGCCAGCGGGCCGCCGCGCGTCTCCTCCATTGCGCCGTCTCCCTCCGGAGCGCCCGCCTCCCGGGCGGGTTCCAGCGGGGCCGGTGGCCCCGGCGCCGGTAGAATAACATTCTGAGGCATGGCATCTGCGAACCTCGGCGGCGCGGCCGGGGGGCCGCGTTCCGGCCCCTGGCGGCTGCTGGCGCTGCCGCCCCTGCCCGAGCACGCCGTGCGCGACCTGCTGGCCCCGCTCGGCGACTCCGTCGTCGTGACCGTGCCGCGCGCCCGGGAGCAGGCGGTGGTGCGCGAGGCCGTGGCGGAGGCCGAGATCGTCATCGGCGACTGGAGCGGGGGCCTGGTCCTCGACGGCGCGGCGGTGCGGGGCGCGCCGTCGCTGGCGTTCGTGCAGCAGCCGAGCGTGGGGGTCGACGGCCACGACCTCGCCGCGCTCGCCGACGCCGGGGTGCCGCTGGCCAACACCGCCGGGGTCAGCGCCGAGGCGGTGGCCGAGTGGTGTGTGGCCGCCGCACTCGCCCTGTGCCGCAGCCTGGTCGACGCCGACGCGGCCGTTCGGGCCGGGGAGTGGCCCCAGCTGGAGCTCGGCCCCCGTGAGCTGGCCGGGTCGCGGGTCGGGATCCTCGGGTTCGGGCCCATCGGCGCGGGCGCGGCCCGCCGGTTCGCCGCGCTCGGCTGCGACGTGTCGTACTGGACCCGCCGCAGGCGCGCCGAGGAGCACGGCGCGCGCCATCGGGAGCTGGACGATCTGGTCGCGACCTCCGATGTCCTCGTGGTCGCGATCGCCCTCACCGACTCCACCCGCCACCTGCTCGACGCCGCCCGGCTCGCCCGCCTGCCCCGGGGCGCCTACCTCGTCAACGCCGCCAGGGGCGGCATCGTCGACCAGCGGGCGCTCGCCGGGGCGCTGTCGTCGGGCGCGCTGGCCGGCGCCGCCCTGGACGTCTTCGAGGCCGAGCCGCCGCCTCCTGACGACCCGCTGCTGACCACCGGCCGGGTGCTGCTGTCTCCGCACGTCGCCGGCGTCACCCCGCAGGTGACGGCCCGGCTGGTGCGCATGGTCCTGGACAATGTGCAGGCCGCGATGGAGGGCCGCCCGGTGGCCAACGTGGTGAACGGCGTGAGCCCGATCGTCGTGCGCCGATGAATCGGCGCGAATGCATCGATGCGAAGGAACGCCCGCTGGAATGCGCGGGGTTACGGCCGGGTCGTGAGATCCTTGAACATGGACCGCCGGGCGGGCTTGGGGGACCCCGGTGGTTTCCACATGATTAAAACGTCTAGTCTGGTCCGCGGTCATTTCAGGAGATAGCGTCACCAGGAGACGATCTCTGTTCACAGAACGTGGGGGTGGTGACATGCCTGGAAGAGCCGCTGGTACGTCGGTCAGGTCGGGCGGCTCCGCCGGCATGGCCGGCCACCGCAGGGCCGTCGAGCAGATCAAGGAGTCGTACGCCGAGCTGCCCGAGGGCGCCTCCCCCCGCCTGGCCAAGGCGACCACCAACCTGTTCCGGTTCCGCGCCCCCGCCACGCGCGCCAAGCTGTCGGCCCGCGACCTGGACCAGGTGATCCAGGTCGACCCGGCCACCCGCACCTGCGAGGTGCAGGGCATGACGACCTACGAGAACCTGGTCGACGCCACGCTGCCCTACGGCCTGATGCCGTACGTCGTGCCGCAGCTCAAGACGATCACGATCGGCGGGGCGGTCACGGGGCTCGGCATCGAGTCGACCAGCTTCCGCGACGGGCTGCCGCACGAGTCGGTGGAGGAGCTGGAGATCCTCACCGGCGACGGCCGTGTCGTGGTGGCCCGGCCCGAGGGCGAGCACGCCGACCTGTTCCGGGCGTTCCCCAACTCCTATGGCACGCTCGGCTACGCCCTGCGGCTGCGCATCAAGCTGGCCCCGGTCAAGCCGTACGTCCGGCTGACCCATCTGCGCTTCGCCGACGCCGACAAGTGCCTGGTGGCGATGCGGGAGATCTGCGAGAGCGGCGAGCTCGACGGCGAGCCGATCGACTTCGTCGACGGCACCTACTTCGAGCCGGGCGAGCTGTACATCACGGTGGGCAAGTTCGCCGACCGGGCGCCCTACACCTCCGACTACACCGGCATGCGCATCTACTACCAGTCGATCCGCGGCCGCACCCGCGACTGGCTGACGGTGCGCGACTACCTGTGGCGCTGGGACACCGACTGGTTCTGGTGCTCGCGGGCGTTCGGCGTGCAGCAGCCGCTGGTGCGGTCGCTGATGCCGCGCCGGTGGATGCGCTCCGACGTCTACCGCAAGCTGGTGGGGCTCGATCAGCGGTTCGGCCTGACCGCCCGCATCGACCGCTGGCGCGACCAGCCGGTGCAGGAGTCGGTCATTCAGGACGTCGAGGTGCCGATCGAGCGAGGCGCGGAGTTCCTAGACGTCTTTCATGACAAGGTGGGCATGACCCCCGTGTGGATGTGCCCTCTGAAGGCCGGCGCCGACTGGCCGCTTTATCCACTGGAGCCCGGCAGGCTCTACGTCAACTTCGGATTCTGGGGCATGGTGCCGCTGCCGCGCGGACAGCACGACGGCTACTACAACCGCATCGTCGAGCGTGCCGTGCACGACCTCGACGGGCACAAGTCCCTCTATTCGACGTCGTTCTACACCCGGGACGAATTCTGGCGGCTCTACAACGGAGACGCCTACTGGCCGGTGAAGGAAACCTATGACCCGGGGGGTCGGTTGCTCGACCTCTACGACAAGTGTGTCCGGGGGCGTTAGGGAGGTTGGTCGGATGACACTGGCGCAGATCTTCGAGAAGGTCATAGGCGCTGGCTCGGGCATCGCGTTCTCGGCGTACGACGGCAGCAAGGCCGGGCCGAGCGACGCCGACATCAGGATCGAGGTGAAGACGCCGATCGCGCTGGTCTACCTGGCGCAGGCACCGGGCGAGCTGGGCCTCGCCCGGGCGTACATCAGCGGACACCTCAACGTGCACGGCGACATGTACACCCTGCTGTCGCGCATGTGGAACATCACGCTGAACGACCTGTCGATGGGCGAGAAGCTCGACGTCATCCGCGCGCTGGGGCTCAAGCCGCTGACCATGCGGGTGCCCCCGCCGCCTCAGGAGATGCGGCGCAGCGCGCTGGCCCGGCTCGGCAGCAGGCACGCGAAGAAGCGCGACGCCGAGGCCATCCACCATCACTACGACGTCTCCAACACGTTCTACGAGTGGGTGCTCGGCCCGTCGATGGCCTACACCTGCGCGACGTTCCCCAGCGAGGAGGCGTCGCTGGAGGAGGCGCAGTACACCAAGCACGACCTGGTCGCCAAGAAGCTCGGCCTCAAGCCCGGCATGCGGCTGCTCGACGTCGGCTGCGGCTGGGGCGGCATGGTGATGCACGCCGCCAAGGAGTACGGCGTCAAGGCGCTCGGCGTGACGCTGTCGCGGCAGCAGGCCGAGTGGGCGCAGAAGGCCATCGCCGAGCGCGGTCTCGGCGAACTGGCCGAGGTGCGGTTCATGGACTACCGCGACATCGACGAGACCGGCTTCGACGCGATCAGCTCGATCGGGCTCACCGAGCACATCGGCAAGGGCAACCTGCCCGCCTACTTCCGGTCCCTGTACGCCAAGCTGCGGCCCGGCGGCCGCCTCCTCAACCACTGCATCACCCGCCCGACCGGCATCGAGAAGACCATCAACAAGGGCGGCTTCATCAACCGGTACGTCTTCCCCGACGGCGAGCTGGAGTCGGTCGGCTACCTGATCCGCCAGATGGAGGACATCGGCTTCGAGATCAGGCACGAGGAGAACCTGCGCGAGCACTACGCCAAGACGCTGCGGTTCTGGTGCGCCAACCTCGACGAGCACTGGGACGAGGCGGTCCAGGAGGTCGGCCGCGGCACCGCCCGCGTCTGGCGCCTGTACATGGCCGGCTGCATCGTCGGGTTCGAGCGCAACAAGGTGCAGCTGCACCAGGTGCTCGCCGTCAAGCTGGGCGAAAGAGGCGAGTCGGGTGTGCCGCTGCGCCCGTCCCTCGACTGGCCGTGACCCGCTTCGACCCCTGATCCCGGCCTCTGCGACTCCCCGTGACCTCCTGATCCCCCGGCCCCTGCGGCGGTGAGCCGGTGAGAGCGTGAGCCCGCGCGGGGGCGCCGGTACGGCCCGTACCGGCGCCCCCGCCTGGCGGGGTGGCCGCCGGCCGGTCAGCGCAGCTCGCGCTTGAGGATCTTGCCGGTGGCCGTCATGGGCAGCGTGTCGCGGAACTCCACGATGCGCGGGTACTTGTACGCGGCCATGTTGGCCTTGGCCCACTCGACGATGTCGGCCTCGGTGGCCTGGGCGCCCGGCACCCGGATCACGTACGCCTTGATCTCCTCGCCGTGCGAGTCGTGCGGCACTCCGACCACGGCGGCCAGCGACACGGCCTCGTGGGTCATCAGTACCTCTTCGACCTCGCGCGGGTAGACGTTGAACCCACCCCTGATGATCATGTCCTTGGCGCGATCGATGATCGTGTAGTAGCCGTCGGCGTCGCGCGTCGCGATGTCGCCGGTGCGGAACCACCCGTTGTGCATGACCTCGTCGGTGGCTTCGGGCCGCCCGTAGTAGCCCTTCATGACGTTGTGCCCGCGGATCGCGATCTCGCCGGGCCCTTCGCCCTCGATGGTGTTCCAGTCGGCGTCGATGAGCCGCATCTCGACCCCCCAGATGGGCCAGCCGATCGTGCCGGGCTTGGTGGGCCGGGTCGGCTGGTTGAAGCTGGCCACGGGCGCCGTCTCGGACAGGCCGTACCCTTCGAGCACCTGGATCCCGAACGTGCTCTCGAAGTCCTTGAGCACCTCCACGGGCAGCGCCGAGCCGCCCGACACGGCGCAGCGCAGCGAGGCGGGCACCTTGTTCTCGCCGGCCCGCACGGCGTTCAGCAGCGCCCAGTACATGGTGGGCACGGCCGCCAGGTGCGTGACGTTCTCACGGTGCATGAGCTCCAGCGCGGCGGCGGGCTCGAAGCGGGGGAGCAGCACGAGGGTGGCGCGGCGGCGCAGCCCGCCGTTCATGCTCACGGTCTGCCCGAACGAGTGGAACAGGGGCAGCGTCACCAGGAAGACGTCGTCGTCGGTGCGTTCGGTCATCTCGTCGCTGACGATGGCGTTCATCAGCATGTTGGAGTGGGTCAGCTCGGCCCCCTTGGGCTGCCCGGTGGTGCCGCTGGTGTAGAGGATGACGGCGGTGTCGTCGGGCGCGGTCTGCACCGTCTCGAATTCGTCGGACATGCCGTCGAGGGCCGCCCAGATGGTCTCGGCGCCGGCGATCGACGAGGTGACGGCGAGCGGGGTCGACGGCAGCACGAAGAAGTGCTCCACCTCGGCGACGGCCTGGAACGCCTCGTGGCCGCGCCGGCCGAGCGGCAGCTCCGGGGTGCCCTCGAAGCAGAAGAACGCCTTGGCGTCGGAGTCGTCGAGGTGGTAGGCGATCTCCCGTGACTGCAGCAGCACGTTCAACGGCACCACGGTGGCCCCGGCCTTGAGGATGCCGAAGTAGACGAAGGGGAAGTACGGCACGTTGGGGCACGCGATGGCGACCTTGTCCCCCTTGCCGACGCCCCGTGCCGCCAGCAGGTTGGCCACCTGGTTCGCGATGCCGTTCACCTGGGCGTAGGTCAGCCGCATGTCCCCGAAGACGATGGCGGTGTGATCGGGACGGTCCCGGACGCTGTCCTCCAGCACGATCGACAGGTTGAGCATGGCGCAACTCCTTTGTGGGCCGAGATGGCCCTAACGTACCGACCGGTAGGTTTTTTCGGAATAGCCGACTGCCACCGGGAATTCGGCGCCATGTTCCGCGAGCCGCTCACCCGCGTGCCCGCGACCCACTCGACCGGAGCGCCGCCGGGCCGGTCGCCCGACCGCCTCCGCTCCGGCCTCGGCAACGGCGTCGAGCGCCCGCGCTACGGCTTCTCGCCGCTCAGCCCAGCACCTTCACCGAGCCGAACACCGTGTTGATGTCGGGGCGGAGGGCCTTCTTGTTGTCGGGCACCGACATGTAGACGATCGACGGCAGGTCCCCGCCGGTGTTGATGGCGGCCACCACCATGGTCGTCTTCGAGATGCCCGCCGTGACCTCGTACACGTTGAGCAGCCCCGCCTTGCCGTCCACGGTGATCTTCTGTGTGGCCGTCTTGTCGATCTGGTTGCCCTTGGGGAAGAACTTGAGCCGCGCCTGGTAGGCCACCGCGCTGAGCACGGGCGCGAGGTTGTCGGAGGAGGTGTACTTGCTCGCCAGCCGCTTCTGCAGCGGCCCCGACATCACCTGGGCGAACTGCGCCTTGCCCGTCGAGTCGCGGCCCGCCCGCACGTACTGGCGCGTGTCGTAGCCGTAGGCCGTGGTGACCACCTGTGTGCGGGTGTCCAGCCGCCACGGGCCGCCCAGACGCGGCACGCTGAGCCGTGCCCCGCTGTCGGTGACGGTGCCGGTCACCGGCGACTTCTTGCCCGAGTAGGTGGGCAGCTTCTTGCCCAGCGGCTTCGGCTTGGCCGACGCCGGCGCCTTGCCGCCGGTGCTCGACTTGGGTGCGGCGCTCGCGCCGCCGCCCGAGGAGGCGAGCGGACCGGCCAGGAAGGCCCAGGCCACCACGGCCACGAGGCCGACGACGACCGTGCCCGAGAGGGCGTACAGCCACACCGGGCGTCCCGGCGCGAGGTCCTCCTCCTCGCCGATGGCCTGGTAGTTCTCGCCGAAGACCGTGTTCCACAGCTCCTGCTGCCGCTCGGGCGGGGGCGTCTTGGGGCCGCTGACCTGCCCGACGAACGGGCGGTACTCTTCGGCGCCGCGCCGCCCGTCGCCCTGCCCCGCGCCCGGCCCGGCGGGGGGTCCCGGCTCGGGCCCGTGGCCCTGGCCCGGCCCGCCCTGAGGCCGCCCCGGCCCGGGCTGCCGGTAGCCGGGCTGCTGGTGGTCGGGGCGCTGATAGTCGGCCTGCTGGTAGTCGGAGGGCGCGCCCTGCTGCTGCGGCGGGCCCTGCCGCTGTCCCGGGTTCTGCGGCGGGCCCTGCGGGCGTTCCGGCCGGCCGTACCCGCCCGGCCGCCCGGGCGCCTGGCCGGGATGGCCCGAAGGACGTGAGTCGCCCGGCCGGGACGGGCCGTTCGGCAGGCCAGGGTCACGATGCGTGCGGGGGTCCCCGTGCTGGGCGGGGGGCTGCGGCGGATACACCGGCTGCTCGTGCGGCCGGCCGCCGTACTGGTGCGGCGGGGGCGCGGCGGGCCGGTCGGGGGAGTAGGCCACCGTGCCCTCTCCCGCGGGCCCGCCGTATCTCATGGCGTTCTCGTCGTGCCCGCCACGATGCCCGCCACGGTGGCCGCCGCGGGGGTCACCGCCGGGACCGTCGCCGGGCCCGGGAGACGAGTAGCGGACGGTCGACTCGTAGGAGCCCTCACGCCCGGGAGGCGGGCTCTCGGGCCACGCCGGCTGTCCGTACGGCTGGCTGCTCTGCTCCGGAGCCATGGCTGGCGAACCTCCCGCGGTCATGCCCGGATTGGGGGTGCCTGGCATGATCTCATGCGCGCCAGGGGGTCCCGCAGCGAAACCGGGGAATGCGTCCAGGAACTGCCGGCCGGTCGGATCCGTCGGGGGATCCTGCAGCGGCAGGTCCGCCCTGGCGGCACCAGGGTCCCACCCGGGCTGGACTGAGCTGGACACGGGGAAAAAGCATAGGGTAAATGGACAGATGAGGTCACAACGGATCTATCACCATCGGGTATCGCTCGTATTCGGCATTGCCCGGGCCGAGCGGTCGCCCAAGGCCCCCACAAATCCGGCCAGTACCCCTTGCCAACTGCGCTAGTCTTGTCGTATGCGTTCCGCGACCCTGCTCCTTGGCGGGCCGCGTCGGCCGCGCTGATGTGCCGGGTCGACGCGGCTGCCCCTCGTGCGAGCGGGGGGCTTCTTTATGGCCTTCACCAGCCGGGTCAACACGCGCAGAGATGACTATAAGGGAAGCATCCATGAGCGAGCAGCACTACGATCCGCCCACGCTGCAGGACAAGTGGCAGCGCCGATGGGCGGAACTGGACCCCTTCCGCGCGGGGGAGGACCCCGCCGACGAGCGTCCTCGTCGCTATCTGCTCGACATGTTCCCCTACCCCTCCGGCGACCTGCACATGGGCCACGGCGAGGTCTTTGCGATCGCCGACGTGCTGGCCCGCTACTGGTTCCACCGGGGCTACAACGTGCTGCACCCGATCGGCTGGGACTCCTTCGGCCTGCCGGCCGAGAACGCCGCGATCAGGCGCAACGCCCACCCCGCGGAGTGGACCTACGCCAACATCGAGACCCAGGCCCGGTCCTTCCACCGCTACGCGCCGTCGTTCGACTGGTCCCGCCGCCTGCACACCAGCGACCCCGAGTACTACCGGTGGAACCAGTGGCTGTTCAACCGGTTCTTCGAGCGCGGCCTGGCCTACCGCAAGGGCGGGCTGGTCAACTGGTGCCCAACGGACCAGACCGTGCTGGCCAACGAGCAGGTCGTCGCCGGCAAGTGCGAGCGGTGCGGCACCGAGGTGATCCGCCGCGAGCTGACCCAGTGGTACTTCAAGATCACTGAGTACGCCGACCGGCTGCTGGACGACATGGACCAGCTGGAGGGCGGCTGGCCCGAGCGCGTGCTGACCATGCAGCGCAACTGGATCGGCCGCTCCCACGGTGCCGACGTCGAGTTCCGCATCGAGGGCCGCGACGAGCCGGTCACCGTCTACACCACCCGTCCCGACACCCTGTTCGGGGCGACGTTCTTCGTGGTGGCCGCCGACGCCGCGCTGGCCGACGAGATCGTGGCCGACGACCGCCGTGAGGCGCTGGCGGCGTACCAGGCCGAGGTGGCCAAGCTGTCCGACATCGACCGGCTGTCCACCGAGAAGGAGAAGACCGGCGTCTTCCTGGGCGTCCACGCCATCAACCCCGTCAACGGCGAGCGCATCCCGGTCTGGGCGGCCGACTACGTGCTGTCCGACTACGGCCACGGCGCCATCATGGCGGTGCCGGCCCACGACCAGCGCGACCTGGACTTCGCCCGCAAGTTCGGCCTGCCGGTGCGGGTCGTCGTGCACACGGGCCTGGCCGACCCCGGCGAGACGGGCATCGCCACGCCGGGCGAGGGCACCCTGGTCAACTCCGGCCCGCTGGACGGCCTGAGCAAGGCCGACGCCATCGCCAAGATCATCGAGCTGCTGGAGGAGCGCGGCACGGGCCGGCCGGCCGTCAACTACCGGCTGCGCGACTGGCTGCTGTCGCGCCAGCGCTTCTGGGGCACCCCGATCCCGATCATCCACTGCCCCGACTGCGGCGAGGTGCCCGTCCCCGACGACCAGCTGCCGGTCACGCTGCCCGACCTGCGCGGCGAGGCGCTGGCCCCCAAGGGGATCTCCCCGCTGGCGTCGGCCACCGACTGGGTCAACGTCGAGTGCCCCAAGTGCGGCGGCCCGGCCAAGCGCGACACCGACACCATGGACACCTTCGTCGACTCGTCCTGGTACTTCCTGCGCTACTGCTCGCCCGGCTACGAAGACGGCCCGTTCGACGTGGAGAAGGTGCGCCGCTGGGGCCCCGTCGACCAGTACGTCGGCGGTGTCGAGCACGCCGTGCTGCACCTGCTGTACGCCAGGTTCTTCACCAAGGTGCTGCACGACATGGGCATGGTCGACTTCACCGAGCCGTTCGTCCGGCTGCTGAACCAGGGGCAGGTCATCAACCAGGGCAAGGCCATGTCCAAGTCGCTGGGCAACGGGGTCGATCTGGGCGAGCAGATCGACAGGTACGGCGTCGACGCGGTGCGGCTCACCATGATCTTCGCCGGGCCGCCCGAGGACGACATCGACTGGGCCGACGTCTCACCGGGGGCTTCGCAGAAGTTCCTGGCGCGCGCCTTCCGCGTCATGGCGGAGGCCGGCGCGGCCACCAAGCCCGGCATCGACTTCGCCAAGGGCGACGAGGAGCTGCGCAAGGTCACCCATCGCACCATCGACGAGGTCACCAAGCTGGTCGAGTCGTACCGCTTCAACGTCGCGGTCGCCCGCATGATGGAGCTGACGTCGGCGACGCGCAGGGCCATCGACTCCGGCCCCGGGGCGGCCGATCCGGCGGTGCGCGAGGCCGCCGAGACGCTGGCGGTGCTGCTGTCGTTGGCCGCGCCCTACACGGCCGAGGAGGGCTGGGAGGCGCTGGGCCACGGCCCCACCATCGCCAGGGTGCCCTGGCCCGAGGCCGACCCCGCGCTGCTGACCGTCGAGTCGGTGACGTGCGTGGTGCAGATCGCCGGCAAGGTGCGCGACCGCCTGCAGGTGCCGCCCGACATCTCCGAGACCGACCTGGAGGCGCTGGCCCTGGCGTCCGAGAAGATCAAGTCGCAGCTGCAGGGCGCGCCGCGCCGCGTCATCGTGCGGGCCCCCAAGCTGGTCAACATCGTGCCCTGATCGGGTCACCTCTCCCGATCGGCCGGGGCGACCGGCAAGACGCCGATGGCCCATCATCTGCCGCGATGATGGGCCGTTCGGGCGTGGGGCGGGCCGTCAGAGGCGGCGCAGCACCGCCACGACCCGGCCGAGGACGGTCGCCTCGTCGCCGGGGATCGGCTCGTAGGCCGGGTTGTGCGGGACGAGCCAGACGTGGCCGTCCTTGCGCTTGAAGGTCTTGACGGTGGCCTCACCGTCGATCATCGCGGCCACGATGTCGCCGTTGTCGGCCACGGGCTGCTGCCGCACCACGACCCAGTCGCCGTCGGCGATCGCCGCGTCGATCATCGAGTCGCCGGTGACCTGGAGCAGGAACAGGGTGCCCTCGCCGACGAGCTGCTTGGGCAGGGCGAAGACGTCCTCGACGCTCTCCTCGGCGAGGATCGGCCCACCTGCGGCGATGCGGCCGACCAGCGGAACGTACGCCGCAGTGGGCCGGTTGACCATCGGGTCGCCGTCGCCGCCGGCGGAGTCGACCCACAGCGCCGGCTCGCCCGGCAGCCGCACTTCGAGCGCGCGGGGGCGGTGCGGGTCGCGACGCAGGTAGCCCATGCGCTGCAGCCTGGTCAGCTGATGGGACACGCTGGAGGTGCTCGTGAGCTGGACGGCCTCGCCGATCTCGCGCATCGACGGCGGATAGCCGCGCCGCTGCACCGACTCGCGGATCACTTCGAGGATCTTGCGCTGCCTCGGGGTGAGCCCCAGCGAGTCGCGTCTGCGCACGGCGAGGTCGACCGTGGCGTCGGCAGGCGGATCGACGGTGACGCCGGCCGCTGACTCGACAGGCGTGTCGAGGGGAGTGCTGACGTCTTGCTCGATCATGGGACCTCCTCGCCGGATGGCCACGCCGATCGAGTCATGCGGCCACCTCTCAATCCGTGTTCTACCTGTAGCACAGAGCAACCGTACCGCTATTCAAGATCATCATCAAACAATTGTTCGAGAGGTGGCAATTTCGCCAACTCTCATCACAAATAGCATCGTACGGGAGTTCGAACGATATCGTGTTCGATTGTTTGATCATTGTCGCCTGTCGTGGCCCGTGTTTCCAGTGATGCGGGGCTTCTCGTCGATGCGTGCGTGTCGCGACACGCCTGCCGTGCCTCATCCGTCTCGGTGTGATCGGCGGCTTCGGCTCGCCGAGACCCGTTCGACTTGCGATCAGCAAGGCGCGCTTCTAGGGTAGGGACCACAACATGTAGTAGTTACATGGATGTACTTCACCATAGATTGTGTTTCCGTTACCGCGCCGTGGGTCGCCACGGGGCGTGCGCGAGCATTCGGTGAAGCGCGAGACGAGGGGAGGCCGAGCAGATGCACTGCCCATTCTGTCGCCACCCCGACACCAGGGTCATCGACAGTCGATCCACCGAAGACGGCGCGGCGATCAGGCGCAGGCGCACCTGCCCCGAATGCGGGCGCAGGTTCACCACCCAGGAAACCGTGTTGCTCATGGTGAGCAAGCGCAGCGGCGTGACCGAGCCGTTCTCCAGAGACAAGGTCATCGCCGGCGTGCGGCGGGCCTGCCAGGGCAGGCCGGTGAGCGAGGACTCCCTCGCCAAGCTCGGCCAGCGGGTGGAGGAGAGCATCAGGTCGACGGGCGTGTCCGAGGTGCCCTCCAACGAGGTGGGCTTGGCCATCCTCGGCCCGCTGCGCGACCTGGACGAGGTCGCGTACCTGCGCTTCGCCTCCGTCTACCGGGGCTTCGAGACACTGGCCGACTTCGAGGCCGAGATCGACCAGCTCAGGTCGGCGCGCGACGCCAGGCAGGCCGATCAGCGGGCGTGACCCGGCACGGCACGGGTGACAAGACGGGTGACCAGGGCGACACGATCAGGGTCCGGCAAGGGGCGCCGAGCGCTCCGGAAGGGGGAGTCATGACCGAGACGGTGAGCGGGACCACGGCACGAGGGGGCCGCAAGGGGGGCCGGAAGGGCCTGAAGATGCGCCGCATCTTCACCACGCCCGGGGTGCACCCGTACGACGAGGTGACCTGGCACCGGCGCGACGTCGTGATGACCAACTGGCGCGACGGCTCGGTCAACTTCGAGCAGCGCGGCGTCGAGTTCCCCGAGTTCTGGTCGGTGAACGCCACCAACATCGTCACGTCGAAGTACTTCCGGGGCGCCCTCGGCACCGCGCAGCGCGAGTACAGCCTCAAGCAGCTCGTCGACCGCGTGGTGAACGTCTACGTCGAGACCGGCCGTGACCACGGCTACTTCGCCTCCGAAGAAGACATCGAGATCTTCGACCACGAGCTCAAGTACGCCCTGATCCATCAGATCTTCGCCTTCAACTCCCCCGTCTGGTTCAACGTCGGCACCTCCTCCCCGCAACAGGTCTCGGCGTGCTTCATCCTGTCGGTCGACGACACGATGGAGTCGATCCTGGACTGGTACAAGGAGGAGGGGATCATCTTCAAGGGGGGCTCCGGGTCCGGGGTCAACCTGTCCCGCATCCGGTCCAGCAAGGAGCTGCTGTCCAGCGGCGGCACCGCCAGCGGCCCGGTCTCCTTCATGCGCGGCGCCGACGCCTCGGCCGGCACGATCAAGTCCGGCGGGGCCACGCGCCGGGCGGCCAAGATGGTGGTGCTCGACGTCGACCACCCCGATGTCGAGGAGTTCATCGAGACCAAGGCCCGCGAGGAGGACAAGGTCCGGGCTCTGCGCGACGCCGGGTTCGACATGGACCTGGGCGGCAAGGACATCGTGTCGGTCCAGTACCAGAACGCCAACAACTCGGTGCGGGTCTCCGACGAGTTCATGCGGGCCGTGGAGCGGGGCGAGAAGTTCGGCCTGCGGGCCCGGCTGACCGGCGAGGTGATCGAGGAGGTCGACGCCAGGGAGCTGTTCCGCAAGATGGCCCAGGCCGCCTGGGAGTGCGCCGACCCGGGCATCCAGTACGACGACACCATCAACGACTGGCACACCAGCCCCGAGACCGGCCGCATCACCGCGAGCAACCCGTGCAGCGAGTACCTCCACCTGGACAACTCCTCCTGCAACCTCGCCTCGATCAACCTGCTGAAGTTCCTCGGTGACGACGGCTCGTTCGACGTGGCCGGCTTCGTGAAGACCGCCGAGCTGATCATCACGGCGATGGACATCTCGATCACGTTCGCCGACTTCCCCACCGACAAGATCGCGGAGACGACCCGCGCCTACAGGCAGCTCGGCATCGGCTACGCCAACCTGGGCGCGCTGCTCATGGCCACCGGCCACGCCTACGACTCCGAAGGCGGCCGGGCCCTCGCCGGGGCCATCACCTCGCTGATGACCGGTGTGTCGTACCGCCGCAGCGCCGAGCTGGCGGGCGTGGTGGGCCCCTACGACGGCTATCAGCGCAACGCCGACGCCCACAAGCGCGTCATGCGCAAGCACGCCGCCGCCAACGACGACCTGCGCACCGTCGAGCCGCTGGCCAAGGCCATCCACACCGAGGCCACCCGCCAGTGGCAGGAGTGCCTGCGCATCGGGGAGAAGAACGGCTACCGGAACGCCCAGGCCAGCCTGCTGGCCCCGACCGGCACCATCGGCCTGATGATGGACTGCGACACGACCGGAATCGAGCCCGATCTGGCGCTGGTCAAGTTCAAGAAGCTCGTCGGCGGCGGGTCCATGCAGATCGTGAACCAGACCGTGCCGCGAGCGCTCAAGCAGCTGGGCTACCAGGACGAGCAGATCGAGGCGATCGTCGAGTACATCGCCGAGCACGGCCACGTCGTCGACGCGCCGGGCCTGCGGCCGGAGCACTACGAGGTCTTCGACTGCGCGATGGGCGAGCGGGCCATCGCGCCGATGGGCCACGTGCGCATGATGGCCGCGGCCCAGCCGTTCCTCAGCGGCGGCATCAGCAAGACCGTCAACCTGCCCGAGTCCGCGACCGTCGACGACATCGAGCAGGTCTACATGGAGGGCTGGAAGCTCGGGCTGAAGGCGCTGGCCGTCTACCGCGACAACTGCAAGGTCGGGCAGCCGCTCTCGGCGGCCAAGAACGGCGACGAGAAGGCCGGCGAGAAGGCCGGCGAGCCGGCCGTGCGGGTGATCGAGGTGCCGCGGCCGACCCGGCGGCGGCTGCCGCACTCGCGGCCGAGCACCACGACCCGCTTCACGGTGGGCGGCGCCAAGGGCTACATGACCGCGTCGTCGTACCCCGACGACGGGCTCGGCGAGGTGTTCCTGAAGATGTCCAAGCAGGGGTCGACCCTCGCGGGCGTCATGGACGCGTTCTCGGTCGCCATCTCGATCGGCCTGCAGTACGGCGTGCCGCTCGAGACGTTCGTCAGCAAGTTCGTGAACATGCGGTTCGAGCCGGCCGGCATGACCGACGACCCCGATGTCCGCATGGCGGCCTCGGTGATGGACTACATCTTCCGCAGGCTCGCCCTCGACCACCTGCCGTACGACGAGCGCGCGGCCCTCGGCATCTTCTCTGCGAGCGAGCGCGCGGCCCAGCTCCGCGGCGAGGACCCCGGCGTGGCGCAGGAGCTCGACCGCGAGGCCCTCGCCCAGTCGGCGCCGATCGAGGAGCGGCCGAAGGAGGCCGACCGGCCCAGGTCGGACTCCCAGCCGCACAGCACGGTCGAGGCCCTGGAGAACCGCATCGGCCAGGTCGCCGACGCTCCGCTCTGCATGACCTGCGGCACCAAGATGCGCCCGGCGGGCAGCTGCTATGTCTGTGAGGGCTGCGGCAGCACCAGCGGGTGCAGCTGACCGGTCGCGGCCGACCGGCTGTGGCGGGCCGGTGCGCGATCGGATCCCGGTGGGGCGTTCACACACCCCACCGGGATCCACGCCCGTCCGGCCAAGACCCGCGGAAGGGAACCGGCCACAAGCGCCAACCAGAACCTTAGCCGGGCTATCCTTCCCGGGCCAGTGCGGGGCCGGACGGATCGGCGGTTCGTCGCCCGTGGGGGCCCGCACACCTGCGTCGCCCGAGCCTGGCATGCTTATGGTCGTGAGTGCGTTTCACGAGGTGTCGGCAGTGAAGGGCGTCGTGGCCGCCGTATCCGTGGGCAGGGCGCGCGCAAGCACGCGGCCGGCACCTCGTTCGTTCGATGCTGTTCTCGTGCACCGTCCGGCGTGTGCACCCCCGGCCGGCCACCGCCGCGCACCATGGCGGAGCGCCGATCGGGGGGCGCCTGGTCACGAGAGGCTTCGGCTGCGGCCGGGCCGTGACAGGCCCGGCTTCAGGTGTTCGGGGAGTGGGCGATGACGCGAGACGACGTGCTGGTCAACGCTGCCGACATCGCGCGGCTGGCCGATGTGGGCCGTGCGGCGGTCAGCAACTGGCGTAAACGGTTCGACGACTTTCCCCGGCCGCAGGGCGGCACGGCCAGCAGCCCGGCGTTCTCCTTGGCCGAGGTCGAGGACTGGTTGCGGCTCCACGACCGCTACGTCGAGGTGACGCCGCTGGAGCGGGTCTGGCAGCGGCTGCGGGCCATCAGCGACGATCTGCGGCTGGGCGACGCGGTCGGCTACGCCGGCACGCTGCTGCTGTACATCAAGGACGATCCCTCGGGGTGGCGCAAGCTCGCCCGGCTCGACGACGCGACGCTGGTGCGGCAGGTGCCGGTGCCCGTGCCGGCGGGCGTCGACGTCGACGCCGCGATGATCAGGGCGATCGCCGACGTCGGCCGGCAGGAGGGCCCGGCCGCGGCGTTCGAGGAGCTGTGCTCCCGGTACGTCGAGCTGCACGCCCGGCGGCTGCCGGTCACGCCCGGCGGCGTGGCCCGGCTGATGACCGGCATCGGCGGCACCGAGGGCGCCTCGGTGCTCGATCCCGCGTGCGGCATCGGCACCCTGCTGCACGCCTCGAAGGCCGCCATGGCGCTCGGGCAGGAGCTGAACGAGACCACCGCCAACCTGGCCAACCTGCGGCTGCAGCTGCGGGGCCTCACGGCGACCGTCACCGACGGCGACTCGCTGCGCGGCGACGCGTTCCCCGGTGAGCGGGTCGACGTGGTCGTGTGCGACCCGCCGTTCAACGAGCGGGGGTGGGGCTACGAGGAGCTGAGCAGCGACCCCCGGTGGGAGTACGGCCTGCCGCCGCGCGGCGAGTCGGAGCTGGCCTGGGTGCAGCACTGCCTCGCCCACGTGCGGCCCGGCGGCCGGGTCGTCATCATCATGCCCGGCGTCGCGGCGTCGCGGCGGGCCGGTCGGCGGGTGCGCCGCAACCTGCTGCGCACCGGCGCGCTGCGGGCGGTCATCACGCTCGCGGTCGGCGCGGCCCCGGCGTCGAGCGGCGCGCCCGACCTGTGGGTGCTGCGCCGGCCCGAACCGGGCGAGGAACCGCCCTCGGACATGCTGATGGTCAACGCCGGCGAGGACCTCGACCTGGCCGCGAACGCCTGGCGGGCGTACCTCGCGGGCGACGAGCTGCCGCCGGGCAGCCGGCGGGTGCGCATCATCGATCTGCTCGACGAGGAGGTCGACCTGACGACCGCGCGCCGGGTGACGACCCAGGAACGGCCGGCGCAGGCCGCCTACGCCGCGTTGCGCAAGACCGCCGTGGAGCTGGCGAAGGGCCTGCCCGCCGGCGTGCCGAAACTCGCCGCGTCCGGCGACGGCGAGCCGCCGATGACCAACCTCGGCGAGCTGGCCCGCGCGGGCGTGGTCTCGATCCTGCAGGGCCCGATCAAGCTGCCGGCCGAGGGCGAGCTGCCGGTGCTGACGGCCAAGGACCTGCTGCTCGACCGCCCGCCCAGCGGCCGCACCTGCGACGCCCCCGGGCTGGTGCGGCTGGCCGACGGCGACGTGATCGCCCCGCTGGTCACCGGCAGCGGCCCCGTGCCGCGGGTGGTGCACCGGGCGGGGGCGGTGCTGGGCACGCAGCTGCTGCTGATCAGGGCCGATCCCGACCGGCTCGACCCCGACTTTCTCGCCGGCTGCCTGCGCGCGGCGAGCGGCTCCAGCATCAAGCTCGGCTCGTCGATCCGGCTCGACCCGCGACGCGCCCGGCTGCCCCGGCTGACCATCGAGGAGCAGCGGCGCTACGGCGAGGCGTACCGCAGCCTGCTGGCCTTCGAGGACGCCGTGCGCATGATGTACGAGACCGGAACGGACCTGGTGACGGCCGGGTTCGACGGGCTCTTCGACGGCAGCCTGCGCCCCGAGTGACCCCCGGCCCGCGCGCCGGGCCCGGGGGTCTGCGGTGGGCCGCTCAACACGTGCGGGCGGCACGGAAGGCCAGGGCGGCCGCGACGGTCACGATCGCGTAGGCGACGATCGTGGATGTCGATTCCGGTGCGCGGGCCCCACTGGCCGACGAGGACGGTGGTGACGGCCACGCCCATCGAGGAGCCGGCGTAGCGGGCGGTGTTGCCGGCGCCGGAGCCCATGCTGACCTGGGCGTGGGGGACGCTCTCGATGGACAGGTGGGTGAGGGAGGCGTTGATCAGGCCGTAGCCGACGCCGGCCACGACCAGGCCGGCGATGACCCGGGGGGCCGACCAGGTGGCCGTGAGGCCGTACATGACCAGGGTGCCGAGGACCGACAGGAGCAGGCCGGACACCAGGCGGGTGCGGGCGGTGACGGACAGGCGGCGGGCGAGCAGGGCGGTGACGAAGGAGACTCCGGACCACACGGAGAACAGCAGGGCCGTGCCGATCGGGGTGAAGCCGCGGGCGAGCTGCAGGGCGGTCGGAAGGTAGCTCAGCAGGCCCACCACGGCGAAGCCCGTGACGAGGGCGCCGCCGGTGGACACCAGGAACAGCGGGCGGCGCAGCAGGGACAGGTCGAGGAGGGGCTCGCGGCGGCGGTGCTCGATCGAGACGAAGGCCGTGATCAGCAGCGCCGCTGCGGCGAAGGCGAGCAGCACCACGGGACGGGTCCAGCCCTGCCGGCCTTCGGTGATGGCGGCGACGAGGGCGGCCAGGCCGCGGCCGAGCACGATGGTGCCGGGGCCGTCGAGACGCCGGGGGGCGGTCGGCGCGTGACTCGGGCAGCAGCCGGGAGGCGGCGACGGTGAGGACGGCGTCCGCCGCGGCGATGGCCCAGTAGACGCCGCGCCAGCCGGCGACGGCCGCGAGACCGGCCGAGATCAGCGGGCCCGCGGCGACGCCGAGGCTCAGCATCGAGCCGTACAGGCCGCTGGCCCGCAGCCGCTCGGGGCCCGAGGGGTGGGCGTGGCCGATGACGCCGAGGCTCGCGGCCAGCAGGGCGGCCCCGGCGGCGCCCTGAACGAGGCGGGCGGCCACGAAGACCGGGGTGGTCCAGGCGAGGGCGACCATGCCGGCGACGTAGGTGCGCTTGCGGCCGCGAGCGTCGGCGATGCCGCCAGGCCCGATCGATTCTTTCGCCACGTGTGAGCGCTGCGGTGAACGCCCGCCCGTGCGCGAGATCGAGATACGCCCCGGCCCCGGCGCCGACCTGACCAGAGACGACCCGGTCGGCCGCGCCCTGCGGCGGTCGCACCGCATGCTCGACCCGCTGCCGTGACCGCTTGAGCGGGCACGGTAGGTAGGCGGAGCCGATCAGCGCGTCAGGCGGCCGAGCCAGGGCCGTCGGGGCGGGGGAACCGGATGACGTTGCGCCCGGCGTACGCGTGCAGGTCGACGACCTTGGTCGTCTCGGCGGACGGCTTGCTGCGGGTCGCCGAACCGATGTGACGGATCTTGTGTCGTGGAACGTGCGGTGGAACCACCGTAAGCCTGCTCATCGTACCCCCCGGCCGTGATCTATCTGTTATATATCTATAGCTGCTCCGGTAAGAGCGGTGTAAAGGCCCCCCGTCGCCTGCGTAAACGCCCCCGCGCGCGGGGAACGGTCGCGCTCAGGGACCGCTCAGAAGGGGAGCGGCCGCCCCGAAGGCGAACGCAGGTCCAGGGCGAGCCGCCTGGAGACGTACCTGCGGCGGCGGGGCCGGTAAATCCTGATGCGCCTCATGATGTGGCCCTCCCTCGACGAGTGCGGTCCCTGAGCAGACTATGGCCTCCTACGCTTGACGTCCGCTTGTTTTACGCTTGCGCGGCGGCCGCCCTGCGCAACGAGCCGGCGACCATCCGTGTGGTGACGCCGATGCGGTTCCAGGCGTTGATCGTGGCGATCGCCACCACCAGCGCCGACAGCGTCTCGTCGTCGTAGTGCTTGGTCGCCTCCTCCCACACCTCGTCGGGCACCGCCTCGGCCCTGTCGGCGAGCCGCGTGGCCGCCTCGGTCAGCGCGAACGCCGCCCGCTCGGCCTCGGTGTAGTACGGCGCCTCGCGCCAGGCCGCCAGCGAGAACAGGCGCTCGTCGCTCTCGCCGCCCTTCTTGGCGTCGTGGCTGTGCATGTCGACGCAGAACCCGCATCCGTTGATCTGGCTGGCGCGCAGCTTCACCAGCTCCAGCGTGCTGTTGGGCAGGCTGCTCTCGTGCAGCCACTTCTCCAGGGCCAGCAGCGCCTCGTAGGCGCCCTTGGCGTGCTGCGCGACGTTCAACCGAGGCTGCATGTTCATCTCCTGATCCGAACTTTCGGTCTGTCCACAGCTAGGACGGGCGGCGGCCCCCGTCTGTGACAACTTCGCCGATACTCGTGGCGGGTAACGGTCACCGGTGACCGGCGGTGGCCGCCGTGCGCTCGGGGCGTACGCTGGCGGAGCCGAAAGGGGCCGCCGCCTGGCCGGGCGCCCCGCCGGCGCGACCGTGCCGCGCCCGGGAGTGGCGCCGGTGCGGATGGGTAGTGCGATCGCGTACGGCGAACGCGAAAGGGCGAAGGGACGGTGCGATGACACGGCCGAGACTGGGCGAGATCGGGGTGTGGGCGCTGCGGCCCACGCCGGAGCTGGCGGCGTTCCTGGAAGAGCTCGGCTACAGCGCGCTGTGGGTCGGCGGCTCGCCCGCCGGCGACCTGCGCGACGTCGAAAGCCTGCTGGGCGCCACCGCCACCATGACCGTGGCCACCGGCATCGTGAACATCTGGAAAGACGACGCGCAGACCGTCGCCGCCTCCTACGCCCGCGTCGCGTCGGCCCATCCCGGGCGGTTCCTGCTGGGCGTCGGCGTGGGGCACCGCGAGGCCACGGGGGAGCGGTACGTCCAGCCGTACGAGGCCATGCAGCGCTACCTCGACGAGCTCGACAAGGGCGGCGTGCCGCAGGACGAGCGGGTCCTGGCGGCCCTCGGCCCCAAGATGCTGCGGCTCGCCGCCGACCGGGCCGCCGGGGCCCACCCCTACTTGACCAACCCCGGCCACACCGTCCGGGCCCGCGAGATCCTCGGCCCCGGGCCGTTGCTGGCACCCGAGCAGAAGGTCGTGCTGGCCGACGACCCCGACGCCGGCCGGGTGATCGCGCGCGGCACGCTGCGCCGGTACCTCGCGATGGCCAACTACACCAACAACTTCCGCAGGCTGGGGTTCGGCGACGACGACCTCGCCCGCGAGGGCAGCGACCGGCTCGTCGACTCCCTCGTCGCCCACGGCGACCCGGCCAAGATCCGCGCCCGCATCGACGAGCACCTGGCCGCCGGCGCCGACCACGTCGCCATCCAGCTCCTGCCGGCCCCCGCGGCCGACCCCAGAGACGGCTACCGCACCCTGGCCGGAGCCCTGTTCACCGAGTAGCCGTTCACCGAGTACCCCGCCGGGTCACCGGGCACCGGGTCACCGACCGGCGGGCGAAGCGGAGGGTGCCGTGCAGACGTTCTTGCCGCACCCCGGCTTCGCCGCCACCGCCGAGATCCTCGATCCGCTGCGGCTCGGCAAGCAGCGGGTCGAGGCCATCCAGGTGCTGCGCGGCCTCACCGTCCCCGGGTACGGCTGGCGCCACCACCCGGCCGTGCGCATGTGGGTGGGCTACGAGGAGGCCCTGGTGTGCTACGGCCTGGAGATCTGCCGCGTGTGGACGGCCACCGGCCGGGCCGACACCTGCGCGGCGACCCTCGTCGCCGACCTCACCGCCGCGACCGGCATCCCCGCACCACGACACCAGGCGGAGCTGGCCCGGACGGGCGACCTGCCGCCGTGGCTGGGCGACCCGGCCTTCCACCGCAGCCACCGCTCCGCCCTGATCCGCAAGGATCCCGCCTACTACGCCCCGCTGTTCCCGGACGTGCCGCCCGATCTCCCCTACGTCTGGCCGCCCTCCGACCGCGCCGACCCCACCGACCGGCCGGACTCCATCGAGTAGCCGGGCTTTACTGAGCGGCCAAACCCGGCCGGACCTTACTGAGCGGCCGGGCTCCAATGAGCGGCCGGAGTCCACCGAGTGGCCGGACGGCGTCAGGTGTCCGGGGCGCACTGAGCGGCCGGATCCGCCGATCGCCCGGACCTCACCGAACGCCCGGACCCGCCGTCCACGGGCTCGCGTGCCCCCTGCCGACGCGGCCCCGCCGGTGCTCGGTCGTGCCGGTGCGCGGGCGTGCCGGGCGTGCCGGGCCGGTCGTCGTCCGGCCGTCTCCCGCCTCGGGCCCGCCGATCAGGACACGGGGTCCGGGTCGCCCTTCGTGGGGCATATCGCGTCGGGCCCCGAGTCGTCGGGCGGTAGTGCGCCCGTGGCCAGGTAGTCGGCCAGGTAGCCGTCGACGCAGGTGTTGCCGCGCAGCGAGACGCCGTGGTTCCCGCCGTCCTGCTCGATGACGAGCCGCGACGACGGCAGCAGCCGGTGCGCCTCCATCGCTCCCGGGTACGGCGTGGCGGCGTCGTCGGTGGCCTGGAGCAGCAGCACCGGCGGCAGCCCGCGCCCAGAGATCTTCATGCGGGGTCCCGCCTTGACCGGCCAGAACGCGCACGGCGCGTTCAACCAGGCGTTCTGCCAGGTGAGGAAGGGCGCCACCCGGTAGGACGCGAAGTTGTCCCGCTCCCACGTCGACCACTTTCTCGGCCACGGCGCGTCGGTGCATTCGGTGGCGAGGTACACCTCCGTCATGTCGGCGAAGGGGTCCTCGCGCATGAGATGCACGAGGAAGGCGGGCCTGCCCTGGGTGTACTGCTCGAGCCCGATGGCGAGGCTGGGCCAGGCCGTGTTGGTGTAGCCGCCGATGCTGAAGGCATTGTCCAGCTCGGTCGGCCCGTACTTCCCGCCGCCGAGCGGCTTGGCCTTCAGCTTGGCCCTGATGTCGTAGTAGGTCTTCTCGACCACGTCCGCCGTGGCGCCCAGCCCGTACGTCGCGTCGTTGTCGGCGACCCAGGTGAAGAAGGCGTCGATGCGCTTCTCGAAGGCCCGGTTCTGGTCCAGGTTGGCGCGATACCACGCCCGGCTGGGCTGCGTGACGCTGTCGAGCACCATGCGCCGCACCCGGTGGGGGAACAGGGTGCCGTAGACCATGCCCAGGTAGGTGCCCCAGGAGTAGCCGAAGTAGCTGATGCGCTTCTGGCCGAGGGCCCGCCGGATCGCGTCCATGTCGCGTGCGGTGTCCTCGGTGCGCATGTGCGCCAGCAGCGGCCCGTACTTCTTGCCGCAGGTGTGGGCGAACTTCTTCGCCCGGCGCAGCCAGAACCTCTCCTGCGCGAGGTTCGTGGGCACCGAGTCGGGCAAGGCCTTCTTGTGCGCGGGGGCGCACCTGAGCCGCGGTTCGCTGGCGCCGGTGCCCCGGGGGTCGAAACCGATCACGTCGTACGAGGCGGCCGCCTTCGCCGCAGGGGTATCGGCGAAGATCAGGGGCATCGTCCGCCCGGCCCCACCGGGGCCGCCCGGGTTCATCAGCAGGACGCCCTGGTACTCGCCCGCGGGGACGGTGTGCTTCATGCGGCTGAGCGCGAGCGTGATGTGCCGCCCGGAGGGCTTCGCGTGATCGAGAGGCACCGAGAGCGTGGCGCACTCCAGCTTCTTCTGGCCGCCCTCGCACCGTTTCCAGGCCAGCGTCTTGGCGGCGGCGTGCGCCGATTCGGCCGCGGCGGGGGAGACCGCCGCCGCGTTCATCGGCCCGGCCACGGCGTTCGCGGGTTGCCCCGCCAGCATGATCCCCAGCCCGGCGACGACCGAGGTCAGCCCGGTGACGACCCTTCGCACGCTTCCTCCCATGTCTGTGGCCCCCGTTGTCGGCCTGTGGAGCACACCACGGCACGAGGGAAGATCATCACCGAAAATCTGCCATATGAACGCCATGTTCGGACATGGATGTTGTCAAACTGTAATATCCGCTGTTGCGGTTCTAAGGTGGCTATATCAGTGGTGATTGGAAAATCGGTTATCCCATTTAATGCTGTGAATGTGCCCCTATTCGGCGGCGGGGGCCCTATATCCGTATCGACCCGCGCCGCGCCCGCCTCACGGCTTGCGGGCCACGCCGCCGAGCACCGCCATGAAGTCGGCCCGGAGCGGCGGCAGGTCGGGGTCCGGGCGCCAGGCGTGCAACTCGACGAGGCCGGGCGGCACCATCTCCAGGTCGCCGAACAGGGCCTCGATGTCGGCTCTCGGGCGCGCCTCGAAGGAGGCGTTCGCGTTGCCATAGACGCCCCTCGCCGCCGACATGGTCTCCTTGAGCCGGTCGGAGCACACGTGCGTGATGGCCACGTGGCTGCCGCTGGGCAGGGCCTGCAGGTACCTCGCGACCAACCCTGCCGGGTCCTCCTCGTCCTTGACGAAGTGCAGGCACGAGATCATCAGCACGCCGACCGGCCGGCCGTCGCCGTAGCCCTCGGGCAGCGACTTGATGATCTTCTCGGGGTCGCGGAGATCGGCCTGCACCATGCGCACCGCCGAGTCGTCCGTCAGCAGCGCCCGGGCGTGCGCCGCCACGACGGGGTCGTTGTCGACGTAGACGACCTGGGCGTCCGGCGCCGCCTCCAGGGCGATCTCATGGACGTTGCCCTGCGTGGGCAGGCCGCTCCCGATGTCGAGGAAGTGCCGGATGCCGCACTCTTGGGCCAGGAACCGCACGACCCGCGCCAGGAATGCCCGGTTCTCCATGACGGCCTCACGGACATGCCCCTGGGACAGTTCGATCACCTTGTCGGCCGCCGCCCGATCGGCCGGGAAATGGGTCTTGCCGCCCAGGTAGTAATCGTACATGCGGGCAACATTCGGCCGATTCGCATCGAATCGGGGCGAAGTATCCGGCTGTTGGCTCATCGCGCACTCCCTCTGGACGAAAGACCTAAAAGTGATCGTATTGTCCCGTGTGACTTTGCGCGCCCGGTCAACGTTTCGTGATCGTGGCCGCCCGGAGGCGATCCGGGCTTCCAGGGCGCCCGCGCCCGGCTCCGCCGCCCGGCCACTGTGACAGGAGAGGCGCATGGTGAGCAATGCCCCTATTCTTCCAATGTGAGGAGATGTGCCGGTAGCGCGGTTCTCGGCCGGGCATCCCTGGACGAACGATGAGGAGAGCCGTGGACGAGCTCAAGACACCTGCGGGCATCGACCCGACCAAGCCCAGCGTGGCCCGCATGTACGACTACTACCTGGGGGGCAAGGACAACTTCGCCTCCGATCGCGAAGCGGCCCAGAAGATCATCGAGATCCTGCCGAACCTGCCCGAGATCGCCCGGGAGAACCGCGAGTTCCTGATCCGGGCGGTCACCTATCTCACCCACCAAGGCGTCCGGCAGTTCCTCGACATCGGCGCCGGGCTCCCCACCCAGCGCAACGTCCATCAGGTCGCCCAGGAAACGGCCCCGGAATCCCGGGTCGTCTACGTCGACAACGACCCCATCGTCCTCGTCCACGCCCGGGCCATCCTCGCCGAAAACGAGCGAGTGATCGCCGTCGACGCCGACATGCGGGAACCCGAAGCGCTCGTATGGCACCCGGACATCCGGCGGCACCTCGACTTTTCCCAGCCGATCGCCCTCCTCATGCTCGGGGTGCTGCACTTCGTCCCCGACGACGATGAGGCCGCGCACATCGTCACCGCGCTCCGCGCCCCCCTCGTCCCCGGCGGCTACCTGGTCATCTCCCACGGCTCGGTGGGCGAAATCGCCGAGGACCAGGCGGAAGAAGGCCGCAAGGTCTTCGACCGCACCTCCATCCCCGGCACCAAGTCCCGTTCGCTCGACCAGGTCCGCACCTTCTTCGACGGCCTCGACCTGGTCGAACCGGGCGTGGTGCCCATCCACGAGTGGCGCCCCGACGGGGAATACCCGCCGGTCCGCGAAGGCAACGTGGGCGCCCTCGGCGGCGTGGGCCGCGTCCCCTGACCGGCCAGGGCGCGCGGCCCGGTCAGGGGCGCAGCGGCTTGGCGAAACAGCGGCACAGCGGGTCCGAGCGGTACAGGCCGAACGTGACGCACGGCTCGTAACCGCTGGAGGTGTACAGGGCGATCGCCGCCGGCTGGCGCGCACCGGTCATCAGCACCATGCGCGCCCGCCCCGCCGCCCGCGCGTCGTCCTCCAGCAGAGCGAGGACGCGCCGGGCGAGCCCTTGCCGCCGAGCCGACTCGGCCACGTACATGCGCTTGATCTCGGCGTCCCCATCCAAATGCCCCGGCTCGTCGGAGTCCCGCGTCACCCAACCGCCGCTCGCGACCGGGGTGCCGCCGTCGTCGTAGGCGATCAGAAACAGTCCGGCCGGCGGCTCGAACATGGCGGCGTCGAGCGGCGTCAGATCACCCTCGTCCTCGTACAGCTCGGCGTACTGGTGCTGAACCTCGGCATTGAGCTTGATCGCATCCGGATGATCGAACGCAACCCGGCGAATCTCCATGGCCACCTCGGGGGAAGTCTCTGCGGCGCACTCACCAAGCCCGGCACGCTCCCGGCCCGACGTGCCGACGCACGTGGACGACGTGGCCGGCCGCCGAGCGGTCGCGGAACGGCTCGATACCCGTACATGGAACGTTTTTCATCCTCGGGCTGTTTCGAGGTTTTGCAGGACGGCGATGGCCTTG
>JBIQJI010000011.1:80864-119942 GCA_044507605.1 Actinomycetales bacterium | reverse complement strand
CGCCTGGCTCGCCGACCGCCTCGCCGAGACGAGCGGCCCCGGCGACCCGCTCGTCGTGCTGGCCTCCCACCACGCCACGGCCTCGCTGAACAACCGGCACGGCGTCCCCGGCGCCCACGACCCGAGCGTGCGGGGCGTGTGCCCGGACCGGCCGGCCGAGCGGGCGTACGCCGCCGAGGTGCTGCGCACGGCCCTGCGCTGCCCCAACGTGGTGCTGTGGCTCAACGGCCACCACCACGCCAACCGTGTGGTGGCCCACTACCGCCCGGACGGGAGCGGCCTGTACGAGGTGACCACCTCGGCCATCACCGACTGGCCGAGCCAGGCCCGGCTGATCGAGATCGCGATCGAGCCCGACGGCCGCATCGCCCTGACCACGACCATGATCGACCACGCCGCGCCCGCCGTCCCCGGCGCGGACCTCGACGCCGCCGGCCTCGCCGCCCTGCACCGCGAGCTCGCCTACAACGACGGCGTCCGCGCCGGACGGCGGGGCGCCGCCGGCTCTCCCCTCGACCGCAACCTGCGCATGCTCCTGCCGGCCCGCCACCGGACCGGCTGACCCCCCGACCCCCCATTTGGAGGAACATCCGTGCAGACCGCACAGCCCGGCCACGACGTCGCGAGGCGCAACATCCTGAGACTGGCGACCATCGGCACCACCGCCATGGCGGGCGTCGCCGCCGCCACCGGCGTGGCGTCGGCCGCCCCCTCCCCCACTCCGGGCGGCCCCGAAGCCGGCGCCGGCCCCGAGGCCGCCCGCGGCAAGCCCGACCGCGTGGTGGTGGACGTCCGCGACCACGGCGCCAAAGGCGACGGTCACACCGACGACACCGCCGCGATCCAGCGGGCGCTCGACGCCGGCAAGGGCCGCACCGTCTACCTGCCGCCCGGCGAATACCTCGTCTCGACGATGCTCACCGTGCGCACCGGCACCACGGTGCTCGCCACCGCGACGTCGGTGGTGCGCCGCACCGCAGGCCCCGCCATCATGGGCAACGGCGTGCTCGGCGACTTCACCGCCACCAAGTGGGACGGCGAGTCCGACATCGTCGTCAGGGGCGGCGTCTGGGACGTCAACGCCGGCGCGGTGAGCGAGAGCGCCGCCGCGTTCGCGTTCAGCCACGGGCACCACATCCGCTTCTACGACCTCACCGTCCGCGACGTGCAGCGCTTCCACGCCATCGAGCTGAACGCCGTCAAGAACGTCCGCATCGGCAACTGCCGGTTCCTCGGCTTCTCCGACCCCAAAGGCGACCGCTACTACTCCGAGGCCGTGCAGATGGACTACGCCGGCGGCCCCAGCCACTTCGGGCTGTTCGGCGCGCCCGACTTCTACGGCTGCGCCGACGTCGAGGTCACCGGCTGCTACGCAGGGCCGTCGGAGTCGTTCCCGTCGTTCCCCCGGCTGGCCGGGTCGCACGGCGGGCCCGACGGCCACCAGCACACCGGGCTGCGCGTCATCGGCAACTACGCCGAAGGCTGCACCGAGTGGGCGATCCGCGTCTACGACTGGACCGACGCGCTGATCGAAGGCAACCAGATCGTCAACGGGGGCGGCGGCATCGAGGTCGGCCCCGCCGGTGCCCAGACCGGCGGCAACATCATCGTGCGCGGCAACAGCCTGCACGGGCTGCGCGGCGTCAAGGAGGCGGCCGGGCGGCCGCCGGACGCCGCCATCTGCGTGGGCCGGCTCAACAACCAGCGCATCAGCCGCGTCGTCATCGACGGCAACGTGATCGGCGACACGCAGATCGAAGGCATCTCCGTCTACCGCACCGACGGCGCCATCGTGTCCGGCAACCATGTCACCCGCTGCGCCGGCGCCGGCGTGCGGGTCGAAAGCAGCCCGCGGGCCATGGTGTCGGGCAACACCGTCGAAGGGCCCGGCAAGGAGGGCGTCCTGGTGCGGTCCGGCAGCGACGCCACCCTGGTGACCGGCAACATCGTCAAGGACTCCGGCACGTACGGCGTCAGCGTGGCCGACGCAGTCACCGACGTCGTGGTCCGCGACAACGTGATCCTCGGCCCCGGCACCACGGCCGGCACACCGGCCGGGCTGGGCGTCGAAGGCGGCGCCAAACGGGCCTCGCTCGTCGGCAACACCGTGCGGCGGCGCGGCGAAGGCACCGAGGCGGCGTACGGCATCGCCATCGCGGCCGGCTGCGAAGGCACCTGGTACACCGGCAACGACCTGCGCGACGCGGGCCCCTCGGGCGCGGTCGACGACCAGGGCACCGGCTCCCAGACGGAGCCGGGCGGGCCGAGCTGAGAGGGCGGGGCATGGTCGGGGCCGTGGCGGCGGGCCTGTTCGCGGTGTTCACCGGCTTCAACGACGCCGGGGCGCTGATCGGCATCGGGCTGCGGGGGCCGCGCGGCCCCCGCCCGGCGGCGGCGCTGGGCGCGCTCACCCTGGCGGTGGTGCTGGTGCCGGTGATCGTCGGCACGGCCGTGGCCACGACGTTCAGCATGCGCCTGGTGTCGTTCGGCGACGACCAGGCGCCGCTGCTGGCCGGCATCGGGGCCGCCGTCGCCGTCACGGTGACGCTGGCCTCGTGCCGGCTGCCGACCAGCCTGACCCTCGCCCTCATCGGCGGCGTCGCCGGGGCCGGTCTCGGCGCACGGGCCGACGTCGACTGGGCGGTGGTCGCCGCGGTGCTGGTCACGGCGGCGGCGGCGCCGGTGATCGGCGGGTTCGCGGCCCGCGCGCTGGCCCGCCTGGTCGGGGCGCTGCCCGCGCCGCACGGCGCGGGGCGGCGGCTCCGGCGGCTGCACCTGGTGGCGTTCGCCGCCACCTGCGCGGCGTACGGCGCGGGCGACGGGCAGAAGATCCTCGCCGTCTACGCCACGCTCTTCGCGACCACGCCCGGGGCCGCCTCCCCGCTGGCGCAGCTGCTGCTCGGGGCCTGCTTCCTGGTGGGGGCGGCGCTCGGGCTGCGGCGGCTGGCCGCGAGCATCGGCGGCGGGCTCGCCGCCGCCGGCACGGGGGCGATCGTGGTGACCGAGGCGTCCGGCGCGGCCGTCGTGCTGGGCACGGCCGCGCTCGGCGCCCCCGTGAGCATGACGCAGTCCCTGTCCGGCGCGATGGTGGGCGCCGGTCTGGCCAACGGAACGAGGAGGGTGAGATGGCGATCGGTGCTGCGGCTCGGCACGGCCTGGCTGCTGACGCTTCCCGCCGCGCTGGCGTGCGCGGCGGCGGCCGGCGCGGCCCTGTCCGCGCTGCGCTAGCGGGCGCCGGGTCGGCGCGCCGGAGTCTGGCCGCCCTGCTGCGCGACCTGTCGGGACGCAACGACCGCGCCCTCATCGACCTGATCATCGCGCAGCTCGCGGCGACCTCGGCCGGGGCCGGGCTCGCGCTGGCCGTCGCCACCGACGAGATCCGGCCCGACGACGCGCGGGCCCGCATGGCCGAGATCGAGCATCAGGGCGACGACGCCCGCGCCGCGCTGGTCGGCCGGCTGCTGCGCAGCCTCACCTCGCCGATCGACCGCGAGGACCTGTTCCGCTTCTCCCGGGCCATCGACGACGTGCTGGACACGCTGCGCGACTTCGTCCGCGAGACCGATCTGCTCGCGGCGCCGCCGCACCCGGCCTACGAGGCGCCGCTGCGCGCCCTGGCGGCGGGCGTCGACCGGCTCACCGAGGCGGTACGGCTGCTGCCCCGCCACCCCCGGGAGGCCGCCGAGGCGGCGCTCCGCGCCAAGAAGCCCGGGGTCCGGGCGAGCTACCAGCTCGCCATGGCCGACCTGCTGGGCCCGTCCGACGGCCCCTGCGCGAACCCGGCGCAGGCCGGCATCCAGGCGACGATCAAGGCGACGCTGCTGCTCGGCCGCCTGGATCATGCGGGCGCCGGCCTGGCCGCGGCCGTCGACGCCCTCACCGACGGCGTCATCAAACGCTTCCAGTAGCGCCGGGCCGCGGAGCTTCCCGGCGAACCGCGGCGGGCCCCGCGCAGCGCGCCGCGTGGCCCGGCCGGGGCGCGGCGGGCGCCCTGTTCCACCGGCTCACCTGACGGGCGGCTCGGCGCGCACCGGCCGATCGGCAGGACCGATGCCGGAACGCGCGGTCACACGGTGGCCGGGTGGATCTCCGGCGCGGCCTCCTCCGGAGGTTCCCGGTGGAGCGGGTGCAGGGCCCGGGTGTGGCTCAGCCACAGGTAGGCGTCGTAGCGGCGGCCGAGCACGCTGGGCACGTAGTTGCCCCAGCGTTCCCCGTCCGGGTCGTAGACCACGCCGATGGCGCGGTTGGTCAGCTGCCGGTCGTACCAGGCGGGCCGGTCGCCGGGCGGCGGCACGATGAACAGGGCCTGGTCCAGTTCGGCGGCGTGCAGAAGGCTTTCCAGCGAGCCCTGGTGGGCCGGCGGCACCGGCATCACCTCCGACGGGGCGTCCCAGCTGCGGCCGGCCACCACCGTGCCCCGGTGGGTGCCGAAGCCGACGAGCACGGCGTCCGCGCCGTACCGCTCGCGGGCGAGGCGGCCGAGGTTGGTCATGCCGGCCCGTGCCATGCCGGTGCCCCGGGCGTCGCCCACGTGGGTGTTGTGGGCCCACACGACCGCTTTCGCGCCGGGGCCGTGGACGTCCATCAGCCGGTCCAGGGTGTCGGCCATGTGGGTCTCGCGGACGTTCCACGACCGGGGCCCGCCACGCACCATCGTCCGGTAGTACCCTTCGGCGCCGGCGACCGCTTCGCCGTCGCGTCGCGCCGACAGGCCGGTCACGCCGCGCGGCGCGCTTTCCCACAGCGCCGCCAGCAACCGCACCACCTCGTCCTCGCACGACTCGGGTGTCAGCCGGGCGCACATGCCGTACATCTGCGGGTCGTGGCCGTAGTCTTCGAAGCAGCGCAGCGCGCGCATGAGCGTGTCGGCCTGGTCGGGCAGGTGCAGCATGGTGTAGCGGCGCACGGCGTGCAGCGAGTCCCACAGGCCGTAGACGTCCATGCCGTAGAAGCCGCAGCGCCTGCCCGGCGGCAGGTCCCGGTTCCACCGGGCGAGCCAGCGGCAGAACGCCACGACCTCTTCGTTGGCCCACATGAAGGTCGGCCAGCGCGAGATGGCGTAGAGGGCGGTGTACGGGTCGGCGCCGTCGAGCAGGGCCCGGCCGACCCGCTCGCAGTCGGGCCGGTCGCCTTCGACCGCGACGAACCCGAACCCCTTCTCGCTGATGAGGCGGCGGGTGAGCGCGGCCCGCCAGAGGTAGAAGTCGCGCGTGCCGTGGCTGGCCTCCCCGATCAGCACGACACGCGCGTCCCCGATCCGTCGCAACAGCGGATCCAGGTCCTCGGGTTCGGCGAGCGGCAGGGCCGACCGCCTGATCACATCGACGCTCATCGGACAACCTCCGAGAAGATCTCGGCTGCACGGCGGGGGAGCGACCGGGCGCGCCCGCACGCGAGGCGGGCGTTTCGCCGTCGGCCCGTCATCCTGTCGGCGGGCCCTGTTTCGGCCCAGCTACCCACATCCGACAGACCGATGCATAACCGGCAGGCCGTGTTGGTTCGGCCCGTCCCGGTTCCGGCCCGCCGGCCCCGGTGCCGCTCCACCTCAGAGCTCCCGGAGAACGCCACCTGCCATGGCCCAGACGACCGCTACCGCCGCTGCCGCGGCCTCCCCGCGCCGCACGGCGAGGAAGAGGACACCATGAGGATCGAGGCCGCCGTCGCGTGGGAGCCGGGGCCCCGCCGCGCATCGAGGAGATGCGGCTCGACGAGCTCCGCCAGAACGAGCTCCTGGTCCGCGTCGAGACCGCCCGCGCCTGCCGGGCCGACGAGCACGCCCGGCATGGGCGGCGACATCGCCCCGACGGTGCCGGTGCCCCGGCCGCTCGACCTGCCCGGCCGCGGCCGATTCCCGATCGACCGGCCGGCGCGCCCACCCGTTCGCCCAGGTCGGCACCGCCATGGCCGGCTCCGTGTCCGGCGCGGCCGCCGAACCGGTCCTCACCTCCGGCCGGCCCCGCCGGCCAGGGCGGTCACCACGCGGGACGGGCTCGGGCGGCCCAGCCGGTCGGCCAGCCAGACACTGGTGGCCACCAGTTTCTCCAGGTCGACGCCGGTCTCGACGCCCAGGCCGTGCAGCATCCAGACGAGATCCTCGGTGGCCAGGTTGCCGGTGGCGCTCTCGGCGTACGGGCAGCCGCCGAGGCCGCCCGCCGAGGCGTCGAACGTGGTGACGCCGGCGGTGAGCGCCGCGTGGGCGTTGGCGAGAGCCTGGCCATACGTGTCGTGGAAGTGCACCGCGAGCCGGTCGGCGCCCACCCCCGCCTCGGCGAACGCCGCCAGCAGGGCGGTCACGTGACCCGGCGTGCCCACGCCGATCGTGTCGCCCAGCGACAGCTCGCTCGCGCCCAGGTCGAGCAGCCGGCACCCCACGTCCACCACCTGCGCCAGCGGCACGTCGCCCTCCCACGGGTCGCCGAAGCACATCGACACGTACGCCCGCACGTCCAGCCCGGCCTCGCGGGCGCGCGCCACGGTCGGGGCGAACATCGCGAACTGCTCGTCCAGGCCGCGGTTGAGGTTGCGCCGGGCGAACGTCTCGGTGGCGCTGCCGAAGATCGCGATGTGCCGGACGCCCTTGTCCAGGGCCCGGTCCAGGCCGCGCTCGTTCGGCACCAGCACCGGCAGCGGCACCGGGCCGGCCGCGAACAGGTCGGCGAGCCGGTCGACCAGTTCGGCGGCGTCGGCGAGCTGCGGCACCCACTTCGGATGCACGAAGCCGGTGGTTTCCACCACCGGCAGCCCCGCGTCGACCAGACGGCGGACGAACTCCGCCTTCACCTCGACCGGCACGACCGCCTGCTCGTTCTGCAGGCCGTCGCGCGGCCCCACCTCGTAGATCGTGACCCTCTCCGGCAGTCCGGCGCCGGGCACCCGCTGCGGCGCGCGCATTCAGCGCCCCTCCCCGGCGGCGCCGGTGATGCCGCGCGCCGCGCCACCGGGGCGGTCCGCCGTGGCCCCGGGCGCACGCCCCGCGCGGCGGCCACCGGAACCGGCGTCGCCCGCCGGAGGCGGCGCCCCATCCGCAGGCGAGCGCCCGTCCCCAGTCGGCTGCCCGTCATCGGTGCCCACCACGGTGAACAGGGTCGCGCCGAGGGGAACGCGGTCGCCCACGGCCGCGCCGACCGTCGTGACCGTGCCGGTCAGCGGCGCGCGCAGCGCCAGCTCCATTTTCATCGCCTCCATCACGCCGAGCACCTCCCCTTCCCGGACCGGCTGCCCCTCCTCGACCGCCACCGTCAGCACGGTGCCGGGCATCGGGGCCTGGACGACGCCGTCGGCCACGAGCCGGTCGTCGCCCGTGCCGAGCACACCGGGCCGCTCGAACGTGAAGGTGTGGCCGAGGTAGGCCACCTGAACCGCGGCCGGGCCGACCCGGACGACCGCCTGCCGGGCCACGCCGTCGATCTCCAGGCGCAGCACCCCGTCCTCGGCGGTCATGGGCCACACCCGCCAGGTGTCGTCACCGGCGGTGATCCGCCCGCCGGGTCCGGGTCCCGGCCGCCCGCCGGGTTCCACCTGGAACAGGACGGGCGCGCCGTCGACGACGAGCTCGGCCGGGATGGGTGCCGGTGGGCCGCCGAGCCGCCAGCCGTCGGCGCCGCCGAACGGGTGGCCGGGATCGGTGCGCGCGGCGGAGGCGAGCGCCCAGGCCGCGATCACGGCGGCGGTGCGGGTCCCCTCGGGGCCGATCGCGCCCGGGTGGTCGTCCAGCCACGCCGTGTCGACCTCGCAGCGGGCGAACTCCGGCGCGGCGGCCAGGGCGCGCAGGAAGCCCAGGTTCGTGGTGAGGCCGACGATCGCACTGTCGTCGAGCGCGGCGATCAGCGCGCGCCGGGCGTGCTCACGGGTCGGCCCGTACGTGATCACCTTGCCGAGCATCGGGTCGTAGAACGTGGTGACCTCCTGGCCGGGCTCCAGGGCGGCGTCCACCCGGGCCCGGGCCGGCCAGCGCACCGCCTCGGCCACCCCGGCCTGCGGCAGGAAACCGCCGAAGGCGTCCTCGGCGTACACGCGGGCCTCGAACGCGTGGCCGGTCACCGTCAGATCGTCCTGGGTGAACGGCAGCGGCTCGCCGGCGGCGACGCGCAGCTGGAGCTCCACCAGGTCCAGCCCGGTGACCAGCTCCGTCACCGGATGCTCCACCTGCAGGCGGGTGTTCATCTCCAGGAAGAACACCTCCTCGCCGGCGACCAGGAACTCCACCGTGCCGGCGTTGACGTACCCGACCCGCTGGGCCAGCGCCACCGCCGACTCGGTCAGCACCTTGCGCACGTGCTCGGAGATCGTGGGCGCCGGCGCCTCCTCGATGATCTTCTGGTGGCGGCGCTGCGCCGAGCAGTCCCGCTCGAACAGGTGCACCACGCCGCCGTGCGTGTCGGCGAGCACCTGCACCTCGACGTGGCGGCCGTGCTCGACGTACCGCTCCAGCAGGATCGTGTCGTCGCCGAACGCGCTCCTCGCCTCGCGCCGGGCCGCCTCGATCGCGGCGGGCAGGTCGGCCGGCGCGCGAACGATCCGCATGCCCTTGCCGCCGCCTCCCGCCGCCGCCTTCACCAGCACCGGGAAGCCCGTCGCCGGCCCGGCCGCCGCCCTGCCCGCCGCCGCTCCACCGGCCGGCACCTCGGCGGACGACACTTCGGCGGACGGCACCACGGGCACGCCGGCCTCGGCCGCGACCCGGCGGGCGGCGTCCTTACGGCCCATCAGCTCGATCACGCGCGCCGGCGGCCCCACGAACGTCAGCCCGGCCTCGGCCACGGCACGGGCGAATTCCGCCCGCTCCGACAGGAAGCCGTACCCGGGGTGGATCGCGTCGGCGCCGGTGCGGCGCGCGGCGGCCAGGACCGCGTCGATGTCGAGGTAGGACGCCTCGGCCGGCGCCGGGCCCAGACGCACGGCGATGTCGGCGGCGCGCGTGTGCGGCGCGTCGCGGTCGGCGTCGGAGAACACCGCCACCGTCCGCAGACCCATCCGCCGGGCCGTGCGGATGACGCGAAGCGCGATCTCGCCGCGGTTGGCGACGAGCACCGTGCCGATGCTGGTCATGCTCCCTCGATTCTCGCTCTGCCCGCCGGTCACATCCGGAACACGCCGTAGCCCGGGGCGGGGATCGGGGCGTTCGCGGCGACCGCAAGGCCCATGCCCAGCACCCGGCGCGTGTCGACGGGGTCGATGACGCCGTCGTCCCACAGCCGGGCCGTGGCGTAGTAGGGCGAGCCCTGCCGCTCGTACTGGGCCCGGATGGGCTCCTTGAACCGCTCCTCCTCGTCGGCCGGCCAGGTGCCGCCACGGGCCTCGATGCCGTCGCGGCGCACGGTCGCCAGCACCGTCGCCGCCTGCTCGCCGCCCATGACCGAGATGCGGGCGTTCGGCCACAGCCACAGGAACCTCGGGTCGAAGGCCCGGCCGCACATGGCGTAGTTGCCGGCCCCGAACGAGCCGCCGATCACCACCGTGAACTTCGGCACCACCGAGCAGGCGACCGCCGTGACCAGCTTGGCGCCGTCCTTGGCGATGCCCCGGTTCTCGTACTCCTTGCCGACCATGAACCCGCTGATGTTCTGCAGGAACACCAGCGGCACGCCGCGCTGGTTCGCCAGCTCGACGAAATGCGCCCCCTTCAGCGCTGACTCGCCGAACAGGATGCCGTTGTTGGCCAGGATCGCCACCGGGTAGCCCCAGATCCGCGCGAACCCGCACACCAGCGTGTCGCCGTACAGGGCCTTGAACTCCTGGAACCTGGACCCGTCGACGACGCGGCGGATCACCTCGCGCACGTCGTACGGCTTGCGCGGGTCGACCGGCACCACGTCGTACAGGCCCTCGGGGTCCTCGGCCGGCTCCTCGGGCCGTTCCGCCGCCTGCGCCCGGCGCGCCCCTGCCAACCCGGCCGGGGCGTCCGCGCCGACGCGCTCGATCGTGGCGACGATGCGACGCACGATCGCCAGCGCGTGCGCGTCGTCCTCGGCCAGGTGATCGACGACTCCGCTGGTGCGGGCGTGCACGTCGCCGCCGCCGAGCTCCTCGGCCGTCACCACCTCCCCGGTCGCGGCCTTCACCAGCGGCGGACCGCCCAGGAAGATCGTGCCCTCCTCTTTCACGATCACGCTTTCGTCCGACATCGCCGGCACGTACGCCCCACCGGCCGTGCACGAGCCCATCACGGCCGCCACCTGCGGGATGCCGGCCTGCGACAGCCGCGCCTGGTTGTAGAAGATGCGCCCGAAATGCTCCCGGTCGGGGAACACCTCGTCCTGCATCGGCAGGAACGCCCCGCCGGAGTCGACCAGGTAGACGCACGGCAGCCGGTTCGCCCGGGCGACCTCCTGGGCCCGCAGATGCTTCTTCACGGTGACCGGATAGTAGGTGCCGCCCTTGACCGTGGCGTCGTTGGCGATCACCACGCACTCGCGGCCGCTGATCCGCCCCACCCCGGTCACGATGCCGGCGGCCGGCACCTCGTCGTCGTACATGCCGGTGGCGGCCAGCGGGCTCAGCTCCAGGAACGGGGCGCCGGGGTCCAGCAGCCGGTCGACCCGGTCGCGGACGAGCAGCTTGCCGCGCGCGAGATGCCGCTCGCGGGCACGCGGCGGCCCGCCCTGCCGTACGGCCGCCAGCCGCTCCCGCAGCTCGGCCGCCAGCCCTTTCATGGTGTCACTCACGCTCACGCACTCCTGGTCGGCTCGCCACCGATGCCCCCGCCCTCATTCAACCGCCCTCGGCCACCCGTTCGAGCGGCCCGGTCCGACGAGCCTCGTCCGACCGGCCTCCCGACCGGCCTCATTCGACCGGCAGGCCGAGGCCGCGGGCGATCAGCATGCGCTGCACCTCCGACGTGCCCTCGCCGATCTCCAGCACCTTGGCGTCCCGGTAGAAGCGGGCCACCGGCGACTCTTCGATGAACCCGTAACCGCCGAACACCTGCGTGGCGATGCGGGTCGCGGTCACGGCCGACTCGGTGGCGTACAGCTTGGCGATCGCCGCCGCCTGCTTGAACTCCCCGGCCGGCCGCCCGGCGTCCTTCATGGCCGCCGCCCGGTACGTCAGCGACCTGGCCGCCGTGAGCATGACCTCCAGGTCGGCGATCTGGAACGCCACGCCCTGCTTGGCCCCGATGGGCACCCCGAACGTGGTCCGTTCCCCGGCGTACCGCAGCGCCATGTCCAGGCAGGCCTGGATGCAGCCCACAGCCAGCGCCGCGATCGCGACCCGGCCGTCGTCCAGCGTGGCCAGGAACTGGGCGTACCCCCGCCCCCGCTCCCCCAGCAGGTTGCCCGCCGGCACCCGGCAGTCCTGGAAGGTCAGCGGATGGGTGTCGGAGGCGTGCCAGCCCAGCTTGGCGTACGCCGGCTCCACCACGAATCCCGGCGTCCCCGACGGCACGATGATCGCGCTCAGCTCCGGCCGCCCGTCGCTCCGCTCGCCGGTGCGCGCGGTCACCGTGACCAGCGAGGTGATCGGGGTCCCCGAGTTGGTGATGAACTGCTTGGCCCCGTCGATCACCCACTCGCCGCCGTCGAGCACGGCCCTGGTCCGGGTGGCCCCGGCGTCCGACCCGGCCCCCGGCTCGGTGAGCCCGAACCCCGCCAGCGCCCGGCCGGCGACCAGGTCCGGCAGCCACGTCTTCTTCTGGTCGGCGGTGCCGTAGGTCAGGATCGGGTTGATGCCGAGCCCGACGGCGGCCTCCAGCGTGATGCCCATCGACTGGTCGACCCGGCCGATCTCCTCGATGGCCACGCACAGCCCGGTGAACTCCCCGGCCGAGTCGCCCAGGCCGGCGCTGCCGCCGTACTCCTCCGGCGTGGTCAGCCCGAACAGCCCGAGATCACCCATCTTGTGCATGAGCTCGACCGGGAAGTGATGCTCCTTGTCCCACCTCTCCGCATGCGGCGCGATCTCCGCCTCGGCGAACTCGCGAACCGTGCGCCGGAACTCCTCGTGCTCAGCGGACAACTCGAACGACATTTCTCACTCCTCGGCCGCGTCTGCCCACATCATGCCCATCCGTGCCTGACCACAAGAATCGATCTGCGCCCCGAGCGCACCGGACGCGCGTTCCCCCTGCCCGCCGCCCCGCACATCAGCCGGCTGGTCCGTCCGCCGCCGGCCTCGACCGGCGCGACAGCACCGCCGCCATCGCGCTCTGCGCCTCCTGCGACGCGAACAGCCGCGCCGACAGCTCGATCATGCGCGGCCCGTCCTCCCGCAGGCGACGCGCGACGTCCTCGTTGACCAGCCGCTTCGCCTCCCGCAGCCCCTGCACGCTGCCCAGCAGCAGCTCCGCGACGACGGCGTCGACCGCGTCGTCCAGCTCGGCCTCGGGCACCGCCCGGGTCAGCAGGCCCGCCCGCGCCGCCTCCGCGCCGTCGAACACCCGCCCCGACAGCAGGTAGTCCGACCGGGCGCGCGGGCTCAGCCGCGGCAGCACCGTCAGCCCCACCGACGCCGCCGCCAGGCCGAGCCGCACCTCCGTCAGGGCGTACGTCCCCTCGGCCGACCCGATGGCGATGTCGGCCGCCGCGACCAGGCCGAGCCCGCCGGCCCGCACCGCCCCGTGCACCCGCGCCACGACCGGCGTGTCCATCGTCACGATGACCCGCTGCGCCTCGACGATCCGCTCCACGATCGGCGTCATCGACCCCGCACCGGCCGCCGCCAGGTCCGCCCCCGCGCAGAACGCCGGCCCCTCGGCCCGCAGCACGATCACCTTGATCGCCTCGCCGGCGGCGGCCCGCCGCAGCAGCCCGATCAGCTCGTCCAGCAACCCCACCGACAGCGCGTTGCGGTTGGCCACGGAGTCCAGCGTCAGCGTCGCGACGCCCCGCCCGAGATCCCAATCGCCCTTGACCGGCCCGGTGTCACCCATGCAGCCGCCCCCTCGCGACCGCCCCGGCTCGCGCCCGGCCCCATCGACGAGACGAGTTCACCGCACCCATTCAGGCTCCCTCCACGGCCGCCGACCTCCCCCTGTCATATCAGGACGCCGGCATGGACCGGGGCATCGCCGCAAGCAGTGAGTCGACCCCGAAGGTCAGCCACGGCCGCGGCAAGATGTCCTGCAGATGCCGCACGATCGCTGCTTTCCCCGCGCTGGATCCACCGTTGACCACGATCACCTGAGTCGCCACGACGTCCACGCTGGTGGTGCAGTGGGACAGCGCACGCTGGGCACGGAAGGGTGCGCGAGGTCTCACCGGCGGGCCCTGGGGCACCAGACGGCCCCGGCAGGCCGGTCGTGCCGGCTGCCGGGGCCGTCCGGGGCGTCGTTCTACCGGCTCAGCCGACGGGGCCGAAGCACGACAGGGACCGGGACGACTGCCGCGAGGTGAAGGTGCGCGTGACGGTCAGCGGCGAGCCGGACCGGAAGGTGATCGTGCCGGTGATCCGTCCCGTGTAGTAGCCCGGCGGGCAGGAGGAGCCGGATGCGGTTATCCCCGCCAGGAGCGAGGTCGTGGGATGTCCGAGCACTGAGGAGAAGGATTTGCTGACGACCACGCTGTTGGCGTCGCCCGTGGCGCCGTTGTAAATGAGTTCGAGCGTGAACTCGATCTTGTTCACCAGTCCGTCGCAGATGACGCCTTCGGAATAGATGACGGTGGCCGAGGTGTTGTTGTACGGCTCGTTATCGCCGCCCGTCCACAACCAGCAGTAATGCCCGTCGGGAATCTCGGCGGATACCTGTTGCGGCGCGGCCGCCGCGGCTTTGGCGGCGCCCGCGCCGCTTCCTCCCCATCCGTTCGCCGCCTCGGCCGACGCGGGGGAAGTGACCAGGCCCATGATGCCGAACAGCGTCATCGCGGCTGCCGTCACCATCGTCCAGAGGCGATAGCGGAATCTCACCGTGCTCGACCTTCCTGTTGCGGGAATCGATCTTCGCGCGCGTGCCCCTGATCAAAATATGGGTCGGCGACCGTGTCAAGACGAAATGAAAAGACGGTCGATGCTGCCGGATTCCAGGCGGTCGGGCCAGGCCCGGGACATGGGGCGATCTCTTCGCCGCGGCGGTGGCCGGAATCCGAGCCGGATATTTGTCCTGGGTTATGTTCCGGCGTTTATCGGCCATACCGGCGGCCGTTTATCGGCGGCGTTTCGGCGCGTGCCTGGACGGCGGAGGCATCGGCGGAGAGAGCGGCGGGAAGGGCGGGCGGTGGAGGGCGGGCGGCCCCGTCCCGGCTCAGGTGCGGGAGTGGTGTTCGAGGAAGGCGTAGATGTCGGCCTCGTCGACGCCCGGGAAGGAGCCGGGCGGGAGGGCGGCGAGGACGTGGGAGTTGGCCCGGGCGGAGGGCCAGACGTAGCCCTCCCAGCGCTGGGCCAGCTCGGCCGGGGGACGCCGGCAGCAGTCGCCCGAGGGGCAGTTGGAGCGGGTGCGGAGGGTGGTGTCGCGGCCGCGGAACCAGCGCGACTCGCGGTAGGGCACGCCCAGGGTGATGGCGAAGTCGCGTTCGCGCGAGGGGTCGATGTGCGCGACGCAGAAGTAGGTGCCGGTGGGCGTGTCGGAGTACTGGTGGTGGATCGCGAAGCGGTCGGGGGAGGTGAAGACCTTGCGCCCGGCCCAGTGCAGGCACATGCGCTGCCCCTCGATGGCGCCCTGCTCGTCGGCGGGGAACACGATGCCGTCGTTCTCGTACGCCTTGTAGATGATGCCGCCGGCGTTGTTGCGGACGAAGTGGCAGACCAGGTCGAGGTGGTGGGTGGCCAGGTTGGTGAAGCGGTGGGCGGCCATCTCGTAGGAGACCGCGAACACGTCGCGCAGGTCCTCCACCGACAGGGCGCGGTCCTGCTTGGCCTCCATCAGATACGGCACGGCCGCGGCCTCGGGCACGAGCACGGCCGCCGCGAAGTAGTTGGCCTCGGTGCGCTGGCGCAGGAAGTCGGCGAAGTCGCGGGGCTTGTGGTGGCCGAGCGCGAGGTGGCCGAGGGTCTGCAGCAGGATGGTGCGCGGCGTGTGCATGCCGAGCTGCTCGTGTTTGACGTAGATGCGCCGGTTGCGCTGGTCCATGATGGCGCGGACCGAGGTCGGCAGGTCCTGCACGGTGTGCACGGTGTAGCCGAAGTGGGTGACCAGGGCGAGCACGGTGCTCTGCGACAGCGCCCCCGAACGGTAGCCGACGGCCGACAGGGCCTCGGCGGCGGCGCGTTCGATCTCGGCGAAGTAGTTGCCCTTCTCGCGCTGGCCGGCGCGCAGCTCGGCGTTGGCGGCGCGGGCCTCCTCGGGGGTCGCGGTGCCCTTGGCCTCGCGTGCCTTCAGCTCTTCGTACAGGGCGAGGATGTGCTCCAGCACGTCGTTGGGCACCCGGGCCGAGACCTTCAGCCGGGGCAGCCCGAGGCCGGTGTAGATGGGGTCGCGCTGCGCCTCCTCCAGGGCGATCTCCAGCTGCGCCCGGCGGTTGGGGGCCTGCCTGCGCATCAGCTCCTCGACGGGCACGCCGAGCGCGGCCGCCAGCGACTTCAGCAGCGACAGCTTCGGCTCGCGCTTGCCGTTTTCGAGCAGCGACAGCTGGCTGGGGGCCCGGCCGACCCGCTCGCCGAGGTCGGACAAGGTCAGCCCGCGCTGCTTGCGCAGATGCCGCAGGCGCTGCCCGAAGGCGAGGAGATCGAGCTCCTGCGTCAAAGACAGCGGTTCTTCTCCCACCAAGGACGCCATACTCCGATCATAGGCGGAAATTTCGCTTGTCTTCCAACGACCACGCCGGGCCCGCCATGGGCGCTCCCGACTCCGTCCACGGTACCGGCGTGATCATCCCGTCGCGGCGCACCGGGGCGGTGTCCACCCCAGTCGGCGCCTACGGCGAGCCGGATTGGTCTAGTCCATAGGGCAAACTCGTCAATTCTTCACACAATAATACCAGTGAGTATTGGCCAGAGAAGAAGTTTGTTCATTCTTCTGGGTAGCTCGTCCTTGAGGACGCCCCCGAGCTGAACACAGACTCGAATCAGGCCCCAGGGGACGACCAAGGAGAGTGACATGAACGATCGCCTCAAGGGAGCCGCGGAAGCGCTGCGGCGAGAGTGGGAGAGCGACCCGCGTTGGCAGAACGTCGAACGGACCTACACGGCCGAGGACGTCATCCGGCTGCGCGGCACCGTGCAGGAGGAGCACACGCTGGCCCGGCTCGGCGCCACGCGGCTATGGGAACTGCTGACCGGCGGCGACGACCCCGACGCGTACGTGCACGCGCTCGGCGCGCTCACCGGCAACCAGGCGGTCCAGCAGGTGAAGGCCGGGCTGAAGGCCATCTACCTGTCCGGGTGGCAGGTCGCGGCCGACGCGAACGCCGCCGGGCAGACCTACCCGGACCAGAGCCTCTACCCCGCGAACTCGGTGCCGGCGGTGGTCCGCCGTATCAACAACGCGCTGCTGCGCGCCGACCAGATCACCTGGGCGGAAGGCGACGACACCGCGCCGCACTGGCTGGCGCCGATCGTGGCCGACGCCGAGGCCGGGTTCGGCGGCGTGCTCAACGCCTTCGAGCTGATGAAGGCCATGATCGCCGCAGGGGCGGCGGGCGTGCATTGGGAGGACCAGCTCGCGTCGGAGAAGAAGTGCGGCCACCTCGGCGGCAAGGTGCTGATCCCGACCTCGCAGCACATCAAGACCCTCACCGCCGCCCGGCTCGCCGCGGACGTGTGCGGCGTCCCCACGGTCATCATCGCGCGGACCGACGCCCAGGCCGCGACCCTGCTGACGACGGACGTCGACCCCCGCGACCGCGAGTTCCTCACCGGCGAACGCACCGCCGAGGGCTTCTACCGGGTGCGCAACGGCGTCGAGGCGTGCATCGCGCGGGGCCTCGCGTACGCGCCGTACAGCGACCTGCTGTGGATGGAGACGTCCACGCCGGACCTGGCCGTCGCCCGCGAGTTCGCCGAGGCGATCAAGGCGCGGTACCCCGACCAGATGCTCGCCTACAACTGCTCGCCGTCGTTCAACTGGAAGCGGCACCTGGACGACTCCACGATCGCGAAGTTCCAGACCGAGCTGGGCCGCATGGGGTACAAGTTCCAGTTCATCACCCTGGCGGGGTTCCACGCGCTGAACCACTCGATGTTCGACCTCGCCCACAGGTACGCCCAGGACGGCATGGCCGCCTATGTCGAGCTCCAGGAGGCCGAGTTCGCCGCCGAGCCGCGCGGCTACACGGCGACCCGCCACCAGCGTGAGGTCGGCACGGGCTACTTCGACCTGGTCAGCACGGCGATCTCGCCGGAGTCGGCGACGGTGGCGCTGAAGGGCTCCACCGAGGAGCAGCAGTTCGCCGGGGCGCGCTGAGCCCGTCCCCCGGGGAAGAAAGGCCGGCCGTGCCGGCGGACCCGACGGCGACCGGGTCCGGCGGCACGGCATCCCCGTGCCCGCCGGCGCGTGCGCCGAGGCGCCTCTCCGGCCGTCGTGCCGGCTCGGCGCCCCTGGCACCTGAAGCCCGGGGACCTGAAAGCGGCCGCCGCGCCGCAGTACGGAACGGCGCGGCGGCCTTCCCCCCGGTGAGGCTCCTCCCCCGATGGGTCGGCTGGAAACAACGCACTTAGGTAAACATTTCGGACAGGTCTCGGCAGGGACGCCCCCCATCCGAGCCCCGGCCGGCCGCCAGGCCGCGGCGCATAGGGCGGCGGGCTCCGCGCCCGGCACGCGCCGCCGCCTACGCGGCCGCGATGTCGCCCGCGCCGGCGGGGGCGGTGCCGACGGCGGTGAGGAACCGGTTGATGTGCCGGAACACCAGGCGGGCCTCGGGCACCAGGTCGGCGAGGATGGGGAAAACGTGCGGCATGCGTTTCCACTCCTCGTAGGTGACCGGCACCCCGGCCTCGCGTGCCCGCAGGGCCACCCGGTGGGCCTCGTCACGCAGCACCTCGGTGGAGCCCACCACGATCATCAGCGGCGGGATTCCCGTGTAGTCGCCGTACACCGGCGAGACCAGCGGGTCGCGCGGATCCAGCCCGTCGGTCCAGCGGCGGGCCAGCCACTCGACGCGGCCCACGGGCAGCATCGGGTCGCGCCAGCGGTTCACGGTGCGGCGCTCGTCGGTCAGGTCGGTCCAGGGGGACAGGCAGATGGCCGCGCGAGGCAGCGGCAGTCCCCTGTCGCGCAGCGTCAGCAGCGTGGCCAGGCTGAGGTGGCCGCCGGCCGAGTCTCCCGCGAGCACGATGTCGCGCCCGGCGTACCCCTGGTCGAGCAGCCACCGGTACGCGTCGACGGCGTCGGCCAGGGACTCGGGGAGCCCGTGCACCGGGCCCTGGCGGTAGGCGACGGCCAGCAGCGGGCAGCCGGCCGCGGCCGAGAAACGCCAGGTGATCGCGCGGTGCGTGGCCGGCGAGCAGAAGAAGTAGCCGCCGCCGTGGAAGTACAGCACGATGCGGGAGTCGTCGGACGTGGTGGCGCCGCGCACCCATTCGCCGTCGAGCGGACCGCCTTCGAAGGGCTCGATCGACACGTGGGCGGGCCGCGACGACGGCATGCGTTCGCCGAGCTCGCCCAGCCTGCAGGCGAGGCGCAGACCGGCCGTGCTGCGCAGCAGGACGGCCGAGATGGGTCGCATGGTGCCCCGCAGCAACCCGTTGCAGATGCCGGCCTGCCAGCTCACCGGGTAACCCGGCCGGATGTCCACATCGATCTCAGCGTGTCCGCGGACCATGAGAGCCTCCGGATCGGACGCTTGGCCGAAATCGCCTTCTCCGTCGTTCTACCCGACGGTGACCACAATATCTCCCTGAGTGCCGATCCGGATCTTCGTGGACGCCGCCAGGGGCGGCGGGGCGGGTCGGTGGTACGCGGGTCAGTAGTACGAGGAGTCCTGGTTCTCCTCGTAGTCCTCCTCGGCGTACCGCCGCGACGCCCACCGGGTCGGCATGAACACCGGCAGGAACAGCGCCAGGCCCAGCATGCCGAACACCCCCGTGGCCAGCAGCTGCTCCATGCCGGCGCCGGCCTGCGCGAGGTCGGCCTGCAGCGACGGGCCGACGGGGGCCAGGCTCTTGGCCCGGTCGACGTCGAGGACGTACACCACGGTCCAGGCGAGCAGCACCATGGACGGCACGAAGGTCGCGAGCGGGGAGACGCGGCCCACGAGCACCAGTCCGACGATCAGGCCGACGATCAGCATCACGCCTAGTCCGGCGAGGATGCGGCCGTCATTGAGCGGTGTGACCGCTCGCGCCGCACCCTGGGCCGCGGCCTGTGAGGCCCAGCCCGCACCGAACAGCACCACCGCAGCGACCACGACACCGATAACGAGGCCAAAGACGTGCCGCATATCCACCACCTTTGTGAGAGCACTGGAGGAAGAGCGCCCCTAGGGTCGCGGCCACAGTAGCGACAATTACCCCGAACCGCAGTGATTAGCCACAGGTCATGGGAATTCCTCTCAGCAGGAGATATCCCGGGAGGTGAACCGGGCCCAGGCAAACGTTCCAAAGATCAAGATGTACGCTCCGAACACCAGCATCCCCTGCCCCATCTCCTCCAGGGCCATGGGCGCGCGCAGCACACCGTCGAGGGCGTCCCACCAGTGCGGCAGCAGATACGGCCGCAGCCCCGAAAGCTGCGGGATGGCCTGCAGCACCTGCACGACGATGACGAACCCCGCCGTGGCCGCGATCGCCCCGATCGGCGCCTCGGTCAGCGTCGAGATCGCCACCCCGACCGCGCCCAGCGCGGACAGACCGGCCGTGACGTACCCCACCACCAGCGCGACCCGCAGCAGCCCGGCCGAGAACGGGATCGTCGTGCCGGACAGCAGCGTGATCGGCCCGGTCGGGAACAGCAGCAGTCCCACGATCAGCGCCGAGACGGCCACCACGAGGGCCGCCACCAGGCAGAACACCACGACCGAGGCGTACTTCACCGCCAGCAGCCGGGTACGGCCCGCAGGAGCGGTCAGCAGGTAGCGCAGCGTGCCCCGGTTCGCCTCGCCCGCGATCGTGTCGCCCGACACCACCGCGACCACGACCGGCAGCAGCACCGTCAGCAGCACGAACAGCGACGCGAACGTCAGGAACAGCCCGTTCCCCGCCACCTGAGTGATGAACGACGGCCCCCGGCCCTCGTCGCCCGACCCGAACAGCCGGATGGCCGTCCCGATCAGCGCCGGGACCAACGCCAGCAGGGTGAGCGCGGCCAGGTTGCGCGGACGCCGGAACACCAGCGCCAGCTCCGAGCCGAGCAGCCGCAGCCCGAGCCGGCGCCGGGCCCGCACGGCGCTCCCCGTCGTCCGCGCGGCATCGCCCGCCTTGCGCCCGTCCGGGCCGGCGGCCCCGGCCGCGCTCCCGGGCGCGGCCGTACCGGAGGCGTCGCCCCGGGCACGGCCGGGGTCCGGCGCCATGGCCGCGCCGGGGTCCGGCGGCGGCGCGTCGGCGCGGGCCGCCGCGTCGTCGGCCGTGGCGCCGCCCGTCCCGGTCGTGTCAACCCTCGACATCGAACCCCTCCCCCGTGAGATCCACGAAGACATCTTCCAGACTCGCCTTGGGCACGGTGAAGCCGCGCACCGCGACGCCCCCGTTCACCAGCGCGGCGCAGATCCGCTCCGGCGCCTCGTCGCCGGCGTCGGCCTGCACCACGCCGTCGGCCACCCGCACGCCGGTCAGCCCGCACGACTCCAGCACCCGCACCGCGAGCTCGGTGTCCGGGGTCTCGACGCGCAGCCGCCGGGCCGACCGCCTGGCGAGCAGTTCGCCGATGGACCCCTGCGCGACGAGCCGACCGGCCCGCATCACGCCGACGTCCGTGCACATCTGCTCGACCTCCGACAGCAGATGGGAGGAGACGAACACGGTGACGCCTTCGGCGGCGACCTCGCGCACCAGCGTGCGCACCTCCCGGGTGCCCTGCGGGTCGAGGCCGTTGGTCGGCTCGTCGAGGACGAGCAGGTCGCGGGGGCCGAGCAGGGCGGCCGCGATCGCGAGCCGCTGCCGCATGCCGAGCGAGTACGCCCGGTAGCGCTTGCGCGCCGCCGCCGTCAGCCCGACCCGCTCGAGGGCCGCGCCGATCCGCCTGCGGGCCGTCGCCGGGTCGGCGGCCGGGTCGGCCGCGTCGTACCGGCGCAGGTTCGCCTCGCCCGACAGGTACGGGTAGAAGGCCGGCCCTTCGACGACGGCGCCGACCCGCGACAGGACCTGCTCGCGCGTGCCCCGCATCGGCGTGCCGAGCACCTCGCACTCGCCCTCGGTGGGGGCGACCAGGCCGAGCAGCATGCGGATGGTCGTCGTCTTGCCTGCCCCGTTGGGGCCGAGGAAGCCGAAGACCGAGCCGCGCGGCACGGCCAGGTCGAGCGCGTCCACGGCGACCTGGCCGCTCGCGAACCGCTTCGTCAGCCCCTGTGTGACGATCGAGTACGCCGGCCCCTGGTCGCCGGGACGGGAGGTGGGCGGGGCCGCCGTCACCGGCGCCCCCGCTCGCGTCACCGCGTTCACACGGTCCCCCCGCCGGGTGCGGTCCGCCCCGTCCTGCCCGTCGCGGTCCTGCCCGTCTCGGTCAGATCCGGTGCGGTCGGATCCGGTGCGGTCATGGTCCGTCCCGTCACTTCTTGCCCGCCGCCTCGTACAGGGCGTCCGGGGTGACGGCGCCGGCGAGCACCCTGCCGTCGTCGGTGACCAGGACGGTCAGCAGCTTGGTCCGGATCAGCTTGCCGCTGCCCCAGGCGCCGCTGACGGGCGTGGCCTGGTCCAGCACGCTCTTGACGAGCCCGCCCGCGTCGGCCCTGCCGTTGCGGTCGTCACCGTCGCGGCCGCGCTCGTCGCCGGAGATGAGCTTCGCCAGGTCGTCCTGGGAGAACGGAACGGACACGATGGTGGTCCAGCCGTCGCCGATCCGCTTGGCCTGCCCGATGTCCTTCCCGGCCTCCGGCCGGTCCGCGTGCGGCCGGGCGTCGTGCTCCTTCGCGTACTCGCCGAGGCCCTGTTCCTTGACGGTCGCGCCGGCCGGCGGCGTGAAGGTGAACATCTCGGGCGCCGGCTGGGTGAACGTCACGGAGCTGAACCCGACTTCGAACGCCGGCTCGGCGGTGCCGTCGGCGAACACCTGGACCCGCAGCGGCACATAGTTCTGCCCGTCGAGGGCGATCGTGACCTTGTCGACCAGCGAGCGCTCGTCCTTGGGCGCCAGCTCCAGCTGGTAGGCGTCGCGCCCGGCCACCTGCTCGTCGTCGGCCACGCTGACGGTGGTGTCCTCACCGACCCGCTTCAGCACCTCCTGGGCGGCGCCCTGCGGAGTGAGCGTGGCGGCCACGCCGCCGGGCCCGCCCGCTCCGTGACCCGGCCGGCCGGGCTTGTCGCCCCGGTCGTGGGCGTGCTCGGGCAGGTCCTTCGGCGTCTTGATCCGGGTCGCGGTGTTGGCCTCGCTGTCCCACACCCACGTCTGGTCGCCGTTGTGGATGAGGTCGGTCTCGGACATCTGGCCGGGCAGCGCCAGCCGGATCTTGTCGTCGCCGCCGTACCACACCTTGACCTGGTTCGACCCCGCGAGCAGCGACATCGGCGAGCTCGACCCGCCTGCGCCGGTTCCGAAGCCGGGCAGTTCCGGCAGCCCGAGCGAGGCGTTCTCCACGATCGTGCCCGACATGGGCGGCACCCCGTCGCGGCCGGCGTCGATGGCGGCGGCCAGCAGCTGCTCGGCCGACCGCTCCGGCAGCACCGGATCGCCCTGCACCGCCGCGATCACCGGGCCGGCGCCGGCCGCCGCGGCCACCACCGCGACCGCCGCCACCGGCACGCCCCACCTCACGAGGCGCCCCCTCGTCGTCTTCGGCATGTCTCCCCCTCGACCATCCTGTAATGGAATGTCGGTTCTGGTGCTTCTGTCATCATCGAGCCTGCTCCATGGTCGCTGTGCCGAAGCTGAGACAGCCTGAGAGCCCTCTCAGCCTCGTTCAGCGGCCTCTCAGCCGGCCCGCGTCAGGATGCGGGCGGGGCGGCGGGTGTTCGATGACGGTACGACGGCCGGCACGCCGAGAGGTGCGACGGGAAGGAGGAACCCCATGCGGGTCCTGGTCGTGGAGGACGAGCGGCGCATGGCGGCGGCGCTCCAGCGCGGCCTGCAGGCCGAGTCGTTCGCCGTCGACCTCGCCTTCGACGGAGAGGAAGGGCTGCACCTGGCGCGCGTCGGAGACTACGACGTCATCGTGCTCGACATCATGCTGCCCAAACTGTCCGGCTACAACGTCTGCAAACGGCTGCGCGCCGAGGAGAACTGGGTGCCGATCCTCATGCTGTCGGCCAAGGACGGCGAATACGACATGGCCGACGGCCTCGACCTCGGCGCCGACGACTACCTCACCAAGCCGTTCTCGTACGTCGTGCTCGTGGCCCGGCTGCGCGCCCTGATCCGCCGCGGCCAGGGCCGCCGCCCCGCCGTGCTGGAGGCCGGCGACCTGGTCCTGGACCCCGCGACCAGGCGGGTGTCGCGGGGCGGCACGCCGATCGAGCTGACCCCGAGAGAGTTCGCGCTGCTGGAGTACCTCATGCGGCGGCACGACGAGGTGGTGGCCAAGAGCGAGATCCTGGAGCACGTCTGGGACACCCTGGACACCGACCCCAACGTCGTCGAGGTGTACGTCGGGTATCTGCGCCGCAAGGTGGACACGCCGTTCGGCCGGTCCGCGCTGCGCACCGTGCGGGGGGCCGGCTACCGGCTCATGGGCGATGGCGGGTGACCGGCCCGGCAGGGCCACACGGACCATCAGGCGGCTCGCGGCGCCCGGCTGGTGGCGGCGGCGCAGCCTGCGGTTCCGGCTCACGGCCACGGCCTCGGCGTTGCTGGTGCTCGGGCTCGCCGCGTCGGCCTGCGTGCTGCTGGGTGTGCTCGGCTTCACCTTGATCAACACGGCCGACGAGGCGGCGTACCAGCAGGCGCGGGAGGTCGTCGCGCTCGCCGACGCCGGGCGGCTGCCCGACCCGGTGCGGGCACCCGGCGGCACCATCGTCCAGGTCGTCGACTCCGCCGGCCGCATCACCCAGGCCACGCCCAACACCGACCGCCTGGTGCCGCTGCTCGACGCCGAGAGCCGGGCCGCCGCGCCGCGCGACTCGGGGTTGCGGGGACGGTTGCTCGACGGGCGGCCGTACGGGATCCCGGAGCCGCTGTGGGTGGTGGCGCTGCCCGCCGACCACGGCACGGACGTCATCGTGGCCCGGTCGATCGGCGAGATCGAAAAGAGCCTCTCGACCACCGCGCATCTGCTGATCATCGGCACCCCGCTGCTCACCGTGCTGCTGGCCGCCGCGAGCTGGCTCATCATCGGCAGCACGCTGCGGCCCATCACCGCGCTGCGGCGCGGCGCGGCCGACATCGGCGGCGCGGACCCGTCGCGGCGGCTTCCGGTGCCGGAGTCGCGCGACGAGGTGCACAGTCTCGCGGTCACCCTCAACGATATGCTCGCCCGCCTGGAGCAGGCCGGGGCCCGGCAGCGGGCCCTGGTCTCCGACGCCGCGCACGAGCTGCGCAGCCCGCTGGCCAGCATCAGGCTCCAGCTGGAGGTGGCCCTCGGCCACCCCGACCGGCAGGACTGGCGCGAGACCGCCGAAGGCGTGCTGGAGGACACTCTGCGCCTGGCGCGGCTCGCCGAGGACCTGCTGGCGCTGTCCCGCCTCGACGAGCGCGGCGGCGCGGCGCCGGCCCGCTCGGAGCCGGTCGACCTGGGCGATCTGGTGGCCCATACGGCCGAGCGGTACGGCGAGGCCCGGGTGGCCGTGACCGTCGTCTCCGCCGCGCAGCCGGGGGAAGCGGTGGTGCGGGGCGACGCCGTCGACCTCGGCAGGGTCCTCACCAACCTGATCGACAACGCGGTACGCCACGCCGCGTCCACGGTCGAGGTGCGCGTGGCGGCCCCGGCGACCGGCTCCGCCTCCCGCGGCCTCTCGCGCGGCCTGTTCCGCGGCCCTGGCGACACCGGGCCCGTCGGGCCCGACGACGCCGGGCCCGACGGCGCCATGCGCGACGGCGCCGACGGGGTCGACGGCGCTGCCGGGCCGATGGCCGTCATCACCGTGACCGATGACGGCCCGGGCATTCCGGCGGCCGATCGCGAGCGGGTGTTCGACCGCTTCACCCGCCTCGACGCCGCGCGCAGCCGCGACGAGGGCGGCACCGGTCTCGGCCTGGCCATCGTCCGCGAGACGGTGCGGGCCCACGGCGGCACGGTGCACCTGGAGGACGCCGGCCACGCGGGCGGCACCGGCCGCCCGGAGGACGCCGGCCCCGGCCTGCGCGCGGTCGTACGGCTGCCGTTGTACCGCCCGCCCGCCGGACAGGGGGGAGCCGAGCGGCCCGGCCGGTCAGGCCGCCGATCGCCGCTCGGCGATCGCCAGGAAGTCCTGCGCGGCGGCCGGGAGGCGGCGCCGGGCGTGGACGATGGCGATGACACGACGTAACGACGGGTCGAGCCCGCGCACGACGAGGCCGGCCCGCACGGCCTGCTCGGCCATGCCCCGGAAACCCACCAGGGACGCCTGCCCGGACCGGACGATCGACGGCCAGCCGCCCCTGTCGTCCGGGCCCACCGCGGCGAGATGGACCGGCACCGGGGCCACCCGCCGCGAGGCGAACATCTGCTCGAACTCCTCGCGGCGTGAGCTGCCCGGCGCGGGCAGGATCACCCGCATGCCGTTGAGCCGGGCCAGGGGCACCGGATTTGGAAGGTTCCAATTCGGCGGTGAGATCAGCACGATCTCCTGGCTTTCGAGCGGGTGGGTGACCAGGTCGCCGGGTACCGGCAGGTCGGTCAGGCCGAGGTCGGCTCGTTGCTCCCGCAGGGCGGTCACCACGCTTTCGCGCCCCTCGCACCGCACGACACGTACGCGCACGTCCTCGTGCTCGGCCGTGTAGGCCGGCAGCAGAAGCTTGGCGAGGCCGGCCTCGAGGGTCGGGGTCGTGGCGATGCGCAGCTCGCGCCCGCCCAGCTGCGACTGGCCGGCGAGGCCCTCGATGTCGCGAACGGCGCTGAGCGCCTGCTTGGCCAGCTCGACCACACGCCGCCCCTGGGCGGTCACGACGACCCCCCTGCCGGAGCGTGCGAAAAGCGTCATGCCGAGCTCGCGCTCCAGGTCGCGAATGGCACGCGACAGCGCCGGCTGCGCGATGTAGAGCGATCGCGCGGCGTCGGTCATGGTGCGGTGCTCCGCAGTCGCAACGACATACCGGAGCTGCTGCAGATTCATGGATCGAAGCTAAAACACCACCCGCCATCGTTTCCGGAACATCGCAGAGATCAGCTCGAATGATTTCAAGGAGTAATCGAATGGTGCGACATCCGTGACTGGTGTGAAACCAGTATTGTTTTGTCCGATTGCCCGAAATAAGGCAAAGGTCCGACACGGGGGCCTAGGAAAGGGGGAACAGAGGGTGGCGAACGACGGACATTATCCTCCGCACCCTCAGCAAGGCGGCGGGCAGTATCCTCCGCCGCCTCCCGGCGGGGGACGCTACCCCCCGCCTCCGCCCGCTCCTCCGGGCGGCCGCAACCCGTACCCGCCGGCTCCCGGCTCGTCCTGGCCGCAGCCCGGCATGCCCGCCCAGATGCCACAGGGCGCACCACCACAGAGCGCACCACCACAGGGCATGCCGCCTCAAGGCGCACCACCACAGGGCATGCCGCCGACCGGCTATCCGCCGCAGGGCCACCCGCCGCAGGGGGGCACGCCCGCGCCGCCCCCTCCCCCGCACGGCATGCCCCCGTACGGCACGCCGCCCGCACCGGGGTACCCGCCTCCTCCCGGCGCGCAGCCGCCGCCGGGCATGGGCCATCCCGGCGCCCCGCCCGGCCGGTACGGCCCGCCCCAGCCGCGCGGCCCGATGCCGCCGGGCGGCCCGCTCCGCTACGCTCAGCCGCCCAGACGCCGCAAGGGGGGCGCCGGGGTGGCCATCGTGGGGATCCTCGGCTGCCTGGCGCTGATCTTCATCGTGGTGGTCGTCCTGGGCGCGCTGCTGCGCGGCTCGCGGTCGCCCCACTCGGTCTCGCCGATATCGCTGCCGACGTTCACGCCGCCCGCGTTCACGCCGCCGCCGTTCACTCACGGCACCGGCGACGACAGAGACGAGACCGACCGCACGCCGGCCTCGCAGCAGAGCACGCAACCGGCGACGCGGGAGCCCACGACGCGGGAGACCACGACGCGGCCGAGCCCGGACCGGAGCAATGCGGCGAGGGTCGTCAACCGGTCGCTGAAGAACAACACGATGTACAAGATGGGCCGGCTGCCGTCGGTCACGTGCCGCGCCGGTTCGGTGAGCATCTACAGCCACAGGCAGCTGAAGGCGCTGATCCTCAAGACCGGCAAGTGCCTGACGCAGGAGTGGCGCAAGGGCCTCGAACCGCTCGGCTTCAGGGTCACCGCGCCGTCGTACGCCATCGTGTCGGGGCGCGGGCGCGGCGCCTGCGGCGACTTCCCGCAGCGGGGCAGCATCGTGCCGTACTACTGCCCCCGGACGACCACGATCTACGCTTCGACGTCCGCGATGGCCAAGGGCTCGGGCAACGCCATCGGGTACGGCCAGCTCACCTCTTGGCACGGCGGCATCATCAGCATGATGGCCCACGAGTACGGTCACCACGTGCAGTACCTGACCGGGCTGTCGGACTCATGGTGGCGCCGTACTCTCGCCTCGGGAAGCCAGAGCGCCAAACTGGGGCTGAGCCGCCGCTTCGAGCTGCAGGCCACCTGTTTCGGCGCCATGTTCATGCGCTCGGTGGCCTCGACCTATCCCGTCACGTCCTCCGGGCGGGCCATTCTCTACAACTTCTACGCGCATGTGGGCGACTGGCCCGGCTACCCGCGCGACCACGGCTCACCGGCCAACAACAACCGCTGGTTCCACCGGGGGTTCGACAACAACGCGGCGAGGCGGTGCAACACCTGGGAGGCGGCCTCCTCGGCGGTGTCGTGACGTGCGGCCGTGTCATGACGTGGCAGCGTGTCATGAAATGGCAACTGTGTCGTGACACGGCCGCACCTAGATCGGGTCATGACGAACTCGTGACATGATCGTCATCGGCGTCACGGCCGCTATCGGCTGGGTTGATCGTCCTGTTCGTCCACTCTCGTCCGATGGCCGACACCTGTGCGTATCGTAAAATTTACGTTCCGATTCCCCCTTATTGGGCATCCGTCAGTCTTGTCCAGGTATCGGGACTAGACTCCTGGGAATTCCGTGAACCTACGGGGACGGTCGCCTGGTTTGACCAGGTCGGGCCCTGTATCGCCCCGGGTCGCGGCCGTGGACGAGATCTCGGACGTAAGGAGCGTTGTCGCCATGCGCCTTGGGGGAGCCACTCGGGGATCTGTCGGGTCCACCGGCGGTGGCGGAGGCCCCCGGGACGACACTCCCGGCGGCCCTTCCGGCCCGGGCCGCTACGCCAAGCAGCTCACCACCGGCTCGATCATCGGGTGGACCGCCCTGTCGGCGATCGCCCCCGGCGCGGCCCACCTGCGGGCCGGCAAGCGCCGCGTCGCGATGATCCTGTTCGGCACCTTCATCGCCCTGCTGGTCGCCTTGATCATCACCGCGGTGGTGATCAAAAGCGGCGATGAGGCGGCGGCGGCCGGCTTCGCGGCCAAGGACAGCACGCTCCTGGCCGCCGTCGTCCTCGCCTCGGTCGGCGCCGTGGTGTGGTTCGCCCTCGTCGTCTGGTCGTACATCACACTGGCCCCCGACCGGCTGCCGCAGACCGGGCAGATCACCTCCGGCATCGCCATCGGGGTGCTGTGCGTGGCGGTGACGACTCCGTTCGCGTTGACCGCCGCGACCGCCAACACGGCGCGCGGCACGATCAACGAGATCTTCCCGTCCGACCAGTCCGGCAAGAACGTGAAGCCGGTCAAGGAGGACGACCCGTGGAACGGCAAGCGCCGCGTCAACTTCCTGCTCATCGGCGGTGACGCCGCCGGCGACCGCATGGGTGTGCGCACCGACAGCATGAACGTGGCCAGCGTCGACACCGTCACCGGCAACACGGTGCTGTTCAGCCTGCCGCGCAACCTGCAGTACACCCACTTCCCCAAGAGCAGCCCGCTCGCCAAGAAGTGGCCCAACGGCTTCCTCGGCGACTCCGGCCAGGGCCTGCTCAACGAGGTCTGGTACTACACCGAGCAACACCCCGAGCTGCAGCGCAACGGCACCTACCGCGGGCCCGACGCGCTCATGGACGCGATCTCCTACATCCTCGGCATCAAGATCGACTACTACGCGCTGGTCGACATGTACGGGTTCGCGGCGCTCATCGACGCCATCGGCGGCCTCGACATCAGGGTCGAGCGCGACATCAAGTGGGGCGGTCACTACGGCACCGCCGGCACGATCAGGGCCGGTTTGCATCGCAACATGGACGGCGAGCATGTGCTCTGGTACGCCCGCTCCCGCGTGGAGAGCGACGACTTCTCCCGCATGGCCCGCCAGCGCTGCGTCATCGGGGCGCTGACCAAGCAGGCCACCCCCGCGGTCGTGCTGCAGAACTTCAACAAGGTCGCCAAGGCCGCCAAGCGGCTGTTCAAGACCAACATCCCGCGCGAGCTGCTCGACGAGCTGGTGCCGCTCGGCATGAAGGTGAAGAACGCCAAGATCACCAGCTTGCAGTTCGTGCCGCCGATCATCTACACCGGCAACCCCGACTGGCACAAGATCCGGGTGCTCACGGCCCGGGCCATCAAGCAGTCGAACGCCTCCTCCCGCAAGGCGCTCGCCGCCAAGGTCACCGCCAAGCCGTCCGGGGCGACTCCGTCGGCGAGCGCCGGCACGGCCGCGAAGCCGTCGGCCACCCCGAGCACTTACGCCTCACAGCCGCTGTCGACCCCGACCCCCAACGATTCGGGCCGCGCCCAGACCCTCGACGAGGTCTGCGCCTTCTGACGGCCGCCCGGTCGGCGAACGGGACGGGCCGCGCCGCCCGTCCGCAGCCGGCCCAGCAGGATCGGCCGGGCGCCCCGGTGGCGCCCGGCCGATCTTTCGCGCGGGGCCCGCGGGCCGCGCTCAGGCCGGCTTGCGGTAGACCTTCGGCAGCAGCACGAACGCCCCCAGGTACAGCACCCCCGCCACGATCAGCAGGCCGCGGTAGCCGATGACCAGCGACAGGTACTCCAGGCAGCCGCCCAGCACCGCGCCGAGCAGGTTCGCCCCGAACGACGCCGTGGCGTCGGCGGTGTCGGCGAACCGCTTGGCGAACACCACGTTCGCCGCGAAGATCGGCAGGAACGCCACGACGACCGCGGCGACCGCGCGCACCGGCACGGGCAGGCCGAGCAGCCACGACGTCGGCACCAGCGCGGCGAGTACCAGGCCGGCCAGCAGGATGGCGTACATGACCGGCAGGGGCGGCGTGCGGAACCTGCGTGTCACCTCGACGGCGAGCAGCACCGCCACCAGCACGCCCGCGAAGACGATCGCGTTGACCACCCACGTGGTGCCGAACAGCAGCGCGAACCCGGTGACGCTCTTGGTCTCCAGCAGCAGGAAGCCCACGCCGAGCAGGAACAGGTCGGCGTAGGGGCGCATCTGGCGGTACGGCCCGGCGACGGCGCGCACCGCGAGGAAGCTCACCAGCAGGATCAGCCCCAGCGTGATGAGGTAGAGCGACGGGATCGCCTTGCCGTCGAGGTACAGGAACGGCTGGTCGTCGGTGGCGGGGTCGAGCGTGCCGGAGGCGGCGCCGGCCCACTCGGCGGCGCAGTGCTGGTCGGCGGTGGTGAGCCCGGCGGTGATCACGGCCTGGTGGGCGCCGCCCAGGTCGTCGACGCACGGCCGGTGCCCGAACGCCTCCTGCGCCGTCAGCGCCAGCCGGTCCACCAGCCACTGCTCACGGTAGTAGTTGTACATCGAGAACGCGCCGCCCGGCTTGAGGTGGGCCTTCGCTGCCTCCATCGCCTGCCGCGTGAACAGGTAGCTCTCCAGCCGCAGCGAGCTCGCGCCCGACACCAGGGTCAGCGAGTCGGGCAGCGCGAACAGGATCAGGTCGTACTTTTTGTCGGTGCTTTCCAGGTAGGCGCGGCCGTCGGTGATCGTGGTCGACACGCGCGGGTCGGCGTACGGCTTGTCGGGATGGTACTTCGCGCCGAGCTCGCGCAGCTTGGGGTCGATCTCGACGGCGTCGACGTGCTTCGCCCCCTTCGACAGCGCGATCGCCACGTCGGTGCCGCTGCCGGCGCCCACGATCAGCACGTTGTCGAGCCGCCCCGACGCCACCGCGGCCCGGTCGTACGGCAGCCCGTACTGGCCCTCCCACTGCAGCCGCGCGTAGGCCGGGATGGCCTGCTGGTGCGGAATGCCGTTGACCTTGATGTCGACGACCGGCACCCCGAGCATCTGGCCCCGGACGTAGGTCACCTTGTAGTACGGCGACCAGATCGCACCCGCCGTGAACGTCTCCACCGCCAGCGCGGCCACGATCACCAGCGACGGCACGACCACCAGCGCCACGTGCGGCACCAGCGAGCGGGGCCGCAGCAGCACGCCGTACGCGCAGGCGGCGACGACCCCCCACACCAGCGGCGGGGCGTCGAGGTACGACAGCAGGGTGAACAGCGCGATGCCCGACAGGCTGCCGATCAGGTCGTACCGGTACGCCTCCAGCCTGCCGAGCTGCGGGAAGCACCGGCCGACCAGCTCGGCCGGGCCCATGAGCACCAGCGCCGTGGCCGCGAACACGATGGGCAGGATCACCCACGCGGGCGGCCCGCTCGTGGTCAGGCTGGTGAAGTAGATGACGCCGCTGGTCTCCCGGTTCACCGTCACCGGGAACACCAGGACGAGCACCACCAGCACCGCCAGCACGACGGGCGAGTAGTACGGTTGCCTGGTGCTGCGGCCCACCCGCATGAAGCCGAGCCCGATGCCCAGGAACGAGCCGAGCAGCACGAAGTTCGTGAAGTAGCTCAGGTGGACGATGTTGCTCCCGGTCCACCGGATCAACGCCAGCTCCAGGAAGAGCATGAAGGCGCTCGCGACGACCAGGCGCGGCCGTACGGGAAGCCAGTGGCGGACGGGGGCGGGGGTGGCCTGGCCCAGAGGCGGCACGTCTGCCTGTGCGATCATGGTGATCAACCGTACTCGCGGGGTCACGACCGACGGAAGCTCTCCTGCTCGATCCGCCATCAAGGGCTCCTCAACCGTAAAAATCTTCCTGTATTTTGTGTAAGTTTCATCGATAACCCACGGTTTCCTGTTGATTTCAGACCGTAGACGGGACGGACGACGGCGGCGCACTGTGGGAGCAGTCCCTGTCTCCCGGCCTGATGGAGGCGCTCCATGCGGGTCCTCATCCAGCTTCGTCCCTCGCCCGAAATCGTCGCGGCCGTCGCCGCCCCCGGAGCCACCGCCACCGCCGCCGACGTCGCCGACCGCCTGCCCGGCGTGATCCTCGACCACGCGTTCACCCCGGTGGCCCTGCCCCTGCCGATCCCGGTCTCCAGCCACGGCGATCCGTTGTCGCTGTGGCAGCGCATGCGCTTCTCCATGGCCCCCGAGCACGCCACGGTGCTGGTGCGCGGCGAAATCGCCGACGACGAGCCGACCGCCCGCGCGGGCCGGCTGCCGGGCGCACGCCGCGACGTCGCCGGCGTGTTCGCCGACCCCGTCATCGGGCCGGTGCTCACCTGCGGCGACAGCCCGCCGGTCGGCGACTGGCACGACGTCGCGCGCCTGCTGCGCACGGCCGACCTCGCGCGGGCCGGCTACGACGGCTCCGGCGTGTCCGTGGCGATCCTCGACACCGGCATCAACGCCGCCCACGTCAAGGAACGCACCGGGCGCGACGTGCGCATCGACGCCGAACGCAGCTGGGCGCCCCCGGGCGTCGGCGGCGCCCCCGGCCACCACCCCGTCGGCCACGGCACGATGTGCGCGTTCGACACGCTGATCGCCGCCCCGGAGGCCACCCTGCTCGACGTGCCGGTGCTGCTGTCGCCGCGCAGGGGCGGCTCGGTGCTCGACGGGCTGCTGTCCGACGCCGTCGCCGCGTACGCCCACCTGCGCACCGTGCTCGAGGCCATGCCGGCCGGCTCGCGGGCGCTGGTCATCAGCAACAGCTGGGGGGCGTTCTCCCCCGCGTGGGACTTCCCGCCGGGCCATCCCGGCAACTACTCCGACAACCCCGCGCACCCGTTCAACGTGATCGTGGGCAGCCTGGAGCAGGCCGGGGCCGACATCGTGTTCGCCGCCGGCAACTGCGGGCGCGACTGCCCCGACCGCCGCTGCGCCTACCCCGACCGCCCCATCAACGGCGCCAACTCCCACCCGGACGTCCTGTCGGTCGGGGGCGTCGACACCGGCGGCAAGCGCGTCGGCTACTCCTCGCAGGGCCCCGGCCGGCTCGCCGACCACAAGCCCGACCTGTGCGCACCCACCCACTTCACCGGCTCCGGCGCGTTCGGCGCCGACCTGCCCGACTCTGGCACGTCGGCGGCCTGCCCGATCGCCGCCGGGGTCGTCGCCGCCATCCGCACCCGCCACCCCGCCACCGAGCTGCCGCCGGCCCAGCTGCGCTCCCTGCTGTGCCGCACCGCCGACGACCGCAGCACCGTGGGCTTCGACTACGACTACGGGTACGGCGTCATCGACCCGGCCGCGGTCCTGGCCGCGCTCAAGAAACGGTCAGAACGCGCGGCCTGACCCGCGCGCCCCAGGCCGGGCCGCCCGAATCGAGGTAGCGTCGCCCCATGGTCCTGATCACCGTACGGCTCACCGGCGACACCACCTTCGCCGCGGCCCTGGCCGAGCTGGGCCTGACCGAGCACGACGCCGACACCGCCTACGGTCTGGTCCTCATCGATCCGGCCACCCGGCTGTACGGCCTGCGCGTCACCGAGGACGCCGCGGCCCGCGCCACGGCGGCGTCCCCCAACGCCGCCGGCCCCTACTCCGACCCCCGCATCGAGCCCTTCGGCCCGCCCCAGTGACGCCCCGGGCGGACCACCGGGGACCCCTCGGGGGCCGCGGCGCGCGGCCGGTAACGCCCGCAGCGAACACCGCCATGAGCGAACAACCGGTGATCGACCGGCGCTGCGGGGCTAGTGTCGCGAGCAGGTGACCGATCCCGCGCCGTCCGGCGCCGGGGCCGGCGCCCGGTCCGCCGCCCACGGGCCGCACACCCGGGCGGGCCGACCCCGCGACATGGAGCGACAGGAAAGGACCACCCGCCCATGACAGTGGCCACACCCTCCCCGCGACCCGGTCAGGCGCAGCCTGCGCACCCGCTACCCGGCAACCGCATCGTCGTGCGCGAGCCGGCGGCGTGAAGGAGACCGACATGGGCGAGTTCACCGCAAGGTACGTCCTTCCGTCGTTCGTCGAGCGCACGACGTACGGCGTGAAGGAGATGACCCCCTACAACAAGCTGTTCGAGGACCGCATCATCTTCCTCGGCGTGCAGATCGACGACACGTCGGCCAACGACGTGATGGCGCAGCTGCTGACGCTGGAGTCGCTCGACCCCGACCGCGACATCAGCATCTACATCAATTCGCCGGGCGGCTCGGTCACGGCGCTGATGGCGATCTACGACACGATGCAGTACATCAAACCGGAGATCCAGACGGTCTGCCTGGGCCAGGCGGCCTCCGCCGCCGCGATCATCCTGGCCGGCGGCGCGCCGGGCAAGCGGTTCGCGCTGCCGAACGCCCGGGTGCTGCTGCACCAGCCGGCCATGGAAGGCGCCGGCGGCATGGGCAGCGACCTGGAGATCATGGCGCGCGAGGTGCTGCGCATGCAGGCCCAGCAGGAGGAGGTGCTGGCCCGCCACACCGGCCGCCCGGCCGAGCAGATCCGCCGCGACATCGACCGTGACAAGATCTTCACCGCGCAGGCGGCGAAAGAGTACGGCCTCATCGACGATCTCATCGTCACGCGCAAGAGACACCTGGCGACCGTGTCGGCGGCGTCGGGCTGACGATCCGTCAGGAGGGGCGGCCGATGACCCGGCGCCCGGCCCGCGGCTCACCTGCCAGGCCGGGCGGCGGTCGCACACACCGGCCGCCCGCTGCCCACCCCGCGACGGGAGGACGCCAACAGCTTAATGTCCCCCCGCGGGGCGCGGTCACGCCGATGGCCAAGCGCGGGCGACCGTGCCGGCGACCGTGCCCGACGACGCCTGCCGCGTGTCGCACACGCCCGGACGGCCCTGCCCGTAGCCCTGTAGCCCTGCCCGTAGCCCTGTAGCCCTGTAGCCCTGCCCGAGCCGGTGGAGAAATCCCTGCGGCCCAACGCCAGTCCCCAAGGCCCGATGCGGGTAGGCACAAACAAAGGCAACCGGCGTACGGGCTCGGGCAGCGGAACGTGGCCGAGCCGCGCGGCAGACAGGAGCATGGACCGTGACGATCTCCGGGATCATTTCCGCCATCATCATCGGCATCGTGATCGGGGCCCTGGGCCGGCTCGTCGTCCCAGGGCGACAGCCCATAGGGTTCCTGCTGACCATGGTCGTCGGTATCGTGGCCGCCCTGATCGGCACCGCGATCGCCGGCGCCATCGGGGTCGCCCACACCCGAGGCATCGACTGGATCGAAATCGTCATCCAGATCGTCCTCGCGGCCATCGGCGTGACCCTGGCGGCCCGCTGGCGCGCCGGAAGACGATCCCGCTGACCCGGCGGGCGCCGGCCGCGCGGAGACGACCCGCGAGGAGGAGGGCACGTGACAGCGGCACGAGTACTGGTCATCGGACTCGATCCCGCCAAACTGGAGGGCTGGGACCCCGAGCCCGTGCAGGCGGCCATAGCGCGCGGCCGGGCCCGTTTCGACGAGCGCGGCATCAACGCCGACTGGTGCCTCGTGGCCCCCGGCGAGCACCCCCAGGCCGTGATCGAAACGGCCCTGACCAGCGGCGACTACGCCTGTGTGGTCATCGGCGGCGGCATCCGCACCCACGAGCCGCTGCTCGAACTCTTCGAAGACGTCGTCAACCTGGTCAGGCGGCACGCTCCTAACGCGGCCATCGCCTTCAACACCAGCCCCGAAAACTGCGCCGACGCGGCCGAACGCCGCCTGCGCTGACCCTCCGCGCACCCCGCCGGCCCGGACCGCCCCCGGCGCCGGCGGTCGGCACCATCACGCACAGGTCCTGGTCCGCGGGTCGCAGAACCCCCGGGCCAGGGAACGGGGCACGGATCACCTGCGTTCGCAGCCGGCGCAGGATTCCCGGACCCACCGCGGTTTTCCGTACCCGCCGCACTCCGGGGCAGTGGCTGAGATCACACCGACCGATTCGGTCGGTTTGCCGACCGAATCGGTAAGCGGGCCGATAGGGTCGCGATCGTGGCACGACCATTCCGGCGGCAGGTCGATGAGGAGATCCTCGACCGGGCGGCCGCGTTATTCGCCCAGCACGGCTTCGCCCAGACGTCGCTGCAGGCCCTCGCCGACGTCGTCGGCCTGTCGAAGGCCGGCCTGCTGCACCACTATCCGAGCAAGGAAGCGCTGTACGAGGCCGCCAAGGAGCTGGGCCGCACCGAGAGCCGCGGCGTGCTCGCCCAGGTCGAGGCGATGCCGTCCGGCCCGGAACGTGACCTGCGCGCGCTGGAGCTGCTGACCGACGTGGCGCTCGCCCGGCCGGGGCTCGTGGCGCTGGTTTTCCGGTCGGCCACGACTCCCTGCACGCGCACGGCGGTGTTCCACGACGACGACATGCATGTCTTCGCCATCTTCGCCATCGACCCGGCCGCCGACCCCGCCGGTCGCCCGGAACGGCTCATCCGGGTCATCGGCGCGCTCAGCGCGCTGGCCATGCTCAGCCTGGCCGCCCACCACGTGGGCGACGCGGCCGCCTGGCGCCCGCGGATCATCGCGACCTGCTTCGACGCGCTCGGCCATCACCGGCGCGACACCTCATCGTTCCCTTCCCTCGACGTGGAGGCCTGATCTCATGGCACGTCTGTTGTCCCGGCTCGGTTCGGCGGCCCATCGCCGCCGATGGATCGTCGTCCTGGCGTGGCTGGCCGTCCTCGCCGGTACGGTCGTGGGCGCTGTGACGCTGTCAGGCGAGACCTCCAGCGACTTTTCGATGCCGGGGCAGGAGTCGACCACCGCGCTGGAGCGGATCGGCCAGGAGTTCGGCTCCGGCGGCTCGACGGCCCGGGTCGTGGTCAAGGCGCCGGACGGCCAGCAGCTGACCGCCCCCGCGAACGCCAAGGCCGTTGGCGATCTGGTGTCCGAGCTGGGCACGCTGCCCGGCGTCGTCAAGGCCACCGATCCTCTGGACCCGGCCGCGCCCGCCGTCGACCCTGGCAAGACCGCCGCGTACAGCACGGTGACCTACGCGGTGAAGGGCGAGGTGCCCGCGGAGCAGCGGACCGCGCTGCTCGACGCCGTCGCCCACGCCCGCGCCGCCGGCCTGACGGCCGAGGTGACCGGCCAGGCCGTCACCAGCGCCCCGCACATCGGCGGCCCGGCCGAGGTGGTCGGCGTCGTCATCGCGCTGGTGATCCTGGCCCTCACCTACGGGTCGCTGGTCGCGGCCGGGATGAACCTGCTGACGGCCGCCGTCGGCGTCGGCATCGGCGTGGGCGGCATCACCATCGCCACCGGCTTCATGGACCTGCAGTCGACGACCTCGATCCTGGCCGCGATGCTCGGCCTGGCGGTCGGCATCGACTACGCCCTGTTCATCATCAACCGCCACCGCCAGGAGCTGCGGCGCGGCGCCGACGTGGGCACCGCCATCTCGATCGCCGTGGGCACGGCGGGCTCGGCGGTGGTGACCGCCGGCACGACCGTGATCATCGCCCTGGCCGGCCTGTTCGTCGCCGGCATCCCGTTCCTCACCCAGATGGGCGTCGCCGCCGCCGCGACCATCGCCGTCGCCGTGCTCGTCGCCATCACGCTGGTCCCGGCCATGCTGAGTTTCCTGGGCCGCCGCGTCCTGCGCCGCCGGGAACGCACCGCGCCGGCCGGTGCGACGGACCCGTCCGACCGGGGCTTCTACCGCGGCTGGATCGCCGGGCCGACCCGGCACCGGGTGACGGCGCTGCTGCTGTCGGTCGTCGCGCTGGGCGCCATCGCCGTGCCCGCCGCGTCCATGCGGACCACCCTGGTGGAGACTCCGGGCGAGAACACCACCCAGGCCCGCGCCCAGCGGCTGCTCGCCGACGCCTTCGGCGAAGGGTTCAACGGGCCCATCGTGGTGCTGCTGGAAGGCGGCGACGCCACCCAGGCGGCGGCCGGGGCCCGCGCCGCCATCGCCAGGCTCGACGACGTCGCGCTCGTGACCCCGCCCGTGCCCAGCCCCGCCGGCACCGCCGCGATGCTGACGGTCATCCCGTCGTCGGGCCCGACGAGCCAGGCCACGGAGGAACTGGTCAGCGACCTGCGCGGCCATCTGGCGGACATCGACGGCGCCAAGGCGTACGTCACGGGCGCCACCGCCGTCAGCGTCGACGTCGCCACGTCCCTCGACCGCGCCCTGCCCCGCTACCTCGCCCTGGTCGTGGGCCTGGCGCTGATCCTGCTCGTGCTCGTCTTCCGGTCTCTGCTGGTGCCGCTGGTCGGCGTGCTGGGCTTCCTGCTGACCATCGGCGCCTCGCTCGGCGCGACCGTCGCGGTGTTCCAGTGGGGCTGGCTGGCCGACGCGATCAACCTCGACGTCAACGGACCGCTGCTCAGCCTCACCCCGATCCTGGTGATCGGCATCCTGTTCGGCCTCGCCATGGACTACCAGGTCTTCCTGGTGTCCCGCATGCACGAGGCCCATCACCGTGGCGCCTCCCCCGTCGAGGCGATCGTCACCGGTTTCCGCCAGGCCGCGCCGGTGGTCGTCGCCGCGGCCCTGATCATGTTCTCGGTCTTCGCCGGTTTCGTGCCGACGGGCGAGCCCGCCATCAAGTCCATCGCCTTCGCCCTCGCGATGGGCATCCTCGCGGACGCCTTCGTGGTCCGCATGGTCCTCGTCCCCGCCGCCCTGGCCCTGATCGGCCGCCACGCCTGGTGGCTGCCCCGCCGGCTCCAGTGGCTGCCCTCCCTGGACGTCGAGGGCGCCGCCCTCACCGCGGAGACCACAGCGGACACCGAGACCCCGCCCGCCGAACGCCAGGTCCAGGTCACCCCCTGACACCACGCGGCCTTCCGCCCGGCCGGCATCTGATTAACGCCCTGCTCACCGGGCACCAACCGACGATAAGG
>JBIQJI010000011.1:0-80764 GCA_044507605.1 Actinomycetales bacterium | reverse complement strand
GCCCGGCCGGCATCTGATTAACGCCCTGCTCACCGGGCACCAACCGACGATAAGGAACCGGGCGTCCGACCGGGGAAACCGCCGGGCCGACCGGAAGGCCAGCCATCGTGATCGCCGTGCTCTTCGCCCTGCTCGCCGCCGCCTGCAACGCGTTCGCGTCGGTGTGCCAGCGCCGCGCCGCGAGCAGCGCGCCTCCCGAGGAGGCGTTCCGGTTGGCGCTGATGTGGGATCTGCTGCACCGCAAGTGGTGGCTGCTGGGCATGGTGGGACTCATCGGGGGGTTCCTGTTTCAGGCGGTCGCCCTGGCGTTCGGCGAGCTCGCGCTGGTGCAGCCGCTCCTGGTGATCGAGCTGCCCTTCACGATGCTGCTCGGGGTCTGGATGTTCCACGGGCGGCTCGACCGGCCGTCGTGGTGGGCGATCATCGCGCTGACCGCGGGCATCGCGATCTTCCTCGGCGCGGCCGGGGCCGGCAATGCCGTCGCCCGCACGCCCAGCGCCGTCCGGTGGATCGTCGTCGGCCTCATCACCGCCGGTGTCATCGGGCTGGTGGTGCTGGCGGCGGTGCTGATCCACGCCGCGCTCCGGGGCACCCTGCTCGGCGTGGCGACCGGGCTGGGCTTCGCGATGACCGCCGCCCTGATCAAGGAGAGCACGCAGATCCTGCGGTCCGAGCCACTGGCGCTGCTCACCTCGTGGCCGCTCTACGCCATGATCGGCGCCGGGGTGCTGAGCATGTTCCTGCTGGAGAACACCTATCAGAGCGGCACCCTGGTGGCCGTGCAGCCCGCCCTCACGATCTCCGACCCGATCGCCAGTATCGCCCTCGGCGCGGCGCTGTTCGGCGAGTCCATCCGCACGGAGTGGTGGATCGTCCCCGAGCTGGCCGGCATCGGGCTCATCCTGTACGGCACGTACCTGATGTCGCATTCCCGGGTGGCCCGCCGGGGCTTCGGCCCGACGTCGTCGCGGGCGGGCCACGCCGCGCAGGGCCTGTGAGGGGCGTCACCAGGTCGCGGGGTCGAGGAGGGTCTCGGCGCGCGGGCCGGTGAACAGGGCGGCGGCGCGGGAGACGAGCCGGTCGTGCTCGGCGCCGCCGAGACGGTCCAGGGCGGCGAGCAGTTCGCCGGGGCCGCGGGCGTACAGGACCAGCCCGGCCCGGGCCAGGGCGCGGACGCTGTCGCGGCCATGCCCCGGGATCGGCCGGTACGACACCACCGGCACCCCGGCCGCGAACGCCTCCGAGCACATGAGCCCGCCGGCGTTGTCGACGACGGCGTACGCCGCGGCCAGCAGCCGCGGCAGGTCGTCCCGCCAGCCGAGCGCCACGCCCACGCCGGCGGCCCGCAGCCGCCTGCGCAGCCGGGTGTTGCGCCCGCACAGCACGACGGGCAGGTATCTGCCGGACCGGTCGAGCACGCGGGCGGTCTCCTCGATCCGCCCGGTGCCCCACGATCCCGCCACCACCAGCACGGCCCGGTCTCGCGGGCCCGGCCGGGGCGGGCCGTCCCAGCTGTCCCACGGCGGCCGCCCCGGCGTAGCGCGGCACGCGGCGCGGAACTCGGGGCGGATCAGCGGGGCGTGCCGCCGGGCCGGGCGGCCGATCAGCCGGGTGACTTCACGCGCCGCCGTCTCGTGCTCGCAGATGTACCGGTCGTTGCCGGGGTGCAGCCACAGCCGGTTCACGGCGTAGTCGGTGACGACGACCACGCTCGGCACCGCCAGTTCTCCGCGCAGCCGCAGCCGCCCGGCCGCCTGGGCGGCCATGTGGTACGTCGAGACGACGACGGCGGGTTCGCTGCGCCGCACCAGCTCGCGCAGCCGGGGCGCGACGAGCGCGGTCAGCGGCGAGGCGCGAGTGGGGCCGCGCCGGGAGGCGAAGAAGATCGGGTAGAGCAGGCCGTACAGCCAGGGTGCGTGCCGGATGATCGCCCGGTAGCCCCGGCACAGCGCCCCGCCGAGCCGCAGCGGCAGCAGGCCGAGGGCGTCGACCACGATGGGGTCCGCGCCGTCCAGCGTGAGCCGCCGCGCCAGCTCGGCGGCGATCCCGTTGTGGCCGGCGCCCATGCCCGCGGTCAGGATGAGCACCCTGCGCGACCGCATCGTCATATCCCCTGACTTCCCGGGAAATGGGAAGTGATGAGGCTGATGCTGGGGCTCGCCGGTCTGGCGCTCGCGTACGCCGGGCCGGCCGCGACCTGGCTCCCGGCGGTACGCCGTCTGCTGCCGGGCCTGGCGGGCGCGGGCGCGCCCGGCCATGTCGCGCTGACCTTCGACGACGGCCCGGGCCCCCGGGCGACGCCGCTGTTCCTCGACGAGCTGGCCAGGCTCGGCTGCCGCGCAACCTTCTTCGTGCTCGGCGAGCGGCTGGCCGCGCATCCGTGGCTCGGCCGCCGGATGGCCGGCGAGGGTCACGAGGTCGCCGTGCACGGGTGGCGGCACGTCAACGCGCTGCGCGCCCGCCCCGGCCGGGTGACCGCCGAGCTCGGCCGCGCCGTGCGGCTGGTCGGCGAGGTCACCGGTGCGGCGCCGGTCTGGTACCGCCCGCCGTACGGCGTGCTCAGCGCGGAGGCGCTGGTCGCGGCCCGGCGTCTGGGCCTGCGGCCGATCCTGTGGACCGCCTGGGGCAGGGACTGGACGGCCACGGCCACGCCCGCCTCGGTGCTCGCCACGGCCGCCCCCGGCCTGCGCGGCGGCGCGACCCTGCTCCTGCACGACTTTCCCCGGTGCCCCGCCCCGGACCCGTGGCGGGCCGCTCTCGCCGCCCTGCCCGACCTGGTCGCCGCCTGCCGGGAGCACGGCCTCATCGTGGGCCCGCTGCGCGATCACGGCCTGCGCGGGCCGGGCCGATCCGCCGGTCGTGACACGACCAACCGCCTTTACATTGTAGATCGTATAGTTGCCCGGCGCCGGACCGCGCATGCCCCGGGAATCGGGGTAGGCGGATCCTGAACCCCCGGTCGCGGGCCCGGCGCCCGCACCTTCGCCCCGTGCCCGGGCCGGGGGCCCGAGTCCTTGACCCGAACCCGGGGCCGGAGCCCCGGGTGATCGGCAGCGAAGGAGGTGGACCATGCCCACGACAGCCGGCGCGACGCTGGTCACCGCGCCCGGCCTCGCCGGGTCGCTCACCCTCGGCGTGGAGGAGGAGTTCCTGCTCCTGGACGCCGCCACCGGGCAGGTCGCGCCGATGGCCCCGGACCTCATCACGCTGATCGCGGGCGAGAAGGGCGTCAAACCGGAGTTCATGCGCTACCAGCTGGAGGCGGCGACGGGCGTGTGCACCACCCTGGAGCAGACCCGCGCCGAGCTGCTGCACCTGCGCCGCACGGCCGCGCGGGCGGCGGCGCGGCTGGGCTGCCGGCTGGTCGCCACAGGTGCCGCGCCGATGGGGCTGCCCGGTGCCCCGCTGCCGCTGAGCGACGACCCGCGCTACCGGATGCTGGCCGACCGGTTCGGCGGGCTGCTCGGACACTGCGGCACGTGCGGCTGCCACGTGCACGTCGGCATGCCGTCCCGCGACCTGGGCCTGCAGGTGCTGGTGCGCCTGCGTCCCTGGCTCGCGACCCTGCTGGCCGTCAGCGTGAACTCGCCGATCAGGCGCGGCCGGCCCGCTCGCTGGGACAGCGAACGCTACCGCCACTGGACGGCCTGGCCCTCGGTCGTGCCGCCCGAGCCGTGGCCCGACGTCGCCGCCTACGACGCCGAGGTGCGCCGGCTCGTCGAGACGGGCCAGGTGATCGACGAGCGCGGCGTCTACTTCCACGCCCGGCTGTCGCCCCGGTACCCCACGATCGAGATCAGGGTCATGGACACCTGCCTCACCGTCGACGACACGATCCTCGTCGTCGCCCTGGTGCGTGCCCTGGCCGCCACCGCCCTGGCCGAGACGGCCCGCGGGGCGCCGATGCCGGTCGTGCCGCAGGCGCGGGTGAAGGCGGCGCTGGCCCACGCGGCCCGCTACGGCTACGCCGGCGGCGGCATCGATCCGTTCACGGGCCGCCGCGCCGACCGCCGCCGGCTGACGGACCGCCTGCTCGCCCATCTCCGCGACGACGGCACGATCGCCGCCCTGCTGGCCGCCCTCGCCGAACGGGGCACGGGCGCGAGCCGGCAGCGCGCCATGTGGCACCGATCGACCTGCCCGGACGGTTTCGCCCGCCTGCTCGCCCAGGCCACGCTGAGCCGCGCGGCCAGGGCCCTGTGATCACCCGCCCGGCGGGCGGCAGGGGCAAGGCGGGCGGTGAAGGTGGGCGGCCTGCCGCGCGACCGCCCACCGGCTCACCGAGGCGAACGTCCGGCTACGGGCCGTACGCCTGGATCTCCAGGAGGCCGACGGAGTGGTCCGGGGCGCTCTGGAGCAGGACGCGCAGCCGCGTGGTCTGCACCGTGTCGAACGTCACCGTGTTGTACTGGTCGTGGACGATGGGATAGCCGCTTGCGCCGGGCACGTCGGCGTACTCGTCGCCGTCCCGGTACTGCAGCTTCCACGACGCCGGCATGTCGATGCCCTGGTCGTCGTCGAAGAAGTAGACCTTCGCCTCGTTCAGCGACACCGGGGACGACCAGGTCAGCTCGCCCCACTGCTCGCCCCGGTCGGGCCAGGTGCCCCAGCGCGGGTTGACCGTGTCGTTCGACGAGGGCGGGTCGATGCCGTCGTTGAGGGCCGCCACCGACTCCCAGGGCGAGGTGTAGGAGGCGGACGGCGTGGCCGACAGGGCCAGGTTGGTGTCATCGTCGCCGGGCGGCTCACCGGTGCCGCCACGGTTGTAGATCTTGATCTCGGTGAGGCCGCTTCTGGCGCCGGGGGCGTTGGTCATCAGCACCCGGACCCGCTGGGCGGTGATGGGCGTGAAGCGGACCACGTTGTAGTTGCCCTTGGGCGTGGCGGGCGTCTTGGCCTGGGAGGCGGCGTTCGTCCAGGTGCCGTCCTTGAGGTACTGGACCTGGTACGACGACGGCGCCCGGTAGGTGCCGCTCGCGGGGCGGCTGTCCTTGAAGTACAGCCGGATCTCGTCGAGGGTCTTCGCGCTGCCGAAGTTCACCTCGTACCAGGCCTGGCCGCCGGACGAGGAGGCGCCCCAGTACGGCTCGTTGATCGGGAACCCGTCGACGGCCGCGCCCGTGCCGGTGCCCGAGGCGGTGGACGAGGCCGAGACGGTGGCGCCCCTGGCCAGGTCGGGCAGGTCGGCGGTGAGGTCGACCCCGGCCTTGGCGAGCTCGTCGACCACGCGCGGGTCCGACAGCACGACCTGCTGCGGCGCCTTCAGCCCGGAGACCGCCGTGTGGTAGTTCACCGTCGCCGTGTCGCCGGTGAACGAGACCGAGCCGGTCGCCGGGTCCCACACGAAGGGCACGAGCCGGTCGACGGTCGCGACCCGATCCCCGTTGATGAAGATCGAGTAGCCTTCGGGGACCCCGGCGTACGCGTCCTCGCCGCCGGGCTCGTCCCAGACGATCGACAGGTCGGCGTCGCGGTAGCGGATGTTGTTGACGGCGAAATGCGACCAGCCGATGTCGATCGGAGACAGCTCGACCTTGGCGTCGTTGCGGGGACGCAGCCCGGCGACGTCCTCGATCAGCGTCCAGTTGCCGCTGCCCAGGATGTTGTGGTGGATCCACGAGCGGTAGGTGATGGACGAGCCGTTCCAGTTCGCCCAGAACTCGTTGGCGTCGGGCCAGCGGGTGTCACCGCCGACGTACTGCGCCCAGGCGTTCCAGTACAGCAGCTTCTTGTAGTCCTCGCTGGTGATGTAAGGGCTGGGGTAGTTGCGCAGCGCCGACGAGAACAGCCGGAACTGCACCGTGGAGTTGATGGTGGAGAAGTTGTTGGTGCCGGGGCTGCCGGCCGCCGCCGCGGCGGCCTTGTCCCTCTGGTTCGCGGTGTAGAAGGGGAAGACGGGGTATTCGGCCGGGTCGGCGAACAGCCGCAGCGCCTCACGGTAGGTCGAGGTGTTGGGCATCAGGCCCACGCTGTACGGGTAGAAGTTGTTGATCTCTTTCCAGGGGTCGAGCCGGTTCGTGGCGACGTGCCGGTGCTCCAGCACCCTGTGGCTCGGGTTCCACAGCACGTTCACGACGGCGTTCTTGACGCGGTCGGCGAGCGCGCGCATCTCGGCCGCCTTGCCGCTGTTGCCGATCACGTCGTACGCCTGCGCGGCGGCGAGGGCGCCGCTGTAGACGTACGCCGACTCGGTGCGGTCGAGGTTGCCGCTGCGCCAGTGGAACGACACGGCGTCGGCGTCGTTGCCGGTCAGGGCGCCCCAGTCGTACTCGATGAGGCCGTTGCCGTCGTGGTCGTAGTGGCTCAGCTGGCCCTTGGCGTCGCCCTCGGCGTACTTGGCGAGGTTCGCGGCGATCGCCGGCTGGCCGCCGTGGATCTGGTAGCTGCGCCAGGCCGCCTCACCGATGTACTGGGTGTAGCTGTTGGACCAGTTGGCCGGGTCGCCGGGATTGTCGAGGAACCGGCCGCCCTTGGAGACCTGCCCGACGGACAGCCAGTCGCCGTAGGCGTACAGGGGCGTGCGCAGGTACTTCAGGTCGTCGATGTGCATCGGCTGGGTGAGCACGATCGCGTTGTTGTAGCCGAGCGCGCCCTCGACGGACGTGGGGAACTGGTAGGTCTGGCCGGGGATGTTGGCGTCGAGGTTGTTGAACCTCATCAGCCACCATCGGTAGTAGTAGTTCTTGGTGATGGCCGGCTCGGGCGAGTCGAAATAGGGGATGTTCCGCGCCCACCACAGGTTGTACGCCCGCACGTGCGTGGCGAACGCGGTGGCGGGGTCGTAGCCCTTGTAGGTGGTGTACTCGGTCAGCGACTCGGGGATCTCGTCGGTGACGAAGCCCATCACGACCTTGACGGTGACGGTGGAGTGGCCGCCGACGTTCACCGATCGCTGCAGGCCGCCGGAGACGACGGAGAAGCCGTTGGCCGACAGCCGCGGGCGGATCGTGGTCAGGTCGTTGAAGGAGCCGACGGTGCCGGTGAGCTCGTCGCCGCTGCCGGAGGTGGCGTACGGCGAGGTGACCCGCAGCTGCAGGGTGGTGCTCGACGAGCCGTTGTTGGTGATCGCCAGGTTGGCCACGGCGACGTTGTTCTGCGTGATGAACTTGGTCTGCTCGATGCGGACGTTGCCGCTGGTGTGCACGCTTTTGAAGTGGCTGGGCCCCTGCCAGCGCTGCCCGGGCTGCTCGGTGAAGGTGCCCGGGCTCACCGAGACGGTGAACGCGCTGCGGTCGCTGATGCTCTCGATGTAGGCGACGTGGCCGGCGAAGCCCAGGGTGCGGGGGTCGTGGGTCTTCATGAACAGCGCCCGGCCGCGCGTCATCAGGACGCCGCCGTCGGCGTCGGACGGGTCGGTGCCGGATCGGCCGAGCAGCCGGTCGATCCAGAAGTCGGTGCCGGAGCTCTCGGCGTCGTAGACGGCCTGCAGCATGTTGCCGGTGTGGTATCCCACGGGCGGCCGCGGGATCGCCGGGCCGGTGAAGGTGGGATATCCGATGGTCTGGGCGGCCGACGCGGCCGGCCCCATGCCCACCAGCACACCGGCCAGCAGGCCGAACGCGGTTGTTAGCGCTAACAATCGGTGCCTCGACGACCTTCGTCTGGGTCGGCGGAACGTCGGCATGACCTCACGTCCTTCGAGTGGAGCGACCGGACGACGGCGGAGCCAGGGGGCGCGCGCTGCCCGCACGGCGCGGCGTCCCCAGGCACCGCCTCCCCTTCACCATCCTCGCAGAAAAGGTTTTCGGCAAGACCTGATCGACACCCCATGAAGAACAGCCGTAACCCGCAGGAAGGCAGGCCACGGATCCGTACGAGACGGGCCATACCGTGAAACTTACACAGATCGAAAACCTTTAAGCATTCCTTGATGCCGGCTACCAGCCGATACTCCGTAACAACGGCGACAAATCGAAAATCCCGGCCTTGACCGGCCGATCGGTTTCGCGAACACTCGACACCGGCCGGTCCCGGCGCGCCGCGATCAGCCGGGCGGCGCGGTGCCGGGGAAGGCGGCGAGGACGCAGACCGCGGGGGGACTGAGCCGCAGGGTCTCGGTCCTCGTGTGGGTGAAGCCGGCGTTCCGCAGCAGGTCCTCGGTTTCGCGGGCGGCCTTGCGGGACGTGTCCGCCGTGGCCCCGGGGCGGCGGGGCTGGGACACGATGGCGATGCGCCCGCCGGGCGCGAGCCGCCGGCGCAGGTCGGCGAGCCGTTCGGCGGGCTCGGGCCAGAACCCGAGGGAGTTGACGGCGAGAATCGCGTCGAAGGGGCCGTCGAGAGCGGGCGGGAGCCGGTCGACGGAGGCGTTGACCAGGGTGACGCGCCCGGCCCGGATGGCGGCGGCGTTGCGCCTGGACGCCGCCCGGGCCATCACGGCGGAATGGTCGACGCCGTACACGTGGCCGGCTCCGGCGCGGGCCAGCGCCGCGATCGCCACGCCGGGCCCGAAGCCGACTTCGAGGACCCGCTCGGCGGGCCGTACGTCGAGCAGCGTGGCCGCCCATCGGCTGCGCCGCCGGTTGGACGGCCGCCAGGCCATCTCCCAGGCCTGCACCCGCCCGGCCGCGCCCCGAGGATGATGGGCCTGGCCGATGACGTCCCGGTCCAGAGCCCGCACCATGGCGAGCCCGGCACGCGAGATCACGTACTCGGCCACGGACTCGACCACAGAGGTGGCCGCCGCTTTGACCGCGCGTGACATGCTTTTCTCATGTCGTGTTCCCATGGCCGGCAGCCAACACCTTCAAGCGCACTTGAAGTCAACGCCGCCGGCGACCTGCTCACCATCGGTGAGCTGGCCCGCCGCACGGGCACCAGCGCCTCGGCCCTGCGCTACTACGAGGAGATCGGCCTGCTTCCCCCACCGGCCAGGGTCTCCGGGCAGCGCCGCTACCCCGAGTCGGCGGTCAGACTCGTCGCCGCGATCCTGCTCTACAGCGACGCCGGTTTCACCCTCGCCGAGCAGAAGACCCTCCTCGCCTCCCACGCGGGTTCTCCCGGCGACCGCGAGCGGCTCATGCGCCGCAAGCTCGCGGAACTCGACGAGCGGATCGCCAGGGCGCGGGCCGTCCGCGACGCCATCAGCCACGGCCTGCGCTGCCCCCACCAGGACATCACCCAATGCCCCACCTACAACGCCGGCATCACGGCCCGCCTCGCCGGCCATCCCCTGTACCGATCACACCCGCATCTGCACGCCTCACGCGTCCGGCCCGCGCGCCCAGGGGCCGATGCCGGCGATGACTGAACCGATGGCCGCCTCGATGTGAACTCCGGCCGTCCTTGCGCGACTCTGGCCGATGCCACCTGACCTACCTGGTCCGATAAGGGCCGCCGGAGGGCCGCCCGGCCCGCCGTCCGGCGGTGGGCCGACAGGTGCCCACGATTTCCGGCAGTGCCGGGCATGGCGTCGTGACCGGGCCGGCCGAGTTTCAGGGCGCCCGCAGATCGGGCCAGAGCTTTGCCGGTCACTGGCTTAACCCGATCGACGGGCCGGGAAGACTGCCGGGTGAAACGACGGCCGTCGGCATCCGCGAGGTCCTGTTGTCGAACTTCCTGCTCGTGAGGGGCGACGATCACCTGTTGCTCGGGGTGAGCTGGTCGGGATTGGCGGTCGCCGAGAGGCGGCCGGACGGCATGCCGGTGCTCAGGGCCGCCGACGGCGCCCGGCTGACGCTCACCTTCCCACCGCAGCATCTGGCCGAGGAGACGGCGTCGGCCGGTGATCCGGCTTCCCCGGTCATGCCGTCGGGGGCGGGCACGCTCGTGCCGGTCCGGCGGGCGGCTCTGTCGGGGCCGAGCACGATCGCCTTCGAGCTGGAGCCGGGCACGACGCTGGTGCCGACGATCGACGGCATCCTGGAGCTGCTGAGCCGCAGGCGGTCGGCCGGGGCGGGGAACGGCACTCCGGGAACGGCCGTCGAGCTGCCCTGGCGGCTGGTTTTCACGCTGGAGAGCACCCGGCCCGGTGACGGCGTGATGGCCGTGCATCCCGTGCTTCCGGTGACGCTCGACGAGGCTTCGGGGCTCTGGCGGACGTGCCTCATGTCCACCTCGGCCGAGCCGGCCGTGCCGGGTCTCGCGGCCCGGGACGCCGCGATCGCCCTGCGGGCCGCCGATGCGGGGGCCGCGGGCACGGCCGATCCCCCGTTCTTGATCCCGCTGCGGCAGGCGTCCCGGCAGCACATCTCGGCGGCGGCGAGCCGGGAGCCGGCGCACGCGTCCCGGCTCGAACTCAGCGCGCTGGGCGGCACGCTGACGGCCCAGGGCCGGTGGGAGAACCTGGAGTGGGAGCATGAGGCGGTTCTCGGCCGCGACATCCGGGTGCGGACTCTGACCTCCGGCGTGCTCTACCCGCTGGGTCACCGGGCCAAATATCTGGAGCAGACCGAACGCGTCTTCGACTCCGAGGGCAACGGGGTCGTGCTCAGCAGCGTGTTCGTTCTCACGATCACCGAGCCGGTACGCGAGCCGCCGCAGGAGGGACCCGTCAGCCGGGCGTTCCCCTTCGGCGAGGTGGAGATCACCACGCTCGCCTACCCCGACCTGCTTCCCGCGGACTGGCAGGAGTTCCGGCCCGGACTCACGACCCATTTCTGGCCGACGGGACACGACGCCACGGGCGCCGATGCGCGCGTCCGCTTCCCGGTGCGGTGTGCGACGCCCGACGGCGATGTGCGGTTCGCGCTGCCGTTGCTGTTCGTCGCCGACCTGTCGCCCGGTTTCGCCTCGCTCACCGATCCCGAACTGGCGGCCAGGCTCGTGGCGGACTACGGGGAGGTCACGATCCCGCTGCCCGGTTCGCAGATCGACCTGGTGCGGGCGCCCAGGGGCGGCGATCCGGGCTCGCCCGACGGCCACTGTGAGAGCGATGTGCACGAGGTGCACGGCATCACGATCGGCGGCAACCCGCACTCCAGCGAGCACCGGCCGATGCTCAGCGCCCTCGAGGTGCGGCTGCCCGCCCTGCGGTCCCTGCTGGGCGAGGATCTGCCGCGGCAGGTCGGCTTCGACCGGGAATACCTGGACACCGGCCTGGCCGCGCCGACGCTGCTGACCCTGACCGAACCGATCGACGTCAGCTTCGTCGGGCGGACGGCCCGCTCCGGCGGCCTCGTCGCACCCCACTTCGCGGCGAACGCGATCTCCCGCGCGCTCGGCCCGATCGACCGCGATGCGGTGCTCGACGCCCTCGGCGGAGAGATCGCCCCCGACAGGCTGTTCCCGTCGGACGCCACGCTGCTCGGGTTCGCGCTCAGTGAACTCGTCACCGAGCTCAAGGTGCCGCCGCAGATCACCTCGCTGCTGCAACCGGGCAAACCGCCCGCGGCGAAGATGGAGTGGAAGGAGGTCCGGCTCCAGCCGCACGGGCCGTTCCGGCCGGTCGGGCAAAGCACCCTGGACCTGACCGTCACGGCTTCCGGCGAGGGCGCCGAGACGTTCTGCGAGGTCCGCGGCTTCGCCCTGCTGCTGCCGTCGCCGAGCTCCCCGTTGCTCCAGCTCCAGTTCGAGTCGCTGACCTTCACCCAGCACGCCGGCCGCCCGCCCCGGCTGCAGGTCGGTGGTGTGGACGTGAAGTTCCTCGGCGAGCTGCGGCTCCTGCAGAAACTGGAGAGCGTCGTCGACCTCGGCGGCCTGGAGCCGTTCATCGACGTCACGCCGGCCGGCCTGGTCGCGCACTACTCGCTGCCCCTGGACGTCGTCTCCTCGGGCGCGTTCGTGATGCAGAACTTCGCGTTGAACACGCAGATCGCCATCCCCTTCGACGGGCGGCCGGTGTCGGTCTCCCTCGGTTTCGCGAGCCGGGCGAACCCGTTCACGCTGGCGGTGCTGATGTTCGGCGGCGGCGGCTTTCTGGAGGTGGAGCTCGACCACAGCGGCCTGCGGCGGCTGGAAGGGGCGCTCGAGTTCGGCGCGATGATGGCCGTCGACTTCCTGATCGCCCGCGGCGAGGTGCACGCCCTCGGCGGGGTGCGGCTGGAGCTGACGGCCGACGGTTCCGTGTCGCTCACCGGCTACCTGCGGCTGGGCGGCTGCATCGAAGTCCTCGGGCTGGTGTCGGTGTCGGTCGAGCTGGTCATCTCCCTGGCCTACCGATCCGACACCAACGCCCTGGTCGGGCGGGCCACCATGGTGATCGAGGTCGACCTCACCTTGTGGTCGGACAGCGTCGAGCTCGACAGCGGCGAGTGGGTGCTGGCCGGCGGAAATCCGCACAGCACGGAGATCCACGGCACGGCCGAGGAGGCGCTCGCGCGCTGGAAGGCCTACCGGGCCGCGTTCGTGCCATCGGGGGGAGAGCATTGATGAGCGGGTTCGGTGCGGTCCTTGCGACGATCGACGAGGTCCCCTCGGGACGGGTCGCGTGGACCTCGGACGGGCGGCGGGTGACCGTCATCGGGAAAGAGTCGTGCACGAGGGTGGACGCCGTGAGCCTTCAGAAGCTCGGAGGTCTCGAAGTCGTGAACGCCGGGTCCTTCGCCTACGGCCCGGGCGCGCGCAGGCTGGCCGCCGCGGGCATGGTGGGGGTCGTCGAGGAGGTCCGGGAGTTCCGGGAGCCCATGGACTGCTCGGAACTGCCGCGCCACCTGCGCCCGATGTGTGAGGAATGGAACCGGCACGTCGGTTGGCACGTGACCGGCCACATCTTCCCGCCCGACAAGGTCGGCGTGCAGGACACCGAGTCCGGAGCGTGGCTCTGGGAAGCGACGGGGGAAGACGCCCCGGCGGTGCGGGAACTCGTCTACAGCCCGGACGGCCGGCTGCTGGCGATCGTGGAGCCGGGACAGATCCGGCTGGTGGATCCGGAGACGGGCGGCGAGCAGAGCGTCGCCGGGCCCTTCTCCGCTCTCCTGACACCGGTGATCAGCGGGAACTCCGAGCTGCTGGCCACGGCGGAGGCGGGCCGGGTGGTGGTCGTCGACACGGCGTCCGGACAGACGCTGTGGACCGGTCCCGTCGGGGAAGGCATCAGCGGTCTGTCCTTCACCAAGGACGACGCCGGGCTCGTCGTCTGCGCGGGCGACCGAGTGATCGTGTTCAATGCCGCGGACGGCGCCGTCCAGGCGAGCGTGCGGCTTCAGGAGCCGCACATGGATTCCCGGAGCGTGCTGAGTCCCGACCTGCGGCGGGTCGCCAAGGCGGGGGGCGGCACGATGGCGCTGTGGGATCTCGCCGACGGCAGCCTGCGTTTCCAGACGCCGGCCGGCGCCTCTCCCGCGATCGCGTTCAACCCGGTGAACCCGGAGGTCGCGGTCGGATCGGGCAGCGGGGTGACGCTCCTCAATCTGGTGACCGGGGCCCTCGTCTGGGAGGACGCCACCGGTCCGGTGGCGGACCTCGCGTTCGCCCCGGACGGACAGCGGCTCGCGGTTCGCGACGATGCCGGGCGCCTGCGCATCCACGACATGAACCCGGGAACCGTGTCCCAGCTGGTCCACGGGGGCCCGGTGACCCGCGTCAGCGTCACCTCCGGGCACGACCCGCTCGCGGTGACCGCGTCCGAGCCCGCGCAGACGGCATCGACGGCGACGGTGTTCGCGGCCACCACCGGTGACTCCATCAGCGCGATAGTCCACCCAGGCCTGATCACCGCGGTCGAGGTCAGCCCGGACGGCCGGCGCTTCGCCACCGGCAGCCTCGATGGCGGCGTGCGGCTGTTCGACATCCGCTCGGCGCAGGCGGTGTGGGAGCCGTTCCGCCACTCCGGGCCGGTGCTCGCCCTCGCGTTCACCCCCGACGGTGCGGGCATCATCACCGCCGGCAGTGACCGGACGGCTCGCCTCCTCGACGCCGAGACCGGCACCGAACGCTGGAAACACCCGCACACGCATGCGGTCGCCGTGGTGGCGGTCAGTCCCGACGGCCGCTGGATCGCCACCGGCGCGCAGCGCACCGTCCGGGTCCTCTCCCCCGCCACCGGCGAGGAGATCTGTCAGATCGCCCACGGCGGGACGATCCGATCGATCGCCTTCCGCCCGGACGGCTCGATGCTGGCCAGCGGCGCCGAGGACAACTCCGTCAAACTCACCGACCCCGCCACCGGAAACCCCCTCGGCCACCTCGCGCACAGACAGCCGGTGACCGCCGTCGCGTTCACCCATGACGGATCGGTGGTGGCGAGCGCGGGCAGGGACGGCAGCGTGCAGCTCTTCGACCATCGCACCACCGACCCGCCCCAGAGCATCACCTTCGCCACGACGCCCACCATGCTCGCCGCCCACCCGACAGAGGCGAACCTGGCGGTCGTCACCGACGCACCGGACCCCGCGGTGGTGCTCATCGATCCGGCCGGCGGTGCCCGGATCGGGCGTCTCCCCCACCCCGGCGTGATCACCGACATCGCCTACAGCGCCGACGGCGACCTGCTCGCCACCGCCTGCAAGGACACGGTGGCACGCGTCTACCAGGGACGCCGGGGCCAGTGAACGGCCATCGACAGGAGCAGGAGATCGCCGATGAGCGCGGCGGGCGAAGCGCTCGCCGCGACGGCGTCCCGCGCTCCATCGCCTGCGCGGACATCATGGCACGCATCCGCCAAGGACGGCCGGCATGAGCGAACTGCTGTGGGTGTCGGTGCCCGCCGGGCTCTCCGCACCGTCGACCGCTCTGGTCCGGGTCGTGGTCGTGCCCCGGCTGGGTCCGGGATCGATCGCCGACTTCGGCCTCCAGGACTGGCCCGAGCTCCTCGCCGGCGCCTCCTTCGACCTGCGCGTCAAAACCGGCGAAGGCGTCCACGTGGCGGCCACCGCCCCGGTGTACGACCCGGTCGCGGACAGCGCGGCATGGCACGCGTTCTTCGACGGCGGCGCCGGGGTGATCGACGAGTTCACGCCGAAGACCCTGCCGACGCCCGACGTCCGCGCGACCTACCCCGAGGCCAAGAGCGTGCTGACGTCCTACCGGGACAGCGCGAGCACGCTGGCCGTGCCGGCGCCCGACATCGACACCGATACGGTCGTCCGGCAGGGCATCGCGCCGTGGGAAAGCCCGGCGCCGACCGTGCGCGTCGAGGAGCCGCTGCCGCCGCTGCCGCCCGCCGTCGACTTCCACCAGACCGTGGCGATGCTGCGTGAGCATCCCACTGTGCTGCGCGCGCTGGGGCTGATCTTCGAGCTGAGCGTGGACGTGCAGGACCTGCAGGTCGGCTCGGGCGCGCGTTTCCTGTCGGTGCGGTGCCCGGACCCGCCGCTGCGGGACCTGGTCACGGCGCCGTGGACCAAGTACGACCTCGACTCCGGCGGTTTCTGGCCCGCCCCCGCCGAAGGCTCCCGCAGCGGCATCCGGCGCGGGATCGTCGATCTCACCGGAACCGACCTGATCGGCTCCGAGCCGGAGCCGCCCGCGTGGGCCATCACCATGATCGACGTCGACGGCGCCGTGAGCGCGCTGCGCGAGGAGGCGCGGGCGCTGAGCGAGGACGCCGAGCGCACGCCCACGCTGCCCGGCCTGCGGACGGGCGGCATCGCCCTGGTGCGCCCCGGCCGCCAGGCCGACTTCGCCGAACGCACCGGCGCGGCGGCCGGCCGGGTGGAGACCGGCCTGGCGGAGACCGAGCTCACCGCCGAGGACCTGCTGCTCGGCTACCGGGTCGACATCCGGGTCCGGGACGCCGCGTGGAGCCCGCTGTGCGCGCGCGACGCCACCTACGTCGTCACCGACCCGGCCGACGGGCAGGAGATCCTGCTGAACCCGGGCTCGCCGGCCGAAGAAGGCCACGTCAAACCGTTCGCGGCGACGAAGAACGCCGACGGCGGCCTGTCCGCGGACGAGGTCGTGGTCCGCTGGGAGGGCTGGAGCCAGGCCGTGCCGTTCATGAACCTGATGGGCAACACCCCGGGCCCGGCTCGCGATCCGTCCTCGGCGCCGCTGCCGTACGACTTCCGCTGGGACTTCCGGTCACCGGGCGAGCCGCAGCCGGGGCAGCCGGACCGGCGGCTGCCCCGGCTGCGGTTCAACACCCGCTACCGGATGCGGCTGCGCGTCGCCGACATCGCCGGCGGCGGGCCGGGCCTGACGGACGTGACGGGCAACACCGGCGCGACCGAGACGGTCGTCTACACCCGGCACGAACCGGTCCGGCCGCCGCGGCTCGGCGACGGCGGGCCGTTCGCCGCCGGCGCGGCCATCGACCGCATGGTCATCCGCAGCGACCACGACATGACCGTCGCCGAGTTCTCGGCGGCCCACCCCCACTACCCCGCCGAGGAGCGGCGCACGATCCACCCGCCCACCGTCAGCTTCGGCATCGCCGAGCAGCACGGCATGTTCGACCTGGAATCCGACGAACGCAGCTGGGAGCTGGCCGCCCGCGCGCTGCGCGCCGGGGTGGACGATCCGGAAAGCGCGCTGCCCGACCCGGCGGCGAACGGCGTCCGCGCCTGCATTCCGAGCGAGGCCGGCGGCCTGGCGCAGTCGCTCGTCGAGCAGCTGGGCTGGCCGGAGTGGCCGTCCGGCGGCGCCAAGTCGATCGTGCTCACCGACAAGGCCGCCGCGGAGCCGCCGGCCTCGATCAGCGCAGGCGGCGACCGGCTGACGATCCGGCTCGCGAAGGGCGAGCAGGCCGTCCTCGAACTGTCCTCCACCCTCCGCGACGGGTTCCTCGACCACTTCTCGCTCCGCGTCTGGCTGACCGAGACCATGCCGGCGGAGATCGACCGGTGGCAGGCCACCGTGCTCGAAGGACGGCACCCGATGATGTCCCCCGTCCGCCGCATCCGGCTCGTGCACGCGGTGCGGCGCCCGCTGGCCGAACCGGTCTGGAATCTGCCACCGCAGTCGGTGATCCGCGAAAAGCACGAGACCACCGCCCTGCTGCGGCCCACCTTCGGCCCTGCCGGGCTGAACGCCGACAGCACCGGCCGGCTGGAGGTGTCCGCGAGCTGGCGCGAATGGTCCAACGACGGCGACACCGATCGGACCATGCCGTACGTGCACGGCGAGACCATCGCGCGGGGCGACCCGCCGGCCCTGGAGATCCGCCACGAGTTCGGCGACACCAAACACCGCCGGGTGACCTACACGCTGAAAGCGATCAGCCGGTACCGGGAGTACTTCGACCCCGCCGACCCCGACGACGCGTTCCGGCTCAGCCGGCCCCAGGTCCCCGTCACCATCCTGTCCAGCGCCCGCCCCCCGGACCTCGACGTCCTGTCGGTGACACCCGCCTTCGGCTGGGAGGTGCGCGAGGACGCGGACCGCATCGAGCGCGTCCGCTCGTCCCAGCGGCTGCGGGTGGAGCTGTCGGCCCCCTGGTACGAGACGGGCGAGGGCGAACGGCTCGGCGTCATCGTGGCCGCCGCGGGCGCCGCGCCCACCGGGCCGGTGACCCAGATCGGCCGCGACCCGCTCTTCGCGTCCGAGCCCCTGCCGCGCTTCCCGGCCAAGGGCTGGTTCACCGGGTTCAGCGAACCTCCGGTCGCCCACCCCGAACTCGACCCGGGAACCGTGATCGTGCCCTACTCGGTGACCCGGCACGACGACCTCTGGTACGCCGACATCCGGCTCACGCCGCCGGCCGCCTCCTATGCCCCGTTCGTCCGGCTCGCGCTCGCCCGGTTCCAGCCCGGCAGCCTGCCCGGCCTGGCGCTGTCGCCGATCGTCCGGTCCGACCCGGTGCGGCTGCTGCCCGACCGGAGACTGCTCGTGGAACGCAGCGGCGCCGAGGTTCGGCTGACCCTCACCGGCACGGGCCCCAACCCGCCCAACCGGCTGGAGGTCGTGCTGGAGGAGGCGAACACCCCCGCCGGTGTCCGCCCGGAGCTCGTCCGGCTCGACGACCAGGCGCCCGGCGACATCCCCGCCTGGCGTCCCCTGCCGGAGCACGGCCTGACCGGTGAACGCCCGGACGTCCCGGCCACGGTGCGGCTGCCCGCCGGGACAGCGCCCCTGCGCCTGCGCGTCCGCGAGGTCGAACGGTTCGACACCCCGATCGCCTCGCCGTCCCCCGCCGAACTCCGCGAGCGGACGATCTTCCTCGACGTCGTCCCCCTGCCCGCCGGCTGGCGTCCGGCGTCATGAGCGCCCGGCGAGATCCGAGACCGGCGCCGCCGCGACCCTAGGGTTGCACCGTCAGGAAGACGAGTTGCGCTGACGGCGTCAAGCCGCTGTCCAGCGGCTCGTAACGCGCGCGGAGCATGTAGCGCGCCGCGGGAAGCTTCACCGTCGTGTACTGGGCGGAGCCGGCGGAATTGAGCTGGACACGCTTCAAGTCCACCTGGCCCAGATTCCCGAACAGTTCGAAGATCGCATCCCCGATCGCGGGCGTGCCGCTGTGCTGCACAATGGCGCCCCACCGGGTGCGCGAATTCGAGGGGGCCTCGTACTGAAAGGGACCCGCGAACGTCGCCCTGGCCGTGGTCGGCGGTTGTGGTTCCTCCGGGGTCAGGTTCGTCATGGTGATCGTGGTGATGAATTGCGCGAATTGCGCGACGTACGGGTGCTGGAGTTTGAACAGCTCCCAGTCCTCCTCGGTGGGCACGCTGCGGAAAACCGCGGCGGTGTGGTCGTTCACGGCCGCGAGCTTCGCCTCCAGCGGCCACTGCTCGAACGGTACGTTCTGGCGGGCCAGTTCACGCCAATCAGCCATGGTCGTTACTTCCTTCAGCCGGCGCCGAATGCGCGCCGTCTTCGTCGGCGCGGCCGGGCTCTCCGGCGGCGATGCCGATGAGCGTGCCGGCCACGAGGGCGCCACGGAACATGCGAAAGTCCGGGCTCCGCCGGTCGAGCATCCGGCGGTCCCGCGGATCGACCGGCTACCCGCTCTCTTCCCCGACCCGAGGACGTTACGGACGCCTTCCCGTCTGGAGACGGTCAAGTTTTCGGGACTCCGCGGACCGGCGATCCGCGTGGTCCGGCCGGCACTGCGCGACGTGGTCAGGGGCGAGGCACGGCTTCCAGGAAGGAGCGCAGCAGCCGCATGGCGGTGTCGGCGGAGACCTTGTAGGGGGTGTTCGTGATCTGGGAGGCGATGCCGTCGACGAACGTGTGCAGGAGCGCCGCCCAGAGTTCGACCTGGGGGTCGGGGTGCGGGAGCGTGGCCGGGGCCGGTTCGGTGGCGGGGACGTGGCCGCGCAGGGCGGCGACGCACTGCCGGTACAGCGCCCGCTGGTCGTTCCACGTCGCCGAGCCCGCCGGCGGGGGGTGGCGGCGCTCCCATTCCACGATCGCCGACCAGAGCGTGTACTCCTCGCGGCGCTCGGCGTCGAGCGGCAGCATCTCCGCCACGATCGAGGCGACCTGTTCGACGGGCGAACCCTGCGTGCGGGGCCGCTGGAGGCGTGGCAGGACCCGTTCGCGGAGGGCGTCGGTGGCGGCCTGGACGACGTAGGTCTGCAGTTCGTGCTGGTTGCGGAAGTAGTGCCGCAGGGATCCGGTGGACCAGCCGGCTTCGGCGGCGACTCCGCGGATGGTCACGCCGGCCAGCCCTTCGCGCAGGATCACGCGGATGGCGGCCGCGCCGAGTTCCGCCCGTCGCTGATCGTGATCGACAAGTCGCGGCACCCGCCTATGTTAACACGCCCGTGCTAGTTTAATTGGCACGGGCGTGTTAATTGCGCCCCGTTGACCCCCCCTCAAGGAGGACACGGATGTCGATCGAGACGATCGGGGCCGTGCTCGGGCTGGCCTTGCTCGACACGCTGAGTCCCGGCGTGACCGGGACCACCCTGTTCGTGCTACTGGCAAGGCCCCGCCGCGTGGGCACACTGCTCGGCGTCTACCTCGGCACGGTCGCGGTCGCGTACTTCGCCCTGGGCGTGCTGCTCATGCTCGGACTCGGCGCCGTCGTACCGGTCGTCGACGCGACCGTGTGGGCCTGGGGGCAGGGCACGCTGGGCGCGGCGCTCATCGTGGGAAGCTTCTTCATCCGCGACAAAAGCCCCGGCGACGCGCCCGCCCGGTCCCGGTCCCTCACCCTGCGCACGATGCTGCTGCTCGGGCTGGGGACGTGGCTGTTCGAGTTCTCCACCGCCGTGCCGTACTTCGGCGCGATCGGCATCATGACCTCGGCCGGGATGACCGCCGTCCAATGGTCGCCGCTGCTCGCCGCGTACGTGACCATCATGGTGCTCCCGGGCATCCTGCTCGGTCTCGCCTGGGCCGCTCTGGGCGAACGCACGCTCGGCCGCCTCCGCCGGTGGCGCGACAGGACCTCCTCCGGATCCCGCGCGACGCTGCGCTGGATCGTCGCGATGGCGGGCCTGCTGATCCTGCTGGACGCGGCGGACACGCTGTTCCCGCAAGTGACCATGACCACTCCATGGGGCTGACCGGCCACCGTGCCGTCATTCGGGCCGTCATCCGATCCGCGCGGAAACGGTCCGCGGCCGCGTCGGTCCATGGGCGGATATGACGCCGGCCACCGGCCCTCCGCCGCCCCGGCCGCGGAAACGACCATGTCCATGGTCGAACGCATCGGGTCAAGGCGGCCTCCGGACACGGCGGGCGTCAGGCGGGCGGCCAGTTTCTGAGGACGGCGTCGAGGGCGTCCAGGGTTCTGGACCAGGAGGAGCCGATCTCCCGGGGGTGGTGGCTGTAGAGGCCCGCCATCTCCAAGGTCACGTAGCCGTGGAACATGCCGCCGAGCATGCGCACCGCATCGGTCTGGTCGGGCTCCCGCAGGTCGTAGCCGCGCAGGATCGCCCGGGTCAGCTCCGCGTGCCGGCGCGCCGGGCCGGCCGCCACCGAGTCCGGGTCCAGGTCCAGCTGGGTCGCGGCGTACCTGCCCGGATGCTCTTTCGCGTAGTCGCGGTAGGTGTTGGCGAAGGCCACCAGCGCATCCTTGCCCGACCGGCCGGCGAGCGCGGCGGCGGCCCGGTCGGCGAGCTCGGTCAGGGCCAGCGCCGCCACCCGCACCCGCAGATCCCGCGCGTCCTTGACGTGGGAGTACAGGGCCGCCGGCTTGACGCCGAACCTGCGCGCGAGCGCCGACACGGTCACCTGGGGAAAACCGACCTCGTCGGCCAGGTCCGCCGCCGCCAGGGTCAGGCGCTCTGCGGTCACTCCCGCGCGTGCCAAGGCCCCATCCCTCCTCCTTACAGCCTTTAAGTATTTGCATAATAGCTGTAAGGGAAGCTAGCGTCGCCGCACATGAGACCGGTCAGCGAGCACGACATCCGCACCTCGTTCGTGAACTGCTCCAAAGGCGAGGCCAGACGCCTCCCCCTGCCCGCGAACCTCCCCGACCGGCCGTGGGACGACCTCGACTTCCTCGGCTGGCGCGATCAAGGCGCGCCCGGGCGCGCCTACCTGATCGCCGAACTCGGCGGTGATCTCACCGGCGTCGCCCTCCGGGTGACGTCCGGGGCCTCGCGCGGCTTCACCTCGCGCAGCATGTGCTCACTGTGCCTGACCACGCACACCAGCGGCGGCGTGGCGCTGATGACCGCGCGCCGCACCGGCGAGGCGGGCCGCCAGGGCGACTCGGCCGGGCTCTATCTGTGCGCCGACCTCGACTGCTCCCTCTACACACGCGGCAAGAAGCAGGCCGCGGGTGCCGCGCCCATCGACGAGTCGCTCACCCCGGAGGAGAAGATCGCCCGCACCCGGGCCAACCTGCACTCCTTCCTGAACAAGGTCATCGCCGGCTGAGCACGCGGCGATCCCCCACGCGCGCTCGATACGCGTCCGATGCCCGCCCGGCCACGGCGGCCAGGGTCCTCGAAGCCGCAGGGTCCTCGAAGCCGGCGGCAGAGGTGGTCAGCCCGAGCGGGGGCGGCGGGCCGGTACGCCGGGGACGTGCTGGTCGATCAGCACCCGGGCGGCGGCCACGGCCCGGGAGGCGGGACCGGTCGGGCCCAGCGTGGCGGCGTTGGCGTACAGGCCGGAGATGACGAGCATGAGCATGTCGGCAAGGACCTCGGGTGAGTCGGCCTTCGCCGCCTCGGCGAGGGCGCGCAGGCGTTGCCGTACCTGGTCGAGGTGGGTGATGGCGGCCTGCCGGCCGGGGTGGCCGGGCTCGCGGAACTCCGCCGAGGTGTTGTAGAAGGTGCAGCCGTGGAAGCCGGGATCTTGCGCGCTCTCCCACGCCGCTTCGACGACCGCCAGGAGCTGACGGGCGGGGTCGTCCTCGTGGCGGGCCACGGCCGCGTCGATCCGAGACCACGACTCCGCGTCGAGTTCGCGAAGCCACGCCGCGACGAGTTCGTCCTTGCCGGGGAACTCCCGATAGAGCGCGCTTTTGCCGAGCCCGGTCTCCTCGACGAGCTGCTGCATGCCCACGGCGCGCGCGCCGTGCCGGCCGAACAGGCGGCCGGCGGTCTTCAGGATGCGCTGCCTGGTGCCAGGAGCCGGTGTTCGCACCATTGTCGGTCCCTTTCGGTGCCCGGTGCCGACGTCCGTTGACAGCGTAGCCGTCGTCCCTCAATGATAACGGACCAATCAGTCCGGACCGATCGGTCCGTTATCATCGGCGGCAGCGAACGGCCCGCTGATCAGCACCGACGAAGGGACCACGTCATGCGCGTCTACACCGCCATCGCCACCTCGGCCGGCCGCGACGGCCGGGCGGTCTCCTCCGACGGCAGGCTGGACGTCGGGCTCGCGCCGCAGAAAGAACTGGGCGGCAACGGTGAGGGCACCAACCCCGAGCAGCTCTTCGCGGCGGGATACGCCGCCTGCTTCGCCACCTCGATGAAACTGGTGGCAGGGCGGCGGAACCTCGACATCGCCGACGCTGCGGTCACCGCCGAGGTCGGCCTGTCCCCGAACGGCGAAGGCGGCTACCGGCTCGACGCCACCCTGCGCGTGGAACTGCCCGACGACCTGCCCCCCGAGCAGGCCCGCGACCTCGTCGAGGCCACCCACCAGGTCTGCCCCTACTCGAACGCGACCCGCGGCAACATGCCGGTGCGGCTCGTCATCGAATAGCGCGCGGCCGACCCGTGCCCCCCAGATCACTCGTGGACATCGTGCCGGACGACGTCAAGGCGTCGGTGGCCTGGGCGAGAGTGCGGAAGGGCAGGCGCGGCAAGGGCGCCTCGTTCGCCGTGCCGCCGAGACGCGTGACGCGACCCAGCTCGTCGACGGCGCAGGTCACGCCGTACGGCCAATGATCGAGCACCACGCCGACGATGTGACACTCGGCCCCCGCCTCGATGGCCGCGCGCAGGCCGTCGGGCGCCGGGCCCGGGGTGGTCAGCACGAACAGCCAGGACGGCTCGCCGTCAAAGACCCGCCTGCGGCCGACTTCCCGCTCGATGTGGGCCCGCACCTCCAGCACCGACTCCAGCACGAGCAGCCCGTCGGCCGTGGCGGAACCCAGCAGGCGGTGAGCCAGGCCACGCGGCATGACGGCCTCGGCCGCGATCACCGACTCGGTCAGCAACTCGACCAGCAGCCCCCGGGCCACCCCTTCGGCACCTGGGCCGACCAGCCCCATCCCCGTCAGCGAGGCGACCGACATCGCGTACGCCATCACACTGGCCACCGGCCCAGCCGCGCCCGCGCGACCACCTCGACCCGACCCGCCCCAAACCGGCCCCTCCCACACAGACTCATCCCAGACCGTTCGACCCCCGGCCACCCCATCGGCCAACGCCCCGCTCCAGCCCGTCTCACCCCCGCCCGTCTCACCCACGACCGGCTCCTCACTCCGTGCCAGCCCACTCTGGGCCGCCTCTACCACGGCCGCCTCGCCCACCGCCATCCCACCCCGGGCCAGCTCACCCCGGGACGGCTCGAACGCGGCCGTCCCATCCTGGACCGACTCGCGGGCGGGCGGCTTTCGATCGTCCCCGGCCGCGACGGAGACGATTCGTACCGATGGGGTCTCGACGGGCAGGAGTGTGGGAGCGGAGCCATGGTCGCGTGGGCCGCTACGACTGCGTCCTTCCGTGTCGGGTTTCCGCCGGGTCCGCGGGTCGCTTCGGCGGGCGGATGGACGGCGCCGCCAGGCGAGCACCAGGCCGAGCAGTATCGCGGCGGCGCACGCGGCGGCCACCCAGGCCGACGTGTCCTGGGCGGCGGCCTCGGTGGCCGAGGCCGATTTCGTCAGGGACACGGCCGAGCCGTCCGGGTCGGCGTGCTGCGGGCGCGGCGCGGGAGGCCGGGGCGCGGGGGCGGGCTTGGGCCGTGGCACGGGCGGTCGCTGGGCGTTCGCCGGGGCGGGCGGCAGGTCCCTGCCCCGGCCCGGCGGGTCCGACGGTCCCTCCGCACCGAACACGCCGGCCGAACCGGGCCGGCCGGGCGCCGCCAACGGCCTGGTGCCCGCCATCTCCTCGCCGCCGAGCCCGGGCGGCCCCCAGACCGGCCCGACCTCCCACCCGCTTGGCGTAGGCGGCAGGCCTTGTGCCCGGCCACCGATGCCGCCGGTCCCATCGGTTCCCTGGGGCGGATCGGACGCCCTCGGAGACCAGGCCGGGCCGTGCCCCGTGACCCTGGTCGGCTGCCGGTCCGCTGCGGTCCCTGCCCCAGCGGTGCCGCCCAGAGGGACGGGGCGGGCGGGCGCCGGGTGGTCGTGGTGGTGCGGCCGTCCGGTCCGTGGCCGTGTCTCCTGGGGTCCGTGCCATGCCTCGTCCGGCCGCCGGCCCCGCTGGTGAGCGTCGTCGTGCGGGCGATGCGGCCGCGTACCGCGCGCGCCGTGAGCAGGCCGATCTCTGTCTCGGCCGCCCACCAGTTGATGGGGAATCCAGTCGGCCCTTTCCGGCCGAGCGGCCAGCTCTTGCCTGTCGGCAACCGGGCCGGGCTGTCGCCGGGTCTGCGGCGCGACCACGGCAGGCTCGGGCGCTTGCCGGGGCGGCGGCGCGGCCCGCCCATTGGCGGTGTTGGCGGCGTTGGTGGCCCGGCCCGCGATGAGCGGCCCCACGTCCATGGGGCGGCCTTGCCGGATCAGGCCGGCGACCTGGCCGGCGAGATCCGAGCACATCCCGAACGCCTGCGGGAACAGCATGGACGCGCCCATCGGGCAGGGCAACGTCATCGTGGCGCCGGACGCGTCGGCCGGCATCGCCCAGACGGCCGAGGCCAGAGCCCCGGCGCAGACCCATCGCCCCAACCCGCCGACACGGCGGCACTGGCGAGTTCTTCCCCGCACGCGCCTTCCCCCGACCTGCTCCCGCCGACCTTCCCCCAGTGATCAGCGATACCCGCCGCCGACCCCGGCCTCCTCCCCCATCCGGTAAACATTTGCCACTCGTCGGCCACGGCCTATCCGCGAACCCGAAGGAAGCCGGCCGATGCCGTCGCGCGAAAGAAAAACAACGGGCGCCGCTTCGCCCGGAATGCGGCCACTCACCCATCCCATGACACCGTGCCGTTCCGTTCTCTCCCCTGCCCTGCCGAATTCTTATCTGGCGACGTTCGGATTCGGGCCGTTCGTCGCGTCGATTCACCAACGAAATGGACGATTCTGGCGATAAGGTCTCCCAGTGATCACGATGCCATTGGCCCGGCACCGGTCGGTCGCCATCTTCTGGTGGTCGCTCGCCGTCGCTTTCGAGGGCTGGCTCTCTCTGCGTGCGACGCTGTCCTGGGCGATGGGCGCGCTGGTGCGCCTCGAAGGTTCCTTCGGGGAAAGGGTGATGGCGGACTGGGATGCGGCCGTCAAGGCGTAGGACCGTGTCCCGGACCGGCGCCTGGCCCTCCTCGACCGGCTGAACGCCCTCGACGACTGGCTGAACCTCGGCCGTCCCCTGCTGCTGGCGCTCCTGACCTGGCTGGTCATTCGCCGGGGCAGGACGGCGGCGGTCCACCTGTGGGCCGCCGGCGCCGGGCTCGGCGTGATCGCCTTGGGCTGGCCGTCCGGCCGGCTGCACCAGATCCTGATCTCCTGCCCGGGAGGTCCCGGCGGCGCCCCCGGCTGGACGAGAACGCCCCGGGCGAGGACGCCAGGCTTCACCCGCCCGCCACGCGGCGCCAGATCCGCACGGTCGAGGCGGCGCTCGGCCGTCGCCTCCCCGACGACCTGCGCGCCTCGCTGCTGCGCCACAACGGCGCCGACATGACGCTCTTCATCGGGATATACACGCCGATGTCGGCGGCGCTCATCGAGACGAACTCGCAGGGCCGGTTCTGCGGCGACCACGACATGCTGCCGTTCGCCATCGATGTGGCGGGCGACGCCTTGGTCGTGACGCGCACGGGCAAGGTCGGGGGTTTCTCCATAGAGCGGGGGATGGACTTCGACCCCTGTTCCCTCGGCCGGCCCTCGTATCCCGCTCTCCTGGAGGACGTCGCGACCTCCCTCGAGTCGGGCACGCCGCTGCGTGATTCCTGCCCCAGGCATCCGCCGACGGCGAGCTCACCTGGATGGAAGCCCCGCCCCTGCCCGGCAGGCCCACCGCGGCACCCCGCGGGCCGTCGTCCTGTGCCGGGGCCGCACCGCGGTAGCCATCGGACGAGGTTCGTCCCCGCTTCGCTCGCCGCCCCGATCCACGGGCCCCGATGCGACCGGGACACGTCCGGTCGTGCCATGGTTCGGCTCGCGGGACGGTGGCGTCGATCATCGATAATGGTCTTCGTCATGGCCCGGGAGGGCCTCGCCGGTGGCTGGGAGGGATCAATGATCTTCATTACGGCGAAGTTCCGGGTGCGCGAGCAGGACGCCGATCGGTGGCCCGAGATCGTGGCCGACTTCACCCGGGCGACCCGGGCCGAGCCGGGGTGTCTGTGGTTCGACTGGTCGCGCAGCCTCGACGACCCCAACGAGTACGTCCTGGTGGAGGCCTTCCGCGACGGCGACGCGGGAGCGGCGCACGTCCGGTCGGACCATTTCAAGCATGCCCAGCGGACGCTGCCGGCTCACCTCGCCGAGACACCCAAGATCGTGAACTGCACAGTGCCGCAGGACGACTGGTCGCCGCTCGGCGAGATGGCCGTACCGGCGGACGGCCGGTAGGCGGCCCCCCTCCGACCACGCGGAAGGAGGAGGGCCGCTCCCCGGAATCGCTACCGAGGCTCAGGTACAGCTGATGGCTACCGTCTGCGTCGTCTTACGCAGGGTGAAGTCGGGCGCCCCACCGTCGATGTTCGCGAACCCGTAGCCCATGGCGAAGTAGTTGCCGGGCACGCACGACACCATGTTGAGCTTGTACGCGTAGGACCTGTCGTACAGATAGGTGTCGACGCTGCCCAGGTACGTCCCGTCCCGGTACAGCGAGACGTACCCCCCGATGAACGAGACGATCTGGTTGCACGAGACTTCGACCAGGGTGTAGACGTTGCTCGTGTACAGCTGGGTCGGGTCGGCGATCCTGATGTCACAGTCGACGGCCGCCGCCTTGGCACTGGACGCGGACGCCGCCGGAGCGGTCGACGCGACGAGCGCGACTGCCGCCGCACCCACGGCAAGGGCCCGTATTCCGCGATGAAGTTTCAAGAACCATACCTTTCTGCTGTCGGTGGCCTTTCCAGGGAACGCGGCCGCGCATCCCGCGACGCCGCACAAAGGCGTCGCCTTAGGGGAGAATCACACACCGGCAAGAGCCGGGACAGACCCCATTCCAGACACCGCTCAAACGCCGCTTTTCGGGATAAGAAGAGCCCAAATTTCGCCCCACCCATAACCGGGCAGAGAGACCCCCGGCTCGGTCAACCACCCGGTCGCGAGCAATGTAACGCAACGCAGTACGGCCCTCACGCCGACGCAAACACGACTGCTCCGACGACAACGCGTATGAAACTTACAGCAATGTGTCTGGACCGCGCACAGCAGTAGCGGTGAAACCTTCTCCGCAACCGGTTGTTTCAATGTCCGCCCAGACGGCTGTCGACATGTTCCCGGGCCTCGAACTCCTCCTGTGTGAAGAGAGCGGTGTACACGTACTCGTCAAGCCGGCGCTCGGCGGCCGGCCGGTCGATACGAGCGGGTGGTTCATGCGTGAGCTCTGCGGACCGGTCGCCCTCTTCGGGCGGGTCGAGGACGACGAGCGCTTTGAGGGCCTGTTCCCCGTCGGCGTCCGCATAAGGCTCGACCGATGCGTCATGGATCCGCAGGCCGCGGGGGAGATCCACTCCACATATGACCCCGGCCATATCGTGCAGGGCTTCATCCCGCCGCTCTGCGCTCGCGATCGCCATCTTCGCACCTTCCGACTTCTGATCCCGGTAGGCACAGTGAGTCGGGCGACCGTTCCAAGGACCCCACCAACACGTCGAACACTCAGTACCGGATCGTGCACGATCGGTTGTCAACGTGGTCGTAGCAAATGGGATCAAAAGCTATTGCGTGGGGCAGGTCTGGGTCAGGCGTGGCCGAATTGGGTGAGGCGGTGGTGGGCCGCTTCGATCTCTGCGGGTGTGAACAGGTTCGCGAAGCGGGGCCGGACCACCAGGGCCTCGACGGTGAGGTCGAGGCGGCCTCGTTCCCATAGGGCCGCGAAACCGTCCGACACCGCCGGGGCGGCCAGCAGTTTGCGGGCGGTGGCGAGGCCGCCGTGTTCGGCGAGCATGCTGCGGAAGTAGGTCGCGTGATAGTTGGCCTCGTTTCGCGCCCGATCGTAGATGTCGCGCATCGCCTGATCGAACTCTTTGCTCGCCGTGCTCGCGGGGGCGGGCCGGGGTTCCTGGCCGGGCTCCGACCCGGCGGCGCTCTCGTTGCGTCTCGCGGCGTAGCCGAGCAGCGCGTCGACGGAGGTGAAGACCTCGTAGCCCAGCTCTTCGAGCCTGGGCAGGTCGGCCGCCTCCGGGTCCAGTTCCAGGACGACCGGCTTGCCTTGGCCGGGCTGCAGGCCGTCACGCCAGTACGCCTCGGCCACCGCGAGCGCGCGGCCGGTGACCGGGTCGGCGATTTCGCTGTCGAGGGCCGGCTCGGCGAAGCCGCGGCGTGTCAGTTCCTCGACCATGGCCTTGATCTGGGCGACGCGCACGTCGTCGTGTTCGTCGGCGACGACCGCCACCGGGCGCAGTTCGGCCGCGGCGGCGGCAGTGGCCCCGTCTCGCAGTTCGGTCAGGAACGACTGGGCGGCGTGGGCCAGCAGTTCGCGGCGGGCGGCGAGGAAGTCGAGGTAGCGTTCGGGCCGCCAGAGTTCGGGGTCCAGCGGAATCCACTGCGAGGCGAGCGCACCGGGGTGCTTGTCCTCGGCCTCGGCGAAATACTCCTCCGGCGAGCGTTTCCCGATCACCAGGTTGGTGTCCTGGGTGAGGAAGCAGAAGTTGGCCACGGCGTTGACCTGCACCCGGTCGTAGCCGGCCTTGTAGAGGAGCGCCTTGGGGAAGATGTGGTGCACCTGGAGTGACGTCAGTTTGCCCAGCATCTCGGCGCGTAGTTCCAGGCCGCTGCCGAGGTCGCGGGCGCCTTTGACGCGGGTGAGCAGGTAGAGCAGGGGGTAAAAGCGGGAGCCTCGGGTGGAGCCGTCGAAGTCGTGGGGCCGGATCTCCAGGTTGCCGCCGCGCCAGCGCTCCAGTGCGGCGATCAGCCCGTCGATGCCGGAGCGTTCCACGATCTCGTAGTCCTGGGCCAGCACGGTTTCTGTCGAGCCGGCGAAGCGGCCCCACAAGGCCGAGTGGATGTACCAGTACAGTACGCGGTCGCGGTGGGTGGCGTCGGCGAACCTGCCGCCTGGCGTCAGGTGGAGCAAGCGGGAGATCACGGGGATGGCGTAGCGACCCATGAGGACCTGATCGTGGTCGAGGCCGAGCCGGCCCGACACCGCGTCGAGGAAATTGCCCACGTACGAGACCGTGCTGGCCAGGGCGGCCTCGAAGTCTTCGGCTTTGACGGAGTCGAGGGCCGTGAAGACGGCTCGCCCGGTCGCGACCGCGGTCGCGTTGCGTAGCAACCAGTCCAGGGAGAAATCGAAGCCGGCGGCGCGCCACTTGGCCAGGTGTTCGCGCATGACGTGTCTCGCCGGGGCCCACTGCGCGCAGATTTTCGCCAGGGCGAGGTCGCCTTTCGACAGCGCGGTTCCGCCGGAGTTCACCCGGTTGAAGATGTCGACGACGACGTCGACGGTCTTGTCCGGGCCGGTGATTTTTTCCTCGTGGAATTCCCGGTTCAGGAGGTTGTGCAGCCGGTTCAGCCGGGCGAGGTAGGTGTTTCGCCGGTCGGGATGATCTCCGAATTCTCCGAAGAATGGGTCCAGCCCGTCCGCGAAGAGCGCGGTGACGTCGACCCAGCGGGGGTCGCCCTGCATCTTGGCGGGGGCGTAGAACTGAAACTCTTCGTCCTCCACGTGGAAGCGCAGTCCGGTGAACGCCGAGGGGTCGCCTTCGAAGAAGGCGGGGGCGTGTCCGCGGATCACGCCGTACAGGGAGGTGATGCGCTGTTGTCCGTCGAGCAGCAGGAGCCGCACTCCCCCGGCGGCCGAGCCGCCGCGTACGGACGTCTCGCCGGGTTCGGTCTCCCACAGCAGCAGCCCGCCCACCGGATATCCCTTGTACAGCGAGCGCATGAGCCCGCGCACCTGGTCGCGGTTCCACACGTACCCTCTCTGGAATTCCGGCAAAAGCACCGTACCATTGTCAATCTGGTGAAGGAGCACCGAAAGCGTGGCCATTTATCCGCCCGGGGGGTTGAAAGGCACTTGATCCAGGCCTTACTTTACGACGTTCCCCGGCCGCGTCACGCGGGCTCGGCGGGAAAACCGGACAGGAACGGGCTGGGCGCGCCGTGCCAGGAGACATAAAGCTGTTCCCGGGCCCGTGTGCACGCCACGAATACCAGGCAGCGTTCTCGCTGCAGGTCCTGGGCGTGCGTCAGTTCGTCCTCTTCGGCGGGGGTGATGGCGCTGGGCGACGGCACCTGGTGTTCGCCGAGCCCGATGACGGCCACGCACCGGAACTCCAGGCCCTTCATGCGGTGCATCGTGCCCACCCGCACGGCGCCGTCCTGGCCGGAGGTCTTGGCGAGCGAGCGGGCAGGTATCCCGCGGCTCGTCAGGGCGTTCGCGGCGGAGTCGGCCAGCATGTTCGACCGGGCCGCGACCCCGATCTCGGCGGGCTCGACCCCGGCGTCGAGCCATTCCCGCACCTTGCGGCCCAGCGCGTCCAGTTCGGCGGTCTGCACCGCGAAGCCCGCCAGGTGGGGCGGCAGGCCGTGGAGCTGGGACCGGCAACCGGCGACGGTGGCGAGGCCGCCGTCCATGTCGTCAATCGGTTCGCCACGTAGCATGCCGAGGCTCCAGGCCAGGATCTCGGCGGTCGTGCGGTAGTTGATGGTCAGCCGGGCGGAGCGGCCTGCGACGTGCACGCCGACCTCGCGCAGCGAGACCCGGTTGTGGTAGATGCGCTGGTGGGTGTCGCCGGCGATGAACAGGTCGTCGGGGCCTTCGGCGACGGCCGCGCGCAGCAGCCGCCACTGCAGCGGGTGCAGGTCCTGCGCCTCGTCGACGACGATGTGCCGGTAGGGCTTGTCGGGCCGCCCGTTCAGCAGCCGGGTGGCTTCTGCGCAGACGGTCTCGTACGTCCACAGGTCACGTTGGCGCAGTTCCTCCTGGAACTCCCACACGGCCTGCCAGAGCTGGGCCTTCTGCCGGGAGCCGAGGCGGCGGCCCCGTCCGGCGCGTTTGGCCGACAGGTAGCCGGCCGCGTCGGTGACCTGCTGGGCGAGCACCACGTGCCGCCACTCCTCGGCCAGGAACGTCTCGGTGAACGGCAGCGCTAAGCGTTTGGCGATGCGCCGCCAGATCGCCTTTTCCTCGGCATCGCGCAGGATGGCGGGGCGGCCGTGCCGTTCGGCGAAGATCTGGTGGGAGAGCTGGTCGACGTGCCGGATCTCGATGCGGTCGAGCACGTCGGGCGAGTCGGCCAGCAGCCGCATTCCCGCTTCCAGGGACGCCGACAGGGTCGAGGTGAAGGTGGTGACGAGCACGGGGCCGGCGCCCTGCTCGGCGAGATGGTGTGCGCGGTGCAGGGCGACGACGGTCTTGCCGGTGCCCGGCCCGCCGGTGACCCGGGCGGGCCCGCCGAAGGCGCGGTGGGCCCCGCCAGTGCTTGTCGATGCGGATCGTGCGGAACCGGTCGTCGCGGGCGTGGGTGAGCTTCTCCAGGTGCAGGCCGGCGTGCGTGGCCTGCTCGAATTTGGCGAACACGTCGGTGACCCGGTCCTGGACGGAGCGTTCCAGCCTGCCGAAGTCGCGCAGGAACTCCCTGTCGATGCCGAGTTTCGCCACGTCTCAGTCCTCTCTGCCGAGGCCGTCGAGGATCTCCCGGACCTTGGTCACGCTGGGATGTGCGGGCCCGTACCGCCGTTCGAGGTCGGGCAGCAGCTCCTGGAGGGTGCGCGCCGCTTTCGCCCGGTCGCCGGCGCCGAGCTGCAGCAGCCCGATCTGCCGCCGGAGTTCCAGGATGCGTTCCTCGTCGACCCCGAACCGCCGCTCGTCGTCGAGCAGCCGATCGAGCCGGGTCAGGGCGAGCGACGTCTCGCCGACGGCGGCGTGACAGTTCGCCTCCATCAGCCGGAAACGCAGGACCAGGCTGTCCTCGGGTCCGTCGCGTTCGGCCAGGTCGGCGGCGAGCCGTTCGAACTCGGGGGCGGCGCGCCGGTAGTCGCCACCGAGGAAAAGCACGTCGGCTAGCTCGATCCGCAGGCCGATCACGGCGGGGTCGAGAGCGCCGAGCGCGCGGGCGGCGGGCCCCGCGATCCGGGCCAGCACCTCGGCGGCCTGGGTGAACCGGGCCTCGGCCTTGAGCGCGTCGGCGTCCTTGACGGCCAGCTCGATATCGCCGCGGCTGATCGCCGGCCCGCCGGGGCCGGTGGGCGGCAGCGCCTTCGTGGGTACGCCGGGACGCGCCGGGACGGTCACAGCAGGCGGCTCGGCCGCCGCATGTCCAGGGACGGGCATGCGGGCCGCGACCGAGGCGTACATGCGGGTCGCCAAGGGCTGGGCGAGGTCGACGAAGCCGGGCAGCGGGGGCAGCTCCCGGCAGAACCCCATCAGCAGGTCGTAGACGACCCCGGCGTCGGGCGGCCGGTCGGCGGGAGACTTGGCCAGCAGCCACAGGACGAGCCGTTCCAGTCCTTCCGGCACGTCGGACCTGACGTCGCGCACCGGCCTCGGCGCGCGCTCCAGGTGCCCGTGCATCGCGGCCAGGGGCGTGGCCGCGGCGAACTGGTTGCGGCCGGTCAGCATCTCGTCGAGGACGACGCCGAGGGAGTAGAGGTCGCTCTGCGGGCTGGTGGTGCCGCTGAGCGCCTGCTCGGGCGCCATGTATCCAGGCGTGCCGACCACGACCCCGGTGCGGGTGATCCTCGTGGCGTCCGGCGACAGGGCGGCGGCGATGCCGAAGTCGAGGACCTTCACCGAGCCGTCGGGGCAGAGCATGAGGTTGGCCGGTTTGAGGTCGCGGTGCACCAGCGAGCGCGCGTGGGCGGCGAACAGCACCGAGCATGCCTGGGCGGCTATGGCGGCGGCCCACGCCACGGGGACCGTCTCGGTCTCGGCGAGCAGGTCGCCGACCGAGCAGCCGTCGATGAGCTGCATGACCAGGTAAAGGTCGTCGCCGTCCGTGCCGCAGTCGTAGACGGTGGGCACACCGGGATGTTCCATGCGGGCCGTGATGCGCGACTCGCGGACGAACCGCTGTGTCAGCTCCGGGTCGGGCCGGCCGCCGGCCGACCGATCGACGCGGATGAATTTGATGGCGATGGGACGATCGAGGCGTTTGTCGTAGCCGAACCACACCTCCCCCATGCCGCCCCGCCGTCGCGAGTTGGGGTCCAGTTCGTAACGTCCGTCGATCGTCCGCCTCGCCACGACGCCCTACTCTCGAGAGAACCACGGAATTGCTCTGGAACGTACACGCTTCGGCCGGCCCACGGGATCACCTCAGCCGTTCGAGCATGCCCTTGGCCCGCAGCTCCGCGATGTGCTCGGCGGCGCGGAGCGGGGCGGTGCCGCCGCGCACCAGCACGCCCGCCTCGATGTTCCTGGCGACCCCCGCCTGGGTGAGGTTCGCACTCGACACGAACAGGACGCGCCGGTCGGCCACGGCGAGCTTCGCGTGCATCTTCGCGCCTCCGCCCACCGCGCCCGCCGCTCCCTCCTGGCCCGCCATGCCCGCCGTGCCCGCAACGGCCGCATGCCGTCTGCCGACCGGCCAGTGCCATAACTCGATGCCGGCTACCGGCGCGAAGGCCGCGGCGGGTTCGGCGCCGCCGAGCGCGGACCCGGCGCCCTGCAGCGTCTCGACCACGACCGTCACCGTGACGCCCCGGGCCACGGCCGCGGCCAGCGCGTCGAGCAGCGGCCGGTACGGCTTCGCCGAGTACGTCATCAGGACCACCTCGTGCGCCGACTCCTCGACCAGTTCGACGAGCACGTGGGCGGTCGCCCTGATCGGCACCGACAGCGTCCTCGGCCCGCTCCACACCGATTCCGCCGTGACCTGCCCGGCGGCCTGGGCGCGTCCGGCGGCGACGCCCCGCAGGTACGCCGCGAGCTGTGCCGCCGGGAGGACGCCATCCGGGGAGGCGTCGAGCACGGCCGCCGCCGCCTCGGCGAAGCCCGGGCGCGGCACGGCCGCGAGGACCACCTCGCGTGGCCGGCCCCGCTCGATCCGGTCGGCCAGGACGCGCAGATCACCGGGCCCGAGCCCGTCGACGGCGACGGCTACGGCCGCCTCCACGTCCGGCCGCCCGGTCACGGCAGCTCGGCGAACAGCGCCAGCGCCGGCTCATCCCCGATCGGCACGACGAACCGCCGGTCCAGGTACCGGTTGCCGCGTTCGCACGTCGTCTCCGACACGAACAGGCAGACGTGGCACGCGGCCCCGTGCAGGAAGTCGGCCGGCGCGTGCGGCAGCCGCTCCGCGCACAGCGGGTCCGACGAGCAGCGGGTCGCGCCGCGCAGGGCGGCCCGGGTGATCTCGACGAGCCGGTCGGGCTCGGCGAGCGACACCAGCCCGCCGAGGGTGCCCTCGGCGTCGGGCACCGCCGTGTAGATCAGGATGCCGCTGCGCGGCTCGTCGGGGGTGCCGGCGTAGATGCGCTCGGACAGACTCGCCGAGCTGTAGCCGCACTGCAGCGCGATCGTGCGGATCAGCAGGTGCGAGAGGGTGTGCAGCGCGTAGAAACGCGGCCCCGGCCAGCCCCGATGGGCGTCGAAGTCACCCTGGATCCGGTCGGAGTACCGGTTCCGGCGAAACTGCGCGTACGCCTCCCGGTGCGCCCGCATCGCGGCGGAGTCGGCGACGCGGTCCTCCCAGTCGCGGAGCAGGTCCTCGGGCAGCCGCAGGAAGATCCCCTCGCCCCTGACCTCGGAGGCGGGCAGCCACTGCGGCCGGGACCGGGTGAGCGGCGCCCTGGCCACCAGCTCCGGATCCTCGGGGTCGGGCGCGTCGAGCCGGGTGAACCCGATCAGGGCCCGCACCTCCCGCAGCCGCTCGGCCTGCACGACGTCGGCGTAGATCTCTTTGAGCCGCCCCGGCACCTCGTCGAGGCGGCGCACGGTGAAGTCCTCGTTGGCCTCGGGCAGCGTGCCGGCGGTGAACGCCTCCCACTCGGCCGTACGCAGGTCCGGGTAGCCGGCGGGCGCCGTGCCGTCGTTCGCGCCCTCCAGTTCGGCGCGGCGCCGCTGCACCGCCTCCCACACCTCGTCGTCGCTCCACTTGGCGAACTCGCGCAGGGCCGGGATGACGTCCCTGGCCCACTGGTACTGCGACTTGGCCAGCGGCTCGATCGCGTTCCAGTGCTGCTCGACCTTCGCGTCGAGCGCGCTGGCGCCGCTCTCGGGCACGGCCAGCGCGGAGAGGGTCTGCGGGAACCACTGGTTGGACGCGCCGACGACCAGCAGGTGGGCCTGCCGCCGGCAGCCGCCCTCGTCGAACCAGAACAGGTGCGGGTGGCGGCCCCGGCAGCGCGGCAGCTTCCACCGGTTCCGCGCGCCCAGCACCTCCCGGATGTTGCGCCGCGCGCCGCAGCTGACGCAGCGGATCTCGACGTTCGCGCCGATGTTCCCGCCGCGGTCGTTCATCTGCAGAGTGGGGTGGCTCGCCTCGGCGCACGGCCCGCCGTGGTGCACGAACTCCACGTAGGGGAAGTCGTCGAGGTGGCCCGCCGTGCACGCGAGCACGAACCGGGCCGCCACGGCCAAGGGCTTGCGCCTGCGCCGGCGGCCGCAGTTGTCGTGGAAGAACCGCGCCTCGTGCGGCCTGCGCGGTTTTTCGTTCTCGAAGCCGAAGACCTTGGAATCGATCGGCGCGAGCATGTCGCAGGCGGTGCACCGCATCCAGCTCGGGAACGGCAGGGTCGGCACGCCGACCCGCGACGCCGGGCCGGTCGGATCGTTGTCGAGGCCGGCCAGCCAGGGCGCCGGGCGCAGCTGGCCGACCGACCGCAGGTCGAGATGCTCGGGCTCGCCCTTGCGGTAAGGGAACGCCTGGATGGCGGCGAGCAGGCGCGGCTCGGCCAGCGGCTGCCAGCCGTGCGCGTGGTCGTGTCTCCAGTCGTCCAGGCCCCTGACCAGCACCGAGAAGTTCGGCAGGTCGACCAGCGAGCCCACCCCGCTGGTGAACATCAGGTGGCTGGGCCGCACGGCGCCGACGCGCGTGCGGTAACCGTCGCCCGCCATCACGTGGCCCTCCCCTTCAGTGTCGACTCGCCCAGTTCGTCGCCCTCGGGAAGGTCCGGGACATCGGTCTCGTCGCCCTCCGCGTCGAAGGTCCACGGTGGCGCCCCGTAGAGCGGGGTGAAGATCTGCCCGCCGCCGGGCAGCAGCAGGTTGATCTCGTTCTCGGTCTCCCGCATCGACTGGCCGACCGTGAGCTCCTCCCACGTGCCGTCCCCGGCGGATCTGAGCAGCCCGACCAACGGCTGTTTCTTGTACGTGCCCTCGCGGTAGCCGAGCCGGGTGGAGCCGGTCTTCCGCTGGTTCCACAGGTCCCGGATGACGTTCAGCCGCTCCCGCAGGTAGTCCCTGGCCCGTTCCCCGCCGACCGCCTCGGCGCGGGCGAGCATCCGCTCGGCGATCCCCGTCACCGGCGCGCCGTCGAGTTCGACGTCGTGGGCGTCGGGTTCGCGCGAGTGCCGCTCGTCGGCGTTGCGCACCGCCGCCACGAACGCGGCCGTGGCGCCCCGGTCCAGGGCGCGGCGGGTGAACGGCGTGACCGACAGCGCCTCCACCTGACGGTAGAACGTGGCGTGGTAGTGCTCGAAGTCCTCGTAGTGGGCCAGGTCGCGCGGCCGGGACCAGTTGTAGAGGGTGAGGACGAGGCCGGGCCGCTTCGCGTCGCGGCCGACACGCGAAGACGCCTGAATGTATTCGGCGGTGTTCTTCGGCTGCCCCACCACCATCATCAGGCCGAACCTCGGCACGTCGACGCCGACCTGCAGCATCGAGGTGGCGAGCACGACGTCGACCGGCTGGGCGTCGGCGTCGCCCCGATCAGCCGCGCGTTTCGCCAGCGGGTGCGGAGCGCGCCGCTTGTCACGGTCCTTCTCCCGCAGCACCTCGGCCCACTCGGCGGGGATCTCCGTGCGGCGCCGGGTCGTGTCGAGCTCCGGGTCGAAGCCGTGGTCCAGCCGCCGCAGCACGTCGCTGATGTCGCCCGACGAGATCCGCGACGTGAGTTCCTGCACGGCCAGCATGCCGGCCTTGGTCGCGATCCGGTTCGACAGGCCCTTCGGCCTGCCGTGCCTGCGGACCCGGGTCGTGACGTCGTCGTCGACGTAGCGGCGCATGCCGGCCAGCTCGCGGGTCGCGTTGAAGTAGCCGACGAGGGTCATGTACGGGTCGGCGGGCTCGCCGTACCGGTCGAAGAGGGTCTGGCCGGCGATGAGCAGGATCTCGGCGAGCCGGATCTCCGCCGACTTCAGCCGCACGCCGTGGGCGCACAGGCCGAGGTAGCGGCGGCCCGGGTTCGCCGGCGAGACCGGCACCTGGCGGGAGAAGAACGTGTCGCCGACGTCGATCACCTGGGGCGGGAAGACCGCCAGCTCCTTACCGAAGACGCCCAGCACCTGCTGCCGGGCCCGCTTCGTCGTCGCCGTCGACGCGACGATCTTCGCGCCGGACTCGGCGCCACCGGGCGGACGCCACGTGCACAGCTCGGCGACGGCCGACTCGAACAGGCCGACCGTGGTGCCGAGGGCGCCGGAGATGAGGTGCAGCTCGTCCTGGATGATCAGGTCGGGCGGGCGCAGCCGCACCACAGGCTCGCTGTGGTCGACCGCCGCGAAGTCGCCCCGCTTGAAGTGCCGGTCGCCACACCCGGTCTTCAGGTCCAGGTCGTCGTGCCGGAACCCGTGCCTCGGGCAGCGCCGCGACACCCGGCCGAACAGAATGCCCGCGTAGCCCTTCCACGGCAGCTGGGCGAGCTTGTCGACGGTGGCGATGACCAGGCTCGGCGCGTACCGGTAGATCTCCTCGTCGACGGTGAGGATCGGCAGGCCTTCGCGGTGCACGGCCAGCAGCGCCCTGAGCCGGGCCGCCGGCCCGGCGTCCCGATCCCGGCCGCCGCCGCCCGGCGAACGCCGCCCCTCGCCGACGGCGCTCTGCCCCAGCAGGGCCCGCAACATGGCGTCCTCACCGCGCCGCGAGAACGGGCACGGGTCGTCGCCCTCGCCGCGCGAACAGTAGAGCAGCACCCGGCGGCGCTCCTCGTCGGGATGCAGGTCGCGGTGCCCGTGCAGCCGCTCCCCGCACCACGGGCACGACAAGGTCTGCAGCACGTTCGTGCGCTTGCCGTCGCCCGCCTGCCTGGCGTCGTCGATCTGCTCGACGGCCTCACCGAACCAGTTGGGCGACACGCCCGCCCCGACCCACAGGCCGATCCGGAACGGTTCGCTCCCCCACCTGCCCGGATCCTCCCGGCGCAGCACCTCGGCCGCGCAGATCAGCGCGGCGGCCCGCTGGAACTGCTGCGCGGTCAGCAGACGCAGCGTGTAACGCATCAGCACGGCGACGCCGGCCGACCCGTCGCGGGCGTCCACACCCGCACCGACCCTGCCCTGCAGCCGGCGGATCGCCAACGTGAACGCGGTCAGCCCCAGATACGCCTCGGTCTTGCCGCCTCCGGTCGGGAAGAACAGCAGGTCCACCAGGCCGCTGCGGTCGGCGGCCCGCTCCGGGTGCGCCGGGTCGGTCAGCGCCGGAACGTTCAGCAGCACGAACGCCAGCTGGAACGGCCGCCACGACGCCGCGGCCGCGCCCCGGCCGGCGATCTCCGCCCACGCGAGGGGGTAGCTCCAGCCGTGCTCCTCGCGCAGCTTCGCCACCTGGGAGTGCCGCCGCTGCGACGCCATCGCCTCGTTCGCGAACCGGAACGCCGCCAGCGCCTCCGCGTGCCCCGGCCGCCCCGGGTCGGTGAGCAACGCGATACCGTCCCGGATGCGCCCGGCCACCTGACCGGCCTCGAACACGGCCCGCTCCGCGGTGTCGCGCAGCGGCGCGGGCAGATCGGGGACGCGTGCGCTCTGCCGCTCCAGCCACGCCGCGTACCCGTCGGCCAGCGGGGCGAGCCCACGCCGCAGCTCCTCGACGGTCGCCCCGGCGAGGGCGTCCATCGACAGCTCGACCCCGGCCAGTCCCTCGCTCGCGGCGACGGTCGCCGGCACGTCATATGCGGGGATCCACGTGGTGGTCAGCGTGTGCGCGGCCCGCTCGCCATCGCGCACCGAGGCGTGCACCGCGACGTTACGCCCGGACGCGTAGCGGCGCTCCCCCCGGTAGAGCAGCCGCAGATGCTTCTCCTCGAAGTCGTCGCCGACCCACTCCAGGTCGTCGGCCGGGTCGTCGATCGGCAGGAACACGGCGGCGGCGCCGTCCAGCGCCCGCACGGTCAGCTCGGCCTGGAACAGCCACGCCTTGTCGGCGGCCTGCCCCTCTTGCTCCGGCTGCGCATTGATCAGCGTCAGCTCCGCGACACGCCGCCCGTCCCGCTGCTCCCGCACCTCGACCGCGAGGAGCACTCCCTGCTGTCCCCCGTCTCGTAGCCCGGGCCCGCCCCCGGCCTCATCCGCGACGCCGCCAGGCCCATCCCCGCGCATGGCACCGGACGCTCCTGCGGTCCCAGACGCTCCCGTGACCTCACCCCCGGAATCGCCGGCGGGCCCACCCGCAGGCACCGCTGCGGCCTCGGCCATGGCCCCGCTCGCGCGCCGCCCTCCGGCGCCGTTCCCGGTCAGCGCCACCCGGTACGAGCGCGGCCCGTCCAGCCGGACCTCCAGCTCCACCCGCACCGGCTCCCGGGTCCAGGCGCTGACCTTCGTGCCGTCCTCCTGCTCGACCTCCGACCTGGCGTATCGGCCCCACGTCGCGGTCACGGCCACGGCGTCGACATCCCCGGCCACCGCGAACGACAGTCCCATCGACGACGCCCAGATGCGGCCCAGGTTCTGCGGCGTCACCACCTCGGCAAGCTCGCCGTCGCGGGCGTCGCCGCTCACGCCCGTCTCGGTGTCGGGCACGTCCCCCGCCTCGTCACGCGCCGACCTCGGCGTGTGCTTCGGCCCGAGCATCCCCACCAGGTACCGCTCCCGCGGCCCCATCGCCTTGGGCGCGAACTCCTCCCGCTCCCCGCCCCACGGCCCCAGCAGATCCCGCCGCACCAGCGTCTCGAACGCGTCCCGCACTTCAAAGGACGTCGCCTCCGCGAACCGCTGCGCCCCGTCCAGCCCTTGGCCCTGCGCCGCTCCCGGCACCGCACCGCCCTCCGGGCCGGCCCCGGTCTTGCCGAGATCCAGCGCCTGCTGCCGATGCGCCGGCCCCGGCAGCAAGTCCTCCTGGTCGCCCAACATCAGCCCGTTCGCCCCTCCTCGGTCATCAGCCGGCCATCACCCGGCCGGGAACCACCCGCGCCCGCACGGACGGACAAGTCCACGACGGTAACCGCCCAGCCGCACCCTGCGGTGCCGCTTCGTCAGAACAAGCGATTCGCATCGTCATCGGCGGACTTCGCCTTGCCCTTCGACCGGGCCGCCTTCTTCCCCGGCTTGTCGTGCAGCCCTTTCGCCACCTCTTCGGCATAGCGGGCATGGTTGAGCTCCAGCAGCCGATCCACCAGCTCCCGCTGCACCCCCGGCCCCACCGTGAACCGCGTCTCCCGCCCCACCGCGTGATGCCCGTGATCAAGCTTCCCGACCAGGTCATCCCACCCGTAGGCGCGGCAGACGGCCTCATCGATGGCCACATGAATCCGCCGCAACTCGACGATGTCCTCGTCACTGTTCCGAGCATCGTTGACCATGTTGTACGTCGCCGTCAGCCCAGCCTGCCGAGCCAACATGAGCTCCCGCCGGAAGGTGTCCAGCCTGTCCCCCAGATCCCGCATCTCCTGCGTCATCTCGGGCAGCGCCAACGTCTCGAACACATCGGACGGTGTGTAGCGGATCCGCGTCTCAAGGGTTGATGCCCTGGTCAACGCCCACCAGTAGTGTGGCCCACTCGATAGCAGGGCCAGCATTGCTGCGTCATCCGTCGCGAACACGCCCAGCATGTGCGAGAAGACTTGCCCGGTCGGGACCATTACTGGCATTACGACCTTGCTCACCAGCGTGATCACGATGACCCGGTCGAGGCCACGAATGGCGGCACGCATCGCCATTTGATTCTCGGCGTATTGCCACCATTTTTCTCGATAGACTTTCCGCTTATTCTTGTCTCGTTCCGGCTTCACGAGACGGAGCACCCGATCGAACAGCTCCGGATAACTCTGCGCTTTACCTTTGTCCCAGTCTCGAAAATCGACTATCCAGCGACTAGCCGAAGTATCAGCCCGAGAATTCAGGTCCTGCCCAATGAGATAAGGAAAGAGCACTTCGGCATTTCGGGCATCCCGCTCAATCATCGCGCAGGCTACCGCTGGCTCTATCGTAAAGCCGAGACCGTTCACAAGCGAGCCGATGTGCGAGATCTGGCGGTTATTGACCAACCGGTGAGGGTTACCGCTCACGCGAGACTCGGGCTCCAGCGAGGAGTTGATCGCCGACACCGGTACACCGTCCGAAAGCCGAGCAGACGATTCACCGAGTTCAGCCCGGCTGGTCCACACCGCGCAGTACTCCAGCACGGCGCTCGATGACGGCCAAGGCTTGCTCTTCACAGCTTGTCGGATGATAGTTCCATTCGCCAGAATCTGATCGAGCCCCACCTCACGAGTGTCTCCCTGCGCCAATGTGTTGGTGGCTATCAGACCAGACTGCCCGGAATGATTGAGCAAATCATGTGAACGAAGCATAAAATAGGCAACTAAATCAGCGTTCCCTTTGACACCACGAGCCAACTCGGAAACCAAATACTCGCGATATGACACCCCCATGGATCCGCTTATTTTCTTACCACCAAGGAATGGCGGATTGCCAATGACCGCATCAAAGCCCGAACCGCTCGGTCGCTTCTCCATGTTACTTTCGAAAACCTCTGGGAAGATCAGCGGCCAATGCAAGGGCCGCCGGTCGAACGAATCTCCCACCTGGTCGGCGGAAAGCCACTTCTTACGATGCTCTATCTCCTTCATCAAACTTTCGGGCTCCTGCCGCACCACCGAACTGGCCAGCGCGGACGCCTTGAGAGACGCTGCGTCGAAGCCACGCGCCTTGCCTCTGTCGGCCGGGCCAGGCACCTGATAGTCGGGCTTGATCCGGCTCTGCTCGACAGCATGTGCCAGCGAGGCTCCCACGAGCAGGTCGGCGAACGACCTGACCTGGGCCGTGTCGACCTCGATCTGGCCCAGGATGCTGCGCTTCTTGGCCAAGGCGGCCAAGGGGTCGGCGCCTGGGTCTATTTCGGTCAGGGCGCGGCGGCGTTCGGCAACGTCGGCGAGCAACCGGCGGATGTCACCTGTGAAGTCGATGGCCGTGTCCTTGTAGAGTTTGCGGCCGCGTTTCGGGTCGAGGTGCATGTACTCCAGTTGCTCGACCGAGGTGATGCCCAGGAGGGAGTCGCCGGCGACGAGGCGGTCATCGAGAAAGGTGAATGGGCGGTGGGGATCCATGGAGACGAGCCAGAGGGAGAGCTTGGCCATCTCTACGGCCATCGGGTTGATGTCGGCCCCGTAGAGGCAGTGCTCGATGATTTCGCGGCGGGCCTCGATGACGACTGGGTCCTCGTCGGCGTCCGTCGTGTGGTCGGTGGTGCCGGACAGGTAGGCCTTGGCGGCCTGGTGGCCTTCGCGGGACCAGGCTTCGACGAGGCGGTCGCCCAAATAGCGAGCGGCGGCGACGAGGAAGGCGGCGGAGCCCATGGCGATGTCGGCGACCTTCAGGGCGAGGATCTCCTCCGCCGTCTTGGGCACCCAGGCCGAGCGGTCGGCGGTCTGCAGGGGGCCGACCTTGTAGACCAGGGGTTCCAGGGCGCCCACAGCGACCTGTTCGGCGAGGTCGCGGGGCGTGTAATGGGTGCCGGTGTTCTTGCGGAGCCGGGACTCGGTGACGTACAGCGCGCCGCCCAGGATCACGGTGGGCTGGCCGCGCAGGTCGGCGCGGATGACGCCGTAGAACGGGAGCAGCCGTTCGGCCAGGGCGGCGTCGCCTTTGGTGACGGCGAGCAGTTTGCCGCGTGCCTTCTCGGTCTCAGTGGGGTCCATGGGCGCGAGCGCCTTCTCCAGCGCGGCGACGCTGCCGATGCCCGAGTCCTTGTATTTTTCGGCGAGGGCGGCGGCGAGGTTCCGCGCCGCGTCCGCAGGGCCGGTGGAGGGCTGGGCGGCGGCGAGGGCCTCCAGGTCGCGGAGCCGTACCTCTTCTTCCAGGCCTTCGGTGCCGATGAGGCCCACGACGGTGTCGGCCGCGCGCAGTCCTTCGAACGACAGCAGGCCCTCGTAGACGTAGCCGATCTGTTCGACGTCGAGGGAGCGGAAGCTGAGTTTGCGGCGTTCGCCTCTGCGCGCCCTGTCGCGGTTTTCGAAGTCGGGCACGTTCATGCTGCGGTTGGTGCGCTGCCTGCCGGCGCTCATCCAGACGTATTGGACGGCGCGGAGCATGTGCAGCACGGTCTGGTCGTCGACCGACAGGGGCAGCCAGGCGTGCTGGTCGGGGTCGAACAGGGAGCCGTCGTGGGCGTGCATAGTGAGCCGCGGGTGGTCGACGCCACGGTAGACGGCGGTGAACAGGGCGAGGAGCCGGTGCCAGGCGGAGTAGGTGTTCTCCAGCTCGGTCTCGCTGCTTTCGCTGACGCGCCGTTCCAGTTCCTCGCAGAGCCGACCGGCGGAGTAGGCCTTCAGGTAGAGGTCGTTGTCGGCGGGGAGCAGGCCGCGTTCCTCGGCGAACAGCAGGAACACGATGCGCATCATCACCGAGACGGCGCCCCGGTAGACGTCGTGGGCGGTGACGTCGGCGGGCAGGCCGGTGCCGCCGCGTTCGCGGTCGGCGGTTTCGGCGCGGCCGATGGCGGCGACGAGCAGTTCGACGGCCTGGCGTACCTGGGCGCCGAGCCGTTCGGTGACGAGCTCCTGGTTGTCCTTGCTGGCCTCCAGGAGCGCGGGCAAGGTCTCGTCGTCGGTGACGCCGAGGAACCTGCGGCGGCACAGCAGCGACACGAAGGCCCGCACGACGGTGAGGTCGGCGGCCTCGTTCCAGGAGACGGCGTCGAAGACGGCGGTCGTGGTGACGCTCTGCCGGGGCGCCCACACCAGGGTCCAGCGGCGGCCGTCGGTGGCGAGGCCCAGCGGCACGTCGTGGGCGCGGCACAGGTGGGCGACCCGGTCGGCCGGCGTTGCGGACCATTCGGAGTCCTTGACCCGCCGCATCGGGTCGCCGTCGCAGACCAGGCCGATGAGCCGCGTGTCGGCCGGCTTGACGTCGGCGCCGGGCGTCACGAACGCGAAGCCCGGGGTGAGGGTCGTGTCGTGCTCGGGCACGGCCACGGTGAGCGCGTCGAGGCCGCCGGTGCGCAGCGCGTCGCCCCAGCCGAGCAGCTCGCCCAGCACGTAAGCGATCCAGGCGTCGCGGTCGCCGGTGTTCTGCCAGGCGCTGTGCGCGCCGCGGAGCCGTTCGCGCTCAGCCTTGGTCAGCCCGTCGAGCGACCGCCACGTGGCCCGCAGCACGGGCAGGCTGAGAAACGGCCCGGAGACGTCGACCAGGGCGAGCCAGTCGAGATGCTCGGCGCCGGGGTCGCGCGGCCTGCTGAACTTCACACCTGTGCCCTTCGTCCTCGTGCCTCTTGTCCTCGTGTTCCGCGTGCTCGTGTCCGGAGTGGTCATCGGGTCGCCTCCCGCTCGGGCACGACGAAGATCAGCGCCACCGGGAACCGGTGCGGCTGGGGGTCGCGGTAGCGGGCCGCGATCACTTCGAGTTCGCGGTCGCGTTCCTCGCCGAGCCGGGCGAGCCGGTCCTCCCATGATTGGCGGTCCCTGCGGTACTGGGCCAGTTCGCGGGCGTCCTTGGCGATCTCGGCGCGGCTGAACAGGGCGTCCTCGTCGTCCTCGGCGAGCTGCGCGCGCAGCGTCTTCTCGAACTCGGCGAGGATGGCCACGATGCGCTTCTGCTCGGCCTCCCGCCGGCCCTCCAGCCGGCTCACCAGCGACTCCTCCCGCTCGGCCGAGCGGGCGTCGATGGCGTCGATCAGGCCGCGACGCGCGCGTGGCCACGCCTCGGCCAGCCGGGCCCGGATGCGCGGTGGGGCCGGTGTGCCCTCGGTCAGGGCGTGGTCGAGGATGCCGCGCAGCGTCTGCAGGGTGCTGACGCGGGCGAAGCCGGGGTGCCGGTCGCGCAGCCAGCCGCCCGCGTACAGGACCTCCTCGTGCAGGAGGGTGCCGTCGCCGCCCGCGAGGACGAACCGCGAGTAGGCGCCGACGAATGTCGTCTCCAAAGCCGGGTGGTCGCTCACGACGGCGGTGACGCGGCTCAGCCCGATCTCACGGTTGGAGACCGCCGCCTGGAGCAGCGCCGTGGACATCTGCACCAGCGGATGGTTCAGGTGGGCCAGCACCACGTCGTCCCGGACCCTGCCCTCGGGGTCCTTGGTCGCGTTCGGGTCGAAGGTGATGGGAAGCCGTCTCGGGGCCGTGTCGCCGGCGTCGCCGGACAGCTTCTCCAGCAGGCCGGCGCTGCCCCGCTCCCAGGAGCCGGTGAGCACCGGAACGTCCCACAGCCCGTCGGTGAGGTGCCGCTCGTCGACGTGCCGCCGCAGCGGCTGCTGCCGGGCCAGGCCGAGCGCGGTGTCGACGACCCGCTTGACGTTGCCGGGGGTGATGCGTAGCTCGTCCACCGTCTTGTCGAGGTTTTCGCGCAGCTTGCGCACCTGCTCGGGCACGTCGTGCGCCACCGGCACGTCGCCGCCGGGTGCCTCGGTTTCGACGTGGTCGATGGAGACGTCTTCGCCGAGCATGCGGCGCTGCACCCGGTCGGAGATGACCGCGTTGACCGGGCCGAGGTCCCGTTCCTGCTGGGCGACCTTGCGGGCGACCCTGGCGAGGAACTCCAGGTCGCCCTCGTACGTGTCGACCGCCTCGCCCGTGAACACGCCGACGAAGTGCCGCACCTCGGGCGTGTTGCGCTGGCCGTACCGGTCGATGCGGCCGATGCGCTGCTCCAGCTTGTTCGGGTTGAACGGGATGTCGTAGTTGACCAGGCGGTGGCAGTGGTTCTGCAGGTCGATGCCCTCGCCGGCGGCGTCGGTGGCGAGCAGGATGCGCACCGGATGCTCGTCGGGGGCCTTCTGGAACGCCAGCCTGATGTTCTCCCGCTCGTCGGCGCTCTTGCCGCCGTGCATGGTCGCGACGCCGTCACCGGCCAGGCCCTCCTGGCGGAGCAGCAGCTCCAGCCAGTCGAGGGTGTCCTTGTACTCGGTGAAGACGACGACCCGCTCGTTCGACCAGGTGCGCCCGTCGGGCATGCACACGGCCTTCAGATACGTGATCAGCTCGCTCGCCTTCGCGTCGGCCTTCGCCTTGCGGCGGTCGGCCCACTGCCACATCCTCCTCAGCAGCTCGACCTCGGCGGGCGTGGCGCCGCCCTGCAGCGGATGGGCCTGGTCGACCGCGTCGTCCTCGGCGTTGGCCAGGCTCTCGTCGTCGAGGCCGGCGACGTCGTCGAAGTAGCCCTCCAGCCACTCCGGCACGTCGTCGCGGCCCGGGGCGTCGTCGGGGACGACCGGGGCCTTCCGCTCGATCGTCGCCAGGTAGACGTCGAGGGTGCGGGCGAACGCGGCGGGGCTGGAGAACAGCCGCTTCTTCAGCAGCAGCGTCACCAGGTCGGCCGCGCGGCGGCCCCGGTTGCCGGTGAGGCGCTGCTTGCGCAGGGCCGCGAACTCCTTGAGCAGGTCGTGCACCTCGCGCTCGTCTGGCGGGTACTGGACCGGAATCTCCTTGGCCACCCGCTTGGGGAACTTCGGCCGGCCGCCTTCGAAGATCTGCGTCTTGAGCCGCCGTACGACGGTCTCGTCCAGGGCCGTCCGGCTCGGTCGCACGCCCCGGGCGAACCGCTGGTCGTCGAGGATCTCCAGCAAGGCCGTGAAGGACGCCTCGTAACCGTTGTGCGGGGTCGCCGACAGGAACAGCCGGTGCGTGAAGTGCGGCGCGAGCCGCCGGACCAGTTTGGTCTGCTGGGAGTCGACCGCGTACGCCTGCTTCGGCGCCGACGGGGCCACGTGATGCGCCTCGTCCAGGATGAGCAGGTCGAACGTGCGGGGGTAGGCCGGGCCGTCGGCAGGCAGCACCTCGGCGAGCAGCCGCTGGGCCTTCTGCCCGCGCAGCCAGGGCAGGCTCACGATGGTCAGCGGGTAGATCTGGAACGGGTTGGCGGCGCTGCCGCGTTCGCGGCGCACCCTGGCGTATCGGTCGGTGTCGATGATGGTGAAGTCGAGCCCGAACTTCTCGGCCATCTCGTCGCGCCACTTGATCGTCAACCCGGCGGGGCACACGATCATGACGCGGCGGCCGCGCTGGCGCAGCAGCAGTTCCCGCGCCACCAGCCCGGCCTCGATCGTCTTGCCCAGGCCGACATCGTCGGCCAGCAGCAGGTTGACGCGCGGGGCGTCGACCGCCCGCGCGACCGGTTCGAGCTGGTAGTCCTCGATCGCGACACCCGACCGGAACGGCGCCTGAAGCGTCTTCACGTCCGCCGAGGCCACCGCCGACCAGCGGATCGCGTCGAGGAACGCGGCCAGCCGATCCGGCGGATCGAACTCGTTCTCGGCGACCTCCGGCAGCGAACCACTCGGCAGCACCTGCCGCCCCGGCTCGACCTCCCACACCACGCTGAGCGAGTCACCATACCGGCCATGCTCGACGCTGCGCAGCGTCAGCAGGGTGCTTCCCGGCGCCGGCTCGATCTCCCCGACGACCCAGCGCTGGCCCCGCACCTCCACCAGATCGCCGATCTCCGGCAACTCCGCCGTCGCGTTCGGCACCGTCCACTCCCCTGTCACAGCCGGCCTGTACGGCCCCCTCGCCCGCTATCGACCACGCGGATTGGACCGTTACGAAAGAAGCTTGCCAGGCGATGACAGAACGTCGCTCCGTGTTGGGCCTCAGATCCGTCACGCCATCGCGCACAGACCCTACGCTTGACCGGTGACGCTGTCTAGCGGATTCGCCCCTGTGTATGCAACTCACGAAACCCGGCCGACGGATGATGTGGACATGCGACAGGTCGCCCACACCCCCGACCCCCTTCTCGTTGGGAGTCGTGCGCGTGGGCGACCTGCAGACCAACCGATACGCCGATCAGCTCATTGGAACGGGTCGCACCCGATCGGATAGGGGATCGGGTGAATATGCAAGCACGGCATTCGCGCCTGCACCGCTGCCTGGTCCTGCACCGCTGTGGCGGCGCCCGGGCTCTGCACGCTCGTGGCGGTGCCCAGCGACTGGGGCGGAACGCAGGTGAAGCCAATATCCCGCCAGCCGGACGGGCAGAGCCGATGCGCCGGGGCAACCGTGGCTGCGGTCGCCGGCAGAGCCAGGGTCGCGGCGATGGCGGCCCCGGCCAGCGCGGCCGTCAGGACCGAGCGGCAAAGCGACATTTCATCTCCCCACGTTCCATAGATTTGCGATTCGGGCCCTTCGGGCCGATCGGGATGATGCGCCCCGATCGGTGTGCTTCGAGGCACCGCTCACATGCCCGCCCCTCGACCCCTTGGGAATCGGGCACGCGAGTGGCCGGGTATTCGATCGGCTCCGATCCCCTCACTCGTCCGGGTCGCACCCGAGCGGAAGGAGGTCATCGAAGGCACACGGCTCCCGCACCAGGACCTGAGCCGGATCCTGCGAAGTGACCGAACCCTGTACGGCCTGGTTCTGCGCAGCCGTGGCGCCGACGTTCGAAGACGGAGAGCAGAAGGGGTACGACCCGACCCAGCCCGACGGGCAAGGACGGGACGCCGAGACCGTCGTGGCGGCACTCGCGGGCAGGGCCAGGGTCGAGGCGATGGCGGCCCCCGCCAGCACCCCGGCCAACGCGAAGCGACAAAGGTTCATCCCATGTCCTAACTATGAGCGATTGTGTCGATACGTTGAGTCCCCGACTGTGATGAGGTGGAACATACAGTTCAGGGGTCGTACGACCAGCTCATCCGCACCGGCCCACACCCGCAATCGCCACCGACAGCCAGGACTGGAAGGCGCTCCATTCGCGATCACGATCGTCGAGGTCTCCCACCTGAACCAAGGCCGGTACGAAACCCATAGCGGTTTGCCACTTGTCCGGGCGGGGGCCGGGGGCGGGGGTTAGGGTGAGCGAGCCGGTTACCGACAGTTGCCGGAGGGCGGGGTCATGGAGGAAGTGCCGCCGGGCGGCGGGGCGATGTCGCCGGACTTCACGGGCATGGACCCCGAGCAGATGCAGCGGTTCATCGCCGAGCTGGAGCACGCGCGCGGGGTGATCGGGGAGAACATCGCCGCCATCCGCCAGGAGTTCCTCGCCAACGGCGTCCCGGCCACCTCGCTCGGGCCGCTACTCGAGATCGAGCAGTGGATCGACGAACGCCTCCCCGAGCTGCGCCGCCGCGACCGGCTCGCCCGCGACATGGCCTGGCTGCCCGGATGGGCCCCGGGTACGGCCGGCGGCCTGGTCGGCTACGACGAGACCGCCGTCCTGCCACCGGCCGAGGCCCGGCGGCTCGACACCGAGCTGGCCGGCCGGTACAGGGCCATCGACCCCGACCCGTTCCTGGACTTCGCCCCCGGCGCCGACGACGCCTACCGCGCGATCGTGGCCGAGTTGGCCGCCCACGCCTACGACGCCGAGTTCACTGCGGCGTTCTTCGCCGCCATCGGCGCCGACCGCACGATCGAGCTACCGGCCCGCCTCCGAAAGTGGCTCCCCGAAGGCCAGGAGGAGGCCGTCGCCACGGTCAGCCGCGCCTTCGGCGTCGCCGTCACCGCCGGCATGGCCGTCGGCGGCTTCGCCGCCATCGCCCAACGGGCCCACGACGCGACCTCCGCCGATGCCGGCGACGCCGAACGGGCCGGCGTCGGCGACCTGCTGTCGGCCGGCCGCTTCCCCACCGAGTGGCTGGCCCAGACCGTCGCCAACCAGGTCCTGCTCCCCGGCCCCGGCCTGGCCGCCTCCGGCCCCGCCCTCACCCCGTACCTGACGGCCCTGGCCAACAACCCCGCCGCCGCCCGCCTGGCCCTCAGCCTGGCCAGCACCGAGAGCCCCCTCCCCAAGCCCCCCGACCTGACGCCACCCCTACCCGGCGACACCACCAGCAGTGGCACCGGCACCGGCGACCGTGCCCTCGGCGACCGGCGACCCGACCTGCCCAGCCTGCTCAAGCAGCTCAACGACCGCGCGAGCTTCGACGCCGCGTCGGCCGACGCGTTCGGCCGGCTCCTGGCGTCCGCTTCCGGGGCCTACGACGAGAAGGACGGCGCGCACACCGACGGGGCGGCCAGGTTCGCTTTCACGGTCATCACCACCGCCGACGAGATGCGCCTCGGCGACGCCACCCGGGTGCACCTGGCCGAACTCGCCGGCTCCTACGCGAGCGAGATCACCGCCGGGGCGAACTTCGGCGACGCCGACCACCTCGAACCGTCCGCGTACACACCGGCAGACACGGGGATAGCGGGCCTGACCGCATCGTTCCGCCTCAGCCCGGCCGACACCTACCACTTCCTCAAGACCTTCGCCGGGACCGACCCCGACCTGGCCCCCTTCCATACCGCCATGGGCGACCTCACCCAACGCCTGGTCACCCAGGGCGTCCCAGCGCTCCGAACAGACGGCGACCCCACCGCCTTGGACCCGGCCTTCGCCGCCCTCGGCAACGTCGCCGGCCTGGAACTCGCCGCCGCCGAATCCCTCCGCCAACGGGCCGACGACATCGCCGAACGCCGGGCGAAGGACGACAGCTTCGTCACCGGCACGATGTTCACCGTCGCCGGCCTGGGCATCGGAGTGGAAGCGCTCTCCCACCTGTGGGACACCCTCAGCACGGGCTACTCGGCCTGGGATACCTACAAGGCCGACCCACCCACCCAGGTCGACCAACTCCACGCCGCCGACGACCAGCAGACCCTCGGCCGCCAACACGCCGTCGCGAGTTCCCTCCTGAACGCCGGCCTCCCCGCCAAGGTGTCACCGGCCGCCTTCCAAGCGGCCCACCCCACCGAGATCCCCATTGCCGATGACACCGGCAATCTCCGCCCTTTCGCCGACATAGCCAAATCCGGCGAGCCTGGCCTCCGCGCCCTCGACGCCTGGCTCATCGCCAACGGTATGGGCGGCGACGACAAGCTGGGGCTGGGCGAGCTGTCGAGCCGGTTCGCGGACAGGTTCGACGGAAGAAAGCAGCATGCCGAGCGGAGGGCCCGTCTGCTCGAAAACTAGTTCACCGAGCGGCGCGATGATTGGCGCCCTTCCGTGCGCCGAGCAGTAGCCATGCACCGAGCCAAGTGGGCTGAGCAGCCTTCGCCGAGCGTGGAGCACGAGACGTGACTTCACCAGTCGAGGGGGACCGGCCGCTCATGCCGTACTCCCTGGAACAGGTCCTTCACCAGGACGGCCAGCCCAGGCGGAAAGATCCGCTCCGTGGCCGCGTCGAGTCCGGCCGCGGTCCACCAGCGGTGTCCGAGTCCGTCATCTCCGGTTACCTTTACCGTCGAGACGCGGGCGAAGAAGTACGTGTGCAGGCTGTAGTAGCGGCCTCCCCTCAAAGACCACTCCCCCGAGTTGACGGCGACCGGCTCGCCCAGGTCGTGAGGTGCGAGGATGATGCCGGTCTCTTCGCGAATCTCCCGGCACGCCGCTTGCACCGCCGACTCACCTGGCTCGATGCCGCCGCCGGGAGGGTGCCATGAGGGTTCGCGGGGTCAGGGGTCGGGTGGGACGAAACGGAACATGAGCACGCGCTCGGCGGGGTCGGCGAGGATGACGCGCGCCGTAGGACGGTTCGTGATCATTTATCCGAGTGTGCTGGCGAGGACGTCAAGCGGCCCTGGCGTAAGGGCTTAGTTCGTTGAGCGTACCGACGGCTGTTCACGATATTTCCAGGCACTCCGTCTCGCCTTGTACCGCGTATTGACCATCGATGCTGGAGTCGAGCACGAGTACGGTCTTGGTTTCCTTGTCGATCACCCTGACAGGTACGGTGTCAGACTCGTTGGATGCCAACTCATAGTGTCCGACACGTTTGAGGGCGCCAAGCATCATGTCATTGAGGGCGGCCGGTGACGTCCCCGCCTCCAGGTCTTGACCAGTTGCCGCGAAAGTCTGTTTTGCCCGGCCGGACCCGCACGGAACGTTTTTGCCACCGGGATCAGTGATCACAACGTTCCGGGCGTTACGCTCCTTGAGAAGGGTCAGGATGTGCGCTTTGAGTGTCCGACCCGCTTCGGTCGCCGTAGGGGCGTTGCCGGAGCCACACCCAGCTAGAGAAAGCTGCATCACCAGCACAAATACGAGGACAGTGGCGGCTCGGTCGGACCTGCTGTTCACGCGCTTGTCCTCCGTCCCCTACGTGGTGCTGAGCCGAAGCTGGGTCGTCGATCGTCGATTCGCTCGGCCTGACGCAAACGTTGCATCACCCCGCGTCTGACGCGACAGGCGCGACATCGCTTCCATCATGGCAACAAGCGGGCCGCCGCACCTGCTTTCGACGCGATTCTCGCGTTCAAGAAGCCGGAAGGCAACGAAACGAAGACGCGTGATCCTCCTTGCTCTGACCCCTGGTGGCTACGCTCCGAGATACGAGGACGCGGCGGGAGACCCGGTCGCATCTATGACGCGAAGCTGCCTGAGCGCCAAACGCCACTCAACTGCCGCCGAGGTCCGTTGATCGACGAACGCGTCGAACTCGTAGGCACGGACCACAACGGTAGATGCGGGAACAATGTTCGGATCGGAGATGGCAGCCAAGGCCAGGTGACACGCTTCATCGAGTTGGCCGCTCCTGGCAAGGGCACTGGCGTAGGCGAGACGGACCAGCGCGGGGTCTGTGGTCGACGTGTCTTCGTAGGCGGCCAGGGCACGATTCGCCGACTCCGCCGCTCCGTTGACATCGCCGAGATCGGCGCGTCCCCGCGTCTCGTAGAAGGCTTGCTTCTTCGGCAGGAACGAGAAGACACCGCTGCTCAAGGTGCTGGGGTCGCAGCGCGTCAGGGTGTTGCGTGAGTTGTTGATCGCGCGTTCGAAATCATCGCGATTGCCCAAACTGGCGTGTGCGAGGGCCACGAAGCCCCACATCCAGGCGATCGCGGGAGTGCTTCGTGTGGCGCTTTCAAGACGTGGCATGACCCGAGCAAGTGTGCCCTGCGGATCGCCAGAATAGGTGGGCACATAGGCCGAACTGGCCAGTGCCATGTCGGCCAAGTAGCGGTCTCCGGCTTCCTCTGCGGCGCGCTCCGCGACGAGCCACCACCTGCGCGCCAAGAGGGACTGGTTGGAACAGAAGAGAATCTCCCCCACCACGATCGCGAGCATCGCGCCGATTCGTGTCAATCGGTGCTGAGTGATAGCGGGCTGCCGGTGCTTGAGTAGTTCTCGCACAGTGGAGAAGTGGAGGAGAGCCTCGGGAAGAATACTGACGGGAGGAACGTGAACGACCTGAACGCCAAGGCGCTCAGCCTCGGCCTCCATCTGGGACAGGCGACCCTCGCCGACAGACGTGGAGTCGAGGACCTGCTCGAACAGGTCTGGGCCGTGCGTCACGCTGTCGATCAGCCCTGAGGCCATCGTGGCCGCGCCGAGCTGGAAGATCTGTCGCCGGTTCGTGGCAGTCTCCTCCTCGACATCGGAGGGCGTTTCGGGAATGACGGAAGTTCCCTTTTCAGGATCGTACGGGGAGAGGAGTTCCGCAACGGTGCGGCCCGGGAACATGTGCTCCAGGACGCGGCAGCGGTCGGCCGAGGGCTTGGTCTTCACCTGGCCGGCGAGCCAGCGGCCGTACTGTTCACGGCCCGGGGCGGAGGCGATCAGCCGCTTGTCTAGCTTTCTGGCTACTTTGTCGTACTCGAGGCGGAAGGCACGGTGGGTTTCCAGGTGCCGGCTCATCAGCAGCTTCTTCAGCAGGGTCATTTCACTCTCGTCGGCCATCACGCGCCCCCGTTCCCCGATAACGTCAACATGACGTTAAGTGATGCGATGGCTACACCATAGTGAGCCGTACTCGCCCTGTACCGGGATCGGCCGGATTGGCCCGGAGGGAGACACCGCCACGCACGCCCGTGCCCCATCGGCGACGCATCGACGCGGCCCGCGAAAATCCGAGGTGACGATCCGGTCAGGCCGTGGCATGCCCGTGGCCTTGCCGGCCCGGCACGTCCGCGGTCACGCATCCCCGAAGGGAAGGCCCCTCCTTCCGACGATCAGCCGGGAGGCTACCTCACCGGAGTAGAGCCAACTGATCGATAGCGCGCGGGCGCACTTGGACGTACCAAGGCGGTGCGGCCTCCGCTAGGGTTCTTATTGCAAGTAATCCGCAATAGCCGGCGGCGACCGCCCCGACGGAGACCTGGCCGCGGCGATCGACGAGCACTTCGGGTCCTTCGACGCGTTCGCCGCGCAGCTCTCGGCGGCCACCAAGACCGTTCAGGGCTCCGGCTGGGGCGTCCTCGCCTGGGAGCCGCTGGGCCGGCGCCTGATCGTGGAACAGGTCTACGACCACCACGGCAACGTCGGACAGGGCTCCACCCCCATCCTCGTCTTCGACGCCTGGGAGCACGCCTACTACCTGCAGTACCGCAACGTACGCCCCGACTACGTCGACCGGCTGTGGAACCTGGTCGACTGGGCCGACGTCGCCGCCCGCTTCGCCGCCGCACAGACGACCGGCCCGGCGATCCCCGGCCTGGGGTGAGCCACCTGGAGACGGCCCGGCTGTTCGAGCACGCCCAGCAGGCCGCCGGCGTCATCGCCGCCAAGCACCGCGGTGACCTCGCCGGCGCCGAGGCGCTACTCGCCGGCCTCCCCGACGACCAGGCCCGCGTCCGCGCATTCTGCCTCCTCGCCGAGTTCGCCCTGGCCCTGGTGCGAGCACAAACCGGGCAGAGCATGGACGACCTGGTGCAAGAGCTGACCCTGCACATGGCCACGGCGACTCTCCAGCCGCCACCGGGCACCACGCCGACCTGACGCGTTGTGCCCGGTCCATGGCGATCGGGAAGCAGCAGGCGGACGCGTACGTTGCCGACTCGCGCGCATAGCAGGTCGACTACACAGCGTGCAACTTCGCCAACCGAAACGGCAGATTCGGTCGTCACGATTCGCGTTCGCGAGATAACTTCACGTGTCATGCCCTCGCTACGCCACGACACTCTCAACGGCCTGTTCCGCGACCGCCCCGAGCTGGCCGCCGAAGTCCTCAACGACTACGCCGGCGGCGGCATCCCCGCCGGGCTGCCCGCCCAGGTCGTCAGCAACGAACTCAACGACCGCAACTCCAAGGACTTCTACCCCGACACCGTCATCACCCTGGGCTCCAGACAGCACCCCCACCACGTCATCGTCGTGGAGATCCAGCAGGAGACCACCGACGGCAAACGCAGCGCCCTGCCCCGCTACGCCGCCGCCCTGTGGCTCGCCTTCGACCGCCCCGTCACCGTCCTGGTCATCTGCCCCAGCCGCAAGGCCACCGACTACTTCGCCCAGCCCATCGCCACCGCCCTGCCCGGCTACACCCTCACCCCCCGGGCGCTCGGCCCCGACCAGATCCCGCAGATCACCGACCCCGCCCAGGTGATCGCCAACCCCGAACTGGCCACACTCTCGGTGGCCGTCCACGGCACCGAACCATCGGTGGCCAAGGCCTTCATGGAAGCCATGCCACACCTCCCCACCGATGACGCTCCGTATTACTATGAGTACGCATACAGCCTCGCCACGAAATCGATCCAGACCTCCTTGGAGAACTTCATGAAGACAGCCCCATGGCCCGTCTACAGCCCCTTCGCCAAAGAACACTTCGGCAGAGGCAAAGCCGAAGGCAGAGAGGAAGGCAAGGCCGAAGGCAAGGCCGAAGGTGAGGCCCACGCCATCCTGGCCTTCCTCCGGGCGCGCGGCCTGGCCGTCGGGCCGGAGGCCGAGGCTCGCATCACCGGCTGCGCCGACCTGCACACCCTCGACCGGTGGCTGCGACTGGCCGCCACCGTCACCAGCACCGACGACCTCTTCGACACCGCGCCCTGAGCCGCCAAAGCCCAGTGGCCGCGTGGCGCTTCCCCCGCGGCCGGAGCAGTGCTGCCGCGAGGGCTCAGCGACAGGGATCGGCCACGCATCGGGAGGTCAGCGCGGGGAAGAAGCCGGCAGCCTGTCGACGTGCACGACCGTGACACGGTCGTGCACGTCGACGAGTTCGGCGAGGTGCGCGATATCGGACGTGACGATCAGGGCGGTAATGACATGCGCGCCGCATGGCGCGAGACGCCGGCCGAACCATCCGGACCAGACCGGCGAGAGCGCATCGACCACCTCGACAAGGCGCGTAACCACGACCGAATCCCGACGCCCGCCCGCGGGCAGGGCCAACGAGCTCGTGGCGAGTCCGGCGAGCAAGCGGTCGTGGCGTAGCGACGTGGCCTGACCACGGCATGCATCTCACTTTCTGGAGTAATCCGCTACGCACAGTGCCCGTGGGTGATCCCCATGTCACATCGGCGACGCATCGCACGCGGCTCGCGACAATCCGAGGTGACGATCCGGTCAGGCCGTGGCACGTCCGTCGCCTTGCCGGCCCGGCACGTCCGCGGCCACGCCTCCCCGGAGGACCAGCCCTCCGGCAGCAGAGCCACGGCCCTGCCGCACGCCGTCGCTGGGAGCAGTTGCGGGGATCGGCCGGCCCATTCGATTCGGGCTCTGCGGGCGGATCCTCCCCGGCCCCGGACTCCTGGAAAGCCAGGTGATCCGCCTTCTGATCGTGTGACGCACCGGCCAAAATGCGGCACTCGCGGACATGACAGCAGGGCGAAGCCGCCTCCCTTACCGCCACCCTCGTTCCGTCGGCAGTGAATCGTCGGACCCCGCGAGGTCACGCTGACCACGGTCGCACCCCCCGCCCCGAGTCACGGGCCCGTGCGGAGCGGAACCGATAGCGGTTTGCCGCTTGTCGGGGCGATGGCCGGGGGCGGGGGCTATGGTGAGCGGGCCGGTACCCACAGTCGCCGGAGGGCGGGGGCATGGAGGAAATACCGCCAGGTGGCGGCCCGTTATCGCCGGACTTCACCGGGATGGACCCCGATCAGATGCAGCGGTTCATCGCCGAACTGGAACACGCGCGCGGGATCATCGGGGAGAACCTCGCCGCGATCCGGCAGGAGTTCGCCGCCAACGGCGTCCCGGCCACCTCCCTCGGGCCGCTGTTCGAAATCGAGCAGTGGATCGACGAACACCTCCCCGAGCTGCGCCGTCGCAACCAACTCGCCCGCGACATGGCCTGGCTGCCCGGCTGGGCCCCGGACGGCGCGGGCGGCGGCCTGGTCGGCTACGACGAGACCGCCATACTCCCGGCCGCCGAAGCCCGGCGCCTGGGCACCGAGCTGGCCGCCCGGTACAAGGCCATCGACCCCCACCCGTTCCTGGACTTCGCGCCCGGCGCCGACGACACCTACCGCGCGATCGTCGCCGAACTGGCCGCCCACGCCAACGACGCCGAGTTCGCGGCGGCCTTCTTCGCCGGCATCGGAGCCGACCGCACCATCGAACTTCCGGCCCGCCTGCGCACATGGCTGCCCGAAGGCCAGGACGCGGCCGTGGCCACGGTCAGCCGCGCCTTCGGCGTCGCCGTCAGCGCCGGCATGGCCGTCGGCGGCTTCGCCGCCATCGCCGAACGCGCCCACGACGCGAGCAGCGCCCATGCCGACGACGACGAACGGGCCGAAGTCGGCGACCTGCTGTCGGCGGGCCGCTTCCCCACCGAATGGCTCGCCCAGACCGTCGCCAACCAGGTCCTGCTCCCCGGCCGCGCCGCCCTCACCTCCGGGGCGGCCCTGACCCCGTACCTCACCGCCCTGGCCGCCAACCCGCCCGCCGCCCGCCTGGCCCTCAACCTGGCCAGCACCCAAAGCCCTCTCCCCCAACCTATCGACCTGACCGCACCACTAACCGGAGGCGGCGACGGCACCGCCGGGCAGAGCACCCGCAGCCGCAGCCCAGCAGACCGGCGACCCGACCTGCCCGGCCTGCTCCAACAGCTCAACGACCGGGCGAGCTTCGACCCTGCCTCGGCCGACGCGTTCGGCCGCCTGCTGGCCTCGGCCGCGGGCGCCTACGACGAACACGACGGCGCCCACAGCGACACGGCGGCCCGATTCGCCTTCACCACGATCACCCACGCCCCCGCCTGGCACCTCGGCGACGCGACACGTGTCCACCTGGCCGAACTCGCCGGAGCGTACGCGAGCGAGATCACCGCCGGGGCCGACTTCGGCGACGCCGACCATCTGCTGGCCAGCGCCCTCACCCCACCCGACACCGGCATCCCCGGCCTGACCGCGTCGTTCCGCCTCAGCCCCGCCGACACCTACGCCTTCATCACGACCTTCGCCGCCGCCGACACCGACCTGGCCCCCTTCCACGCCGCCATGGGCGACCTCACCCGCCGCCTGGTCGCCCAAGGCGTCCCCGCCATCCGCGCAGGCGGCGACCCCACCGCCCTGGACCCCGCCTTCGCCGCCCTCGGCAACGTCGCCGGCCTGGAACTCGCCGCCGCCGAAACCCTCCGCGCCAAGGCCGACGAAGCAGCCGACACCACCGACTCCGATTTCATCCGCGACGCCCTGCTGGGCGTCCTGAGCTTCGCGCTGCCGGAGAAGAAGGCCGCCGAGCTGCTGTGGGAGGGGATGACCAACGCGATCTCGGCCGGAACCACCTTCAACAACGCCCCACCCAGCCAGGTCGACCAGCTCCGCGCCGCCGACGCCCAGCAGACCCTCGGCCGCCAGCACGCCATAGCGACCTCCCTCCTGAACGCCGGCTTCCCCGCCAAGGTCACCCCCGGCGCTTTCGAAGCGGCCCACTCCTCGGCGGTCCCGATAGCCGATGAGTCAGGCGACCTTCGCCCCTTCGCCGAGATAGCCAAATCCGGTGAACCGGGCCTCCGCGCCCTCGACGCCTGGCTCATCGCCAACGGCATGGGCGGCGACGACGATCTGTCCGTGGGTAAGACATCGGCCCGGCTCGCGGATCGCTTCAACGGGCAGAAGGTGGCGGCGGCGCTGCGTGCTCGCGGCCTCGGAAGATGACGGGTCGCTGGTCGAGCTTCTGCGTGAGATCAGCCCAGGGCGAGCGAAACGATCCCTGTCAGGCCGCCGCCTGCGGCGAGTTCGTCCGCCGACGTCGCACCGACGAACACACGATCCGGCCGCATGGCAGGGCGCGCAACTGGCCGCACACGCCGAAGTCGGTCAGGTGGTCACGATGTGTCCAGGCACTCGGTCTCGCCCCTGACCTGGTAGATGCCGTTGCCGGGTGATTCGAAGACGAGTGTCGTCTTGGTCGATTCGTCGACCGCCCGTATTGGGCCTCCCGGAGCCTCAGCCGACACGACCGTGTAGGGGGCCACCCGGTTCAGCGCGCCGGCGAGCATGGTGTTGAGGGCTTCGGCATCCGTGCTTCCAGCAGAGTCTTTGCCGACCGCGCCGAACGTCTGCTTGGCCTTTCCCTCACCACACGCGATGTTCTGGCCACCTGGATCGGTGATCCTCACATCGACGGCCGAGCGAGCCTTGAGCAGCGCAAGCACGTGCGCCTTGAGAGTCTCCCCCGCCTCGGCGGCGGTGGGGCCGTCGGAGCCGCAAGCGGAGGTAGCCAGTAGGGCCGTGACGATCAGCACGAAAACAACCCCGGGTGCGGATTTCTGCCGCGAAACGGACGACCAGATTCGGCCCATTCCTGTGCTGACCAGAGCGGCACGGGTGTCGCCGCTCCCGCGCGGGGCAGACCGGGACCTGCGCGCATTACAGATGTGGCCGATGTCCATCACCCGTTGCGGCACCTCCCGGCCCACCCGCATGTGCGCCCACCTCTGTCAGAGGCTACTCCGACTTGACATTCAGGCAGGTGATCTCACTGCAAGACGGCTCGATTCGCGGTTAAGCCGACCTGCTAGCGCAAGCCCATGACCCTTTCGACAGGGTAACTGATCATATGCCGATCTGGGTGGAGGGCATCGCGCCGTGTCCGGAGCTTTTCGCACGTGCCAGAGTTTCAAGCCATACAAGGGCACCAGCGGCTTTCCTGTCGATCATGGCGTCGAAGTCATACGCGCGGATCATCACTGGGTATGTTGGATTCATGTTGAGGTCCAGCATCGTGGCGATGGCCTTGGCGGCCAGCCGGCACGCCTCTTCCAATTCGCCCGACTTCAGCAACGCGCTCGCGTAGGCGAACCGGACCACCGCAGGATCCGTCTTGGCGGTGTCTTCGTAGGCGCCGAGCGCTTGAACCGCCGCGTCTCCCGCGCCATCGGCATCGCCGAGATCTGCTCGCCCGCGCGCCTCGAAAAAGGCGTGCTTGCGAGGCAGGTATGAGAAGATCCCGGGTTTGACGGCTTCAGGATCGCATCGTGTCAGAACGTTGCGGGACCTGTCGATGGCGCGCTCGAACTCGTCGCGCTTGCCGAGCGTCGCATAAGCCATCGCGGCGAAGCCCCACAGCATGGCGATCGGCGGCGTCGCCTTCGGCGCCTGCTCCAGACGTGGCATGACCTGGCCGAGCACCTCGTTCGGTGTGCCGATGTAGGTGGGCAGGTAGGTCGATTGCGCGAGGGCGACGTCCGCCAGGTGGCGGTCGCCTGCCTCGTCGGCTGCTCGTTTCGCCGTCGACCACCAACGCCGAGCGAGTGTGGGCTCGTTCGTGGCGAAGAGGATTTCGGCCATCACCATCGACAATTTCGCACCGACGCGGGTCAACCGGCGCTGGGCGTCGAGCGGCTGCCTGCTTTTCAGCAGGTCCCGGACGCTGGAGATGTGCGTGAGCGTCTCCGGAAGCAGGCTTGCGGGCGGCGAATAAATGAAACGCAGGCCGAGGCCATCTGCTTCGGCCTCAAGTTGCCTCAGCCTGCCGTCTCCTACGGAGGCTGTATCGAGGATCTGATCAAATTGATCTGGACCACGTGCAACGCTATCGATCAGCCCGGCGGTGACTGTGGCCGCACCGATCTGGAATACCTGTCGCCGGTTCGTGGCTGCCTCCTCCTCGACATCGGAGGGCGTTTCGGGAATGACGGATGTTCCCTTTTCAGGATCGTACGGGGCGAGGAGTTCCGCAACGGTGCGGCCCGGGAACATGTGCTCCAGGACGCGGCAGCGGTCGGCCGATGGCTTGGTCTTCACCTGGCCGGCGAGCCAGCGGCCGTACTGCTCACGGCCCGGGGCGGAGGCGATCAGTCGCTTATCTAGCCTTCTGGCCACTTTGTCGTATTCGAGACGGAAGGCGCGGTGGGTCTCCAGGTGCCGGCTCATCAGGAGCTTCTTCAGCAGGGTCATTTGAATCTCTTCGGCCATCCCGTGCCCCCGTTCCCCGGATAACGTCAAGATGACGTTAAGTGATGTGATGGCTACACCATAAGGGGCCATGCGCGCCGCGTATCTGGATCTCGCGGATTGGGTGCCACAAGCCACAGCCACGCAACTTCGTGCCACACCCGCGACACGCCCGCGCGCCATCCCGGCGGATGGGCGCACGAGGGACGCCACCCGTTCAGAGGAACCGCGCTCGCACGTAGCAGCCCGACTACCCTACGTGCAAGCGCAGGGCCCTGCCCCGCTACGCAGCCGCTCTTTGGCTGGCCCTTGACCGCCCCGTCACCGTCTTCGTCATCTGTCCCAGCCGTAGGGCCGCCAGCTACTTCCCCAGCCCATCGGCACCAGCCTGACCGGCTACACCCTCGCTCCCCGAGTCCTCGGCCCCGACCAGATCCCTCAGATCATCGACCCCGCCCAGATGGTCGCCAACCCCGAACTGGCCACCCTGTCGGTGGCCGTCCACGGCACGCAGCCAGCGGTGGTCGAGGCGTTCATGGAAGCGATGGCACAGCTCCCGTCGATGACGCTCAGTATTACTATGAGTACGCATACAACCTCGCTACGCGATCGATCCAGACCTCCTTGGAGAACCTGATGAAAACCGCCCCGTGGCCCGTCTTCAGCCCTTTCGCCAAAGAGCACTTCGGCAAAGGCAAGGCCGAAGGTCTGGCCGAAGGCAGGGTCGAAGGTCTGGCCGAAGGCTTGGCGCGTGCCATTCTGGCCTTCCTTCGGGCGCGTGGCCTGACCATCGGGCCGGAGGCCGAGGCCCGCATCAGCGGATGCAGCGACCCGGACGTGCTCGACCGGTGGCTGTCGCTGGCCGCCACCGTCACCAGCGCCGACGACCTGTTCGACACCGCCCCCTGAGTACGGGCAACGCAGAAGTGCTAGTACCGGTCTTCCGGGTGCTCGCGAGCGACTCACGGCGCGGTTGGAGCCGGAAAACCGTCGACGTGCACGATCTTGACTCGGTCGTGTCCGTCGACGAGTTTGGCGAGGTGCGGGATGTCGGACGTGACGATCAGGGCGGTGATGATCCTGCCGGAGCGCTCGGCCTCCTCCACATGTTCGATGGCGGTGGCCGCGACCATCGCATCCACGGCTTCGGACGTTTCCAGACCCGCCGCACCGATGAGTCGACCGGCTCGCGCGCCGATGCGCTCAGAGACAGGCGTGACACCGATCTTGTTGATGATCTGATGCACCCGCGCGTCTCGGTCGTTGCCTCTGAGGATCTCGGCGAGAATCGCGGCTGATGTTTTGACCACGGCGCCTCGACGGCGGGCCGCCTCCAAGCGTGCTCGCGCCGCCCTGCCCCCGAGGCCTGGGTCGCTCAGTCGCATGACCCCCTCGTTGTCGAGAACGAGCAGACCGCCCACCCCCGAACGGGCGTTGCGCCGGGCGTTCACGCGTCGTCCCACTCGGCGAGGGCGGCCGCGACTTCGGCCTCGGTCGGCTCACCGAACTCCTCGCTCAGATCGTTCACGAGCTCCGTCAGCCGGTCGAGCTCGATCTGGCGCAGCAGGGCATGCGTCACGTAGGCGGACACGTTGCCGCGCCCGGCCCGCTCCCGAATCTGCTCGGTCAGGCCCCTGGGCACGGTGACGCTCAGCTTCTCCGTACCCTCGTCTCGTTTCCGTGGCTCCCCCATAAACCGAATCGTACCACTGGTGGGATTCACCCTGAGGCGATAGCTCGCTACGTTCCGCATAGCGATAGAGATCCCGAGCCCGCGGAGAGGCCAACGGAATCGATACCGTCCCATCGCCATCGGCTATAGGGCGCCCGTCGGCGCCAAGACCCGCATATCTGAATGCCACCAGAACCGGCCACCGCCTGACACTTCGGCAGCGGCCGCGCTCCTGCACGCCCCTGGCGACCTCCCGGCGACGGGCACGCCGCGGCGACGGCCCGCAGGACGTGGCTTTCTGCTCAGTGGTCTTGCCGGTGTTCGGGCATCATGGCGCGGAGGCTTTCAGGGATGGCGTCGCCGAAGGTCTCCTCAAGGTGTCTGGCCGTCTCGTCGTCCGCCTGGCTCATGCGGGTGAACATGGCCTGCTCGTATGCGTCGAGTGCGGCCTCGGCGTTGTCGGGGTGGGCGGCGAGGGCCTTGCCGAGTTCGGCGCCGTCGCACAGGGCCCAGTTGGCCCCCTCGCCGTCGGGCGCCATCAGGTGGGCGGCGTCACCGATCAGGGTCACTCCGGTCGTCCGCTCCCACCGGTGTCCCTCGGGCAGGGCGTAGTGCGGGCGCAGGACCGGCGGGGTGTCGGTGTCGCTGATCAGGGCGGTGAGCTCGGGCGCCCAGCCTTCGAACTCCGCCGCGACGCGGGTGGCGGCCGCGGCCGGGTCGGAGAAGTCGATCTCGTCGAACCACCGCAGCGGCTTGGTGAGCGACACGTAGGCGTGCAGGGTGTCGCCGCGTTCGCGGTGAGCGGTGATGGCCTTGTCCGGTGCGGGGGCGAACATCGAGCCGCTGCCGACCGCCTTGGCCGCGGCCGGGTGTCGTGTGTCGGCGTCGAACAGGTAGGTCTCGACGAACGACGTGCCGGCGTACTCGGGTGTCGAGGCCGACACCAGAGGGCGCACCCGTGACCAGGCGCCGTCCGCGCCGATCAGCAAACTGGTGATGACGGTGCTGCCGTCGGCGAAGGTCACCTCGTGACGGCCGTCCCCGAGGCGGCGAGCACCGGTGACCTGACGGCCCCACCGGACGGTGCCGTCCGGGAGGGAGTCGAGCAGCATCTTCCGCAGATCCGCGCGCTCCGCCTCTGGACGGCCACCCGTGCCGTCATCGGCCTTCTCGAACAGGACGGCGCCGTCCGGGCTCAGGGCGCGCATCGCCTGGCGGCCTTCCAGGACGATGGCGCGGAACTCCTCCATCAGACCGGCCGTCTCCAGGGCGGGCTGCCCGTTGTAGTCGTGGATGTCGAGCATCCCGCCCTGCGCCCGGGCCTGAGGCGAGGCTTCCGCCTCGTAGACCTCGACCGGGAGGCCGTGGATGTGCAGGACGCGGGCCAGCGTAAGGCCGCTGAGCCCGGCTCCGATGATCGTGACCTGGTTCACGTTGCCCCTTCGTGTCGCGGTCGGCCGAGTCCGGCCGACGGGTTGGTGCGGTGTTCCAAATGGAACGCTACTCCAAAATAGTACATTGCACCAATTTGGTTTATTGCTCCAATGTGGCAAGATCGAAGCATGGCGACACGCGCGCGCGGGCCACAGCGACGTAACCAGGTGCTCTCCCGGCAGCGGATCATCGACACCGCCGTCGAACTGCTCGACACGGGCGGCGAGGGCGCGCTGACCGTGCGGGCGCTGACCGAGCGCCTGGCCACCGGGGCCGGGGCGATCTACTACCACGTCGGCACCCGGGACGAACTGCTGGACACCGTGACGGAAACCGTCGTGGCCGCGGCTCTGGCGACCAGGCCCGCCGGAGCCGCGGCCACGCCCGAGGACGAGATCCGTGTCGTCGCACTGGCCCTGTTCGACGCGATCGCCGACCACCAGTGGCTCGCCACGCGGCTGATCCTGCAGATCATCCGCAACCCGGTCGGCCCGGTCACGGTGGGCATTTTCGAGCGGATCGGCCGACAGGTGGGTGCCCTGGGCGTGCCGCGGGCCCGCTGGTTCGACGCGGCCTCGACGCTCGTGCACTACATCCTCGGCGCGGTCAGCCAGAACGCCCGCATCGACGGGGACGCCTCAAGCGTCGAACCCTACGCGGACCGCGAAAAGTTCTTGGGTGCCGCAGCGGAGGCGTGGCAGGGACTCAACCCCGACGACCACCCGTTCATGCACGCCATCGTCGGCCAGATAAGCGAACACGACGACCGCGAGCAGTTCCTCACCGGCATCGCCGTCGTCCTCCACGGCCTCACCTGTCTTCGCTGACCCGTCGGCCCCGCCCGCGTTCGCGCGTAGCCCAGCAGTGGAAGCGGCGGGGCGGGTCAGAGCGTGATCACGATCTTGCCGTGGACGTGGCGCTCTGCCTGGAGGGCGACGGCGTCCCGGATCTTCTCGATCGGGAAGGTCGCGGCTATGGGCACGGTGAGCTCGCCGGCGGCGATCGCGTCGGTGACTCGCTTAAGGTCGGCCGCTGTGGCCTCGCGGCCACCCGTCGCGCGGACGCCGCCGGGCGGGTTCGGGCCGGCGGCCACCGTGGAGATCCTTTCGGGTGGCACGCCGAGGGCGAGGGCGGCCTCGGCCGTCTCGGTGCCGAACAGGTCCGTCGCGGCCGTGATGCCGCCGGGGGCGAGCGCCCGCACCCGGTCCGCGAGGCCCGGGCCGTACGTCACGGGCTCGGCGCCAAGTTGCCGCAGGAACGGGAAGGTGCCTTCCGAGGCGGTGCCGATCACTCTGGCCCCGGCGAGCTTGGCCAGCTGGACGGTGAACACGCCGACGCCGCCGGCGGCACCGCCGATCAGGACGGTGTCATCGGACCGCAGCCCGATCGCCGTCAGGGCCGCGGCGGCGGTCGTGCCAGCGATCGGGATCGTGGCCGCCACCTCGTCGCCGATGCCGTCGGGTGTGGGGTAGAGCACGTCGAACGCCCGGGCGTCGGCCGACCGGGGCGGCCGAGCCTCGATGATCAGGAAGTCGGCGACGGCCTTCGCCATCGCGCCGCCGAAGACGCGATCGCCTACGGCGAAACCCTCGGCGCCGTCGCCGACCTCGTCGACGACGCCGGCGACGTCGTACCCGAAGCCGGACGGCACGGTGACGCCGAACAGCGCGGCTAGTTCGGGGCCGGCGGCGATGCGCCAGTCCATCGGGTTCAGGGCGGCGGCCGTGACCCGGACGCGCACCTCACCCGGGCCTGCGTGCGGCTCGGGGACTTCGCGCAGCTCCAGTACTTCGGGGCCGCCGAACGTCTCATAGATGACGGCTCGGCTCATGGGGGCACCTCCGGTCGGGACACTGGCCAGTGATGACACTTGGTCCCATCACTATATACACATGCGACGGGACCAAGTGCCGTGGCTCTAGACTGTACTCATGGCCCGCTGGCAGCCCAACGCACGCGAGCGACTCGTCGCCGCCGCCCTCGAACTGTTCGAGGAACGGGGCTACGACGACACCACGGTGATCGAGATCGCCGAGCGCGCCGGGCTGAGTAAGAGCACCTTCTTCCGCCACTTTCCGGATAAGCGGGAAGTGCTTTTCGGCGGAGGCGCCCTGGCCGATCTGCTCGCTCAGGGCATCATCGCCGCGCCGGCCGCCGCCACCCCGTTCGAGGCGGTGGCCCACGCCTTCGACGTGATCGCGAGGGAGAGCCTGACCCCTGCCCGCCGCGAGTTCAGCGCCCGCAGGCAGGCGGTGATCGCCGCCAACCCGGAGCTGCGCGAACGCGAGGCGCTCAAGGGCCTCGGCCTCACCGCGTCGATGACCGGCGCCCTCGAACGGCGCGGCGTGCCCGACCTGACGGCATGCGTGGTCGCCGAACTCGGCGCGCTCGCTCTGAAGATCGCCTACGAACGCTGGATCGGCACGACCGATGACGACTTCGGCGCACTCGCGCGGCGGGCCATCGGCGACGTGCAGGCGGCGGTGCCCTGCCCGCACGCCGCCGTCCGGGCCGTCCGGTAGGCGAGCGCGTCACTTTGTCGGGGCCTCCCGCTAGCATCCGATCACCATGTGAGCGGCCGGAGCGGAGGATCACGGTGACGGCGATCAGCGATGAGTTCATGCGCGACATGCTGGCCCGAAGCCGGCCCTACACCGTGATGCTGCTCACGGCCGGTCCCGAGTACGGCAAGGACGGGGCCGAGGAGATCGTCTGGGAGCATGGGCGGCGCAATTTCGCGTTGCGGGCCGCCGGCACGCTGTCCATCGTCCTGCCCGTCGTCGATGACAGTGCGGTGTGCGGGATCGGCATCTTCAACGCCGACGCCGACGAGGTACGGCAGATCATGGACGGCGACCCGGGGGTGCGGGCGGGCGTCTTCACCTACGAGATCCATCCGGGCCGCGGCTTTCCCGGTGACGGCCTGCCGGGCTGACCCGGACGGGCGGACCCGGTCCGCCGTTGTTCGCGCACCACGGCGCGGCGACGGCCGCTTTCGGGCGAGGGGCGAGCGCGCGGTTCATGCGGCCCATCGCGCTGGAGGCGCGCTCGGCGGTGCCTCCGGAGACCTTCGGCCCGCTCGGCCCGATCTTCGCGGCCGACCAGCCCTCGTCCAGCACCCGCACCCGCCAGGCGCTCGGCTGGGAGCCGAAGCACCCGAGCCTGCTGCGGGACCTGGAGAACGTCCGGCCCTGACCGAGGCCGACGACCCCGCCGATCGGGCGGGCCCGGTGATGGGATGCCCCGCGGCCGCTCGCCCGGCCGGTGCGGGCCCGACGCCGGAGCGCCTCGCGCTGCGGAACGCCGTGCTGGGACACGCGCTAGGGGCACGCGCTAGGGCACGCTAGGGCGCACTGTCGCTCGCGACGGGCGCGGAGTCGTCGCGGTCGCGGAGCAGGGATTCGGTGTAGGCGGCGAGGCGGGCGGCGTCGCCGGGGTCCAGGGTCTTCAGGGACGGGTCGACGGGCTTGCCGCGGTCGATGGCCGACAGGGGCCGGGCGGGAGGGTGGTCGATCCAGTCGTTGATCGGGCGGACCGAGTCGGCGACGGGACGGGCGAAGAACGTCCCGAGGAGTTTGATCAGGTTGCGGATCAGCGGGCTCGGATGGCCCTCGGCTCCGCTGCGGGTGAAGCCGGGATGGTAGAGGACGTAGCGGACCTTGCTGCCTTCCTGGGCGGCGAACGCCACGCCGAGCAGGTCGTTCGCCCGGCCGGCCTGGAGCTGGGCGCGTACCTGGCTGTAGCGGCGGGTCAGCTGCGGGTCGTCCCACACGATGCCGCCGGCGGTGTTGCCGACACCGGCCACGTTGACGATCACGGGGTCGGGGGCCGCTTCGAGAAGCGGGCGGAGCCTGTGGCCCAGCAGGTAGCGGCTCAGGTAGTAGAGGGCGAAGGTGTACTCCAGTCCGTCCGGGGTCTCCCTGCGCCTGGGGCTGATCCGGTTGGCGAACAGCGCCAGCGCGTCGATGACCTGATAGCGCTCGGTGAGCTGCGCGACGACCCGGTCGACCTCGGCGATCGAGGACAGGTCGGCCCGCAGGAACCGCAGGTTCGGGCCTGGGGCCCGGTCCAGCAGGGCCGGCCCCTTGGCCTCGTCGCTGCCGATCACGGTGACGTTGTGGCCCTTGGCCGCCTGCGCCAGGGCGACCGCCCGGCCCATGCCGGTGGTGCCTCCGCTGATGACGACGTTCTTGGGCCGTTGGTCGGGCATAGTGTCTCTCCATAGGGTCGAACGCGGCAGGTCCGATCATGGGCCACCCTGGTGGAGGACGAAAGAAGGCAGTTCAATGTCCGGTACGCACACCGGTGTTCCCTCGGTGCTGGCGCACGAGCTCCCTCGGCCGGTGCCCGCGGACGAACTGGCCGCGTGCCCGGTCGGTAAGGTGTTCCGGCGGCTGGGCGACAAGTGGAGCATGCTGCTGGTGATCCTGCTCGGCGGCCGCCCGCACCGCTACAACGAGCTGCACCGCTCCATCGAGGGCATCAGCCAGCGCATGCTGACCCACACGTTGCGCGGCCTGGAGACCGACGGGCTGGTCCGGCGCGAGGTGCACCCGACGGTCCCGCCCAGCGTCGAATACAGCCTGACCCCGCTCGGCCGCACCCTGCTGGAACCCCTGTCGACACTCGCCGACTGGGCCGTGCACCACGAGGCGGAGATCAGCGCGGCCCGCTCCCGGCGCCCGGGCGGCTGATCACGCCGGCACGTGGCCGGCACGCCAGGGCGGGACCGGCGGCCGGTCGACCGCCATGTCGACGAGTTCGTGGTGCGGGCTTGACCTTGCCCCTGGGGCAGGGTTCGACGATGGTGCGCATGAACACCAACGCACTGCGCACCCTGGACATGCGGATCCGCGAGCAGGTCGCCGCCTCCTGCGAGGAGGGCGGCGTTCCCGGGTTCGTCGCCGGCGTCCACCACGCCGGCGAGCAGATCGTCGTCGCCCACGGCACCGCGAACGTCGCCACCGGCGCGCCCATGCTCGACGACACCGGGTTCCTCTTCGGCTCGGTCACCAAGGTCCTGACCACCACGCTGGTGCTGCAGCAGGTCGACCGCGGGCGCTGGACCTCGACGCGCCCGTGGTGACGTACCTGCCCGAGTTCGCCCTGACCGTGCCGGGCGCGGCGGACAAGATCCTGGTCCGGCACCTGCTCTCCCACACCAACGGCATCGACGCGGACCTGTTCTTCCCCGACGCCGGCGGCCGCGACGCGCTGAAGACGTACGTCCACGGCCTGGGGAGCCACTGCGGCACCCTGTTCGAACCCGGCGAGCAGCTCAGCTACTCCAACGGTGGCATGATCGTCGCGGGCCGCCTGCTGGAAGTCGTGACCGGAATGTCCTTCCCCCAGCTGCTGGAGCGGGACGTCTACACGCCCGTCGGCATGAAGGACTCCAGCACCTCGGCCGAGCAGGCCATCCTGCGCAGCACGGCCGTCGGCCACTTCCCGGACCCCGACACCATGGCGGCCCGGCCCACGGGCATGTTCATGCTGCCCGACACCTGGGGACCGGCCGGTGGGACGCCCATCGGCACCGTCGCCGACCTGCTCGCCTTCGGCCGCACCCACCTCGCGGGCGGCGTGTCCCCCTCCGGCACCCGTGTCCTGTCGGTCGCGGCGACCGCGCTGATGCAGCGGGTCTGGCACGACATGGCGACCCCGAACGTCCCGCCGATGGGGCTCGGCTGGGTGCGGTACCCGTTCGGCGACACGACCGTCCTGGCCATGTCGGGCGCGTCGCCCGGCGGGGTGTCGATGCTGTGCGTCGTACCCGAGCACGACCTGGTCTTCGCCGCCTTCGGCAACGCCCCGGGTGCGATCATGCTGCACGACCAGATCCTGCGCCGGCTCCTCGGCGAGCACCTCGGTGTCCCGATCCCCGCTCTGGTCGGCGAGCCGGCGCAGGACGTCGACCTCACCCCGTACGTGGGCACCTATCGCTCCGACCAGCTGCGCATCGATGTGGGCATCGTCGATGGCCGGCTGGAGGAGCGGACGACGTACGAGCCGGCGGACGCGTCGCAGGAGCGGATCTTCACTGCGTTCGCCGGCGGCACGACCTCCGCCCCGCCGCAGCGCTACGTGCCGATCCGGCCCGGCCTTTTCGCGCCCGCCGGATACCCGCCGGAGACGTTCGACGGATACCTGCGGCTCCTGCTCGTGTCCTACCACGACGTCCGCGACGGCCGGGCGCGCTTCCGCAACGGCGGCGGGCGGCTCGCCCGGCGAGCCTGACCGTTGCGGCCCAAGGGGTGGAAGAATGTCCGGCATGCTCACGATCGGGCAGCTCGCGGACTACGCCGGGGTGACCATCAAGGCCATTCGCCACTATCACGAGCGCGGCCTGCTCCCCGAGCCGGGCCGCGACTCGTCCGGCTATCGCCGCTACACGGCCGGGCACGCCATCGAACTCGTCAAGATCAGGACTCTGGCCCAGGCGGGCGTGCCGCTGGCCCGCATCAAGGATCTCCTCGACGCCGACCCCGACACGCTCACGGCGGCCATCGCCGAGATCGACCGCGACCTCCGCGACCGGATCGCGCGGCTGCGGCGCACCCGCGACCAGCTCGCCCAACTGCGCGGCGGCGACGGGCTCTTCGTCTCCCCGGAGGTCGCCGGCTTCCTCGACGACCTGCGCCGGCTCGGCGTCAGCGAACGCCAGAGGCAGCTGGAACGCGACGGCTGGATCCTCATGCGGACGGCCGCCCCCGATGACGCCGCCGTATGGATCCGCGAAAAGCGCGAGCTCATGGCCGACCCCGAGTTCGCCGCCCTCTACCTCGAACACGACGCCGCCTACGACTGGTCGCCGGACGATCCGCGTCTTCCCGCCCTCGCGGACCGCACCCGGAAGTGGTTCGCCCACCACCGATCCGAGGCCGGCGCCCCCCGCGACGCGACCATCGCCCGGCTGGCCGAGCGGTCGCAGCCCGGAGCCTCGTCCCCCGCCTGGGAACGCCTCGCCCTGCTGCTGAACGGCTAGGCCGTGTCCCCCGCGCGCCGTTGGGGCGGTGAGGTTGTCGCGGATCTCGGCGAGGCGGGGGCGCTGGGCCGGGTCCGGCCAGAGCATTGGGCAGCGGACGCAGGCGTGTTCGTGGATGCACGGGGTGGCGAAAGCGCGGCCGCAGTTGCCGACCGACAGCTTGCGCCGTTCGAAGTGGCCGAGGAACTCTTCCCATTCCTCGTCGGTGGGAGTGCGGTATTCCTCGGTAGCCCACAGCGACCGGCGCCGGGCGATGAACGCCTGGTGGTGAGTGATGACTTCCTCGGGATAGGTGGCCTTGTAGCTCATGGTGACGTTGATATTGCGGTACCCGGCGATGACCTGAGCGATGTGCGGCGGACGATCGAATCGGATACGAGCCCGACCGGCCTAACCAGCTACCTGGGCTTTAGCTTTAGCGACTTCAATCGCCCAAAGCATGCATCGGACAGGAATAGCATCGAAATCGGGATTGATACTTACGGAAGCACCCTCCCATCCATTTGATTCCGGAATATTGATCGCCAGGAAAGTTATTTCCTTCCCCAACGCCGGATCGCGAAACTCCACCACCCACCGGTCGGCGACCAGATCAAACGAGTTGATGATTTCGACTGGTCTTCCTTCGAACATCTCGATAGCCATAAGATAGCCCTAATCTAAGAACGTCACAAATTCACCTGCCAGCGTGAACCGAGCGCCTTTCCCATTTGGCGTTCGCAGCTCGATCACGTCAGACCATCTGCCATTCACCCGGGCTCGACCCCTCATTGTCACAGCGTTAGGATCGGTCAGGATATCCTGGCCGGTTGCGTTCCATGCACCAGGATTCTGCCGTCCAGACGGGGTTGGCCATCGGGCGGTCCTTCGAAGGCGTCGCCGTCCGCGTCGCCCCAGCGCGTCCTGGCGATGGCCGCCGCGATCTGGCATAGCCACACCACCAACGCACCGATCACCCGGTCATTGATCGCGTACGACCACTGACCGGAGATCGGACTTACTCGTCTAGTTGGGCTGGCCTATCGGGCGGATGGTCAGGGTGTTGAGGTCGACGCCCGGCGGCTGCTCGATGGCGAAGCGGATGGACTCGGCGACGTGCTCGGGGGCCAGGGCGAACGGAGGTGTGCTGCCGGACTCCCAGAACGGGGTGTCGATCACGCCGGGGTTGACGAGGGTGACGCCGACGCCGCGGGTCGTGGCGTGCATGCGCAGGTTCTCCGCCAGGCCGGTGACGGCCCACTTGGTGGCCGAGTAGAGGTTGGCGGGGCTGTTCTTCAGGCCCACGACGCTGCCGACGAGGATCAGGCGGCCGCCGCCGGCCTCGAGGTGGGGCAGGGCGGCCCGGGCCAGCAGGGCGGGGCCGAGGACGTTGGTGAGGACCATGGCGGGCCACAGCGCCGGGTCGCCGTCGGCGAGGGTGGCGCCCCCGGTGCGCCGGTAGTCGGCGGAGCTGAACCCGGCGTTGGCCACGGCGGCGTCGAGGCCGCCGAAGTGCTCCACGGTGCGGGCGACGGCGGATCGGGTGTCGTCCCAGTCCGCCGCGTCGGAGACGAGGCCCAGCAGCCGGTCGGGGTGGCCGGTCTCGTCGAGGAAGGCCTTGAGTTTGGTCTCGTTGCGGCCGGTGACGGCCACGCGATGGCCGATTTCGAGCAGGGCCCGGGCGGTGTGGGCGCCGATGCCGCTGGTCGCACCGGTGATCAGTACGGTCTTGCCGGTCATGGTCATGCTCCCGGATGCCTGATGTGGTCGGGTCGGGGTACACGTCGCGCTGTGTCTCCCCCTGCCGGGGGCAACTCCAACACTCGTGTTGCTGTTCTGCGGCCTACTGTAGTTCGGCAAAACTCCAACTGCAACATTGGTGTTGGACTAGGATGTGAACGTGCCCTGGGATGTGGAAGGAACGAAGCGTCGCATCTACGAGGCGGCGCGGGCCGAGTTCGCCGAGCGCGGCCCGGACGGGACGACCGTCGACCGCATCGCGAAGCGGGCCGAGGTCAACCGGGAGCGCGTCTACAACTACTTCGGCGACAAGCGGGCGTTGTTCGCGACGGTGATCCGCTGCGAACTGGACAAGATCGCCGCCGCGGTGCCGCTGGTCATCGCCCATACCGACGACGTCGGCGAGTTCGCGGGGCGCACCTTCGACTACCAGCGGGCCCATCCGGAACTGGCCCGGCTGGTGCTGTGGGAGGGCCTGTCGGACACCGGCGGCGTCCCCGACGATGTCGCGCGCACCGAGCTGTACGCCGGCAAGGTCGCGGCCATGGCGGCGGCGCAGCGGGCCGGCCTGGTCGACGACACCATCGGCCCGGCTCAGCTGGTCTTCCTGATCATCGCCTTGTCGAGCTACTGGTCGGCGGCGCCGCAGATCGCCCGCATGCTGTCCGGCCACGACGCGGGGGACGACGCCGAGGCGGCGCGCCGCCGAGCCGCCGTGGTGCACGCCGCCCGGCGGCTGGCCGCGCCGCGCCCTCCCCGCTAGCCCTGCTCCGGGCCGCAGGAGGGGCCCGCGGGAGGGTGGCGGCCGCTACGGCGCCGCCGGGGGTGCGTCGGGAAGGCCGGCGCAGCGCGGGTCCGTCGACCGGGGCTCGCCGGCGGCCAGGGAGCCGCAGCGGACCATGAGCGCGGGGGACGCCTCGGGAGGCGTGACCTTCATGATGGAGATCGCCTTGTTCACGGGGTCGTGCCGTTCCTTCACGCCGAAGTCGATCACCCCGCTCGATCCGGCCCAGGCCGACCCGCCCGTCGTCCGGAACAGCCGGTACAGGACGTCGCCCCGGCTCGGCAGCCGATCTCCCGGCCGGTACGCCTTGTCCGCCGCCCGGTACAGCACGTCGAGCGCGTCGTACGTCAGGAGCAGGTTGTCGTCCGTTGCCTCGGGATGGCCGCCCCGCAGCAGCCGGCTGACGAACCCGGTCGGCTGGAGCGCCACCCCCTGCCACACCTGGCGGCTGGCGAGGGCCGCGTAGTAGACCTCGAGCCGGCCCTTGGCGGCGATCTCGGCCGCATGGTCCGCGACGATCTTGGTCACGTCGTCTCCGGCGAGCACCTTGACCCCACCGGCGCACTTGGGGTTTCCTTCGAGGGCGCTGAGGAAGCTCATGAACTCGAACGACCGCCCCGCGTACATGATCACGTCGGCGTTTCTCGAACAGGCCTCGTCGGCGGCGCTGGTGATGCCCTCCTGGGAGGCGCCGTACGGGATGGGCCTGCCGACCGCGATGTGCCGCGCCTTGAGCGCCTCGGCGAAGTCGGCGCCGAGGTTGTTGGTGTAGTCGTCGTCGCTCGTGCCGTCCTGGACGATCGCCGCCGACGCCTTCTCGACGCCGGCGAGCAGGGTGTCGCTCGCGAAACGCGCGGCGAGCGTCGCCTGGCGGAAGTTCGTCGGGCTCACATGGAAGTAGTAAGGGGAGGGCACACCGCCGACCATGCCGTAATCGTCGGCGGTGGCGGTGGTCGCGACGGTGGGGATCTTCGCGGTGTCGAACTGGCGCACCGCCGCCTTCCCCCCGGAGAGGCTGCGGGACAGCCCGGCGACGCCCATGATGTGCGGATCGTCATCGGTCAGCTCGGTGACGAGCTCGGCGGCCCGTTTCCCCTGGCGGAAGTCGTCTCCCGCGTTCGCGATCAGGATCCGGACGCGAGGATTGCTCGACACGCTCCGCTGGTAGCTCTCCGCGGCGATCAGCTCGGAGATCACGGCGTCGAGCCTGGTGTCCTCGTGCGAATGCATTGTGATCGAGTACTCGCTGAACAGGACGATGTCGACGTAGCGCCCCGACCGGACGGCGTAGGCGTTGTTGGTGTCGATCTTCGCCATGAGGTCGTGGATCGGGCCGTCGAACAGGTCGTCCGGCACCGGGTCCGACGCGTTCAGCACGCCGACGCACTCGTCCCCCACGCGCTCGGCGTAGGCGAGCCCGCCGCAGTGCGCCGCCCTGTCGGCGAGGTTGGTCGCCGCGAACCAGGCGACCAGGCCCGGCAGCCCGAGCAGCACGACCGACCAGTAGCCGAGGGCACGCGCCTGGCTGCGCCAGCGCCGCAGCCCGTCCGTCTGGTGCAGCGGCACGTCGTACGCGCCGGCGCGGATCAGCAGCCGGAGCGGCGGCCGGCGGCGGCGTTGCGCGCGCCGCCAGGCACGCACGCCGCCTTTGAGCCTGCCCAGCTCGGCCAGGGGCACCGTGGACCGGCCGTCCGCCAGTTCGCCGGGCACCGCGGCGAGCACCACCATGGGGACCGGCAGGCCGGTCTCCTCGCACAGCTCCTCCAGCAGCCGCAGAAACCGTGCGTTGACGCCGTCGGCGGCGCCGACCCGCATGGCCAGCAGGCAGTAGAGGCCACGCCCCCAGCTCGGCCAGGGAATCGCCCATTTCTGGTACGCCTGCCGCAGGTCCCTGCACAGGGCGAGCACCAGGAGCCGTTCGATGTCGGAGTCGCTCGCGCCGGCCAGGCGCAGGGCGTACGCGGCGGGCCGTTCCCACACCCGCCGCGGCATGACCGGCTGCCGTCTGAACCACCCGTAGAAGAACCAGCCGCGAATGGACGCCCAGCCCTGGAAGAACACGCCGAGCACCGTCACGGCGAAGCCGACCAGCCACGGCAGCACCCCGACGAGGTCGCTGGGCCCGGCGGCCAGCCAGACCGCCAGGGTGCCGAGCGGCACCCAGGTGACGGCGGCGCGCCCGATGAAGAAGTCGACGGCGAGCCGCAGCCTCTCCCCCTGCCCCGAGGAGCGGCGGTTCCTGTCCTGCAGCCGCTGCTTGAACACCTGCAGGCCCTCGTGCGATTGGGGGTCCGGCGGCCAGGGCCTGCCCTCGTGCTCCGGCAGGTCGCGCTGCTCACAGGCCCAGAGCACGAACTGCGCGAGCGGGAACCGGGGCGCGGGGAGGAACGACCCGGCCACCGGCCGGCCCAGCTGCCCCTGCGGCCCGGCCAGCGCCGCCACGAGCGAGCGCACCGAGTCGTGTTCCGACTCGCGTACCAGCGCGCTCGGCAGCACGTCGGCGAACGGAGCGGACAGATCGTCGACCATGTCGGCCGCGCCGCCCCCGGTGACCAGAATGAACGGGAGCTGCCGATCACGCAGCCAGAACCACGGTCGGCGCAGCAGCTTCGCCAGGTCGCCTTGCAGATCGGCCACGCGATGGTCCCCCAGACTCGGTCAACCGAACGATCGGCCGCCTTCAAAGCGCCGCGCGCGATGACGCCGGTCCGCCGAACCTGACGGATCCTAGCGACGTCTCCGCGTGTCGAAGGGTGGATTCGGCAGGGGAACGCGAACGCGCGGGTCACCGGGCCGCCGCACGTTCTCGTCCGCCGCTTTCCCCATATCCTCACCCTGCGAAGATGCCGGCGTGGCTTCGCCTCGACCGGATCACGCCGGGCGGCATCCGCACGACCGAATCGGCCGGACCGCCCCGGCGGCACCGGGATCAGGCGGCGCGCCGTTCGTCGAGAGGGCGGCGGCGAAGCGCCGGGCGCTGGAGGGCCGGGGGCGCGTACGCCATGTCGAGCCGGCCGACGTCGGTGCCGGGCGGGACGATCTCGTCGATCTGGTCGAGGATCTCGTCGGTGAGGGTGACCTCGACACCGGCGAGCAGGTCGTCGAGGTGGGCCATCGTGCGCGGGCCGATGATCGCGCTGGTCACGTCGGGGTGGGCGATCGCGAACGCCATGGCGAGGTGGGTCAGCGGCAGCCCCGCCTTCTCGGCGACGGGGATGAGCTGCTCGACGGCGTCGAGGCGGCGCTCGTCGCTGAGGTGCCGGAACATGGCGGCGCGGCGCAGGTCGGTCGGCCGCCCCTTGCGGACACGGCCGGTGAGCAGGCCCTGCGCGAGCGGGCTCCACACCATGATGCCCATGCCGTAGCGCCGGGCGACGGGCAGCACCTCGGCTTCGATGCCGCGGTTGAGGATCGAGTAGGTCGGCTGCTCGGTGCGGAACCGCTCCAGGCCGCGCCGCTCGGCCACCCACTGGGCCTCGACGATGTCGGACGCCGGCATGGTGGACGAGCCGATCGCCCGGACCTTGCCGCTGTGGATCAGGTCCGAGAGGGCCGAGAGGGTCTCCTCGATGTCGGTGTCGGGGTCGGGCCGGTGGATCTGGTAGAGGTCGATGTGATCGGTCTGCAGGCGGCGCAGCGAGTTCTCGACCGCGATCATGATCCAGCGCCGGGAGTTGCCCCGCTGGTTGGGGTCGTCGCCCATCGGCAGGCTCAGCTTGGTCGCGAGGACCACGCCGTCGCGGCGCCCCTTGAGCGCCTTGCCCACGATCTCCTCGGATTCGCCGTGGGCGTAGGCGTCGGCGGTGTCGATGAAGTTGATGCCCGCGTCGAGCGCCTTGCGGATGATGCGGATCGAGTCGGCGTGGTCGGTGTTGCCGTGGGCGCCGAACATCATCGCGCCGAGCGCGTAGGGGCTGACCTTGATGCCGGTGCGGCCGAGCGTTCGATAGTGCATGGGTTTCTCCCTGGATGGTGGCCGGGGCAGCGGCGGCCGCTCCCTCCGCCGCGACCCCGACACAAACGGAACGTGCTTCCGGTTAATATACGGAATCGCGTTCCGGTTAGCAAGCCCGGTGGCGGAGCCGCTCAGGCCCCGGCGCCGGCGGTGATCTCGGCGGCCAGAAAGTCCGCCAGCGATGTCGGGGGCCGGCCGAGCAAAGCGCCCAGCGCGGGATCGACCGCCGCGAACTCACGTGCGCGGATCCCGGCGAAGATGTCGACGAAGACATCGGCCGCGGGCTCGGGGACTCCCTGCGCCACCAGTCCCGCGCGGTAGTCGTCGGCATCGACCGTGACCCTCGTGATGGTTCTGCCCGTCAGCTCGGTGGCAATCGCCGCGATCCGGTCGAAGTCGACGGCCTCGGCGGCCGTGAGCGGCGGCGTGGGCCCCTCGAAGCAACCCTCGCCGGCCAGCAGGAGCGCCGCCGCCTCGGCGAGATCGTCGTGGGTCGTCCAGGCGACCGGCGCGTCCTCGGGCACCACGATGTGGCCGGTCTCCAGCGCCGGACCCATGATCAGCGGCACGGTCGAGGCGTAGAAGCCGTTGCGCAGCGACGTGAACGGCACGCCCGACGCGCGCAGCAGTTCCTCGGTGGCCGCGTGGTCGCGCATGGCGGCGAAGCGCGACGAAAATCCGGCGCCCATCTGGCTGGTGTAGAAGACGCGGCCGACTCCGGCCCGGACGGCGGCCTCGATCGCGGCCTGGTGGTCTTTGACGCTTTCGGCCCCGAGCTTGTCGACGGAGACGATCAGGATCCGGGACGCGCCTTCGAAGGCGTGTGCCAGGCCCTCGGGGTCGGTGAAGTCGCCCCGGCGCACCCGCACGCCACGCTCGGCGAGGCCGCGCGCCTTCTCCGGGTCGCGCACGCTCACCCCCACCCGCTCCGGCGGCACGCGCAGCAGCAGGCGCTCGACGACGCGCCGGCCCAGCTTCCCGGTGACTCCCGTAACGATGATCATCGATTCCTCCACGCGATAGCCCTGCTAACGGCGATATCAGGTTCACGATAACATTGGAAATATCAATGGAACCACCGATCCGTTATCATTGAGTCATGGTCGAACCTTCCGCCGGCGGCACCGCGTCATCGGCCGCACCCGAGCCCACGGACCGGCGCGACGGCACCAGGCAGCGCATCGTCGAGGCCGCCGCCGACCTGCTCGCCCGCGAAGGCCGCGACGCCGTGACGACCCGCGCCGTCGCGGCTGCGGCAGGGCTCCAGCCGCCGGCGATCTACCGGCTGTTCGGAGACAAGGAAGGGCTGCTCGACGCGGTCGCCGAGCACGGATACGAGACCTTCCTGGCCCGCAAACGCGAGACCGCCACCCCCTCCGACCCGGTGGAGGACCTGCGGGCGGGCTGGGACCTCGCGGTCGAGTTCGGCATCAGCAACCCGGAGCTGTACGCGCTGATGTACGGCGAACCCGAACGCATCGCCGGCTCCCCCGCCGTGCTCGCGGGCATGCGCATCCTGACCGCCCGCATCGAGCGGCTGGCCGCCGGCGGCCTGCTCCGCCTGAGCGAGTCCCTGACGGCGCACGTCATCCACGCGACCGCCCGGGGAGCCGTCCTCACCTGGCTGTCCCTCCCCGAAAGCGAACGGGACCCAGCCCTGCTCGACGTCATGCGCGAGGCCATGGTCACGGCGGTGACGACACGATCACCCGCCCTCCACGAGCCCGGCCCCGCGGCGGCGGCCAACGCCCTGCGCGCCCGCCTCCCGGAGACCACCGCGCTCACCCCGGCCGAGCGCACCCTGCTCACCGAATGGCTCGACCGCCTCATCCACCAGGACCCCACCGGCGAGCCGACCGGCAAGCCCGCCGAAGCCCTCTCTGAAAGCCACCCGCGAGACCGCGCCAAGGCCCCTCCGGCATGACAGGAGACGAAGCGACCTGGCAGACAGGAGCAGGACAGGAGGACGCCGGCACCGGAGGAGATCCCGGCCCCGGCCGCCCCGGACGGCGACGCCGCCGCGATTCCGCGCATCAGTGGCGGGGAGCCGTTCCTCGCACCGAGCCTGGTCACCGAGGTCTACCAGGAACTGGCGGACCATGGCCTCGCCGAGCAGTGCCTGCTCAAGGTGGAGACCAACCTGAGCGCGCTCCCCTACGCGCTCGACCGGCTGGATCCGGGCCGGCGGGCGGCGCTGAAGGAGGTCGCGCCGCATGTGACGGTTCACTGTACGTCGCACGCCGAACCGGGCGAGCGTGATTGGCAACACATCAAAGCAGGAGAGGGCGTGTGGGCGCCGGGGCTACTCGTAGGGGGAGGTGGCGGGGGGCGGGGCGGGGTGGTGCGGACTCGGTCATCGCGGCTCTCGGGGCTTGGTACGGTAAAGCTTGCGGCGGCCGAGCCTGGGGACGGCCGGGCCGCGCCCTAGATCGCACGGGCAGGGATCGGTTTCCACTTTGCCGGAAAATGCCCTAACTACCGGCATGGGAAACTTCCTCTATTACTACGGCGTCCCGCTCGCCATCGGCGCGGTGGCCGTGGTGCTCGTGC
>JBIQJI010000078.1:29972-30516 GCA_044507605.1 Actinomycetales bacterium | reverse complement strand
GCGCGCAGCCGCCGCCGCGCCCGCAGCGAGCGGACGACCGTGCCGGGCCGCAGCAGCGGCCGGCTCGGCGTGTCGACGATGACCCGCACGACCGCCCACGGCAGCTCGCCGGCGGCCTCGGCGAGCGTCGCCGACTCCATGTCGACGGCCAGCGCCCCGGTGGCGGCGAGCAGCGCCCGCTCCCGGCCCGACACGACGTGGTCGGCCGTCACGATCGGCCCCCGGTGCACGGTGGCGCCGTCACGTTCCAGCCGGGCCGCGAGCAGTTCGGCCGACGGGCAGCGCAGCGACCGGCCGCCGGCCCGGACCTCGGTCGCCACGACCACGTCGCCGGGCCGCACCCGGTCGTTCAGCGCGCCGCCGAACCCGGTCACGGCCAGCGCGTCGAACTTCGGCAGGCGAGACACGGCCCGCGCGGCGCGGCGCGGGCCCATCCCGGTGCGGACCACCCGCACGGCCTCGTCCGGATCGCCGGTGTCGGGCGGCACCCCCGAGGCCACGGCGCGGGCCTCGATGCCGAGGGGGGCGCACACCACGAGGCGCG
>JBIQJI010000078.1:0-29962 GCA_044507605.1 Actinomycetales bacterium | reverse complement strand
GTGAGCCAAGGAGTTGGCGACATCGGTTGTCTTCTAGCGCTGCCTCCGACTTGCGCGTCACGACGCCCTCTTCACGTCGGCCCGCTCGCCGGCCTGGTCCGCGCCGGTTCGGTCCGCGCCGGCCTGGTCCGTCCGGGCCCGCAGGTCCCGTACGTACCGGCCGAGCGCGCTGACCGGGAACACCAGCCGGTACAGGTGGTAGTTGATGTAGAAGTCGCCCGGGAAACCGGTGCCGGTGAACCGGTCCTCGTCCCAGGTGCCGTCGGGCCGCTGGTGCGCGGCGAGCCACGCCACGCCCCGGTCGACGGCCGCCGAGCGCTCCCCCGCCGCGAGCAGCGCCAGCAGCGCCCATGCCGTCTGCGACGCCGTCGACTCGCCGCGCCCGGACCAGCCTGCCGGGTCGTCGTACGAGCGCAGGTCCTCGCCCCAGCCGCCGTCGGCGTTCTGGTGCGCCTCCAGCCAGGCCACGGCCCGGCGGATCGGGGGTTTGCCGCGGCGTACGCCGGCGGCGATCAGGGCGGGCACCACGGCACCGGTGCCGTACACGTAGTTGGCGCCCCATCTGCCGAACCACGACCCGTCGGGCTCCTGCGCCTTCAGCAGCCACACCACGGCACGTTTCGTCACGGGCGCCCGGGCCATGCCGTGGGCGGCCAGCGCCTCCACGACGTGCGCCGTCACGTCGGCCGACGGCGGGTCGATGACCGCGCCGAAGTCGCAGAACGGCAGCTTGGTGCACAGTTCGCGCGTGTTGTCGGCGTCGAACGCGCCGAACCCGCCGTCGCTCGACACCATGCCCGTCATCCAGCGGACGGCCCGGTCGATGGCGGGGCCGGCGTCGGGGTGGGCGATGCGGCGCAGCGCGAGCACCACCTCGGCGGTGTCGTCGATGTCGGGGTAGCCGTCGTTGTCGAATTCGAACGCCCAGCCGCCGGGGGCGAGGTGCGGCCGCCGCACTCTCCAGTCGCCGGGGCCTTTGATCTCCTCGCCGAGCAGCCAGCCGGCGCCGCGCACCAGCGCCGGGTGGTCGGCGGGCAGGCCCGCGTCGGCGAGCGCGTTGAGGGCGAGCACGGTGTCCCAGACCGGCGACTGGCAGGCCTCCAGCCGGCGGCCCTTCTCGTCCCGGATGGTGAAACGCTCCAGCCCGTCGAGGCCGCGTTTCATCACCGGGTGGTCGAGGTCGTAGCCGAGCAGGTTGAGCGCCATCAGGGAGTACACCCAGGGTGGCTGGATGCCGCCCCACGATCCGTCGCGTTCCTGCCTCGCCACGATCCAGTCGGCGGCGCGGCGCAGCGCCGCCTGGCGGAGTCCTTTGAGCGGGCGTTTCTCGTAGACGTGCAGCGCCCGGTCGAGCGTGCCGAACACCTCGCTCCACCCGGGCAGCCCTTCCCGCGGCTTGACCGGACGCCTGCCGGTGCGCAGCTCGCTGACGTCGAACGGCAGCGAGCGCACCGGGCGCAGCGCGCCCACGATGGTGAGCGGCACGATGGTCTGCCGCGCCCAGCACGCCCAGTCGTACACGTTCAGCGGGAACCACGACGGCAGGAAGATCAGCTCGGGCGGCATGACGGGCAGGTCGTCCCACGACCATTCGCCGAACAGCGCCATCCAGATGCGGGTGAAGACCCGGCTGGCCTCCAGCCCGCCTCGGGCCAGCACGAACTCCCGCGCCTTGACCATGTGGGGGGCGTCGATGGGGTCGCCGGCCAGCTTCAGCGCGACGTACGCCTCCAGAGTGGTCGACAGGTCGGGGGGCCCGCCGTGAAAGTTGGCCCAGGTGCCGTCGTCGCGCTGCTGGGAGCGGATCCACACGGCCGCCTCGGCGGTGTCGCGGTCGGTGCGGATGCCGAGGAACTGCCGCAGCAGCAGGTCCTCGGCGTCCATGGTCACGTTGGTCTCCAGTTCCGCCTTCCACCAGCCGTCCGGAGTCTGCAGGCCGAGCAGGTGATCACGGGCCGCCTCCAGCGTGCGCGTGGCGAGCGCGAGGCGATCGTCGTGCGAGAGGAAATCGGCCGAAGAGGCGTCTGTCACACTCATTCTCAGTAATCCCGGGATGTCACGAAACGGGCTATGTCCAGAAGTTCGGTACGGACGTGGTCCGGCATCTGCGCCCCCGCCAGGTGGGCCTCGGCCAGCGCGATGCGGTTCGCCGCCTCGGTCTCGGCCCACGCACGCCCCCCGGCCGCCTCGATCAGGCGTGCCGCCTCGCGCAGGTCGTCCTCCGAGAGCGGGTCCTCGCGGCCGTACAGGTCGGCGAGCCGGGCCGACTCGGCGGTGTCCGCGGTGAGCGCGGCCACCACGGGCAGGGACTTCTTGCGGGCCCGCAGGTCCGAAAGCACCGGTTTGCCGGTGGTCTCGGTGCTGCCCCAGATGCCCAGCAGGTCGTCGACGAGCTGGAACGCCAGCCCCATCTCGGCGCCGAACCCGGCCAGCGCGTCCACCAGCGCCTCGGGCGCCTCGGCCAGCGTCGCGCCGATCGCCGCCGAGCACGACAGCAGCGCGCCCGTCTTGTCGCCGGCCATGGTCAGGCACTGGTCGAGCGACACGTCGAACCGGCTCTCGAACCCCAGGTCGAGCGCCTGCCCGGCGATGAGCCGCAGCGTGGCGGCGTTCAGCAGGCGCGCCGCCCGCCTGCCGCCCTCGCCCGGCGAGTCGAGCAGCACGTCCTGGGCCAGGGCGAGCAGCGCGTCGCCGCCCAGGATCGCCGCCGACGAGCCGTACACCGTCCAGGCGGCCGGGCGATGCCTGCGCGTGCGGTCGCCGTCCATGATGTCGTCGTGCAGCAGCGAGAACGCGTGCACCAGCTCGACGGCCATCGCGCCCGGCAGCCCGACCGCCACGTCGGCCTTGGCCGCCCGGGCCGACAGCAGCGCCAGCGCGGGACGCAGCGCCTTGCCGCCGGCCGTGCCCGGCCGGCCCTGCGCGTCCGTCCAGCCGAGGTGGTACGACACGACCCGGCGCGTCCCCGGGTCGACACGCCCCACGGCGGCCCGCATGGCGGAGTCGACGAGCCGCTGCCCATCGGCGATGGAAGGCGGAACGGTGGTCATCGGGCACTCACCTCGCTCTGCTGACTGACGTGCTGTTGACGTACCGACGAACCAGGCGAGCCGCTGTGAGTCCACTGCGCACGGCTCCCTCCATCGTGTCCGGCCAGCCCGTGTCGGTCCACGAGCCGGCAAGGAAGACCCCGGGCAGCCGGGTCTCGGCTCCCGGGCGAAGCGCGCCGGTTCCGGGCCGCTGCCGGAACGTCGCGCGCCGTTCTCGTGTCACGAACAGGTCGGTGACGCGGGCCTCCCGCGCCGCCGGGAACAGCCGTTCCAGCGCGGGCACGAACTCCGCCCGCACCTGCGCCGTGGTGGCGCCGATCCAGCGGTCGGCGGCCGACACCGACACGGCCAGGTACTGCCCGGAGGTCAGCCCGCTCACGTCCGTGCGGTCGAAGACCCACTGCACCGGGGAGTCCAGCGCGGCGGCGAACGGCAGCCGCGTCACCCGCCGGTCGTAGACGACGTGCACGTTGACGATCGGGCTCGCGCCGAGCCCGGCCCACCGCGCCCGGTCGGGGCACGCCTGCTCGGTCACCAGGCCCGCCGCGGCCTGGTGCGGCACGGCCACCACGACGGCGTCGGCGCTCACCAGCTCCCCATCGACCAGCAGCTTCGGCCCGGGCTCGATCGCCCGCACCTTCGCCCCGGTCAGCACCCGTCCGCCGCTCCGTTCGAGCACGCGCCGCGCCGCCGCGCCGTGCAGCTCGCCGAGCGGCAGCGCCGGCACCCCGATGTCGGCGGCGTCGGCCCGGCCGAGCAGCGCCGTCTGGAACACCATGCTCGCCGGCCCCAGCGACGCGTCGTCCACGCCGATGTTGAGCGCGGCCGTGACGAACAGCTCCCACAGCGCGTGCCTGGCCTGCTCGCTCTGGCCGCGCGCGGCGAGCCAGCCGCCCAGGCTCACCTGGTCGAGCACCGGATCGGCCGGGTCGAGCCCGCGCAGCGCGAGCGACGCCCCCATGGCCCGGACCCGTTCCGCCGGTGACAGCAGCGGGTAGCCGGCCAGCGCGGGCAGCAGGTGCAGCGGCCCGGGCAGCCGCGCCCTGCGCAGCCGTCCCACGCCTCGGTCAGGGGTGAGCACGGTCACGTCGAAGCGGTCCTGCATCCGCACCGCGCTCGACATGCCGAGCCGCCGCAGCAGCCCCTGGTACGCGGTGCAGCAGCGTAGGAAGACGTGCTGGCCGTTGTCGACGGTCAGCCCGCCCCGGCGGAACGAATGGGTGGCGCCGCCGAGCCGCGGACGCGCCTCGTACAGCGTCACCTCCAGCCCGGCTTCCCGCAGCGCCACGGCGGCCGAGATGCCGGCCAGGCCGCCCCCGACGACGGCGACGCTCATCGCAGCCCCCTCGGCCACGACAGCGCCCAGCCCGCCACCAGCGCCTTCTCCCAGGTGGGCAGCGAGGTCCGCGTGTTCACCGCGCGCACCGGGTCGGCCGCGATGCGGCGGAGCAACCGGCGGTAGATGCCGGCCATGGCGGCCACACACGACCCGCTGCGCCGGTCGATCAGCGGCAGCAGGCCCAGGCCCTTGTCGTACCACTCGTGGGCGCGGGCCGCCTGGAAGGAGATGAGGTCGCGAATTCGATCAGGTGGGTCCGCGAACGCCCCGGATCCGTTAAGCTCAAGTGTGCAGCCGAAGTGGGCCAGATCCTCCTTAGGCAGATAGATGCGACCCGTCAGCCGATCCTCACGGATGTCGCGCAAGATGTTGGTGAGCTGCAGGGCGACCCCCAGCGCGTCGGCCAGCGGCACCGCCACATCGGGCCTGTCGGTGCCGAAGACCCCGAGCGACAGCCGGCCCACCGTGCCCGCCACGCAGCGACAGTAGAAGACCAGGTCGTCGAAGGTTTCGTACGTCACCCCGCGCACGTCGGCCTCGCAGCCGTCGATGAGTTCGGTGAAGGCGTCCAGGGGGATCGGCAGCCTGCGCGCGGCGTCGGCGAGCGCGATGAGCACCGGGTCGGACCGCGCGTTGTCCAGGTCAGCGAGGCGCTCGCGCATCCGGGCCAGCTGTTCCAGCCGCTTCTCCGCCGGCCCGCCGTCGTCGCCGATGTCGTCGATCTGCCGGGCGAACGCATAGACGGCGCTCAGCGCCTGGCGTTTGGGGGCGGGAAGCAGCCGGATTCCATAGGAGAAGTTGCGCGCCCGCGTGCGGACAATGCGCTCGCAGTACTGGTAAGCGGTGGACGGCTCCACCCCATCATCTCCCTCCAAGGGCCCGAAGCCACTCAGTCATCAGCCGTGTCTTTCCGGGGCGCAGGCGGCGCCCCAGAACGTCGTAACCACCGCGATGCAGCGCGATCAGCGCCGACCTTCCTCCGGCCAGGTAGCCCGTCACCGCCAGCCTCGCCCAGCCGGGCAGGCCACGGGCCACCGGCGCGCCCTCGGTGAGCATGCGCGCGGCCCGGGCCGCCTCGAACCGCACCAGCCCGCGCAGCCGCGTCGACGTGCTCGTGGCCGCGAGGTCCTTCTCGACGCAGCCGAACCTGCGCATGTCGTCGGCGGGCAGGTAGATGCGGCCCTTGCGGTGGTCCTCCCCGACGTCCTGCAGATGCTCGATGATCTGCAGGGCCGTGCAGACCCGATCGGACAGCCGTATCCGCTCGGGGGTGGCGGCTTCGAACAGGTAGAGCACGATGCGGCCCACCGGGTTGGCCGACAGTTCGCAGTACGCCAGTAATTCGTCGAAGTCGGCGTATCTGCTGACCGTCTGGTCCTGCCGGTTGGCCTGAATGAGCCCGTGGAACGGCTCGGGCGGGATGCCCCGGGCCGCGATGGTGCGGGCCAGGGCACGTAACGGGCGCAGCTCGGGTGTGGCGCCGGCATAGATCTTGTCAAGGTCCTTCTCGACCAGGTCGAGATATTCCGCCCGCCGCTCGGGCGGGGCCTCGTCGCCGATGTCGTCGACGAGGCGGGCGAACCCGTACACATTGATCAGGTGGACGCGATGCCTTACCGGGAGCAACCGGGTGGCGACGGGAAAGTTCTCCCGCGACATGAGCTCGGAGAGAGGAGCACGGTTGTCATCCGCGGTCCACGTGGGTTCGGTGGGGGACACGGCCCTCCTCCGGGATGATCAGGCCCTTTAGGGCGGTGGTTTCCACCTCCCGGCCTGATAAACGATCGATCTTCAGCACGACAACAGTGGCACTCGCCTGTACATTCCTCACTGGGCAGGATGATCGCTCCTGAGCCGGAGGCGACGCAAGTTATTTCATAGCACGCTATCTATGCCCCGGATTGCCTGGTTCATGCCTCCGAACATGGATCTTCTCAGTCTTCGGATCATGTTCGCTTCAGGGCGTAGAACTGCAGGTCACGGCACTCCCTGATGGCGCACACGGCCGGCCCTGCCTCTACCCCCACTCCCGACACCCACGCGAACAGTTGCCCAACGTAACTGCTGTTTCACCATACGTCACGCCGAATCGCCGTAGGCCGCGCCGGGGATATGGCGGCTTAATCGGGTAGCGTCACTATCCAACTTTGGGTAGTGTGACTATCCAAAAGGGGAGTGAGCCGCATGACCGTGATCGTCCTCGTCGTCGCAACGCTGAGCCTCCGCCTGCTCGGCGCCCTGTCCGCATCGGCCCGATTCGCCACCTGGCGCGCGAGCGCCGCACACGGGCTGGCCGCCATGCTCGTGATGACCGCCACCGCCCACTTCGTCCCGCCGAGCGTGTCGTTCATGCCGAACCACGCCGACCTGGTGGCCATGGTGCCGCCGGTCATCCCGTTCCCGGCGGCCGTGGTCTACCTCACCGGGGTGCTGGAACTCGCCGGAGCGGCAGGGCTGGTCCTGCCCGCCACCCGGCGCGCCGCCGGTCTGTGCCTGGCGTTGCTGTTCGTGGTGCTGCTCCCGGCCAACGTGTACGCCGCGCTCGCCGGCGTGCCCTTCGCGGGCGGCCCGGCCACGCCGCTGTGGCAGCGCGTCCCCGAGCAGATCCTCTACATCGGTGTGGCCCTGTGGGCGGCCGGGATCCCCGCGGCCGGTCATTTCCGGACCGCTCGCCGCGGAATTCCGGGATTCCCCACGCGGGCCTCCGGCTGACCCGCAGTGCCTTTCCCGGTGATTCCGGCTAGGCTTTTCCGGCACGCCGGGTTTCGTGTGTCCGGTTTCCCCCGGACGGTCGTTCAGCAAGGGTCCCGAGCCCGATTTCGGGATGTGCAATTACCGTTTCCAGCCGCCCAAGGTCAGGTGATCTGCATGAAGCTGAAAGGCACGTTGTTCGCCGTCGGCGCCGCGACGCTGCTCTGCGCGGTGCCCGCCACACCCGCCGCCGCCATGACGCCCCCCACATCGGCCGCCCTGCTCGGCGGCGCCTGCTCGCCCGGCCTCTCCATCACGCACACCGCCGGCGGCCCCGTCGCCGCGATCGGCTCCCTGTCCTGCTCCTCGTCGATCGACTACATCCAGGTGGACGTGCAGCTGAAGCGCGACGGCGTCGTCGTCGCCACCAACAGCTGCGGCTCCACCAGCTGGTCGGTCTCCTGCGCCGCCTCGACCGGCTGCCGGTCCGGCGCCTACCAGGCGTCCGCCCAGTTCCAGGCCTACAGCACCTCCGGCAACGGCGCCTACTCGTCGTACACGACCCCGGTGCAGACCATCACCTGCTGATCCCGCTCACGGCCCCGGGCCATCGGGTGCCGGGGCCGCACGAAAAACCTCGGATTCGCACCCCGTCCGGAGATTCCGGCCGTGCCGATAACCGGCGGCGCTGCGGGCGGCGAATGCGCGGGCCGCGCGTCCTGTCCCTTTCCGGACCCTGCCAGGTTCGCTCCGCCCTGAATGTTTCAGCGCCCCGGCCGGATTTCTTTCCCGCCTTCGGGCGCCGTTCCCCATCCTCCGAACAAGGGGGACCAGGGCGGGCGGTCAGCCGAGCGTGGCCTGCAGGGAGCGGGAGGGGACGGCGTCGAGTGCGGCGAGCGTGTCGTCGTCGAGCGTGATCGCGCCGGCGGCGATGTTCTCGTCGAGGTGCTCGACGCTGATGGTGCCGGGGATGAGCAGGACGTTGGGCGCGTGATGCAGCAGCCACGCCAGGCCGATCTGGGCGGGAGTGCGGCCCAGGGACTTCGCCGCGGCGACCACGGCGGCCTCCTCGGTCACCTTCGGCAGTCGCAGCAGGGCGACGGAGCCGCCGAGAGGGAAGAACGGCACCCAGGCGATGCCCTCGGCCCGGCACAGGTCGAGCAGGTCCTCGTCGTCGCGGGTGACGAGACTGTAGGCGTTCTGCACGCAGGCGATGCCGGCGGGCAGCGCCCGCCGCAGCCCGTCGGCGGTGACGGCGCTCAGCCCGATCGCGCCGATCTTGCCTTCGTCGCGCATCGCCGTCATCACGGCGAGCTGGTCGTCGAGGTCGACCACCTGGTCGCCGGAGGCGCGCAGCCCGGGGCCGGTGTCGAGGCGGCGCAGGTTCACGACCGGAATCCGCTCCAGCCCGAGGCTTGCCAGGTCGGCCTCGACGCCGGCGCGCAGCTCCTCGGGCCGCTGCGCGGGGCGCAGCGGGATCGGGCCGCCGGGGTTGGGGGCGGCGCCGATCTTGCTGACGATGACGACGTCGTCCTGCGGCCGGAGGGCATCGCGGATCAGGCCGTTGACGAAGCCGTCGCCGTAGAAGTGGGCGGTGTCGATGTGATCGACGCCGCGCTCGATCGCGTGCCGCAGCACCGCGATGGCCGCGCGGCGGTCGCCGTGCAGGCGTTCCAGCTGCATGGCGCCGTAGCCGACGCGCGACACCTCGCGCCCGGCGAGCCGGGCGGTGCCGCCGGGCCGCCGGAAGTTGACCGGTGCGTGGGAAGGGGTGTTACTGGAGGTCATCGGATTCCCGTCCACGTAGAATGCCGGAGATAGCGGAGGGGCCTCCGCTATCTCGGTCGACTATAGAGCAAAACCGGAGGTTCCTCCACTTTGACCGCGCCCGATCCCTCGTCCGCCGGCACCCCCGACGAACGGCAGGCCACGCCACGGCGCCCGCTCCGGGCTCACGCCCGGCGCAACCGCGACAACCTCCTCGCCGCCGCCCGCACCGCCTTCGCGGCCGCTGGCGACACCGTTCCCCTCGAAAACATCGCCCGCGAGGCAGGTGTCGGCATCGGCACCCTCTACCGCCACTTCCCCACCCGCGAAGCACTCGTGGAGGCGGTCTACGCCGCCGAACTCGACGCCGTCACCGCCTCCGCCCCCGCCCTGCTCGACCGTCTCCCGCCAGAGGCGGCGCTACGCGCCTGGTTCGACCGCTACGCCGAGTTCGTCGCGATGAAACGCGGCATGGGCGACGCCCTGCGCGCCGGCCAGGCCGCCGGCCGCATCCCGACGGTCACGACCAGGCGCCGCATCACCGCCGCGATCGCGACGATCCTCGCCAAGGGCGCCGAGGCGGGCGTGCTTCGCGGTGACGTCGACCCCGACGACGTCACCTTGATGCTCCTCGGCATCTTCCTCAGCACGACCGCCGGCGACGCCCCCGAACGCACCGGCCGGCTCCTCGACCTGCTCGTCGACGCCCTCCGCCCCGCAGCCACGACCTAAGGGGCGATCGACCGCCTCGGGTGGAACACCGGCATCGGCACCGCGGGCAGCCGGCCGAACACTCCGGCCATGTGCTCCACCAGTGCCCTGCACCGGTCCGGATCGACCGCCTCGTCGTTGCTTTCCTCGACGGTGCCCCCGATGACGACATGGTCGTGGCGCGGGAACAGGTACCCGTTCTGGCCGTACAGGTACTCCAGGTTCACCTGCGGCCGCAGCATGTCGAACCCCTTGGCGACCGTTTCCCGGCCGATCCGGCCCGGCGGGGCGCACGGCGGCCGAATGCGAAAAGGCCCATTGCCCGCGCGTTCCGGTTATCGCCGCACCGACGCCGTCGAGCCTGGATTCCGCATGCGACGGTGCCCGACTCTGCTAGCTTGACGGGTCGAATTGGGAGGTGTGCCAAATCCTGTACTTCGATGGCCTCTTAGGCGTTGCCTTGCTCGCCTTGTGGCTGTTCTGCCTATTCGACGTGATCGTCACTGACGAGGCGCTGTGCCGCAACCTGCCGAAGCTGATGTGGCTCCTCATCGTCCTGGTGATTCCCCCCTTCGGGCCGCTGCTGTGGCTGATCGCCGGCCGGCCGCAGAGGGTCGTGCGGCCCGGCGGCCTGCCGTACAAGGGCAATACCGGGTATTTCCCTGAGTACGACCGTCCGGGCCGCTTCGTCGCGACGAATCCGGACGACGACGAGGAATTTCTCCGCCGCTGCCGCGAACGGGCCGAAGCGCAGCGCCGTGCGGCCCGGGAGCAGCAGCGCCGGAAAGAGGAAAAGAACGAGGGCTAGCGGGCCCCGACACCGGGGCATGGGCGTCGCTTTACCCGCGGACGGATACGTTCGGTAGCCGATCGTTTCCATTGCCGCTACCGGGAGCCTCCATGCGACTCCGCTCCACCTTGACCGCCGCCAGTGCCCTCGCACTCGCCCTCACCATCGCGGGCCCCGCCTGGGCCTCGCACGGCCGATTCACCTACTCGTACAAGACCGCCGACGGAGCCGAGGTCGTCGGCTTCGTCAACGACCCGCCGAGCAGGGTGTGCCTCGATCTGCCCATGCGCGGTTCCGACGGCAGGTCGGCCGCCTACGCCCCGAGGAACATGACCGACGCGACGGCCACCGTGTTCGCCCAAGCCGGCTGCGAGGGCATGGACTTCTACAGCCTGCCGCCCGGCGCGGGCGCGTCCGATAGGCTCCAGGTGCGTTCCGTGGTCTTCTCCTGAAGGCCCGGGCCGCCCCGAGCGGTTCCAGCGTCACGTGCACGGCCGCAAGGCCCGCCGCAGCCGTGCGAGCCCGCGGCGCATGCGCGTCCTGGCCGTGCCGGGAGAGACTCCTTCCCGTTCGGCGATGTCCGCCGCGGTCAGGCCGAAGTACACCGACAGCACGAGCGGCCCGCTCTGCTCCGGCGGTAACGAACGCAGGCACCGCCGGAGCCGCTCGGCGTCGTCGCGCCCGTCCGGGCTCCGGGCCTCCGGCGCGTCGCCGGTGAGCGCGCGGAGCAGCCGCTGCGGCTCGGCCACGTCCGCGCGGCGTGGCCGCACCGCGTCGATCGCGAAGTTCCGGGTGATGGCGAACAGCCAGGGGACGATCCCGCCGCTGCGCGGATCGTACGCGGGGGCGTTCCGCCACGCGTGGACGAACGCGTCCTGGGCCACCTTCTCGGCCAGCCCGGGATCGTCGACCACGCTGAGCGCGAGCCCGTACACCCGCGCCTGAAACCGGCGCACGAACGCCGCCGCGGCGGCGGCGTCACCCGACGCCATCGCAGCCACCAGCGCCTCATCGGAAAGATCCCACACCCCCATCACGGGTGAGCCACGGCAACGGTTCACGGCCTGGCCGCCGCGCGAGAAGCGGCCGGGCGCCCGGCAGGGCGATGGCGGCGCGCCGCAGGATCTCCCACCGGTCGCGGACCCAGAGCCACAGCAGCAGCCCGCGCAGCAGGGGAGGCGCGGCGGCCCGGCCCGATCGGGGCACCAGCAGGCAGGGCCCGCGGTTGGCCAGGTCAGGGGTGTGCGACGCGGTGGTGGTCACCGCGTACCGCCAGATGACCTCTTCGACGGCCGCCCGGATCGCGTCCGGCTCCCGGCGGCCCAGCAGGCGGTCCGGCCGGTGCGCGGCAGCGGAGGCGGGAGGCGCGGCGTACAGGCGGGACGTCTCCTCGATGACGGCATCCAGCAGCGTGGGGTCGGCGCCCGCCTCGTACTGCAGGTCCGGACGGCGGGCCAGCACCATCAGCACATGCGCCGACCCCTCCGTCATCCGCGCCACCCCTGTGCCGAGAACGTCCCGCAGATACGCCGCCCCGGCCGCGCCGCCGGGAGCCGGCAACCGGGCCTCGCCCGGCCGGGCGGCGACGTATCCGGCGAGCCCGGCGCCCGCGGGCGACGGGATGCGGCGGCGCGGCCCGGGAAACGCCGGCGCGGCGAACCAGGCGCCGGCCTCGGCCACGATGAGCGCCCGGACTCCCGGCGGGCACCGGCCCCCGAACATCGTCTCGTGCAGCACCTCGGCCCACACCGGCGCGAGCAGATCGCGCAGCCGCACCGGCCCGTGCCGCCGGCCGCGCAGGACCCGCGCCGCACACCGGGCCACGAGCTCCCCCACGGCGCTCGTGCCCGGCTCCCCGTCGTCCTCCCGGCCCGTCCCGCCGGTCGCCCCATCGTTCATGCCTGTTCTACGTGCCGCCCCCACGGCCGGGATTCACCCAAGGCGGCCGGGCCGGCCGCCGGCAGATCAGTGGAGGACGGCGGTCAGGTCCGGCGCGCCGGGGCGGCGCAGGATCACGCGCGCCACATCGTGCACGGGGCTGGTGATGGTCACGCCCCAGGAGCCGCGCCCATCGGTGAGCGTCATGTCGCCGATGTCGAGATCGCGGCCGTCCCTGGTCACCAGCCGCACGTCGTACGTCCCGGACCCGGTGGCCTTCTCCACGGTCACGAACAGCCAGCTCGGCGAGCCCTGGTACCCGAAGACATGGCCGACGCGCAGCCCGGAGCCGTACAGGCCCGCGGCCGTGAGGTAGCGTCCGTCGGCCACCGCCAGGGTCTTGCGGTAACTCGCGGCGAGCCGCCGATCATCGGCGGTCGCCCGCCACATCGCGCCGGCCGTGACCGCGCCGGCCACCACCGCGGCCGCCGCGGCGAGCGAGACGGCCCGCAGGACCGTGCGCCTCAAGCGGCGCGGGGCCGGCCGGGGCGGCGCGATGCGGGAGAGCACGCCCGCCTCGAAACCGACGGGCGGCTCCTGGGCGGGGACCAGCGTCACGAGCTGGTCCACCACGGCGCTCGTGGCGTCGAGTTCGCGCCTGCACGCCGCGCAGCCCGCCAGGTGGTTCAGCGCGGCGGCGCGCTCGTCGCCGACCGCGACACCGGCGGCGAGCTCGACGATCACGTCCCTGGTCCGTTCGCACTCCCGATCGTCAGTCATCGTTGAGCTCCAGTCGCTCACGCAGCCTGGCCAGTCCCCTGCGTACGCGGGTCTTGGCGGTTCCCAGCGGGATGCCCTCCAGCTCGGCGATCTCCCTTCCGCTGAAGCCATAGAACACCATGAGGGCGACGGCCCTGGCCTGCACCCGAGGCAGGTCGCGCAGCGCCCGCTGCGCCGGCTCCTCTCCCTCGGGCGGCGCCACCGCGGGTCGTGTCACCGCCAAGGCGGCGAGCAGCTCCTGTGGGTCGACGGGACGCTCACGACGGACCCGCACCGCGTCGATGGCCAGGTTGCGGGTGATCGTCAGCAGCCAGGTGTCCACCCTGCCCTTGCGGGCGTCGTACGCGCCGGCGTGCCGCCAGGCCCGCACGAACGCCTCCTGCGCCACCTCCTCGGCCAGGGTGGGCTCCCCGAGAATGGTGCGCGCGAGCCCGAAGACCCGCGCCTGATAGCGGCGCACGAACAGGGTGGCGGCCGAGGTATCGCCCGATGCCATGCCCGCCAGCAGAAACTCATCGGAAAGCCCCACTCCCAGTACTACGGAAGCGCGCCCTCCGCCGGCTTCACCGCCACGCGAATCCCTTCACCCGCCCGGCCCCGTACTACTGGCATCGGCCCGCTCATCGACATCGCCGTTGGGAGATCAGCATGACCGTACCGGGCAGAACACACACCAGAACGTGGGCCGGGATCCGATCGTCCGCCGCGGTCGTCGCCGCGGGCCTGCTGCTCGCGGCCTGCGGCGGGGCGTACGACACGAGCGCGAACGCCGGCACGGACCCGACCGGCGCGAGCCACAAGATCGAGATCACCGCTCCGGCCGACGGCGCGAGCGTCACCACGCCGTTCACGCTGAAGTTCACCGCCAGCGTGCCGATCGGGCCCACCGACACCGGCAAGGACCACGTCCACGTCACCATCGACAGGGAAACCGACGACTACACGGTCGTGACCACGCCCGAGTACACCATCGCCGACCTGCCGCCGGGCCGGCACGTCGTCGGGGTCACGCTCCAGCACGCCGACCACTCCCCGGACGGCGCCGCCGCCGAGATCACCGTGAACGTCACCGGCCCGGGCGGCGCGTCCAGCAGCGCGCCCACCGACGCCGGCGGGTCCGGCGGCGGATACGACGCGGGCTACTGAGCCGGACATGACCAGACCGCGACCCGCGACCGGGCGCCCCGCCGAGCCGCCGGTGGAACGGCACAACCGGCGGACCCGCTGGTTCCACGCGGCCGTGTACGTCACCGTGTTCGCCCTGCTGGCGACGGGATGGTGGCTGCTGGCCGGGCGGGAAGGCGACCCCAGCCCGGTCGCGAGGCTGACCGGCGTACCCGACACCCTGCTGCACAAGGCCGCCGGCTGGGCGCTGCTCGCCGTCGCGCTCACCGGCGTCCTGGTCGGGTGGCGGGGGGTCAGGACGTTCGTGACCGAGACGGTGCGGCTGCGCCGCGCCGACCTGGCCTGGTTCGCCACCTGGCCCCGCGCCCTCCTCACCGGCCGGTTCGCCCGCCACGACGGCCACTTCGACCCCGGCCAGCGGGTGCTGAACATCTGCCTGGTCGGCACCCTGCTCGCCTTGATCGTCAGCGGGGCCGGGCTGGCCCTGCTGCACGGCGGCCCGGTCTTCGCGGTGCTCCACCGCGTGCACACCTGGGCCACGTACGCCCTCACCCCGCTGATCGGCGGCCACGTGCTCGTCGCCGCCGGTTTCCTGCCGGGCTATCGCGGCGTGTGGCGATCCATGCACCTGGGCGGCCGGCTCGACCCGCGCGTCGCCCGCCGCCTGTGGCCGGCGTGGTCGCACCGACCCCACCCCTGCCCGGCCCACATCTCCCTGGCGGCGTACCTGCTGGGCACCCTGGAGCCGTCCGACCACGACACGATCCGCCGGCACCTGCGCCACTGCCGCTCCTGCCGGGCCGAGGCGGCATCCCTGTCCCCGATCGCCGCCCTCCTCGCCCGCCACCCGCCCACCGAACCCGACCGCTGACCGAACGCCACGTCGCTCGTCCGGCGGCGATCGGCGAATGCCGTCCGGTGACATCGTGCGGTGCCGAACAAAACCGCCGATATCGGCCGCCGAATTCGAGGACCTCGCAGAACCCCGGCACCAATCGTTCCGTCAAAACGTCCGCGCCACACCCCTATGGGGATACCCCGAACGCAACCTGCGGTGGCTGACAGCGTGCTCGGCGGCCTTCAACGCCGACACCCGCCAGTCCGCCCAGGCCACGGAGCAGGCGTTCGCCCTCTTCCCGGCCGACTTCCACGGCGACCTGGCCAACCTCAAGCTCGTCCACGCCCTGAACCAGATCCACGACCGCGAAATCGACGACTGCCTCACCACCTGCCTGTCCGTGACGCGTGCCCGGCCGATCAGCGCCGCCCGCCGCCGAATCATCACCCAGACCATCGACGCCCTCCCCGAAAAGGCCCGCGACCTCCCCGCCGCTCGCGACCTGCGCGCCCTGATCACCGCCTGACCGTCGCTCACCGTCATCGGTCTGGACCTGCGGAGCGGCGGCCCGCCCGCCGTCGCAATGCGGCCTTGAGCCACCAGCCGAAGAAGCCGATGACGGCGATCGCGGCGGCGACATTGGGAAGCACCTGGTCGGCCGGCGAAGTATCACCGGAGCCGGGCGTGGGAACAAGGGTCTCAGTTCGCACGCCGGCGGGACCCGTGATGTCGGCCTGCGTGATGTACGAACTCGGTTCCGGCGTCGCAACGAGACCTGACACGAGCTGCGTCTCCCGCCGATGACCGCCATCCGGCATTCCACCCGCCGGGCGACACGACCTACGGCACTTCACCCGGCACCGCGGCGGATTTCCCGCACGCCGGCGACGGCGGCCGGGCCGGTCAGCTCGTACACACGGCTCGCGAGGCGAGCGGGCCTGCCGACGATCTGACGATCTGTAACGATATGCCTTCGCATTGACAGGCAAGTGACGACTTGCCTAACATCGCGGCGTGGGCGATGTCTTCAAGGCCCTCGCCGACCCCACCAGGCGGATCATTCTCGACGAGCTGACCGAACGGGACGGCCAGACCCTGTTCGAAATCTGTGTCCGCCTGACGAGCCGGCATCGATTGAACCTGACCCGGCAGGCCGTGTCCCAGCATCTGGCGGTGCTGGAGGAGGCCGGGCTGATCTCGACGAGCAAGCAGGGGCGGTACAAGTTCCATCACCTCGACACCACACCCCTGGCCGCCATCGTCGAGCGGTGGCCGGTCAAAAGGAAAGGACAGGCGCCGTGAAGATCTACATCACCAGCGTGTTCGTGCCGGACCAGCAGCAGGCCCTCGACTTCTACACCGGCGTGCTCGGCTTCATCAAGAAGCACGACGTCCCGCTGGGCGGCGAGGCCCGGTGGCTGACCGTCGTCTCACCGGACGACCCCGATGGCACGGAGCTGCTCCTGGAACCCGACGAGCACCCTGCGGTCCGGCCGTACAAGGAGGCGCTGGTCGCCGACGGCATCCCGGCCGCCTCCTTCCAGGTCGACGACGTGCGGGCGGAGTACGAGCGGCTGCGCGCACTTGGCGTGACCTTCACCCAGGAGCCCCTGGACGCCGGGCCGGTGACCATGGCGGTCTTCGACGACACCTGCGGCAACCTGATCCAGATCGTCACCCCGGCCTGACCGTTCCGCGCCACTTCCGCTTTCGCCACCGTTCATCGCGGCACCCAAGTCTGCTAGCGAGGGCGACGGCCGCCACAGCCTGCGTCCCGGCGCGAGCGGCTCCGCGCGCCTCCAGGTGCGTTCCGTGGTCTTCTCCTGAGCGAACCGGCCGGGCCCCCGCACGAACGTGCCCCGCTGTCGATCCGGCATCGTGGCGCACGACGATTCTCCGTGCATCGGCCCCCGGCTCCGGTTCCGCAGACGGGCCGGCTCGACGAACAGCTCGACGAATCAGTGCAGGCGTAGCTGCATCAATGCAGATGCGGCCGTGATCGCGGCGCCGAAGAGGATGAGGAAGAATACGTCCACGCCGCGCGATCGCAGCACGAGCAGGCCGGCGCGGGCCGGAGAAAGGACAGCGCGAAGGACCGCTCCCAGAAGGAGCGCTCCGCCGATTATCGAACCGCCGATCACGAGATCCAGGCCAAGAACGATCCCACAGACCCCCGCAGCGGCGATCGCCAATATCAACACGTATACGGCGCCGACAGGATCGACTCGCTTAGCACGAGGACTGTCAAACTCGGTGGAAGCGCCTGACGCTGCTCGTGAGTCGCCGGCAAGGTCGGACATCGCTTACGAAACTCCCAGGTCGGCGGTCAAGGTCGAGTCGAGCAGCGTCGAGGCGACCTCGCTCGATCACGCCCGAAGGCAGATCCTCAGCAAAGCACTCTTATTGATCCACTCTAACGGGCCTCGTGTCCGACCGGGCAGCGCCGGCATCGAACGGCGACCACACCACGCTGCCGGCACTGCATCCCGGCGCATAAGCCTACGGGTGAACGCGACGCCGAGAGACACGCCAGGCCTCCGGATCGCCGGGCCGGCGCACACCCAGGTCGTTACAGGTGGTCGTGGAAGCAGCGCACATACTCCATCGGCATCGGCATCGGCTGCGCATCGCCCTGTCCGGTGGGGAAAACGCTACAGCCACGGTCCTCAGAGTGGCCGCACTCCTGCCGCCGCACAGCAGACTCCGGACGAGCGATTCTTTGTCCGTCGCAGGTCGTGCCCGGGCGGCGGGAAATTTTCCGCGGTCATGTCGTATCGGGGGCTTGGCCGATCGTCTGTGAGATGAGGGTCCACGTACGCCGAACTCGTCGGGGCAGGGTACCGGGGAGTCGCTGAACCGTTCGACGCGTTCCGGGGGATGCTCACGCGACGGTGGCCGGCCCGGACGGCAACGGCCCTCGACGCTGACCGACGACACCACAGACCAGATCCCAGGAGAAACATGATGAAGTACGTGCTGATGTTCGTGGAGACCGAGGAGTTCGCCCGGCGACTGGAGGAGATGGGCGAACCGGAGCGCGAGGCCGCCTACGCGGCGGTCGGCCAGTGGTTCGCCGACCACGCGGACAAGATCACCCACCATGTTCACCTGGCGCCGGCGCACACCGCCACCACGATGCGCCTGGGGCAGGGCGACCCCGTCGTGACCGACGGGCCGTTCGTCGAGGGCAAGGAGGTGGTCAGCGGATTCGCCGAGATCGAGGTCGCAGACCTGGACGAGGCGCTGAAGGTGGCCCGCTCGTGGCCGGCCTGCCCCCTCGTGGAGATCCGCCCCATCTCATGAGCGACCCGGCGCGCGAGGAGACGAGCCGGCGGGTGCTGGCGCGCGTGGTGCGCGAGCACGCGGGACGGCTGGCCGCGGCGCTGGTGTCGCTGCTGGGCGACTTCTCGGCCGCCGAGGACCTGGTGCAGGACGCCGTCGAGGTCGCGCTGCGCCGCTGGCCGGTCGAGGGCATACCGGAGCGGCCGGACGCCTGGCTGTTCACCGTGGCCCGGCGGCGTGGCCTGGACGTGCTGCGCCGCGAGTCGAACCATCGGGCCAAGCTCGCCCGGCTCACCTGGCCGGCGCCCGCCGCGTCCGACGACCGGCTGCGGCTGATCTTCACCTGCTGCCACCCCGCGCTGTCACGCGCCGCGCAGATCGCGCTCACCCTGCGAGTGGTGTGCGGGCTGTCGACCGCGCAGATCGCCGCGGCGTTCCTCGTGCCCGAATCAACGGTGGCGCAGCGCATCACCCGCGCCAAACGCAAGATCGGCGAGGCCGGCATCCCCTACCGCGTCCCCGCCGCGGACGATCTGCCGCAGCGCGTCGGCGAGGTGCTGACGGTCATCTACCTGCTGTTCAACGAGGGCTACCTGTCCAGCACGGCCGAGCGGGCCCAGGCACGTGACCTGGTCGACGACGCCGAATGGCTGGCCGCGCTACTGGCGAACCTGATGCCGAAGGAACCCGAGGTGACCGGCCTGCTGGCGCTGATCCGCCTGCACCGGGCCCGGGGCGCGGCCCGCTTCGACGAGCAGGGCCGGCTGGTGCTGCTGCAAGACCAGGATCGCGGGCTGTGGGATCGGCAGGCCATCGAACGGGCCACGGCACTGCTGATGCGCGCCGCGCGCACCCACCGCCGGCCGGGGCCGTACCAGCTGCAGGCGGCGATCGTGGCCTGCCACGCCGAGGCCGAAACCTTCGCCGACACCGACTGGGCGCAGATCCTCGTGCTCTACGACATGCTCCTGCACCTCGCCCCCTCGCCCGTCACGCGACTGCACCGGGCCGTCGCCCTGCGGCATGTCCGCGGCGCCGAGGCGGCCCTGGCCGAACTGGCGGAGCTGGGCGGCGCGCTCGACCGGTATCCCCTCTTCCACGCGATCCGGGCCGAACTGCTACGCGATCTGGACCGCCCGGAGGAGGCGCGCGAGGCCGACGCGCGCGCCCTGGAACTGACCGCCAACCCTGCCCAGCAGGCCCTGCTGGAACAACGCCTCGCCTGGGAGTGACCGTCACCGAGAACCAGGTCGCGATGGGGCGGTCACGTGCCGGGCAGGGCGGTGCCCTGGGCGTGGAAGGAGAACGGGGTGCGGGTGTGCGGTAGCAGGAAACGCCGAAGGTCGCGCACGGTGAAGCCGGCCCGGCCGAGTTCCGCCACCGGGTCGCGGCCGGTGTGGCAGCCGCCGGCGAGGTGCGGCCAGATGGTGGCGTCCAGCAGCGCCTGTACTCGGGTCAAGCCGCGCGTGTCGGCCCGGCCGTGCTCCAGGAAACGTAGCCGCCCGTTCGGCTTGAGCACCCTGCGGGCCTCGGCCAGGGCGGCTGGAACGTCGGATAGCGAGCACAGTACCAGGCAGAACACCACGGCGTCCGCGCTGTGGTCGGCCGCCGGCAGGCGGTCGGCCAGGCCGGGCACCACCTTGACGTCGACCGGGGCACCGGCGGCGGCCGCCACGGCTCGCGCGCGCAGCCGTGGTTCCGGCTCCACCGCGAGCACCCGGGTCACCTCGGCCGGATAGTGCGCGAAGTTGGCACCGTGCCCGGCGCCGACCTCGACCACCTCGCCGGTCAGGCCGGCCAGCAGTTCGCGGCGATGCTCCACCAGGCCGCCCTGGTCCATGGCGCGGGCCATCGACGGATACAGCCGGCCGAAGACCGGTCGGCGCAGGCTCGTCCTCGCGTTCGTCTTGGTCATGGTGGTCACCAGGTGACGGGCAGAGCGGTCAGGCCGCCGGTCAGCACGTCGGCGTCGAAGGTCAGCTCTTCGGCCGCGCATCCGAGCTTGAGGGTGGGGAAGCGGGCGGCGAGCCGGGAGAAGACCACGCGCAGCTCGATACGGGCAAGGGGCGCGCCGATGCAGTAGCGGGAACCATGGCCGAACGTCAGATGCGGCACGGCGGGCCGGTCGACGTCGAACCGGTCGGGATCGGTGAACACGGCCTGGTCGTGGTTGGCCGCGCCGGTGTCGAGCAGCACCAGGTCGCCTGCCCGCACGCGGGTGCCGGCGATGTCGAGGTCGGTGCGGGCGTAGCGGGGGATGCCGCCGCCGCCCAGGCCGGGTGCGCGCAGGATCTCCTCCACCGCCGCGTCAACGCGGCGGGGGTCGTCCACCAGGGCCTGCCACTGGCCCGGGGTGGCGAGCAGCCACAGCGCGCCCAGGCCCATGGCGGTGACCGTGGTCTCGTGCCCGGCGAACAGCAGGAACATGCCCATCGCGGCCGCCTCATCGTCGCCGACGCCGTCGGTGGCGGCCAGCCGGGAGATCACGTCGGCGTCGGGGTCCCCTTCTGCCCGCTTGCGCGCCACCAGGTGCCGTCCGTAGCGGAACAGCTCGGCCAGGCCGCTCTCGGAGCGGGCCCGGTCGGTGACGTCGGCCGCGGCCTGCGTCCAGGTGCGAAACCGCGCCCAGTCCTCGAACGGGACGCCGAGCAGCTCGCAGATGACCGCGATCGGCAGTGGCAGCGCCAGCGCGGCGTGCAGGTCGCCGGGAGGGCCGGCGGCGGCCATCTCGTCCAGCAGGGTCGTGGTGAGGGCCTCGACACGATCGCGTAACGCCCGCATGCGCTTGGGCGAGAAGTGCGGCTGCAGCAGCGCCCGCATGCGGGCGTGGTCGGCCTGTTCGGTGGCGAAGTCTCCCAGCGGCCCGCCGAACAGGGCCGACTCCCCGGTGCGGGAGGCCCGGCCGGGGTCGGGGTGGGCGCGGCCGAGCCGGTCGTCGTCGAGCAGGGCGCGCACCTGCTCGTACCCGGTCACCAGCCAGCCGGGGTCGCCGACGGCGGTGCGGATCGCGTGGACCGGCCCCTGGGCCTGCATCCGGCGCAGCAACGGAGCGGGCCGCATCGGATGGGGTTGCTCGAAGGGCAGCGGGACGGGCTCGGACATGGCTCCTCCAGGAGTAGACGGCGGTTTGTAGACTCGAACGTTCACAAAGTTACTTGTATACTCCGAGTTCTACAACTGGAGGGATACGGATGAGCGACCCCGGCCCTGTCGGGCCTTCCTCGGACGCACCCGCCCCGGCCGCTCGGGCGCCCGTACGGCGGCTGCGGCGGGCCGAGCGCCGTGAACAGATCCTCGACGCGGCCACGCGCGCCTTCACCCGTTCCGGTTACGCGGCCACCGGCCTCGACGACGTCGCCGCTGAGGCCGAGCTGACCCGGGCCATGCTGTACCGGCACTTCGACTCCAAGGCCGACCTGTACCGCGCCGTGCTCGATCGGGCCTGCGCCCGGCTGGCCGAGGCCATCGGCGCCGACGGCTTCGACGACAACGCCATCCCCGCCCTGCTGCACGCAGCCGCCGCCGACCCCGACGGCTTCCGGCTGCTGTTCCGTCACGCCGCCCGCGAACCCGACTTCCGTGACCTGATCGACTCCCTCACCGCGGCCTCCCGCGACGTCGCCCGCCGCAACCTCGCCCGCTTCATCCCGGCAGGACCATGGCTGGACTGGGCCGCCCACCTGATTCCCGCCTTCACCTTGGAGGCCGTCATCGCCTGGCTTGACGCCGGTCGGCCCGACCCCGCCCACGCCGCCGACCGCATCGGCCAAGCCGTCCACGGAGTCATCACCGCCGCGCAGGCCTCCGCGGGCGGGGACGGCGTCCGGTAGCCGCTCCGCGGGCCGACGCCGCAACGTCCGAGCGCCGCCGCACGGATGTCAAGCCGGGGCGTCCCGGACGGGCGGGAAATGCCTTCGTCCACGCTCAGACCGGGGTCGGGTCGCGGGGCGTGCCGAGCGGCCTCAGTGGATGCCGCGGAGGTTGGCCAGCACCCGGTCGAGCACGCTGGAGAAGGTGGCGAGGTCGGAAGGGGCGATGCCGTCCAGGGCCTGGACTGTGCCGCGGGCACGTTCGGTGCCCCATTCGGCCAGCAGGGCGCGGCCTCGCTCGGTCAGCGCGACCTGCACCGCCCGGCGGTCGGTGGGGTGGGGCAGCCGCTCGACCAGCTCTGCCTTGAGCAGGGCGTCGACCAGGCCCGTCACGTTGCGCGGGGTGCATTTGAGGACCCGGCTCAGGTCTTTCTGCGTCATCGGCCCCTGCCTGCTCAGCACCCACAGCACTTCCGCGCGGGCGGGGGTGAGGCCGTGCCGGCTCAACCGGGCGCTCATCAGGTCGCCGAGCACCACGGCCACGTCGAACAGCTGGTCCATGGCGTGATCGGCGACCGTTTCCATCCCATCCCCCAAATAGTGAAGTTGCTTCACTATGAAGTATAGTGCCGCTTATGAGAGCCGAGGACTTCCAGGCCAAGATGCGCACCCCAAGGCGCGCGGCGATCGCCACGGACGTGTCGATGCTGCTGTCCTGGCCGGCCCGCCGGTGGGTCGTGGCGCTGGTGGCCGCCGCCGCATACGCGGCAGTGGCCGGCCTGGCGACCGATGTCATCGCCAACCCCGTCGCCACGCGCATGGTCGCACCGACGTGGTGGAGCTATCCGGTGCTGGCGCTGACCGCCGCCCTGGGCGGGCTGATCACCGCCGGCTATGTGCGCTCACCTGCCCGCCCGGCGGGTCAGGGCCGAGCGGCGGGCGGCGGGGTGCTGTCGGTGCTGGCGATCGGCTGCCCGGCGTGCAACAAAGTGGTCGTCCTGGCCCTAGGGACCTCCGGCGCGCTGAACATCTGGGCACCCGTGCAGCCGCTCATCGGCATCGCCTCGATCGCCCTGCTCGCCTGGGCGCTGCATATCCGCCTGGCCGGCGAGGCGTCCTGCCCGATCCCGGTCACGTCCCGGAAGCAGGACAGGTGATCAGCGGCCGGCGCGTTTCGCGGACAGGCGGCCGATCATGGACCGGCAGGCCCCTCTGGCAGATCGGAACGGCCGCCGGTGTGCCCATGGCGCTGACCGAGGTGTTCGAAGACACGTTCGCCCGTATGCCCGCGCTGAACATGGCATGGGCGGCTCTGCTGGAGGGAGGGCTGGGCGGCACCCTCACCGCCGCCGCATGCCGCCGGTGGACCGGCCGTCCCCGATCGTCCTTCCTGGCCGTGTCCATGATCGGACTCCTAGCCTCGTTCGCCCTGCCCCTCACCAGCGACGCCGGCGCCGCGACGAAGCTCGTCCTCTCCATCGGCCACATCGTCGTCGCGGCCATCATCGTGCCGGCACTGGCACAGGCACTCCCGTCCCGGACGGCACGGCTCCACCGAGCGGACCGCCCCGATCCAGGACCCGCCAATGTCCACGTACGGGATCTGTGCTGACGGACCAACGACGAACACACCATCGCCAGGCCACGGGATCGCGTAGCAGTGAGCGCATGCCGGCGTACCGGTACCGTGAGCCGATCGCCTGCCCTTCGATCTTGGAAATCCTTTGGTCGATCTGAACCGCTGCGCCCTGATCATGGTGAAACCTGACGGCGTCGTCCAGAAGGTCACCGGAGAGCTGCTCTTCTGGCTGGCGTCCCGAGGTTTCGCGCCGCTCGCCTTCCGCGAGGTCATGCTCACGCCCGAACGCCGCGCCCACCTCTACGCGACCCACCGTAGGGGCGGCCGCCTGGACTGGGACCTGAACGCGATCCTGTACACACTGGGCCCGGTCCATGCCGTGCTGCTCGAAGGGTCGTACCCGTCCGGCTTCGACTCGGCCTCCGACTACGTCTCCGGCGCGTTGAAGGGACACTTCGTCCCGTGCCGGGCCCGCCCTGACACCATGCGCGGTGCGCTGGGCGCGCTCAATCCCATCTTCAACCTGGTCCACGCGACCGACGCGACCGAGGACCTGGATCGGGAGACCGAAGCACTGTTCGACGTCCCGTTGCGTGACGCCTCCGCCCTCCCGGGGCCACCGCCCGCCGCCGTACGCTCCGGTCGGCCCCGTCGGCTGGCCCTGTGGACGACCATCGCGGAGGTCGTCGAGCCCTGGATCGGCAAGGCCGGCTGGCCGGCCGACCAGTGGGGCCCATCGGCCGCCGCCCTGCGCATGGCGCGGGAGGTATGCGACCGCGCGCCGGCCGGAGGCGGGGACCTGCTGAAGGGGGTGCGCAGCGGCGAAATCGACTACTGGCGTTTCGCCACCCGCCCCACACCGACGTGGGCGACGTACCTGGCCTACACCACCCTGCGCTACCTCGATCTGTGCCTGGAGGAGCCCGATGAAAAGGCCAGAACCTGAGCCCGGACGCCGTCGTTGTCCGCCGGCGGACGCCGGGCGTCAGGCCGGCGCGTCGCGTCAGCTCCGGCCGCTGAGCGCCAGCCTCGCACCAAGGCCCACCATGATGACACCGGACATCCCGCCTATGACGGCCAGCCTGCGAGGGGACCGGCCCAGCCAGACTCGCGCGCTTCCCGCAGCCAATCCCCAAGTGGCATCGGAGGCCAGCGCGATGCACACGCAGATCAGCCCGAGCACCAGCAGCTGGCCTGGGATGTGCCCCGCTACCGGGTCGACGAACTGCGGCAGCACGGCAGAGAAGATCAGCAGCCCCTTGGGGTTGGTGACCCCGACCACGAAACCGTCGCGCAAGACACGCCCCAGACGCATCGGCGCCCTGCCCTGACCCACATCCTCCACCGCCAGGCGCTTACGGTGCCGCCACGCCTGTACGCCGAGGTAGATCAGATACAGGGCGCCGGCGAACTTGAGTACCGAAAAGACCAGCAGGGACCGCTCGACGACGCTGCCCAGTCCAAAAGCCACCAGCACGACCTGCACCAGCAGCCCGGCCTCGTTGCCGACGGCCGTGGAGACGGCGGCGCTGCGGCCGAGCGCGACACCGCGGCTGACCACGAAAAGCACACTCGGCCCGGGTACGGCGATTAGCGTGACCACGACGGCCAGGAAAGTGGCGACACGATCCGGTGCTAACATGACCATCCTCCAACCCTCCGCCGAACCCTATACCTAAGTTCACTCGGATATTCGATCGAGTGGAATGTGGCCTGGCAGAGAGCTGCGTCGGTCGTTTTTTCGGTCTAGCCCTTTCGTTACCGCACGCCCGCCGATATCCGTCCGAGCGGACGAAGCGCCACGTTCCGTACGTCATTAGTCTGCGGCACCAATGCGCAACTGCGCATCGACGCGAAATACGCGCTCGCCGCCTTCAGGAGCCCAAAAGGGGGAAACCAGTTCGCGGTCCAGGAGGCGCGGATGCCGCTTGCCGGCCGCATGCGCTGGTGGCGAACGCCGGCACGGAGGAGAGGATCCGATTCGTATCGGACCGTGTCGGCGTTCCGTCACCTACCCATGACCGTAGACGGGATACGGGATACGGGATCGTCCCGAATCGTCCCGATGGAAAGGACGCCGTCGTGGTCAGCGCCACCGAAACGTGAAGCCCGGCACCTCGCCCAGGGTCGGTTGCACCGTTGCCGGGCGGTGGCAGGCGCCAGCGGACATGCGCGGGATTCAGCCATGTGAGACCGGCGATCGGGTCCAGGCCGGGCCTGAGTCGAATGTCAGGACGACGGGGTGAGGACGATCCGGCCGCGCACGCCGCCCTTCTCCAGCAGGATGTGCGCGGTCTGGGCGTCGTCGAACGTCAGCGTGTGCGCGACTCGGAGCGTCAGCACCCCGGCGTCGGCGAGCGCCGCCAGTTCGGCGAGCCGGGCGCCGTCGGCGAAGACCTCCTGGACCAGGACACGAGTCCCGCGAATGGGGGGCGGGGCGAACGGGCGGACGAGCGCGACGAAGGTGCCCTCCCCGCGGAGGGCCTGATGTGCCGTGATGCCGAGCACCGCCGCGTCGATCACGGCGTCGACGCCGCCCGGGACGATCGCACGTACGGCCGGGCCGAGATCGTCCGCTGAGGTGACGACCTCGTCGGCGCCGAGCGAGCGCACCCGTTCCGCATCGTCAGGACGGGCCAGGGCGACCGTCCGGAGACCGCGCAGCGCGGCGAGTTGCACGGCGAACCCGCCGACGCCGCCCGACGCGCCCGTGACCAGCAGCGTCCGCCCCCGGCCGAGACCGGTGAGATCGAGCGCGCGATCGGCCGTGAGGGCGTTGAGCGGGAGCGTGGCCGCGTCGACGAGGGGCACGTATTTCGGCGCGGGTGCCAGCGCCGTTTCGTCCAGGACGACGAAGTCCGCGTGCGCCCCGCCGGCGAAGAGCAGATCACGCAGGCCGATGACCGGATCGCCGACGCGGAACCGCCGGGCGCCGGGTCCCGTCTCCTGCACGTGCCCGGCCACGTCCCAGCCGAGCCCGAGTTGGTCGGAGGGGGCGACCAGGCCGGCCTGGGTGATGCGCCCGGCGCGTGTGGAAAGGTCGATCGGATTGAGGGACGACGCCGCGACTTTCACCAGCACCTGACCAGGGCCAGGAGCCGGAACCGGGGTGTCGATGATTTCGAGAACTTCAGGGCCGCCGAACCGGCGGACGACGACAGAACGCATGCGGCAAACGCTAGAAAGCCCTGGGTATCGTCGGAAGACGGCACTTGAGAGTGCCTATGGATCTCGGGAGGCAGCATGTCCACGATGACCGCCGCGCAGCGGCGGGAGATTCAGCGCCGCCAGTACAACGCGAACCTGGCCGAATGCCCCGGGCACGATCTTCTGGCGAGGCTCAGCGACAAGTGGGTGACCCTCGTGCTCAGCGCTCTCGCGGACGGTCCCCTGCGGCACGGCGAGATCGCCCGCATCGTCGCCGGCGCCACGCAGAAGATGCTCACACAGACCCTGCGCAACCTGGAACGCGACGGACTCATCGATCGCCAAATCAGCGCATCGGTGCCGCCGCGTGTGGACTACGCGTTGACCCCCCTCGGCCAGAGTTTGCTGCCGGTGCAGCGGGCGATCAAAGAATGGGCGGAAACCCACATCGAAGAGGTGCATGCGGCGCGCGAGCGCTACGACAGCACGCAGCACCGCCATTGAGGGGAAGCCTGGACCGCCCGCAGCCAGCCCGGGCCGAGCGGACGCTCAGCGCATCCGTCCCCGCTCGCCTCCGCTAGCCGCGTGCAGTAGCGATCGCGCGGTCGGCCTCGTCCCCGTCGAGCATGAGCGTGACTTCGTCCAGGGAGGCGAACCGGCCATCGGCCGCGCGGATAGCGAAGACGTACATGTCCTGCCGGACGACGTTGGTGTCTCCCCCTGAGCGAGGACGGCAGTGTCCGCGTTGCCGCACCCTGGATTGAAATAGGCGATGCTGACCCGGGTGTTGAGCTTCGTTACCGCACCGGTCCCCAGGTCGACGATCGCGGCGAACGCACCACGATCGAACATTACGGTCCGATTGGTGAAGGCCCTCGGCTCGTAGACCACGACCAACTTTTTGCCGCTGCTGGTGAGACACGCGTTTCCAACCCACATGTCCGTCTCCAGTCCCGGCTCCGACAGCGTGGCGAGGTTCCGCCAAGCGTATCCGTCGTTTTCTCGTGCCGTCAGGATATGGAAACCAGGCATGTCGCCGGAGGTAGCCCACGCGACATCGGACGAGGCGCGCCAGTCTTCCGGTAGCACCGCCTCACGCTGTTCCGGCGGAATCTCGGCCGGCGCTATGCTCTGCCCGGATGACGGGTCCCCGTCGTCCCTGTGACCGGGCGGGCTCGGCGTATGTGCGGACGCCGGTGTGCTTGCCAGAGAGAACACGCCGATCAGACCGCAGCAAAGGATGAGGCTAATGATGACTCGCAGCGAGCGAAGGGACACGATACCTCTCAGCATGGTGCTCTCCCAGCGGATCTCCGCACGGATTCGACCAGTCGTGCTAGATCTGTAGCGTGATCTGCACATTCTCATCGGGTGCGCCCGCACGTGGCATGGCCTGTCCTATGGGCGGACCGTGCGATACCTGGCGGCGGATGGCTTGCCAATTGATACGAGACGCCTCACGGCTCCGTCGCGGGTCCCGCGAGCGTCCGCCAAAGCCATCCCGATCGCCGCTTGACTTCTTGCTGGAATACCTCAACTTCGTTGCTGACGATGGGGCATCCACCTAGGGCTTCTTTCTGTGATGGATGGCCGTCAGAATCGGTCCCTAAGCCAGCATACGCTCGCTTAACACCCGCTCCGCATAACGAAGTCGGGAGACATCGTAAGCGGCGTATAGCCTTGATAGAAGACGAAGATGATGTAGAGATGTGGAATTACGGTCACCAGGCCGACTTCACGGCGCCGGCCGCAACCTTGCGTGCGTTCATCAAACGCTTTTGCATGAGGGACCGAATGCTGTTGAGCATGGAGGCGTTATTGTCTATGATTCGTTGCTGATAGGCGGCATATATAGCTTGGCGCTTGCCGTAATAGTTGGTATCTAGCCGACACCGATGATCGGCAGTAGCTACTTCTATTTCCGCTTGGCTACCGCGTTCCGGTGCCTTGCCGTCGTTGGCGACCGTCGATGCCCACCTCGGATCGCCTTCCGCGTCTGATGGAGTCGCGTAGTTGTATCCCGCCTCGGCCATACAACCGCTCCACATCTTCTCCGCCTCTCGAAGCCTGGTGTCTCTGTAGGCGTCCTCGGCCGCGTCGTCGGCGAGCACGTATAGTTGCCTCTCCTCGAACTTGTGTGGGAGACCGTTGCCCGTCAACCCAGTAGCGCCTTTATCGAGCATGGCTTCCACAGCGCCGCTGCATCCTCCTTCGGGTACAGCTTTTCCTCCCGCCTCACGAACTTTCCCCTCGAAGACACCAAAATGTGTATCTGGGATTTTGAAAGGTCGGAGGCCGGTCGCGGCTGCGTTTGCATCCTCCTGCTGCTCGGGGGGTCCGGCGTAGCCGTAAGTCTCTACCTCTTTATCGCCTAGCCAGCCGAGATAGTTGGCGTTCTTAGGATACTCGATTTTATGAACGGGGATCGAGAGTTTGAGCCCGTAAGCTGCCATGCAATCCTCAAGGAGTTGAGCCCTGGCTCCTTGTACTACAGCGTGCTCTTCGGCAGACAGATCGTACGCGTCCAGCGGTAAGTTGAGGCTTTCTGATGTCACCCGATTGGGAATCGGTCCCAGGGCAGGCTGATCGTTTACGTCTACACTAGTGTCTGGGCTGGAGCCAACTTGTTGACCGCACCCGGACAGGGTAAGTACGGCAACTACTCCCAGCGTTAAGAATCGCGCGACCTTTGTGGGCATAGGGTTCTCCATTGAAATCTCGACGTCGAGCATCGACGCAGCTTCGGTATGGCGCTCAGTAAGCGACCCGAGTTCCGTAATACCAGGCCCCGTATACCCATCCATGAGCGCGAATATAGGACGCTTCGCTCTTTCTCACACCCGCTGTGTATGCGCCGTTCCAACTCGTGATGTTCCTGTACATGCTACTGCCCCAGCCGCACCAGTGAGGGGTCCCTGAGGTATCCCACCATCCAGTAGTAATCCTATTGTCGTATGGAGGATCTGGATATCCGGTATACATTTTGCTCCATGCAAACGTGATACCGTTTGGATGAACTCCATCGTTTACTTGCCACCGATATGCGGTTGGATTCCCGGGATAGTAGTAAGTTGTTCCGGATATGGGACTGTGTAGATTAGAAAGGGTTACAGAACCGGGGTCGTAAGCATTCAGCCCATGCGTATTTCGGCGTTGAGTGATGACCATGGGTGATC
>JBIQJI010000077.1:0-31421 GCA_044507605.1 Actinomycetales bacterium | reverse complement strand
CCACTCACGGCACCTACCTCGTCGAGCTATTTACACCGCTCCGAGGACGCGACCAAGGGACCCTTCGCTAGTCGTTCGCTAGTTGCTAGGTGTCGTAGTCCGGCGGGCCGATGAGATAGACAGTGCCCGTGCGGGTTCGCCACATGAAGTGGCCGGGGAGGTACTGGGTCAGGGTCATCCCAGGCAGGGCCTTGATTCGGTGGTGGCGGCGGTGCAGGGCCGAGAGGTTGGACGCGCGGGTTCGGCCGCCCTGGTGGTAGGGGCGGGTGTGGTCCACGTCGGCGGTGAAGGCGTTGTGGTTGCAGGTCGGCCAGCGGCAGGTGCCGTCTCTGGCGCGGACTCTGGCGGCCAGGCCGGGTGACGGGCGGTAGTGGGGTTCCGGTTCGTCTGGGGTGGCCAGGGCTGCGATGGCCTTGGCCATGGGTCTGCTTTGGGGGCGAGGGGGGCCGGTCGGGGCTATCTCGCCGTGGAGCATGAGGTGGCCGCTCGGGGTGCGGGTGGCCACCCAGCGACGGGCGTACCGGGCGACTTCGCGGGCCTGGTCGGCGGTGAGGGGGCCGTAGCGGTGGAGCTCGGCTGGGAGGTCGGCTGCTCCGGCCAGGGTCTCCTGCGGCACCGTGAGCCAGAGAGGGCGGCGGCAAGCGGGGTCGGCCCCGGCGGTGACTGTGGCGTCGAGGATGGTCGATCGCCGCTGCGCGGGGTCGGGGTCCGATTCAGGGTCTGGGGCAGGACCTGGCTCTGGGCGTTGCCCCGGGTGCTCGTCGCTGCCGGGGTCGTCGGGTGGCGGCTCGGTCGGCCATGGCACGTCGTCCCGGGGTGGCGGCTGCTGTTGGTCTTGCGGTGAGTCGTGGGATGGGTGCGCAGGGTCATCGGTGGTGGACCCGGCGGCTTCCGATGCTTGGTCGCCGGGCTGCGAAGGCGGCCCCGGGTTGGGGGTGCGGCGGCTTGGGTGATCGGTTGCATGCCTGGCTCGCGGGGCCGGGCGCCGGGGCCGGGTCGGGATCGTCGGGGTCTTCTGGGGGGAGGGAGCCGAGGAGGTCGGGGTCGTGGCCCAGGAGAAGGTGGTAGGCCACGACGACGCGGAGGACGCCCAAGGGACGGTCGTCTCCGGCGGCTTTGGCCTTCCTGGCCAGGACGTCCACGTGGGCCTGGGCCGCTAGGGCCCACAGGGCTGGGCTGCCGGTGAGGGCGAAGGTGGCGGTGCCGTTGTCTCGGTTGCGCCAGACCGCCAGCTGGGCGTTGTTCTCCGCGTCGCGGCGCTTCTTCTCGGCGTGGTCGGGGTCGGCGCGCAGGGCCAGGCGGGCGATGCGGGCACGGGCCTGGGCGGCGGTGAGGTCGGGGAGTTTGTCGATGATCTGGGCGGCGACCCAGCGGGCCTTGACGTCGTCGAGCAGGGCGGTGCCCCTGACCAGGGCCAGGAGGCGGGGCACGTCGATGCGGCCTGCCAGCAGGAGCGCACCGGCCTGGGGGAAGCGGTCGCGTACGGCCTCGCCCATGTCGACCAGGTGGGAGGCGGTGCCCGAGCCGATGCGGAGCCGGGCCGCGATCTCTTCGATGGTGGCCGACCGGCTCAGCTCCTCGATGGTCTTGTTGTGGGGCAGCAGGCGGCCGCGCTCGTCGCGGGGCGGGCGCTGGTGCAGGTGCAGGGCGGCGATCATCTGGGCGGCCTCCGCCCAGGAGGCGAGCCTGCGGGCCGCTTCGAGTACGTCGAGCACGTAGGCGTCGGGCAGGGTGCCCAGCCGGGGCAGGGCCTGCTCTATCTCGGCCGCGGCCTGACCGCCCGGGGGGATGCCGGCCGCGTGGCAGAACGGGCCGTCGGGATCGGCCATGGGCGGCCACTGAGAGCCGGCACCGGCCTGCCGCTCTTGGCGCCCTTCCCGGTTTCGCTGGTCCTGCCGGTCCTGCCGGTCTTGGCGGTATTGGTGGCCGTCACCGCCTTGTGGGGTTTGCGGGGCGGTCGGCCAGTGGGCGGCCAGGGTGGTCAGGAGCTCGGTGTCGGGATCGATGGAGTCGCAGGGCCTCGCGAGGTGGGGGGAATGTCGTCGGGCCAGGGGTCGGCAGGCCCGGGATGCTCGGGCCGGGCCGGATCGTCGGCGGACCGCCTGGGAGCCGGGATGACCCCGGCCATCCCGCCCGCGGGCTGATCGTGGGTCGGATTCACCGGTCTCGCCTCCCCTCATCGCGTCCTCACCCTGCGCAACCGACCCTAGCGCAGCCTTATCGAACACGCGATCTAATAATGTCCGTATCCTCACGCCTCGCAGGTGTTTGCCGCCAAAGTCACGTGGACTTGGCGCTGCGCGTGCGCCAAGCCGCCCTCGGGCCTGGCCGGGCCGCCCTCAGACCGGTTTGGCCAAGGCCGCGAAGGCGGTCGCCGACACGACTTCTGTGGCGAGGTTCGACACGCTCTACGGCCGGACCCGCGACGTGTCACCGGAGGTGCCGGCTCCCGCCCTGGCCGGGTTCTGCCACGCCGGGCGGTGGCTCCACGCCCGTCACGTGCGTGTCGTCGAGCCGAGCGGGGGTGGAGACGTTCGTGCGGCCAGGTCGTCTGCCGCGACGTCGTGCCCTTCGCCCGGGCGCTACTTCACGCTGCCGCGGATCAGGCCGCTGACGATGTAGCGGTTGAGGGTGAACGCGATGATGGCGGGGACGACGAGGGCCAGGACGCCGGCGGCGCTCAGCAGTGAGAACGGCACGAGGTGGCGGCCCTGGAGGGACGCGATGGCGACGGTGAGGGGGCGGGTGGACAGGTCGCTGGAGAGCACGAGGGGGAACAGGAACTGTGCCCAGGCGAACAGGAACGTGATGATCGCCGTGGAGATGATGCCGGGGCGGGCGAGTGGTAGCACGATGTGCCACAGGATGCGCATGCGGCTCGCGCCGTCGACCTGGCCGGCCTCTTCGATGGAGGCGGGCAGGCTGGACATGTAGGTGTAGAGGATCCAGGTCGCCAGGGGCAGGAACCCGGAGACGTACACGAGGACGATGCCGGTGTAGGTGTTGACCAGGCCGAACATGCTCATGATCCGGTAGAGGGGGATCAGGGTGGTGTAGGCGGGGAACGCCATGGTGGCCAGTACGGCGTAGAAGAGCACGTTGCGGCCGCGGAACGTCATGCGTGCGAACGCGTAGGCGGCGAGGGTGGCCAGTAGCACGGTGACGATCGTGGCGGCCGCGCATTCGATGACGATGTTGATGGCGGAGCGGCGGATGGTGTCGGGGATTTCGCCGGCGCCGCCGAGCAGAGCGGTGTAGTTGCGCAGGGTGGGGGTCGGCGGCACGTAGTGTGCGGGTCGTGCCCCGATCTGGGCGTCGGTCTGCAGGCTGGTGTTCAGCGCCCAGTACAGCGGCACCAGCGACCACAGCAGGATGAGCACGACGCCCACGCGGCGTCCCCAGGACGTGTGACGCATCAGAACTCCACCGATCGGTACACCAGTTTCACGACCCCGAGGGAGAGGATCATCGTGGTGATCGTGATGAGCAGCGAGAGCGCGTAGCCTTCGCCGAAGTCGAGGTTCTGGAAACTGATGAAGTAGGTTTGCATGGTGACCGAGGAACCCGTCGCCGCCGCGCCGTTGAGGATGTACGGCTGGTCGAAGACGTTCAGCGACGCGATGAGCGCCTGCACCATGGCGATGGCGATGCCGGGCCGGGCGAGCGGCAGCGTGATGCGCAGCAGCGTCGCCCGGGGGGTGCAGCCGTCGAGCCGGGCCGCCTCGTACAGTTCGTCCGGGATGTTCTGCAGGGACGCGAAGACCAGCAGCGCCGACAGCGGGGTGATCTGCCAGACGTGCACGACCTCGATGGCGAAGATCGTCAGCAGCCGGTTCTGGCCGAGGAACACCTGATAGTCGTCGATCAGGTGGATCGAGGTCAGGACGCTGTTCAGCAGCCCGGTGTTCGCGTCCCAGATGCCGGTCCAGACGATGCCTTCGACGACACCGGGCAGCGCCCACGGCAGGACGAGCACCGCGATCACGATGGACCTGCCGCGGAACGGCCGCTGCAGCAGGACCGCCATGGCGATGCCCAGCACCGTCGAGAGGGTGACGCCGATCAGCACGTACAGGCCGGTGTTGGCCATGCTGGAGAGCACCGCGGTGTCGGTGAACAGGCGACGGAAGTTGTCCAGGCCGTTGAACTTGTTGGGCGGGTTCAGCTCCTGCACGCGGTAGAAGGACTGGACGATCGTCATGCCGGCGGGGACGAGAGCGAGCGCGACGATGAACAGGGCGAGCGGGGCGACGAGCCCGTACGGCAGGAGGTCGAAGCGGCGACGGCGGGTGGCCGGGTGGGTCACGAGCCGCTCGCCAGTTGGTCGGCGGTGTCGGCGATCGCCTTGATGGCGTCGGCCACGCTCATCGAACCGGCCGCGGCCGCGTGCAGGTTGGTGTAGACGGCGCGGGAGAACTCCGGGTACCAGGCCGGGGCGCCCTCGGGGAACACGGGCTTGGCGCTGTGCTCGAGCATGTCGCCCAGCTGCTCACCGCCGATGAGCTTGCCCTTCTTGGTGAGTTCCGCCATGCCTTCGAGCCGCGACGGCAGGAAGTAGCCGCTCATGACCTTGTCCTGGCCGTTGGCGCCGGCGAAGTCGGCCTGGTTGCCCGCCTGGGTGAACCAGTCGATGAACTTGGCCGCGGCCTTCGGGTACTTGGCCTGCCGGGGGATGCCGATGCCGTCGGGGTTGCTGAGGTTCGGGCCGATGCCGTCGACGCCGGGGGTGGGCAGGTACTCGACCTGGCCGACGACGCTGGACGAGGCGTCGACGTCGTAGAGGCTGCCGACGTTGCCGGAGTAGTCGCCGAACGTGCTGGCCACCGTGCCCTTGGCCATGAGGGTCTGCTGGCCCTGGCTGTCGGCGACGTTGATGTTGCCCGGCGGGACGAGCCCTTCCTTGAGCGCGTCGACCATCCACTGGGCGGCCTTGAACCCGGGCGAGCCGGGGTCGGCGAACTGGGGTTTGCCGGCGCCGTCGAGAATGGTGCCGCCGAACGCCGCGGTGGTCTGATACCAGTAGGTCGACAGCCCTTCCGCCGCCGCGAACGGGATGTTCAGGGGATATTCGACGACGCCCTTGGCCTTGATCTGCCGCAGGTCCTTGGTGTACTCGTCGATCGTCTTCGGCATGGTGGTGATGCCGGCCTTCTTGAACAGCTCCTTGTTGACGGTGGTCACCAGGAACGACGCGTCGTACGGGATGCCGATCACGTGGCCGTTGGAGGTGAACGACGACAGCTGGGGCATCTGCGTGGCCAGCGTCTTCGTGTCGAGGAAGTCCTCCATCGGATAGAACCAGTTCAGCTTGCCGAGCTGGCCGACGCGTGACCAGTCGACGTTGGTGGCGTCGGCGAAGTACGTCTTCGCGGTCGCCGCGGCGGAGATCTTCGTCTGCAGGCTGTCCCAGTCGGTGTTGGACCACTTGACCGTGATGCCGGTGCTCTTGGTGAACGCGTCGAGGGTCGCCTTCGGCGGCGGCACGGTGGATAGGGCCACCGTGATCGTCACTCCCGTGGTCTTGTCCGACTCGGCGTCGTCGCCCCCCGAGGAGCAGCCGGTGGCCAGCGCGGTGGTACAGGCGAGACCTGCGGCGAGGGCCGAAGTGGCAGCGCGTCGCATGGATGGCATGACGGGTCAACCCCTTCCGGTGGCAAGCGGCACCGCGCGAGTGACGGTCGCCTCCGTTGAACGATCATTGGGGCCTTGCCGGTTGATCGGTGTGCGCACTTCAAGGCCGAGCTGCGGTTGAGCCTCGCACCAGGCCGAATGCGTGGTCAACACCGAGCATGCAAAACATGCGTTTCGCGCAATGCTCGCGCGATTTCTGCGCGAATTGATTGTTTCTGCGCAAAGAATCGCTCATCTCACGCGAGTCCAGTGCGCGTTAGACTCTGAGCCGTGCAACGCAAGCAGCGACTGAACCAGATGGTCGCGGCGATCATCGAGAGCGGCGGCCTCGATGTCGCTGCTCTCGCCGACCGCTTCGGCGTGTCCCCCGCCACCGTACGCCGCGATCTCAGCCTGCTGGAGAAGCAGCGGCTGGTCAGCCGCAACCACGGCGGGGCCACGACCAACGCGTCGTTCAACGACATGCCACTGAGCTACAAGGACACGCAGGACATCAGGGAGAAACGCCGCATCGCGCGCCAAGCGCTGGCGTTCGTCGACGGGGCGCGGGTCATCGGCACCACCGGCGGCACCACGGTGGCCGAGTTCGCCCGGCTGCTGATGGACCGCGACGGCCTCACCATCGTCACCAACGCGCTGAACCTCGCCACCCGCCTCGTCGCCAACCCCCGGCTGCGGGTCCTCGCGACCGGCGGCGAAGTGCGCAGCAGCAGCCAGGAGGCCGTCGGATCCAGCGCCGAGGCGTTCATGGCCCACTACAACCTCGACGTCGCCTTCATCGGCGTCGACGGGGTCGCGCCCGACGCCGGCTGCACCATCTACGACCCGGTCGGCGCCCGGGTCAACTCGATCATGCGCCAGCAGGCGCGCATGAGCGTCGTCCTGGCCGACGCCACCAAGATCGGCCGGGTCGCGCTCGCACCGGTCTGCCCCATCCGCGACCTCGACGTCCTCATCACCGACTCCCGCGCCCCCAAGGACGCCCTCGACGAGATCCGCGCCCAAGGCTGTCAGGTGCTCGTCGTCTGACCCGAGGGGCGGGTGCGGAGCAGGTTGACCGCCTTGAGGTCGAGCACCTGGACGTCATCCTGGTTGATCAACTCGACGTGGGTGCGCATCACGCCCCGATCGGGCTTGCTGCGGGAACGCCGGACCTCCAGGACCGTGACCCGCAGCCGCAGGGTGTCGCCCGGGCGTACGGGGGCCGGCCAGCGCAGCTCGTCGACCCCGGGGCTGCCCAGGCTCGCGACCGGCGAGATGAAATTGTCGGCCAGCAGGCGCATCATCAGGGAACACGTGTGCCAGCCGCTGGCGATCAGACCGCCGTACGGGCTCCGGGCGGCGGCCTCGGCGTCCACGTGGAAAGGCTGGGGGTCGTACCGTCCGGCGAACTCCACGATGTCCCGCTCCGACACCGTCACCGAGCCGAACTCGTACGAAGCGCCCGGCCGGTAGTCCTCCAGGTAACGGTCACGGAACGGGATGCCGGAGTCGTCGGCGTGCGAGTGATAGCTCATGAAGTGACCCTAGTGTCCGGTATCGTTCCCCACGCTCGGGGGTGGCGGGGAGACTCCCCCAACCCCTTCGTGTCAAGGTCGGGCTTGGGTCGCCGAGTGCGGGGGCGGCGGGTGGTCAGGTGTCGATGGGGGTGGTGTCCCAGGCGCCGGCGCCGCCGGAGGGGCGGGCGGTGTTCACTATCGCGGCGCCGCCGTCGATGGAGATGACCTCACCTGTGAGGTAGGTGGCGTCGTCGCCGAGGAGGAAGGCCACGGCGCCGGCGATCTCCTCGGGGGTGCCTGCGCGGCGCATGGGGGAGGTCGAGGCGCGGCGGACCATGTCGGAGCCGCCGCCGGGGCCGGGGGCCGAGCCGAACAGGTTCGTGGGGATGATGCCGGGGGCCACGGCGTTGACGCGGACGCCGCGGGGGCCGCCGTACACGGCGGCGCTGCGGACCAGGCCGAGGACGCCGTGCTTGGACGTGTGGTAAGGGATCAGGTCGGCGCTGCCGCGGAGGCTGGCGATCGAGGCGGTGACGACGATGGCGCCGCCGCCGCCCTGGCGGGCGTACTGGCGGAAGGCGGCGCGCAGGCCGAGGAACGGGCCGCGCAGGTTGATGGCGATGACCCGGTCGAAGTCGTCGGCGGTGAGGTCGGGCAGCGGGGCCGGCGAGCCGGGGATGCCGGCGTTGAGGTGGTGCAGGTCGACGCGGCCGAAGCGGTTGACGGCGGCCTCCATGTAGCGCTCTACGTCGGCTTCGTTCGACACGTCGGCCTGGACGGCGAGCGTTTCGCCGGGCAGTTCCTTGGCCAGGGCGGCCGCTCTGTCGCCGTCGAGGTCGACGAGGACCACCGAGGCCCCCTCGCGGGAGAGCCGGGCGGCGCTCGCGCCGCCGATGCCGCCCGCGGCTCCGGTCACTATCGCCACCCGGCCCGCCAAGGCTCGATCGGGCATGTCCATCCTCCTTCAGCCGTCCCGAAGGATCGTATGACGATATTGCAAAGGATGGCAACTCACGGCCCTGGGAGGGCCGGATCGTCATACATTACGACTGGGCGGGGGACTTCTTGATCGCCTCGATGCCCAGGTGGGCCGCCGAGCGGATGTGGGCGGTCATGGCCGCCGTGGCGGCCTCGGCGTCACGGGCCTCCGCCGCCTCGATCAGGCGGCGCAGCTCGGCCACCGACTCGGCCGGGCGGCCGGGGTCGGCGGACAGCGAACTCGCCCGCAGCAGGCTGACCCGGGCGTGGATCTGGGACAGGTTGGCGCGCAGGGCGGAGTTTCCGGCGCCGTCGAGCAGGACGTCGTACAGGTGGTCCTTGGCGCGCAGCACGTCGAGGGTGCCGCCGCCCCGCTCCACCACGTCCTCCAGCTCGGTGAAGGAACGCCGCAGGGCGATGACCTGGGCGTCGGAGGCACGCTCGACGAACCGTTTGGCGAGGTGCCCTTCGAGGACCTCACGGATCTCGTAGAGCTCCGCCGCCTCGTTCGGGGACAGCGCGACGACGACGGCGCCTTTCTGCGGGATGGTGCGGACCAGCCCTTCGGCGGCGAGCTCGCGCAGCGCCTCACGGATGGTCGTGCGGGAGACTCCCGTCAAATCGATGAGCTCGCGCTCGATCAGCCGCTGTCCGGGAGCGAAGCGCATGGTCAGGATCGCCTCGCGGAGCACGTCGAGCACCTGGGTGCGCAGCGGGGCGGCGACGCGCCCAATCTGCGACGCGAGGCTGGGCATCTCGGCGTTGTTCACCGGTTCAGCCTACTGCATGTTCGTCATACGTCCCTGGTCGATGCCTTGCCGGCCCTGCCCGTCCCGCTTCGGCGCTCGCGACTAAATGATCATAAATGGTGGTCACGCTCCCATCGTGAGCGGCGTCAACGGCCTGTCAAGACCGCCGAGCCGACATGCTCGGCCCGGCACCGCGAAGCTGGCTAGACTTCCCTGTCACCGGTGAACCGGACAGAACGCCCCCGCATCTAAGGTCATGTGATGGACACACTCGTGGCTGACGATCCGCAGCGGCTCGGCGACTACTGGCTGTCCGGCCGGCTCGGCTCCGGCGGGCAGGGCGTGGTGTACGAGGCGTATGCGCCCGATGGGCAGCGGGTCGCGGTCAAGGTCCTGCGCGACGACGCCGCCGGGCGCGCGCGGATCGAACGAGAGGTGGCGGCGGCCCGCCGGGTCGCGTCGTTCTGCACGGCCCGGGTGCTCGACGTCGGCAGCGACGGCAAGCACACCTACATCGTCAGCGAGTACGTCGAGGGGCCGAGCCTGCGGGAGGCCGTGCGTGAGGGGCGGCCGTTCACCGGAGACGACCTGCACCGGCTGGCCACGGCGATCGCGACCGCGCTGACCGCGATCCACGAGGCCGGGGTGGTCCATCGCGACCTCAAGCCCGACAACGTGCTGCTCGGCCCCGACGGGCCGCGCGTGATCGACTTCGGCATCGCCCGCACCGCCGACATGTCGCTGACGACGAGCGGCGTGGTGGCCGGCACGCCGACGTACATGGCCCCCGAGGTTTTCACCGGGCAGCGCGCGCAGGAGCCCGCCGACGTGTTCGCGTGGGCCGGCATCGTGCTGTTCGCGGCCACCGGCGAGGACCCGTTCCTCGCCGAGAGTCTCGGCGGCGTGATGCACCGGGTGCTGTCCACCGACCCCGACCTCACCGCGCTGCCGCGTTCGCTGCGGCCCCTGGTGGCGTCGGCCCTCGCCAAGGAGCCGGAGACGCGGCCGACGGCCCGGGAGCTGCTGCAGGGCCTGATCTCGGGGTTCCGCGGCTCGGAGTCGGAGTTACTGGCGCTCGGCAGCACCGAGGCCGGGCTGCTCACGTCGGCGCCGGTCGCCGAGCCGGCGCTCGGCGCGCTCGCCGAGGAGGCGTACGAAGAGCTGTCGCCCGCCGAGCGGGAGTGGGTGCCGCAGCTGTTCCTGCGCATGGTGGGCGTGCGGGCCGACGGCGAGATCATCCGGCGCGGCGTCACCCTCACCGACCTGTACGACGGCCGGTCGGAGCAGGAGCGCGAGACCATCCGCAAGATCCTCACCGGCTTCGAGCGGCTGCTGATCCCGGAGATCGAGTCGGCGCACCCGGACGAGGAGATCACGCTGGCGCGGCTGGCGCTGGTGCAGGCGTGGCCCCGGCTGCGCGGCTGGGTGTCGGCCGAGCGGTCCGGGCTGGCCGCGTTGAACGAGCTGTCGATGGCGGCGCTGCGCTGGAACCGGGGCCGCGACAGCGACCTGCTGCAGGGCGAGCGGCTGGACAAGGCGCTGAGCTGGGCGGCGACGGACCGCCGCCTGGTGACGTTGAGCCGGCTGGAGCGGGAGTTCCTGGCGGCGAGCACTGCGCTGACCCGCCGCCGGGCGCGGCGCCGCCGCGGTGTGATCGCGACGCTGGCCGCGCTGCTGGCGCTCGCCGTGTCGGGCGGGGTGATCTCGTTACTCGAGGGACGCGTGATCGCCGCCGACCGTGACGCCGCCGAGTCACGGAGCCTCGCGGCGCAGGCGGGGGCGATGCGCGGCACCGATCCGGTGCGGGCGATGCTGCTGAGCGTCGCCGCCTGGCGTGTCGGGCACACCGCCGAGGCGAAGGCCGCGCTGGTGTCGTCGCTGGCGCAGCGGGAGCGGGAGGTGCTGGCGCTGCCGGGCCGCAGGTTCGCGCTGAGCGGCGACGGGCGCATCGCCGCCGCGATCCACGACGGCACGGTGTCGATCTGGGACACCCGCACGGGGCGGCGCATCGGCGGATGGCCAGGGCTGGAGCCGGACGACCGGGCCGTCCATGCGATCGCGCTCGACGCCGGCGGCACGCGGCTCGCCGTGGCGTCGGGCACGTTCGTGCGTGTGTGGGACGTCGCGAAGGGCGAGGCGCTGAAGGGGACGTACCCCATCCACCCCGACAAGCCGGAGGGGCACTACTCGATCGACGTGGAGTTCGGCCCGGCCAAGGACGTCCTGATCGTCACCGATGGCGTGCGCACCGGCTTCTGGAATCTGCGCACCGGCACCCGCAGCCGCCGGGCGCACGCGTACCGGGGCGCGGTGAACCCCGCCGGCACCTTCGCCGCCACCGATGGGCTGGGGCAGCGGCTCCAGCTGTGGCGGCTGCCGCACGCCAAGGCCGCGAAGCTGCCGAAACGGGCCTGCCCGGGGCATGTCGGCACGGCGGCCTTCAGCCCTGACGGACGGCACCTCGCCTGCTTCTCCGACCAGGGCATCACGCTGAGCGACCTGGTCGCCCGCAAGGCCGTCACCTGGGAGTCGTCGGGCCAGGAGCGGGGCTTCGGGCTGACGTTCAGCCCCGACGGCGACTTCCTCGCGTCGTACGGCGACGACCTGATCAAGCTGTGGCGGGTGTCCGACGGCACCCTGCTGTTCACCTACCGGGCGCCGGGCCCGCCGGCGGAGGTGCGGTTCGACGGCGACGGGCGATCGCTGCGCTACCTGCTCGACGGCACGGTGCGCACGCTCGACGTGGCCGACCTGGTGCTGCCCACGGTGTACGGCGAAGCGCTGGGCGTGAACACGCTCAGCCCCGACGGGCGGCTCATCGCGTCGGTCTCCAACGACGGCACCGGCCGCATCACGGTGACCGACACGACGACCGGCAAGCCGTCGGGGGTGCCGTTCCCCGCGCAGGCCGACAGCAACGCCCGGCAGATCGGGTTCAGCCGCGACGGCCGGGTCATGGGGGCGCTGGTGAGCGACGGCACGCGGGTGATGGTGTGGGACACCACGGCGCGGCGCCGGCTCGCCACCACGGCGGTGCCTGCGGCGGAGCAGGACGACACCTCGCTCACGGCGGTGGCGGTGAGCCCCGACGGGTCGGCCGCCGCCGCGCTGATGAGCGGGCCGAAGGGCGTCGACGTGCTGGTGGCCGACATCCGCACCGGCGTGTGGCGCAAGGTGACGACCCTCGACGAGAGCGAGGCGCGGATCCTGGCGTTCAGCTCGGACGGCGGCCCCGGCAAGGGCATGCTCGCGGTGCTGACGGCCCGCACCGGCTACCTGGTGCCGCTGGGCACCGGCAGGGTCCGGTCCCTGTCATCGGCGCCGGAGGAGAACACCGTGCTGGTCTCGGCCGCCTTCTCCCCGGCGGGGACGTTGGTGACGGGCGACTCGGCCGGGCGGCTGTTCGTCTGGGACACCGCCACCGGGGAGCGGCGCGGCCCGGTGCTGCGTACGGGCGGCGGGGCGGTGCAGGCGCTGGCGTTCTCGGGCGGCGGCAGGGTGCTGGCGGCCGGCGGGCAGAGCGGCGGCGTGTCGCTGTGGGACGTGACGACCGGGCGGCCGATCGGGGACCCGCTCACCGGGCCGGTGGGCGGCGTGGCGTCGCTGACGTTCGACGGGGGCACGCTGATCGTCGCCGACGTCGAGGGCGGTGTGCTGCGCTACCAGGTCGAGGGCGACCGAATCGCCCGGGTGGTGTGCGACCGGGCCGGGCGTGACCTGACCGAGCGGGAGTGGCGGGCGCACGTGCCGGACCTGACGTACCGTCACGTCTGCCGCTGAGCGCCGTCGGTGGTGAGGCGGAAGACCGGGTAGCCGGGGGCGATGCCGCGCAGCACGTCGCCGGGGGACTTGGCGTTGACGCCGTCGAAGAAGACGCCGACCTCGAACCACCAGCGCCGCAGGTAGGCCCGCAGGATGTCCGGCTTGGCGTCGTCGGCGACCTCGGTGGCGGTGAACGGGGTGATCCGGCGGCCGACCAGCAGCTCGCCGTGGCCGGCGGCGGCACGCAGGTTGCGCACCCACTGGGTCTCGCCGCGCGGCGCGACCAGGTACTGAACGCCGTCGATGGTGATCGGGTTGACCGGGGTCGTGCGCCACTCGCCCGACTTGCGGCCCCGGACGCGCAGGACCCGGCTGCCGAGGACGCTGATGCCCCGGCGGGTGAGCCAGGCGACGGTCTCGTTGAAGAGGTTGGTGGCGTGCTTCGGCTTGATGTAGCGGGTGGTGGTCATGGGCTTCTCCCTACCTCTTGAGAGCGGTGCTCTCACTTAAGAGCATTGAACACGAGTCTGCCGATCCATGTCAAGAGCAGTGCTCTCTTTGTTGAATTGTCACCTACCAGCCATAGCGAGCTGATACATCTGCGGCGTGGGGGGTGGCGCGGCGGGGCAAGCTTGTGACATGGCGGATGTTCTGGTGGTCGGTGGCGGTGTGATCGGCCTCACCACCGCGGTATGCCTCGCCGAACAAGGACTCAGAGTCGAACTGCGCACCGCGCACGCGGCACGCGAAACCACCTCGGCCGCCGCCGGCGCGCTGATCGGCGGCCCCGTCTTCGCGGAGCCCTTCGAGTCCACGACGCGCTGGCAGCAGGTCGGACTGCGCGAGTTCGGCATGCTCGCCGAACAGCCCGGCACGGGCGTGCACATGGCCCGGGGCCGCCTCGTCAGCACCATCGGACGCGACGTACCCGAATGGGCCCCGACACTGGTCGGCTTCCGGCACGCCACGGCGGCCGAGCACGCCGGCTTCCCCGTGGCGTTCTGGATCACCTCGCCGCTCGTCGACATGCCCGTCTACCTCGACTACCTCTGCCAGCGCTTCACCTCCGCCGGCGGCACCATCCGCTACCGCCCGGTGTCATCGCTGAACGAGGCCGCGGCCGAGGCGCTCATCGTGGTCAACTGCAGCGGCGTGTACGCCCGCCGCCTCGCCGACGACCCGCACGTCCACCCGGTGCGCGGCCAGCACGTCATCGTCGCCAACCCCGGCCTCGACGACTTCTTCTTCCAGGGCGGCGCCGACCGCGAATGGACCGGCTTCATGCCCCACGGCGACAAGGTCGTGCTCGGCGGCGTCGCCGAGGCCGACAACTGGAACCTCTCCCCCGACCACGCCCAGACCTGGCAGATCCTGCAGCGCTGCGCCGCCGTGGAGCCCAGGCTCGCGAACGCCCGCGTGCTCGGGGTCGAGGTCGGGCTGCGGCCCGGCCGGGCCTCGATCAGGGTGGACCAGCAGCTCATCGGCCGCACCCGGGTCATCCACAACTACGGCCACGGCGGCATCGGCGTCTCCATGTCGTGGGGCTGCGCCCGCGACGTGACCGAAATGATCCTCCTCGACTGACGGATTCGGTGGAAGCATTTGACATGACGGCGGCACAACGGGAAACGTAGGCAACGAGGCGGCCGCACCGGCTCCGCCTCCTCGCGCCGCAGACGGTCGATTCTGCCGCGCTGGGCGTGCCACGTCCACGCGAACGGCAGGGCGGGCCGACGAGCCCGCCCACGGCGCCAATCACATACCGCCCCGTTGCCGGGAACGCGCCTGCGATCAATCACGACAGCCCGACCGGACATCCAGCCCGACCGGAAATCCAGCAAGGAACAACGAGGAGTCGTATCGTGCTCACTCTGACCGACAACGCCGTTTCGGTGATCCGTGACCTCACCCAGCAGCAGGAGGCAGGCACCGGGCTCCGCATCGCCAGCGACCCCGCCAACAGCTCGCTGACGCTGAGCCTGGCGCCCATGCCGCAGGAAGGCGACCAGGTGATCGACACGGCCGGCGCCCGGCTCTTCCTGGACGCCGAGGCCGCGCCGCTGCTCGACGACAAGTCCCTCGACGCCACGGTCGACGCAGGCGGCGGGGTGCGCTTCGCGCTCGCCCAGCAGTCCATCTGACCGGCTTCCCGCCCGAAGCCGCACACGCTCGTGCCGCGGTGGCCGCTCCGGCCCCGTGGTGCGAGTGCGCTCGTGCTCGCCCCCGTACGACCGCAAAGCCGTCTGGAGCATATTCGGACACCTTTCAGGTAGGTATCCCGACGGACTGTTGTGGAGTCATCGGGGGGAGCACTCCATGTCGACCATCGTCATCGTCGGATCCGCCTCCGCACTGAGCCTCGCCATCGCGCGGGTCTTCGGGCAGAAGGGTTTCAGCGTCGCACTGGTCTCGCGATCGCAGGCCAGACTGGACTCCCTCGCCGAACGGCTCGCCGGAGAAGGCGTCCAAGCGCGCGGGTTCGCCGCCGACATCACCGACAAGCCCTCCGTCGAGGCCGTCTTCAGCGCCATCGCCGACCGGTTCGGCGAAATCGAGATCCTGGAGTTCTCCCCGGCCCCGCGCGTGCCCGTGCAGGCCGCCGGGAGCGCCGACGCCCTGCACCTCAGCATGGAAAGCGTGCGGCCCCGGATGGAGTTCCTGCTCGGCGGCGCCATCAACGTGGTCGGCCAGGTGCTGACGACGATGCTCGACCGCGACAGCGGCACCCTCATCTTCACCACCAACCTGTCGTCGGTGCACCCCAGCCCCATGCCGGCCGACGTCGGCATCGCCGGGGCCGCACTGCGCAACTGGGCGCACGCCCTCAACGTCGCCCTGTCCGACACCAACGTCCACGTGGCCCACGTCGCGGTCGGCGTCCCCATAGCAGGCGGCGACGCCGACGCGACCTCACTCGCCCCCCTCTACTGGGACATCTACACCGCGCGCGACCAGGTCGAGCTGCTGTGCACCTAGCGGCGGCCTGCGGCGACCAGCGGCGGCGTGTCCATGCCCTCGCCGGCGCTCATGCCCTCGATCACCTCGCGCAGCGCGTCCAGCGCCGTGTGACGGGGCCGCCAGCCGAGCTCCGTCCGCGCCCGCGTCGCGTCCAGCAACGGCAGCCGCAGCGCCATGTCCATCAGCTCGGGCGCCGCCGGCACCAGCCGCAGCCGCCAGGCCGCCGCGAGCAGGCTCCGCGCCACCACGCGCGGCACCCGCACCAGCCGGGCCTGCAGCAGCTCCGCGAGGTGCTCCGGCCGCACCACCGGCTCGGCGACGATGTTGAACGCGCCCCGCACCCCCTGGGTCACCGCCAGCCGGTACGCCTCCCCGATGTCCTCCGCGTGCACCGCCTGGAACCGCAGCCCCGCGATGTCCGGCACGATCGGCACCCCGCCCGGCCGCACGATCCGCCTCGGCAGCAGCGGCCCCGCGAACAGCCGGCCCTGCTCCGCCGCCGCCTGCCGCTTGAAGATGAACCCCGGCCGCAGCCGCACCACCCGCAGGTCGGGCCGATCCCGCTCGAAGACGTCGAGCAGCCGCTCCACGTACGCCTTCTCCCTGGCGTACGCCGCCCCGGGCCAGCCGTGCGTCGGCCAGTCCTCCGTCACCGGACGGTCAGTGTCGCCCGGCCCCGGAGAGTAGGCGCCGACCGACGAGGCGTACACGAGCGCCGGCACCCCGCACCGCGCCACCGTCTCGAACACCCGCATGCTGCCCAGCACGTTGACCCGCCACGTGGCCGTCACGTCGTGCGTCGGCTGGAACAGCCAGGCAAGGTGCACCACCGCGTCGGCCCCGGCGAAGTGCCGTACCAGGTCGTCGCTGGTCACGTCGGCCGCGGCCCACTCGGTCTTGCCGGGCCGCCACCGCGGCACCCGCCGGGCCAGCCCGAGGATCGACGACACCGTCGGCTCCTGTCCGAGGGCCTCGATCACACTGGTCCCGACGTTGCCGGTGCCTCCGACTACAACTACGCGCATAGCCGGAGGAATGCCCGCAACTAATCCGACAAAACAGGATGAATAGCCATCATCCGTGGGCCGGAGACAGGTACGCCGTCGTGCCGTTCACCCGAGCCGAAACAGCGGCCTCCAACCGCGCCACCAGATGACGCGGCATCAGCGGAGCGGCCTCCTCCGGCGTGAAAAAGCCGTAGCCGTCGAGCTCCTCGGCCTGAAGCACGATGCGCTCACCGTCCTCGACGGTGCCGCAGTCGAACAGGAAATGGATCAGCGAGAAAGGACGCTCCGGCAGCGGAGCCACCCACTGCACGACGAGCAGCCGCCCCACAGCAGGCGTCAGCCCCAGCTCCTCCTCGATCTCCCGGGCGCAGGTGGTCTCGGGACACTCCCCCGGGTCGATATGTCCACCCGGCCACCCCCAGTGATCACGGTAGTTCGGCTTGACCAGCAGGACCCGCCCCGAAGGGTCGGTCAAGAACCCGCCGGCCCCGGCGAGCTTCTTGTCCAGTCCGGCGTAGTAAACATCCGCCTCGATGAGCGCCATGCGCAGACGCTAACTCACGAACCCCGAAAAAGATTGCACAGTTGCCTGACCAGATGCGGTAACCCCCACCCCCACCCACCCCCAACTCCCACACACCACACCAAATCAACTACCCCCTCAGCCGAAACCGCCGACCCCACACCGCCCAAGTCGCCGCATCGTCGACCGCCCATCGCAAACGCGAGATGGGCGCCGATACGGGGAGAAGCACGACGGCGAGGACTCGGCGCCGGGAAACAACGGCGGGCAGCGCGGCCACAGGTTTCGGGGAACAGATCGGCGGGGTATGGTGTTGGCAGGCTGTGTGGCGTTTCGGCGATCCATCCGATCGGCGCCACTCACAGCGTTCAACGCTCCGGCCGCCCCACTGAGGGGCAGGCGATGGTTTTCCCGCGACGCGAGGTGCGGGCCGTTCTCCGTGTGACCCGAGACGACGGTGCGGCGCCGCACAATTCGGTGCACCGGCCGAAACATCCGTATCCGGCCTGTTGTTTCCCCGCCTCTCGATCCTCGTCACTCCTCAGCGCGGTAGGCCCTGCTCCAGAAAGGGGCCCCATGTGACAGCGACTCTGCAAAAGTCCGCCAAGAAGGCCGCCTCGCGGCCACGCAACCGGACGCGCGCGAACGGCGCGCGGACCGACATCCGCTCCGGCGGCGGCGCCAACGGCGCGGCGACGGCGCGTGCCGACGCCGCGGCCCGGCCGTTCGTCCCGGTGAGCGGCGTCCTCGACGTCCAAGGCAAGAACGCCTATCTGCGCATCGACGGCTATCGGCCGCACGACGGCGACGTACGGGTCGCCCAGGCCCAGGTGCAGGAGTTCGGCCTGCGGCCGGGCGACCTGGTGACCGGCACCGCCCGGGACGACCGGCTGGCCGGCGTCGACCGGGTCAACGGCGCGGAGCCCGGCTCCCCGCGCATGACCTTCGCCGACATGACGCCCGTCCACCCCGGCCAAGTGCTGCGGCTGGAGACCGGCCCCGACGCCGCCATCGGGCGCGTGATCGACCTCGTCGCCCCCATCGGCAAGGGCCAGCGCGGCCTCATCGTGGCGCCGCCGAAAGCGGGCAAGACCATGATCCTGCAGGCCATCGCGCGGGCCGTCACCGTCAACCACCCCGACGCCCACCTCATGGTGGTGCTTGTCGGCGAGCGCCCGGAGGAGGTCACCGAGTTCCGGCGCACCATCGACGGCGAGGTGGCGTACTCCACCTTCGACCAGCCCGAACGCGAGCACACCACGGTCGCCGAGCTGGCCGTCGAACGGGCCAAGCGGCTCGTCGAGCTCGGCCAGGACGTGGTGCTCCTGCTCGACTCGCTCACCCGGCTCGGCCGCGCGTACAACAGCATCGCCCCGAACGGCGGCAGGATCCTCAGCGGCGGCATCGACACCCGGGCCGTCTATCCGCCCAAGCGCTTCTTCGGGGCCGCGCGCAACGTCGTCGAAGGCGGCTCCCTCACCATCATCGCCACGGCCCTCGTCGAGACCGGGTCCCGCATGGACGACGGCCTGTTCGAGGAGTTCAAGGGCACCGGCAACATGGAGCTGCGGCTCAGCCGCGCCCTCGCCGAGCAGCGTGTCCATCCCGCCGTCGACGTGCACGCCTCCTCCACCCGCCGCGACGAGCTGCTCCTCCCGGCCGACGAGCTGGCCGCCGTCACCCGCCTGCGCCGCGCCCTGTCGGCCCTCGACCGCCGCCAGGCCACCGGCTCTCTGCTCACCAGGCTCCGCGAGACGTCCTCCAACGCCGAGCTCCTGCTGTCGCTTCCCCGCGCGTAGTTTCGGGGCCGGGCGGGCGTGGTGGCTCGGGGGTGAGGGGGAAGAGCGGGACAATTGGGGGGTGCTTGATGGCGTTTTGCGGGTGCTGCGGTGTCCGGTGTGTGAGGGAACGCTGGGTTGGGTGGATGGGAGGTCCGGGCTTGGGTGTGGGCGGGGGCATCGGTTCGATGTGGCGCGGCAGGGGTATGTGGGGCTGCTCGCCGGGAAGGGGGCCTTCGCCGCCGGGGACAGTGCGGAGATGATCGCGGCGCGGGAGCGGTTTCTCGGGGAGGGGCACTTCGACGGGCTGGCGCGGCTGGTGGCCGAGGTGGCGCGGGGGTCCGGGGAAGCGGGCGCGGAGCCGCCTGTCGTCGTTGATGCCGGGGCCGGGACCGGGTTCTACCTGGCACGGGTGGTGGACGGGTGGGATGGGGCCGTGGGGGTGGCCATCGATGCGGCCAAGGCGGCGGTGCGGCGGGCGGCGCGGGTGCATGAGCGGGTCGGGGCGGTGCTGGCGGACGTGTGGCGGCCGCTGCCGTTGCGGGATGACGCGGCGGACGTGCTGCTGAACGTTTTCGCGCCGCGCAACGGCGCCGAATTCGCGCGCGTCCTGAAGCCGGGGGGACGGCTGCTGGTGGTGACGCCGGGGGCGGCGCATCTGGGCGAGCTGGTGGGGGCGCTCGGCCTGCTGTCGGTGGATCCGGACAAGGACGCGCGGGTCGCCGGGACGCTCGGCCGGTTTTTCGCGCCGGCGGCCGAGCACGCGGTGACGATGGAGTTGGCGTTGTCTCACGCGGCGGCGGAGGCGGCGGTCGGGATGGGGCCGAGTGCGTGGCATGTGGACGCGGAGGCGACGCGGCGGAAGATCGCGGAGCTGCCCGAGCCGATCCGCGCGCACGCTTCGTTCCGGCTCACCACCTGGATTCACGCACAGTAGTGGCGGTTGAGGCTCAAGTGGTGTCCTACGGGAAATTCCTTGTGCGTTTTCGGCCATTTCCCAGTTGCAGACGACATACTTGACGCAGCCGCCATGCCTAGGGAGGGAATGCGCTCATGAGGGTCCAGCGCATGAAGGCCGGTTCATGAAGGCGGAGGAACGCTGGCAGGCGAGGTTCCGCGCTCCCCGTATGACTCTGCCCGTGTGGGCGCGGCAGGCGCCCAACCGGGCGGTGTACCGCTGCGACTTCTCCGGCGCCTGGGAGATCTATGCCTGGGACCGTCCGATGGGGACGACCCGCCAGGTGACCGACCGGGCGAAGGGCACGGCGCTGGGCACCATCGACCCCACCGGGCAGTGGATCTGGTGGTTCGCCGACACCGACGGCGACGAGTACGGCGTCTGGATGCGCCAGCCGTGGGACGGCGGCCCGGACAAGCCGGCCCATCCCGATGTGCTGCCGGGCTATCCGGCGGGTCTGGGGTTGTCGGCCACGGGGGCCGCGGTCATCGGGCGCAGTTCGCGGGACGGTTTCCAGGTGTTGTTCGTGCGCCCGGACGGCGACGACGCGCCGGTCGAGTTGTATCGCAGCGGCGAGGCGGCGCGGGTGGCGGCGATGTCTCTCGACGGGGTGTTCACGGCGATCGAGCACAGTGAGGGGGGCGATTCGCGGCACCCGGCGCTGCGGGTGGTCAGGCAGAACGGCAAGGTCGTCGGCGAGCTCGACGACGGCCCCGGCAAGGGGGTCTGCGGGGTGGGGTTCGCGCCGGTGCTGGGCGACCGGCGGCTGTTGTGCCTGCATGAGCGGCGGGGGCATCGTGAGCCGCTCGTCTGGGATCCGGTGACGGGCGAGCAGCGGGAGGTGTGGCTGCGCGGCGTGCCGGGCGAGGTCACCGCCGACTGGTATCCGGACGGGCGGGCGCTGCTGATCGTGCATCAGCATCGGGGCCGCACCGAGCTGCTGCGTTATGACCTGGGCGGCGGTGGCATGACGGCGATCGCCACGCCGCACGGCATGATCGAGTCGGCGGCGCCCCGGCACGACGGCAGCGTGGAGTACCTGTGGTCGAGCGCCGCCCATCCGCCGGTGATCCGTTCGACGAGCGGCCAGGTCGTGTTGAATCGTCCGGGCCCGCCGGCGCCGCCTTCCGTGCCGGTGGAGGACGCCGACATCACCGGGCCGGGCGGCCGGGTGCACGCTTTGATCTCCCGGCCGGAGCGCCGTTCGGCGCCTTACCCCACGGTCTTCCTGCTGCACGGCGGCCCGGCCGCCTACGACGCCGACTCGTTCACACCCGAGGTGGCCGCCTGGGTCGACCAGGGGTTCGCGGTGATCAGGGTGAACTATCGGGGTTCCAGCGGCTACGGCGCGGCCTGGCGGGACGCGTTGCGGGCCGGGCCCGGCGACGAGGTCGGTCACATCGAGCTGGCCGACGTGGCCGCGGTGCGGGAGTGGGCCGTCGGCAGGGGCATCGCCGACCCGGCCCGGCTGGTGCTCGCCGGCAGCTCGTGGGGCGGCTACCTGACCTTGTTGGGTCTCGCCACGCAGCCGGAGTCGTGGGCGGCCGGCATCGCGGCGGTGCCGATCGCCGACCATGTCGCCGCCTACGAGCAGGAGGCGGAGGGGCTGCGGGCCCTGCACCGGGCGCTGTTCGGCGGCTCACCCGAGGAGGTGCCCGAACGGTACGCCGCCTCGTCGCCCATCAGCCACGTCGACTCGGTCACGGCGCCCCTGCTGATCCTCGCCGGGGAGAACGACGCGCGCTGCCCCATCGGTCAGATCGATGCCTATATCGAAGCGCTTCGCCGGCGCGGCCACACCCATGAGGTCTATCGGTACGACGCCGGGCACGGCACCCTGGTCGTGGAGGAGCGGATCCGCCAGATGGCGGCCCAGATGGCCTTCGTCCGCGAGCACCTGCCCTAGGGGGCGCGCAGGACGAGGATGGCGAGGTCGTCGGCGCTGGGGCCTTGGCCGAAGTCCTGGACGGCGCGGCGGATGCGCTCGGCGACGGCGCGGGCCGACAGGCCGACGCACTCGGCGAGGATCTTGGCCAGGCCGCCGTCGTCGTCGAGGAGCCGGTCGCCGCTGCGGCGCTCGGTGACGCCGTCGGTGACGGCGAGCAGCACGTCGCCGGGCGACAGGTGCACGGGCTCGGCTTCGAAGCCGGCCTCCTCGAAGACGCCCAGCAGGGACTGGGGGGAGGCGACCACGTCGACCACGCCGCTGGGGCGCAGGCGCAGCGCCTCGGGGTGGCCGGCCGACACCAGGCGCAGGTCGAGGCCGCTGTGCGCGCGGACGATCTCGCCGTGCAGCAGGGTGAGGAACCTGGCCCGCTCGCCTTCTTCGAGGATGGCCTGGTTGAGGCGGCCCACCACGGCGGCCACGCCGTAGCCTTCGCGGGCGAGCAGGCGCAGCGTGTGCCGGGCCAGGCCGGTGACCGCGGCGGCCTCGGGGCCGGTGCCGCACACGTCGCCGATGGCGAACCGCCACACCCCGTCGCCCACGGGGAACAGGTCGTAGAAGTCGCCGCCGACCTCGTTGGTCTCGCCGGCGGGCTCGTAGATGACGTGGTAGTCGAGGCCGGGGGTCTCGGGCACTCTGGGCGGCAGCAGGCTGCGCTGCAGGGCGCGGTTGGCGGCGGCCTGCTGGGCGTACACGCGGGCGTTGTCGACGGCGAGGGCGGCCCGCCGGGCGATGTCTTCGGCGAGCTGCATGGAGTCGTCGGGGAACCGGTCGTGCCGGCCGAGGCACATGACGCCGAGGCTGCGGCCCCGCGCGAACAGCGGGAACGCGAGCGCCTGCCACTCTCCCATCTGCAGCACCATGGGGCTCGCGCTGTCACCGGTCGGCACGGTGACCTCGCTAAGCTGGTCTCGGAGGGCGTCGAGCCGGGCCTCGTCGGCGTGCCACAGATACGCCGGGCGCAGCGGGCCGCCGCCCTGCTCCGGTGTGTACACCGCGCACCACGTGGCCAGGCGCGGCACGACGATCTGTGCGATGATCGCGGGGACCATGTCAGGATCGAGGGTGCCGGCGAGAAGATCGCTCGCGTCCGCGAGGAACCCCAGCCAGCCGGGTCCGCGCGACACCTCCTCGGCCCAGCCGGAACGGGGATGGCTGGCCCCGCTCGGCAGGTCGAGGCGTGCCCAGCGTGTGTGCTGCGGCCCCTTGAAGGTCAGCCCCCAGGCGGTCACCGGGGTCGTGGGCTCGGTCGCGCCCACCCCGCCGTGGCCTTCGCCCTCCTCGGTTTCGGCCACGTCGCGCTGGCCCACCTCGATCATCACGGAGTCGCCCTCATGAACCCACTTGACCTCGAACGAGGCGTCGCTCACCTGAGACACGAGCTCGGCCGTGAGCCGCTCGGCGGCGTCGGCGATGGACATCGCGACCCAGGCGGTCATCACCTCCTGGGTGAACCGCTTGGCCGCGTCGATGGCCGCCTCGCCCGGCGCGAACGACGCGGCGAGCACGGCCTGAGGAGTACTGGTCACTGCTTCGTGCTTACCACACTTCGTGGGCACGTGGTGCCGAACAAGGGGCGACCGCACACCACGCAACGTGACAGACTGGCATCAGTTCAGCAGTGCCCCGCCTGGGTGCCACATGGGTAAAGGAGGCCCCCCCATGACGCCTGCCAAGGCAGCGACACCAGATGTGGAGAGAACGTATACCGAATCCGACCTTCGGCCGCTGCTGGACACCCTGACCGCCCTCCGTGACGGCGACTTCCGCAGAAGGGTGTCGCAGGCCCCGCCAGGGGTGCTGAGCGACATCCGGCTGCTGCTCAACGAGGTGGCCGACCGGCACGAGCATCTGAGCAACGAGTTGTCGAGGGTGCGGCGTGAGGTGGTGCGCGAGGGCAGGTTCGGCGAACGGCTGTCGCCGGGCCCCGGCACCGGCATGTGGGCGGCGAACGTCAACGCCGTCAACGATCTGATCGCCGCCATGGTGAGCCCGGTGAGCAGCGCGGCCGACATCATCGACGCCGTGGCGAAGGGCGACCTGGCGCGCCGCATCGACATCGACCGCAATTCGCGGGGCGAGGTGCGCCGGCTGGCCAAGGCCGTCAACGGCATGGTCGACCAGCTGTCCCTGTTCACGTCCGAGGTGACGCGGGTGGCCAAGGAGGTCGGCTCGGAGGGCCAGCTCGGCGGCCGGGCCAACGTGCGGGGCATGGCGGGCAGCTGGCGCGACCTGACCGAGGCCGTCAACACGATGTCCAGCCGTGTCTCCGCGCAGGTGCGCGACATCGCGGTCGTCACCACGGCCGTGGCGCGCGGCGACCTGAGCCGCAAGGTGACCGTCGACGCCGTGGGCGAGATGCTGGAGCTGAAGAACACCGTCAACCAGATGGTCGACCAGCTGTCCCAGTTCGCCGAGGAGGTCACCCGGGTGGCCCGCGAGGTCGGCACCGACGGCCGGCTCGGCGGCCAGGCCCGGCTGCGCGGCGTGCAGGGCGTGTGGAAGGACCTCACCGAGAACGTCAACGTGATGGCCGGCAACCTGACCACGCAGGTGCGGGCCATCGCCACCGTGGCGACGGCGGTGGCGCAGGGCGACCTGTCCAAGAAGATCACCGCCGACGCGCAGGGCGAGGTGCTGCAGCTCAAGGACACCCTCAACACGATGGTCGACCAGCTGTCGCTGTTCGCCGACGAGGTGACCAGGGTGGCCCGCGAGGTCGGCACCGAGGGCCAGCTCGGCGGCCGCGCCGAGGTCAAGGGCGTGTCGGGGGTGTGGAAGTCGCTCACCGACAACGTCAATTCGATGGCCAACAACCTGACGTACCAGGTGCGCAACATCGCGCTGGTGACCAAGGCCGTGGCGGGCGGCGACCTGTCGAAGAAGATCGACGTCGACGCGCAGGGCGAGATGCTGGAGCTCAAGAGCACCATGAACACCATGGTCGACCAGCTGTCCCGGTTCGCCGACGAGGTGTCGCGTGTGGCCCGCGAGGTCGGCACCGAGGGCCGGTTGGGGGGCCAGGCGCAGGTCCGGGGCGTCAGCGGCGTGTGGAAGGACCTGACTGACAACGTCAACTACATGGCGAACAACTTGACAGGTCAGGTGCGGCAGATCTCGGCGGTCGCGACGGCCGTGGTGCAGGGCGACCTGTCCAAGAAGATCACGGTGGACGCGCAGGGCGAGATCCTGCAGCTCAAGGACACCGTCAACACGATGGTCGACCAGCTGTCGCTGTTCGCCGACGAGGTCACGAGGGTGGCCCGCGAGGTCGGCACCGAGGGGCAGCTCGGCGGCCAGGCCCGGGTGCGGGGCGTGTCGGGCATCTGGAAGGACCTGACCGACAACGTCAATTCGATGGCCACGAACCTGACGTACCAGGTGCGCAACATCGGCGAGGTCACGACGGCGGTCGCCAACGGCGACCTGACCAGGAAGATCGACGTCGACGCGCAGGGCGAGATCCTGGCGCTGAAGACCACCATCAACAAGATGGTCGACCAGCTGTCCAGCTTCGCCTCCGAGGTGACCCGCGTGGCCCGCGAGGTGGGCTCGGAGGGGCAGCTCGGCGGGCAGGCCCGCGTCGAGGGCGTCGAAGGCACCTGGAAGCGCCTCACCGAGAGCGTGAACGAACTGGCCGGCAACCTCACCACGCAGGTCCGCGCCATCGCCACCGTCACCAGCGCCGTCGCCCGCGGCGACCTCACCCGCTCGATCGAGGTCGACGCGCCCGGCGAGCTGGCCGAGCTCAAGGTCAACATCAACACGATGGTGGCGAACCTGCGCAACACCACGCAGGCCAACGAGGAGCAGGACTGGCTGAAGAGCAACCTGGCCCGCATCTCGCGGCTCATGCAGGGCCACCGCGACCTGCACGAGGTGTCGCGGCTCATCATGAGCGAGCTCACCCCGCTCGTGGCGGCGAGCTACGGCGCCTGCTACCTCGTCGACCCGTCCTCCTCCAACGACCTGACCCTGATCGCCGGCTACGGCGTGCAGCCCGGCTCCGGCGTCCGGGAACGTTTCGCGATGGGCGAGGGGCTGGTCGGCCAGGCCGCCCTGGAGGGCAAGCCGATCATCCTCGACGAGGTGCCGGCCGAATACCTCACGGTGAACACCGGCCTCAGCAGCGCCAGCCCCGCCTACATCGCGGTGCTGCCGATCCTGTTCGAAAGCCAGGTGCTCGGCGTGCTCGAACTCGCCTCGCTCACCAAGATGAGCGAGGTGAGCATGGTGTTCCTGAACCAGGCCGTCGAGACCATCGGCGTCAGCATCAACACGATCATCGCCAACTCCCGCACCGAGGCCCTGCTCAAGGAGTCGCAGCGGCTCGCCACCGAGCTGCAGGAGCGCTCCGACGAGCTGCAGCGCCAGCAGGAGGAGCTGCGGCTGTCGAACGTCGAGCTGGAGGACAAGGCGGCGCTGCTCGCCAAGCAGAACCGCGCCATCGAAATCCAGAACTTCCAAATCGAGCAGGCCAGGCGCACCCTGGAGGAGCGGGCCGAACAGCTCGCGGTGTCGTCCCGCTACAAGTCGGAGTTTCTGGCGAACATGTCGCACGAGCTGCGCACCCCGCTCAACAGCATGCTCGTGCTCGCCAAGCTGCTCACCGAGAACGCCGAGGGCAACCTGACCCCGCAGCAGGTCGAGTTCGCCAAGACCATCCACGGCGCCGGCACCGCGCTGCTGCAGCTCATCAACGACATCCTCGACGTGTCCAAGGTCGAGGCCGGCCGCATGGACATCCACCCGCAGCAGCTCGCGCTGTTCAAGCTGGTCGACTACGTCGAGGCGACGTTCGCGCCGCTCGCCCAGGACAAGGGGCTGTCGTTCTCGGTCGAGGTCGACGACGACGTGCCGACGGAGCTGCGCACCGACGAGCAGCGGCTGCAGCAGGTGCTGCGCAACCTGCTGTCGAACGCCGTCAAGTTCACCCCGAAGGGCGAGGTGCGGCTGCACGTGAGCCGCGCCACCGACGACACGCCGTTCGTGGACGAGTCGCTGCGCGACGCCCCCGACGTCCTGTCGTTCGCCGTGATCGACACCGGCATCGGCATCGCCCCCGACAAGCTCGATGTGATCTTCGAGGCGTTCCGGCAGGCCGACGGCACCACCAGCCGCAAGTACGGCGGCACCGGGCTCGGCCTGTCGATCTGCCGCGAGATCGCCCGGCTGCTCGGCGGCGAGATCCACGTCGTCAGCGAGCCCGGCAAGGGCAGCACGTTCACGCTGTACATGCCGACCCAGCACAGCGGATCGCTGCCGCCGGCCCGGCAGGGCGTCGCCGCCCCGTCCGTGGACCGCCCGGCGCCGATCAGGCGCGAACGAGAGCGCGAAAGGGAACGGGAACGGGAACAGGAGCAGACGTACGAGCCCGAGCCCGACACCGTGCTGCCGGAGATCCCGCTGCCGGCCGACCTGCCGATCCCGCACCTGCCGGCCGGCGGCGCCGAGCCGCAGGAATGGACCGGTGAGGACCCGCTGGCCGGCGCCAAGATCCTCATCGTCGACGACGACATCCGCAACGTGTTCGCCCTCACCAGCGTGCTCGAACGGCACGGCTCGACCGTCGTCTACGCCGAGAACGGCCGTGAAGGCATCGAACAGCTCAACCGCAACGAGGACGTCGCCCTCGTGCTGATGGACATCATGATGCCCGAAATGGACGGCTGGGCGACCACGTCGGCGATCCGCCGCATGCCGCAGTTCGCCGACCTGCCGATCATCGCGCTGACGGCCAAGGTGATGCGCGGCGACCGGGAGAAGAGCATCGCGTCCGGCGCCTCCGACTACATCCCCAAGCCGGTCGACGTCGACCGGCTGCTCGCCCGGCTGCGCGGCTGGCTCATGCGCGACGGCAGGCAACCACAGGAAGGGAACTGACCCATGGCCGACCGTGCGAAGATCCTCCTCGTCGACGATCGCGAGGAGAACCTCATCGCGTTGGAGGCCATCCTGAGCTCGCTGGACCTGGTGCCCGTTCGCGCCCGATCCGGCGAAGAGGCGCTGAAGGCCCTGCTCGGCACCGAGTTCGCGCTGATCCTGCTCGACGTGCGCATGCCCGGCATGGACGGATTCGAGACGGCAGCGCACATCAAGCGGCGCGAACGCACCCGCAACATCCCCATCATCTTCCTGACCGTGGTCGACAGCGCCCCCGACTTCGCGTTCCGCGGCTACGCCGCGGGCGCCGTCGACTACCTGACCAAGCCGTTCGACCCGTGGGTGCTGCGGGCCAAGGTGTCGGTGTTCGTCGAGCTGTACAACATGAACCAGCGGCTCGCCGAGCAGGCCGCGCTGCTGCGCGAACGACTCAACGCCGAACTGCCGAGCACCCTGCCCGGCTCCGCCCAGGGCCACGCCACCGTGCTGCCCGAGCTGTCGCGCCGCCTGGCGGCCGTCGAGGAAGAACTCGGCCGGGTCAAGGAAGTGGCGCGCAAGAACGGCGACGTGGTCCCCCTGTCCGACCTCGGCGAACGTATCGCCCACCTGCGCGCCGGCTTCGACGCCCTCAGCTGACACACCTAGTGGCGGGCGTGCTCCAAGGCGTCCCAGAAGCCGCGGCGCAGGGCGTGCCGCACCTCGTCGTGGAGCAGGAAATCGATGGGCAGCGACGAGCCCTGAAGCAGCCGCGCCTCCAGGTCGGAGGGCATGCGCGGCTTGCGGGCCAGCACCGCCTCCAGCCACAGCGCGGGGGCGTCCCGCGCCACCGACTCACCGAAGTCGTGCCCCTCCTTGTGTGCGGACTTCACCGCGTCGGTGAGGGTCGGGCCGGCCTGCTGCACCGGCGCGGACGGCTGCGGCGCCGTGTAGGGGCCCAGGGGCGGCTGCTGCTGGGTGGGGCGGGGCTGCTGAGGGGGCGGCTGCTGCTGGTGCTGCCCCGGGTACGCCTGCATGCCGGTGGGCGCGGTCAACGGAGGCGACGGCGGCGGGTAGGCGCCGGTGGAGTCGCCCGGGTAGGACGCCGAGTGCGAGCCCGCCGAAGCGCCGGCGGGCCGGGCCTGATAGGACCCGTTGGACGGGGCGGCCGACCCCGAGTAGTAGCCGGGGGCGGAGGTGCCGGTGCCGCTCGGCGGCGGGGGCATGGCCTGCTGCGGGGCCTGCTGCGGGGCCGGCGGTGCGGCCGGAGGCATGGCACCGGTGGCCTGGCGGTCGGTGCCACTGTGCCCAGTGTTATTCGGCGCGGTGCCCATCTGAGCGACACCGCTCTGTGTGGCACCACTTTGTATGGCTCCGGTCTGTGCGGCACCGGTCTGTGCCACTCCGCTCTGTGTCATGCCGTCCTGTGGAAGACCGCTCTGTGACAGACCGGCCTGCGACAGACCGGCCTGCGACGCACCTGACATACCGCCCTGTGCCATGCCTGCCTGAGCGGCGCCGCTCTGGGCGCTGCCGTTCTGTCCTTGCTGTCCTTGCTGCCCTTGCTGTCCGGGCTGTCCTGTGCTGCTGTGGGCGCCGCTCTGGCCGCCCATGTGGTTGGGCGTGCCGTTCTGGTCGGGTCCGTGGTCGGCGATGCGAGGCAGGTCGATGCCGGTGAGGCTCACCGCCGCGTAGGCGTCGGAGTGTGTTTCGCTTCCGGTGTCGGGCCGCTGCGAGTCGTCGCCGGAGAGGTCGCGCAGGCCCTCCAGCGTTCGGCGGAGGGGGTCGTCGCCAGAGCCGTCGGCGGGTGCGGCGGCGTGGCGGCTCGTGTGATCGGCCGAGGCGGCGGTGGGCAGGGCCTCGGGGCGGCGTACCGGAAGCGGGTCGGGCTGCGGCGGGGAGTCGGCGGAGCGGCCGCTCGGCAGGGCGTGGCCGCGGCGGCGGCCGCCGGGCGCGGAGCGGCCCGGGCCGAGGGCGGGCTGCTCCGCGCCGGCCGACAGGGCGACGTACGGCCGGAGCCGGCCGGTGTCGAGCTCGATCAGGTCGTCGCACTCCTGGCGGAGGGCGCGGGCGCCGTCGGCGGCGGGGGTGACGTTCATCACGGTGACGCGCATGCCGAGGTCCTGGGCGTCGCAGATGACCTGAGTGAGGTCCTCGTCGCCGCTGACGATCACCGCGTCGCAGATGGCGGAGTTGCGGGCGAGGGTCATCAGGTCGCGGTGCACCTGGGCGTCGACGCCTTCGCGGCGGCCGGGCCTGATGCGGGCCAGGCGCAGCTTCAGGCCGGGAAGGTCGGCCAGCGTGTCGTGTTCGGCCGTGCGGCGGCCCTCGACGGTGGCGTCGTACCAGTAGCAGCGCAGCAGGGGCAGGCCGGTGCGCTCGCGGGACAGGTCGGTGAGCAGCCGCATCAGGCCGGGATAGTCCCAGGAGACGGCGTCGCGCCTGGCGGTGCCGTGCACGGCCATGGCGCCGTCGCTCAGCAGGTATCCGGCGTCCACGAAAAGGGCGCAGCGATCCACTCGGCACCGCCCTTCTCTGCTCGGTCTGGCCGTTCCAGGGTAGTCATGATCATCATCGGTCGAGACGCATTCCCGCCGATCCGACCCCAGCGCTTGCGTGTTCACGTACCAGTTTGTCCTAGTTCGGGCCGTCGCGCTACGCGGCGGCGGGAATGGTGAGGGCGGCCGCGCCGAACAGCAGCACGTCCTCCCTGGTGGTCAGCCGGAGCACCGACGACGGCCGCACGACGGGCCGGAAGGCCGCGACGCCGGTGCCGAAGGTTCCGTTCGGCGTGCCGGACGCCGAGCCGTCGAACGCGTTGCGCGGATCGCGGTCGCCGCCCAGCGGGCGCAACGGCCGCCCGTCGAGCAGCACCCGGTCCCCGGACAGGTCGCCGTCCCCGTCCCACACGACGGCGTCCAGCCGCGCCGTGCGCTCCGCCGCCGGGAACGCGGCGAAGACTCCGGCGAGGGGGATGTCCAGGGTCTGGCGGTGGTCGTCGCCGCCGAGCACGGTGGCCGAGTCGAGCACGGCCGCCATGCCGTACGGCAGCCGCGGGCCGCCGACCACGACCACCAGCGCCCACCCGGCGTGCCCGGAGTCGCCGGCCCGCAGCGGCGGGTCGGCCGCCCACCACCGGCCGCCGCCGCCCGCCCGCACCAGCCCCGTCACGTCGCGGAACGCCTGGTAGGCGACGCCGGCCGGCAGCTCGTCGTAGCTGACGTCGCTGGCGCGCACCGCGGTGTAGTGGCGCGCGTGCGGCGCCCGCAGGCGGATGCTCGGCGTCTCGCCGGGCCGCGTGAACCACCGCGCCTCGTCGCCGATCTCCGGCGGAAGCACCGTCGCCGACCAGTAGAGCCCGGCCCAGACGACGCGGGTGCCCTGGGGCAGGTCGAGCCGGGCGGCGCTGGAGGCTGTGGTGGCCCGGTCGCCGTCCTGGTCGATCGGGCGCATCGGCCACAGGTCGTTGTCGCGGTAGCCGGGCACGCGGTGGCGGGCGGCCGCGCAGTGCGGCGCCGCCGGGTCACAGCTCACGAGCGTGTCCCCCACGGCCAGGGTGGTGAGCCGTCCCCGCGCCGCGAACCGGGCCGCCGCGCCGGCGGCGCGCACCCCGGAATGTGCCGATACGGCCGCCCATCGCCCGCCCGCCGCGACCCGCAGCCGGGGCGCGCGGCCCGTCGGCGCGCCGGAGGCCACGGCGACGCGCAGGAACGCCATGGCGGTGCCGCCGGGCGGCAGCGAGTCGTGGGCGCCGCGCCGCCCGGCCCGCCGCGC
>JBIQJI010000076.1:0-31536 GCA_044507605.1 Actinomycetales bacterium | reverse complement strand
GATCGTCACACGAGCGCCCCGCATGTCACGCTTCGCGAATGGCCTGAATGCTTACAATATTTGAAGCGTTTGAGTCCGAAGTCCTTCTAGCGACTCTTCCTCTCAATGCTTTCGATGGTTCCGGCCAAGAACACACTTCTTTCCCTCGTGTTTCGCAGGCATTTGATGGCAGTGTCGGGGTTGTCGACATGATAGAACGACGGAGGCCTCGTCTGCCAGAATTCGTATCCCCCTACCATGCTGATCTCATCCCCTACCAGGATACGTCCGATTCCTGGAGCAAAAACTCCGCGTATTCCATCGTAGACGACGGGTTTGGTTCCGGGCGGCCATACGACAGCCACGGGGTCTGGGGTGAATAAGAGAAGGCATTTTGTCACGCTGTCGTACCCCAATTTGGCTACTTGCCCTAGTAGATAGTGCTCATCCGATTCGTTCACGATGATCAGTGGGTCACTGCCTTCTGTATGTAAGCCCAAACGACTAGGGGAACTGGAGAGGTGAGTGGTGGGGACGGGAATGCCGTGGCCCTTGGGAGTCATGCGCGCTGTACACCCGACGGAGAGGCTAGCCGCCCCCATAGTGAGAGTCAGCATCAACAGCATACTGACCTTGGTATTCTTTCGCATGAGAACCATGGAATCACAAGGAGGTGCGGTTCGGGGACAAAACCAGCTATGTTCCCTCCTCGCCTCGTCCTGGTCGGCTCCAGACGATGTGCTATCCCGGGCGGCAACCAGTTGCCCGCCTCGCGGATCACGCCCTCGAAGGCTCGTGAAACTCGCCGCTACCGTGAACGTTTTTCATCCCTATGTGGCGAGGTGCTGATCACAGCGTGATCGCGTTCTGGGCATTCGGCTGATCACGTAGAAGAACCCCTGGTAGACGGGTTGATCACCACAATCCATCCGTCGGAAACCAGGGGCTCTGGATGCTGTTCTACCGTGCGGCCGTCGATGTGTCGTCCTCAACGCTGAACTACCTTGCCGGGCTGGTCCGCCGGCACCGCGCTGCCATCAGCTCGCCCTGGCGGCGGCTCAACCCCGGCCAGCAGGCCCTACTCACGCTGGTTCACCTGCGCAAAGGCGAGACCTTCAGCGAACTCGGCGAAGGCTTTGAGGTGTCGACCGCGACCGCGTGGCGATACGTGCACGAGACGATCAAGCTCCTGTCGGCTCGATCCCCCAAGCTTGACCAGGCACTACGCAGGGTCAAAAAGAACGGGCCGGACCACCTGATCCTGGACGGCACGCTCATCGCCATCGACCGCGTCCGGGCCGATCGGCCGTACTCCTCCGGCAAGCATCGCATGCACGGGGTGAACATCCAGGTCATCGCTTCCCCGGACGGGACGATCATCTGGACGTCCGGGGCGCTGCCGGGCAGCACCCACGATCTGACCGCAGCCCGGATCTGGGGGATCGTGCGCCGGTTGGAGCGGGCCGGGATCCTTACCCTGGCCGACAAGGGCTACCAGGGGGCCGGGCAGGCGCTGGTCACGCCGTACAAGGGTAAGAACAAGCCCGAGTCCCAGAAGATCGCCAACCGATCACACGCCCGGCTACGCGGCCCGGGCGAGCGCGCGAACGCGCAGCTCAAAAGCTGGCGCATCCTACGCAAGCTCCGCTGCAGCCCCAGCAAGGCCGGCCACCTGTGCAAGGCCATCGCCGTCCTGCAAACCACGAAGCAGCCCGAGGATGAAAAACGTTCCGTGTACCCCCTACCACGGAGCACCGGATGGCCCCAACTGCCGCTGTGCTCGATCAGACAACGCGGTAAGAAGGAAGCTTCCATCGTCCAGATCGTTGACCTATCCCAGCTCCGTGGGGCCACCCGAATTGGAGCTTGATCTAAGGAGATTTCTGGTTTCTGCATAAAGATACAGCATTCTATGAGATTATGATCGCATGGCGTTAACGGGTAGGCGTGCTACGTTCGAAGAACGACTGCATGCAGTTCGTCTCCTGGAACAGGGCGAGGCACCAGACGATGTCGCGCGAATTCTCAACGTATCCAGGCGGTCACTGTTCGCGTGGCTGCGTGGCTATCGCGAGTGCCGGCCTGAGAACGAAGAAGACCCGTGGCCCCTATGCGAAACTCAGCGCCGAGCAGATGTCCTCCTTGCATGCGCTGCTGGTGGGTGCGATCCACGGCAACTGAGCTTTGGGGTGGCGCTGTGGACACGCATCATGGTCCAAGAGCTCATCTGGAAACGCTTCGGTGTCAGGTTGTCAGTTGCCAGCGTCGGCCGCGTACTGCATCAGCTCGGGATGTCGCCGCAGAAGCCATTGTACAAGGCCTACCAGCAGAATCCTGAATTGGTTGAGCGCTGGAAGTCCGAGGACTACCCAAAAATTGTCAAAGAGGCGAAAGAGGTCGACGCCATCATCTACTTCGCAGATGAGGCCGCTATCGGCACCCAGTATCACGCTGGTACGACCTGGGCGCCGGTGGGGCAGACGCCAACCGTCGCGCACACCGGGGCCAAGAAATCGGCTTTTGTGGTGTCAGCCGTTACCAGGCAGGAAAAGCTTCGTTTCCAGCTTTTCGACGAGAGCATCAAGGCGAAAGATTTCAAAGTGTTCTGTAAGCGCTTGATGTCGGATAGTGATGGGCGGCCGGTGTACCTCATCCTCGACAACAGCCGCGTCCACCACGCCAAGCTCCTCAAGGAGTTCGCCGACGACAGCAATGGCATGCTGAAACTGTTTTTTCTGCCTGCCTACTCACCCGAGCTCAACCCCGACGAGTGGGTCTGGAAGAATGTAAAACATGACCATGTTGGCCGTGCAGCCGTCCATGGCATCCAGCAGATGAAGGCGTTCATGCTCTCCGAACTCCGAAGCCTTCAGAAACTTCTCGCCCTCGTTCGTAGCTTCTTCCGCGATCCCAATCTCGCCTAAATCGCAACGTCGGAATGAAAGTGCAGAAATCTACAATCTGCTTAGATCTTTACATATGCTAGCGCATGATAAATCCATGTACACGATAGTATGAGAGCCGCTCGAGTGAGCGGCTCTCATACTAAGTAGCGTGCAGGTCAGCAGCTAGAACATATCCAGACCTCCCAATTGCTACCCAGCCCGTCGCCGTCCGATGAAAACCCGGCTACCGAGGTGAGGACCGAGTATGTTGCCGCCACTTCGCTGGTCATTGCAATGGCTGTGCTGCCCCAATATCCCGGTCCGCCGCTGTCGCCCTTCTTCAACGCATAGTCTACTAATATGGAATCTGGGCCTGCTGGGGATTGATCATAAAATCCGGTGATCTGTCCGCATCGGGCGCCGAGCCCTGCCTCAGCGCTAGTCCTGCCGAATGAGCAGATGGGATCCCCTACGCTGGGGTTTCTGTCGATGGCTCTGGCATAGCGGGGCAGATTGAGCTCGTAGTAAAACGTCCTTGTGCGCGTCAGGGAGCCTCCCTGGTAGCGGGCAAGATCGTATTTGGTGGCACGGAAGATCCGACCGAGAGTCGTCCCTCCAGTGTCATAGTCAGGATGGTTTCGATACCATAGGTACTGATACTGGTCCTGTGCGCAGTGTCGCGCAGTGGTAGAGTTCTTTACTCCCGAGCTTGAGATGGCATTGAATCCTGCCGTACAGATTTTCTCGCCGCTTTTCTCAAGGTACCCTCCGCCTCGGAGGTAATTGTCGGCGGGCTCGATCCCGAGATCATCAACGACCTTTAGGTCGACTTTGATGTGAGGGTTATTGGATGGTGCTGGCTGAAGGGTGATGTCTGGGGCAACTTGCTGGGCGAGATTTTTGCGCAATTCGACGGTAAGGGTTACTATACCGGTTTCATTGTCATGCGCAGCCGTGGCCTCGGCTACTTCCGGATAAGCGGTCAACGCGTCATACCGCGAGTTTGCGGTCTCCACCAGTTCGGCCTCCGAAAAGCCCTTGCCACCGGTGAAGGTGACCTGTACTGGTAGGGTTTTGCCGAGGTCAACGGCCTCAGAGGGCACGCCATCCTTGAAGCCGACGCGGATGCCTCGGCCGTCGTCGACGATGGCCACCCCTGCTAATTGGTCATGGAATTTAGCGTTAAGCGCGCTCTTGAAGTCCCGTAGCTTGGGTGTCCATGCATAGCGATCAATGGCCTCCTCGAAAGATATGTTCTTACTTTTTGCGAGGTGGTCGAGGTCGATCAGTTCGGCGAATGGGATGCCATCTACGTCGATTGTTGGATCGGGAACGGGTCCGTCCGGCATCGCGTGTTGCGCCGAGGGATTGTTCGCGATGACCCCTTTAGCGTACTCATCCAGAGCCTGCCTCAGTGGGATTCCCTTGGCCTCGGCGTCCTGGGCTAGCTTAGTGAGCGTGGGGTAATTCGCTTTGGGCTGCTGGTCCCGAGAGAGCACGATAGTCTCGGTTTGAGAAGTGGAGGAATCGACTACGTCTCCAGGGGATGGGGTTGACTCGGCCATTGCGAAGGCCGGATAAGTCAAGAGGGACATGACGAATGCTATCACGAGTATCAGCCGCGCCTTCATACTATCCTTTCGTTTGTTGATGACATTACGAAGAAGGCTTAGGTGGAAGATGTGATCGGGCGTCCTCAAATTATATTTGACTAGCTATTCGCGGTTCCGAGTGAAGCGGTGTTTCCGTTGAGGTCCACTATCTCGCAGTATGCCATGTAAATGCTCGGGCGACAAGACGAATTCTGATCAATATTGACTACAGTGTGTTATATTGGTCATCCATGTTTGACAATATGGATGACCCTGGTACTACAGTCGCAGATCTTGAGGTAGGTGGTCGCCACGTTATAGTGGCTGATCATGGCCCGCGTCTGGTGCCGCAGTCGCAGGCCGGCCCAGTGCAATAGATGATCGATTCCGTTCGACGCAGCGATGAACGTGCGGGCGAGCAGACGCCGTATTTCGTTTAAAGAAGGGCGGATCAGTACTGCGGAGGTCAGTCGCACGTCCTTTCCATAGTGGACCGTGCTTTTCCCAGCGAAGCCGCCTGTACGGCCAGGAACGCGTGGGCGAGCATGCAACTCGTGACGTGCCGGTGCCAGGGGTCCATTTCCGCACCTGATATTGATCAAGACCGAGGAGATCTTTAGTCTCCCCGTTGCAGTCTTCAGTCCGCCACTGGCAATGCCCCTGAAGACGTAAATGTCTCTATCGCGAACCGGGAACATGGGCCGATACTGAGCGTAGAAGCGTTACTACAGTTGGTGGCGCGCGGGGGTCGGCTGCGAGCGAGGGAGACAGGTGATGCCCAGTGCCCGGTGAACAGGACGGATCCCCTGGTGAGCCCTCCGAGTGGAGATCTGGGCACAGTTGCCCCCAGCACGACGAACGGCAGTGATCAGCCTGCTGAGCACCCTGGCCGTTCGGGTCGCCCATCGGCGGAGCGGAGCCAGTGATGGGCCGGTCGGCGTATCGGCCGTGGGGGCAGAGCCAGGACAAGATCAGGGCTGAGCATCGCGATCGTGCCGCGGTGGTGTGCCGCTCGAATATTGAGTTATGTGGCTTGAGCTGCGGTTATGCGGCGTGGTGGTATTCGTTGATCATGCCTGTGACGACGGGTTTTCGGTGGATGGATCGTAGGTCGTTGAGGTCGGTCACGTCGCAGGCAGGCTGCGTGGCGATGTCCGGAGGACGTTGGTTCCGGGACTGGTGCGGACGGTGCCCGTCGTAGTGGATCAGGTACTCGCGGAGCACGAAGGTCAGGTGGCGTTCGTTGAGGATCAGGATCCGGTCCAGGAGCTCACGGCGCAGGGTGCCGATGACGCGCTCGCAGATGGCGTTCATCCTCGGTGTCCGCGGCAGCGTGGTGATGGTCCGTAGCCCTTCAGCGGTGAAGACCTCACGAAAGGCAGAGGTGAAGAGCGGGTCTCGATCGTGGATCAAGAACCGCAGCCCGGCGATGCGGTCACCCAGGTCCATGACCAGGTTGCGGGCTTGCTGCACGGTCCATGCTCCGGTCGGGTGTGCGGTTATTCCGGCCAGGTGTAGTTTCCGGGTGCCGTGTTCGATGAAGATCAGCACATACAGCCGCTTGAGCAGCGCCGTCTCGACCACCAGGAAGTCGCAGGCGATGATCGCGTGGGCTTGGACGGTCAGGAACTGCCGCCAGGTCGGCCCGGCCCGGCGAGGCGCCGGATCGATACCAGCGGCGTGCAGGATCTCCCACACCGTGGAGGCCGCAAGCTAGTAGCCCAGGCGCGCCAACTCACCCTGGATTCTCCGGTGTCCCCAGGTCGGCTTCTGCTGCGCCATCCGCACGACCAGGGCCTTGACCGGCCGGCGAGTGCAAGGGCGTCCCGGGTGTCGTCTGTCGGTGAAGGTCCACTTACGTGCTACCAGGCTACGGTGCCAGCGCAGGATCGTCGCTGGGGTGACCGGGAACACCTCCGCCCACCGGCGGCGGCGGATCAGCCGGGACAACGCCGTAAGCCAGAGCCGGTCGGCGTGACCCCACCGCGGCTGACCACCAAGCTGACGGCGAAGCACCTGGTTCTCCTGACGGAGCACCAGCAGTTCAACATCCTTGGACAGATCAGAGCGGATCAGTACGGTCAGAAGGCCGAACAAGCCCCTCAGCAACCGGTAAATCAGCGACAGCAACACCTCGAGATGGTCGCAGCCACCGCCCTGATCATGCAGCAAAACCCCAGCTCACAGCACCAAACCGTATTTTCGAGCGGGACACGAGCGCACGCCCTGCTGGAGAGATGCCACGTCCGGGCAACGACCGTGCTGGCGCCTACCGGTGGCCGTGTACGGGGTCTGTACTGGCGAGCCCACAGCGAGCACACAGAGTCCAGAAGGTTGTTCCAGAAGAGGCTCGGTGTGCGTGTTTGTGCAGGTCAGAGGGCCTACCTGTGGTGGGGCGCCAGGGGCTCGAACCCTGAACCTACAGATTAAAAGTCTGCAGCTCTACCATTGAGCTAACGCCCCTCTGAGTGAAGGGTACCGGTCCGGCTCGTCGATCGCGACGGGGTTCCTGCTGGGAGGCCGGGCCGTCGGGCAGGGCTGGATGCCGGTGCCGGGGTATCCAGGATAGCCGATTGTGGGGCGGCGTCGGTGGGGAGGCCGACCGCGGTGTCTGCCGTGGGCGGTCGGTGGCCGCGCCGGGGATCGGGCCGGTTGGGAACGTTGCGTCGGCCGGTCGGTTGGGGTCGAGTGTCCGTCCGGCCGGCCCTTGGGGCCGGCCGGACGGGTGTCTGAGATGGTCGGGTGTGGATGGGCGGTTGCGGCGTTCGGGGTCAGGTGATGTGGGCGGCTCTGGTGTGCAGGAGGTCGGTCACATCGGTGAGGGCCATCTGGATGCGGCCGTAGATGCGGGGGTTGAGCAGGGTGGTTCCGTCGAAATCCCCCGATGAGGCGTAGATCGCTACGGGGATGGTCAGCGCTTGGAAGAAGGCGAAGAGGGGTCGCAGGGCGTGTTCCAGGACGAGTGCGTGGTGTTCGCCGCCGCCTGTGGCGACGAGCAGGACGAGTTTGTTGGCCAGGGCGTACTGGTCGACGAGGTCGAAGAAGTGTTTGAACATGCCCGGGTAGGAGCCCCGGTACACGGGAACGGCGGCGATCAGGAGGTCGGCGTTCTCGGCGAGCCGGAGGGCGGCTTCTACGGCGGGAGGGGCGTCGTCGCGTTCGACGGTGTCGGTGAATTCGTGGCCGAGGCCGTAGACGTCGATGCGGGACGTCTCGATGGGGAGCATCGCGGCCAGTGTCTCCAGGACGACGTCGACGAGGCCCATGGTTTTGGACGGGCGGCTGGGGCTGCCGTTGAGGACGACGACGCGTAGCGTCGGCGCGGCGGTGGGGGCGGCAGGGGTGGCGCCGACGGTGGATGGGGTGGTGGTCATGCCGTCCTCCCCGCGGTCAGGGTGGTCTCTCGGCGGACGACGGGCGCGACTTCGGTGCCGAGTCGCTCGATCGCCGCGAGGTGCTCCTTTTGCGGCATTCCGCCGAAGCCCATCTGGATGATGGCGCGGCTGATGCCGTACAGCTCGTGGTAGGTGAGCAGCTTGTCGATGACTTCCTGCGGGCTGCCGACCAGGAGGCCGGAGCCGGGTGAGGCCTGCGCGTCGAACGCCGGCCGTGAGAGCGGGAAGCCTTCGCCTCGCTGGTGGTTGTTGTCCATCATGCCCTTGGCGAAGTAGGGGTACATGGTGTCGCGGGCGTCCTGGGAGGTGCGCCCGACGTATCCGTGGGTGTTGATGCTGATGGGCAGCGTGGCCGGGTCGTGCCCGGCCTGTTCGGCGGCCGCGCGGTACAGTTCGACGGTTTGTTCGTGGAACGTCACCGGTCCGAGCAGGAGGGCCAGCGCCATCGGCAGGCCGAGCCTGCCGGTGCTGACGGCCGAGGCCAGGGTGCCGCCGACTCCCACCCAGATGGGGATGGTGTCGCCGTCGGCGCGGGGGGCGATGTCGGCGTCCAGCAGGGGGGCGCGGAAGCGTCCTGACCAGGTGATCGGGTTCTGGGCGCGGATTTTGAGGAGCAGGTCGAGCTTTTCGCGGAACAGGTCCGCGTAGTCCTTCAGGTCGTAGCCGAACAGCGGGAAGGACTCGGTGTAGGAGCCGCGGCCCGCGATGATCTCGGCTCGGCCCGCCGAGAGCAGGTCGATCGTGGCGAACTGTTCCCAGACGCGCACCGGGTCTTCGGAGCCGAGCACGGTGACCGAGCTGGTCAGCCTGATGCGTTGGGTGGCTTCGGCGGCGGCCGCGAGCAGGATGGTCGGCGCGGACCCGACGAAGTCGGAGCGATGGTGCTCACCGACGCCGAACACGTCGAGGCCCACCTGGTCGGCGACCTGGGCCTGCTCGATGGTGTCGCGCACGCGCTGCCGTGGCGATGCGGGCCGTCCGGTGAAGGGATCGTCGGTGACCTCGCCGAAAGTCATGATCCCGAGTTCGAATGTCATCGGTCTCTTCCTCTCTGCCGGCCGGTCTGCCGGGCGCCGGCACTCCCTATAAGCTGTCTGCGCAGACAACTATTCCCGCATGGCTTCGGGGCCGGTACGGGATGCTCGGCCCGTCCCGCCTCCGATACCGTGCGGGCATGGCGACCGATGACCTGCGACCGCTCGAGGACCAGGCGTGGCGGGGTTTCCTGTACGTCCACGACAGGCTGTGGCGCGCGCTCGAGGCGGGGCTCGCCACGTTGAACGTGAGCATGGCCGAGTACAGCGTGCTGGCCCTGCTCGGCCCGGCGGGGCCGGGCGGCATGCGCATGTCCGAGCTCGCCGAACGCCGCCTGATGTCCACGGGCGGCTTCACCCGCCTCGCCGACCGGCTGCAACGCCGCGGCCTCATCGAGCGCCGGCGATCGACCGTGGACGGCCGGGGCTTCGACGTCGTCTTGACCAAGGAGGGCCGCGCGCTCCTGCGCAAGGCGTGGCGGCGTCATCGCAGCGACCTGCGCGAGCTCTTCTTCGACCGGCTGGACGACGACGACCTGCGCTGCCTCGTACGCGTCTGGGCCCGCCTCGATCCGGCGCAGGAGCGACCGGCACCGTCGGCGGCGCGAGCTACGCGATCTACAGGTGGGCCGGGTGCCGGGGACGAGTGATCGGGCCGCCGTCCGGCGGACGGTTTCCAGCGGGATACCCGACGGCGTCCCGGATGACGGCGTCGGTGGGGGCGACGGGCTGGGGAGCTTCGCCCTCCCGCGCCCGGTGGGGCACGGGCATGCCGTGCCGTTCTCCGTTTCGTGTCCACCGCCTCGTACACCGTGAGGGCGGGACTTTTCCGTCTCGGGGCGTGGTCGTTGAGCTGTGTGTTCTGGGAGGTGGTGGGGTGTGTGTCGGTCGGGGGGTCGAGGGGAAGATCGTTATAGGCTGGGCGGTGATGGCCATGATCATGTGGGGCGGTCGTCGTCGGTGGGGGGTCGCCGCGCGGCTGGTCGGTGTCGGTGTCTGCCTTCTTGTGGTGGGTGGGTGTGGTTCGGCGCACACGTCGGCGCGGCCGCAGGCCAGTGGTACGGATCGGCGGCATCAGGTCGCCGCTCGGCCGGGAGGCTCGGTGGGTTCGCCGTCGGCCGTGAAATCCGCTTCGCCTTCGAGCAGTGCGTCGGCCGCCGGGTCGCCGTCGCCGTCGGGGGATAGGGGGCAGCCGCCGGTCGTGCGGGTGCCCGAGTCCGCCAAGGGACGGTATGTCGTGGTTCCGGGCACCGCGTTGCCGCCGGCCGGTAGCCGGGGTGAGCTGGTTCGGTACCTCGTGGAGGTGGAGGAGGGGCTGCCGTTCGATCCGGCGGAGTTCGCCGCGGAGGTGCATCGCACGCTGAACGATCCGCGTGGCTGGGGTAGTGGTGGCCGGATGCGGTTCAAGCGGGTCGATCATGGCCCTGTGCGGGTACGTGTGGCGCTGTCGAGTCCGCGGATGACGATCCGGCAGTGCCTGCCGTTGCGCACCGGGGGCGAGTTGTCCTGCTGGAACGGGCGGCGCTCGGTCATCAACGCCAGGCGCTGGGGGGAGGGCGTGCCGCAGTATCACGGCGATCTGCGCACGTATCGTCAGTACGTCATCAGTCACGAGGTGGGGCATGCGCTCGGCCATGGCCACGAGCGGTGTCCGGGCCGGGGGCGGCGCGCGCCGGTCATGGTGCAGCAGTCGAAAAGCCTGGAGGGCTGCCGGCCGAACGCCTGGCCCTATCCCGACGGCGCGGAGCCGCGGTGACCGGGGCGGTCAGCGCATCGCGGCGCCGCCGTCGACGCTGAGCGTGGTGCCGGTAATGTACGAGGAGGCGTCGCTGGCCAGGAACAGGACCGCGGCGTCGAGCTCGCGTTGTTCGCCGAGGCGGCCGATGGGGCCGGCCGACCGGACGAATTCCATGAGGCGGTCCTGGGGGATCGCCGCCGACATCTCCGACGCGAAGTAGCCGGGCGCCACCGCGTTGACGCGGATGCCTTTGCGGCCGGTCCACTGCTGGGCGAGGTCGCGGGTGAGGCCGATCAGGCCGGCCTTGCTGGAGCTGTAGGCGGCCTGGGGCGCCCAGGACGGGATCAGGCCGAGCATGCTGGAGATGTTGACGATGCTGGAGCCGGGGCGCATGACCCTGCCGCAGGCCTGGGCCATCCAGTACGCGCCTTCGAGGTTGACCGCCAGCACCCGGTGGAACTCTTCGGGGGTTTCGCGGGTGGCGGGGACGGCGGTGCCGATGCCGGCGTTGTTGATGAGGACGTCGAGGCGGCCCAGGCGTTCGATGGTGGCCGCGACGAGCCGTTCGCAGTCTTCGGGGCGGGTCACGTCGACGGGTTCGCAGGCGGCCCGCGCGCCGGCGGCGGTGAGCGCGTCGACGGCGGTCTTGAGGCGGTCGGCGCGGCGGGCGGCCAGCATCACCGATGCGCCCGCGCCGGCCAGGGCCCACGCGAAGCCGAGGCCGAGGCCCGAGCTGGCTCCGGTGATCAGCACCACTTTGCCGTCCAGCCGGAACCACCGGGTGGGGTCCTCCAGGGTGGATCGAGACTCCGGCACGTTCTCTCCGTTTCGTCAGATCGGTTCGCGCAGGCCACGGGCGACGAGCAGGGGGACGGCGGCACCCACCGTGTCGTAGCCTTCCCCTACGGTGCGGCCGCTGAGGTAGCGTGCGTGCACGCCCTCCAGGATGATCGCGAGTTTGAGGCAGCCGAACGCGACATAGTACGGCAGGGCGCTCAGGTCGGCGCCGCTGCGTTCGGCGTAGCCGGCGGCGAGTTGTTCGGCGGTGGGGAAGCCGGGGTGGGCGGTGAGGCCGGCGGCCACGGGGATCGCCGACCGTTCGGTGTCGCCCGGGTCGTGCCAGTAGACGAGGGTCAGGCCGAGGTCGGCCAGGGGGTCTCCGAGGGTGGACAGCTCCCAGTCGAGCACCGCCGCGATCCGGGGCGTGGGTCCGGAGAGGTCGACGAGTGTGTTGTCGAGGCGGAAGTCGCCGTGCACGATGGCGGCGCGTCCGTCGGGCGGGGTGCGGGCGGAGAGGCGGTCGAGCAGGGTGTCCATGTCGGGCAGGGACCGGGTGCGGGAGCGCCGCCACTGTTCGCCCCAGCGTTTCAGCTGCCGGGTCAGGTAGCCTTCCGGGCGGCCGAAGCCGTCGAGCCCGACCGTGCCGGGGTCGACGGCGTGCAGCGCGGCCAGGGCGTCGATCAGCCGGTCGGCGACGGCGGCCCGCTGCGTCTCGGTGAGCCCGGCGGTGTCGGCGGCGGTGCGGAGCACGACGCCCGGCACCTCGCGCATCACGTAGAAAGGCGCGCCGAGCACGCCGGGGTCGGTGCACAGCGCCAGCGCCTCGGGTACGGGGACGGCGCTGCCGTGCAGGGCGGTGAGGACGCGGAACTCGCGGCGCATGTCGTGTGCGCTCGGCAGAGCCGTGGCCAGGGGCGGGCGGCGCAGCACCAGGCCGCCGCCGGCGGTGCGCAGCCGGTAGGTGAGGTTGGACAGTCCGCCGGAGATGAGCTGCGCGGTCCATGGCTCGTCGCCGACGATGCCGGGGAGGGTGGCGCGCAGCCACGCGTCCACGGCGGCGGCGGGCAGCCCGGGCAGGTCGGGGGGCGGCAGGTCGCTCACAGCCGGTCCGTGTCCGCCGTGCTCTGCGCGTCTGTCGTGCTCTGCGCGCCTGTGCTGCCTGTCGTGTCTGTCATGCCTGCGTCTGTCCTGTGGTGTCGGGGTCCGTCGCGCGGGCCCGGCGGGCGGCCCGCCGGGCGATCGACATGCGATGGGTTTCGGAGGATCCGTCGTAGATGCGGAAGGCGCGGATGTCGGCGTAGATCCTGCCGATCACCAGGTCTTCGCTGGTGCCCAGGCCTCCGGCGAGCTGTACGGCGCGGTCCACGACCCGCCCGGTCGCCTCGCTCACGAACACTTTGGCCCGGGACGACTCCTCGGTGCCTTTGCTTCCGGTGGCCACCTGCCAGCAGGTCTGCCAGAGCAGGGCGCGGGCGGCGGCCAGGTCGATCTCGTTGTCGGCGATCAGCTGCTGGGCCATGCCGAGGTCGGCCAGCGGGGAGCCGAACAGTTCGCGGTGCACGGCGCGGCGCAGGGCGATCTCGTGTGCCCGGCGGGCGGCGCCGAGCCAGCGCATGCAGTGGGTCAGCCGGGCGGGGGCGAGGCGTACCTGGGCGTAGCGGAAGCCGAGCCCCGGCTCGCCGAGCACGGCTTCGTCGCCGACCTCGACGTCGTCCAGCACGACGTTGCAGTGGCCGCCCACCATGGTGGTGTCGATGGTGCGGGCGTGGCCGGTCACGTGCCAGCCGGGGGTGTCGGTGTCGACGAGGAACATCGTCGCGCCGCCGCCGCCGTCGGGCAGGCCGCCGCGTGCCATCACGATGGCGAAGGCCGCCCCGGCGGCCCCGGTGATCAGGTGTTTCTCGCCGGAGATGGTCCAGCCGCCGGGGCGTCGCCGCGCCTCGGTGCGCAGTGCCTGGGGATCGGAGCCGGCGCCGGGGACGGGTTCGGTCATCGCGAAGCAGGACCGCGCCGTGCCGGCGACCAGCGGCGCGAGGTAGCGGGCGCGCTGCTCCGCCGTGGCGATCTCGTCGAGCAGGTGGATGTTGCCTTCGTCGGGTGCGGCGCAGTTCAGCGCGAGCGGGCCGAGCGGGCTGGTGCCGGCCTCTTCGAGGAGTACGGCGGTCTCGTCGAACCGGAAGCCGCCGCCGCCCAGGTCGGCCGGTGCCTGCGGGGCCCACAGGCCGGCGGCGCGGGCGGCGGACTGGAGTTCCCGCCGCAGGTCGTCGTCGACGCCGTGGGCGAAGGCCGCCTGTTCACGGGGGATCACCTCCTCGGCGACGAACCGGGCGATGCGCTCGCGCCACTGCGCCACCCGTGGGCTCAGGGACAGGTCGAAAGACACCACCGGCTCCGTTCGCTAATGACTGTTAGCCGATGATGTGCCAGTTCAGCGTGGTTCGTCAAGGCTTCGGGACGCTGTGGCGAACGATTGATAGCAATCGCTAGACTCGCCGGGTGACGGCAGCGCGGGGATCCATCGACCTGGACTCGATCCGTGCCGCGGCGCTCTCGCTGTTCGCCGAGCGGGGCTACCGCGCGACCGGCATGGCCGACATCGGCGCCGTGCTGGGCGTCCGCGGGCCCAGCCTCTACCGCCATGTGGAGTCGAAGCAGGCGCTGCTCCGCGACATCATGCTCGCCACGATGCGCGTGCTGATCGCCGAGCAGGCGGCGGCGCTGGAGTCTTCGGACGATGTCGTCGTCCAGGTGCGCCGCATGGTGGAGGCGCATGTGCGTTTTCACGCCGGCCACCGGGAGGAGGCCTTCGTCGGCAACCGCGAGATCGACAACCTGGAGCCGGACGCGAGGGCCGAGGTGCTGGCGCTGCGGGCCCGCTATGAGCACACGCTGCGCGAGACCATCGAGCGGGGTCGCGATCTCGGGCGTTTTCACATCGCGGAGCCGCGGCTGGCGTCGTTCGCGATCCTCGACATGGGCATCGGCGTCGCCGTCTGGTTCCGCGCCGATGGGCCGTACAGCGTGAACCAGGTGGCGTACGCCCACGCCGACCTCGCCATCCGCATGCTCGGCGCTCGGTAGCGCGGGCGTCGGCAGAAGTGTGTAGCAACACTACACACACGATCACGTGCTCTTTCGGGAGATTGCCGTTATGCGTCCGTTTATCAAGACTTCCGTGTGTAAATCAATAGTTGACACCTTGTGTGGCCTGGGTTACGTTCCTCGGCACCAAGCCAGATAGCCGAACCACCCGGAGGGCGCGATGACCCAGCGCGAGATCGAATTCCTCAGCGGCGGGGAGACGGTCCGCGGAGACCTGCTCCTGCCCGACGGCGAGGGGCCGTTCCCCGTCGTCGTGATGGCGGGGGGCTGGTGCTATGTCAAGGAGCTACGGCAGCCGCAGTACGCCGCCGAGTTCGTCCGCCGTGGCTTCGCCGCGCTGATCTTCGACTATCGGCGGATGGGCGCGAGCGACGGCGAGCCGCGCCAGCACATCGACCCGTGGGACCAGATCGAGGACTACAAGAACGCGATCACGTTCGCCGCCGGGCAGCCGGAGCTCGACGCCGGCCGCATCGGCGTCTGGGGCATTTCGTACAGCGGCGGTCACGTCCTGATCGTCGGCGCCGTCGACCCGCGGGTGAAGGCCGTGGTCTCCAACGTCCCGGTCATCGACGGCTACGAGACCATGTGGCGGATGCACGGCACCGACCGGTTCCGCAAGCTGCGGGCGTTCGTCGCCGACGACCGCGTCAAGCGCACCGAGACCGGCGAGTACGGCTACATGAAGATGTCGGGGGTGCCCGCCGGGCCCGACGACGAGTTCTCGGTGTGGCCCGACGACGACGTGCTCGCGGTCTTCAACGAGCTCAAGGCGACGCAGGCCCCGCGGCACGAGCACCGCAACACGATCGCGTCCGTCGAGCGGCTGATGGAGTACAACGCCGCGCCGTACGCGCCGCGGCTGCTCGACAAGCCGGTCATGATGATCGTCGCCGACCAGGACGACATCACCATGTGGGACCAGGAGATCGCGGCGTACAACGCCATCCCGAGCTCGCGCAAGGAGCTCGTGGTCCTCCCGGCCACCGACCACATGACGCTCTACAGCAACGTCACCGCCCTCGACTACGCCGCCCGCGCGGCCGGTTCGTGGTTCGACCGGCACCTCAAGGAGCTGCCGACGGTCGCCAACCAGATCGTCAGGTACGCCTGACCGGCCCCGCGACGAGGGAAAGGAGGGAGCGCCATGTCCGGTCCGACGGCCCGCCAGGTCCGCCTCACCTGGGCGGATCTGCGGTGGCGCGGCGCTCCGGTCGCGCTGCCGTGGCTGGTCGCCCTGCTGATGCTCGTGATCAGCGTGGTGCTCTTCCCGAGCAGCATCGGCTTCGGCGGGCTGGCGACGATGACTCCGCTGCTCGGGGTGCTGATCGTCGCCTCGCTGGGGCAGTCGCTGGTGATCGGCGGCGGCGGCATCGACCTCAGCGTGTCGTCGGTCGTCACCGTCGCCGGCATCGTCTTCGTGATGAAGAGCGCGGGCGACGGCGCGTCCCTCCCGGTCGCCGTCGCGTACGCGGTCGCGGCGGGCCTGCTCTGCGGCATCGCCAACGGCGTGCTGGTCGAACTCGTCGGCCTGAGCCCGCTGGTCGTGACCCTGGCGACCGGCCAGGTCATGGCCGGCCTGGCGCACATCTGGTACAGCAACGGCGTGAACCGCCTGGACGTGCCGGCCGCCTGGAGCGCCTTCACCGGCCGGACGTTCGGCGGCGTGAGCCCCATCCTCATCGCGTCGGTCGTGCTGGTCGCGCTGACCGGCGTCGCGCTGGGTTACACGTCGGTCGGCCGCAGGCTGACCGCCGCCAGCACCAGCCCGCGGGCCGGCCGGTATCAGGGCATCGCCGTGCGCCGCTACCGCACCGCGACGTACGTCGTGGCGGCGCTGCTCTACAGCGTCGGCGGGGTGCTGCTGGTGGGGAGCATCGGCACGCCGACGCTGTCGCTCGGCGACGACTATCAGCTGTCCACCATCGTGGTCGTCGTGCTCGGGGGCGCGGCCCTCAGCGGCGGCCGCCTGCACCCGGCCGCGACGCTGGCCGGTGCGGTCTTCCTCACCTTCATCAACCAGGACGTGGCGGCGACCGGCATCGCACCCGGCACGCAGGGCGTCATCCAGGGCGCCGTCCTCATTCTCGCGATGCTGGCCACCGGCCTCGGCTCCCTACGACTTCTCCGCCGTCGGCGCGCCGGCGGCACGGCCGACGCCACGGCCGCCTGACCCGGCACGGCCCGATCGGCGATCCACGTCGTCCCCTCCAACCGTCCCGCCTTGTCACGATCCAGGAAAGAGGATGCCGTGTACACGGAACGACCCCCGCGCACCCGCAGGCTACGGCTCCCGGCCCTCCTTGCCGCCACCACGCTCGTCGCCGCCACCCTGACCGGCTGCACCTCGTCCACCGGCACCACCGGCACCACCGGCTCCGGCGGCGCCGCGTCCGGCGGCGACGCCTCGCTGTACGAGCCGGAGCCGCTCGACCTCACCGAGGAGCAGAAGGCGGAGATCCTCAAGAAGGCGTTTCTCACCGACGCCATCACCGCCGACCAGCTCGACCCGACGATCGTGCAGGGCCTGTACGAGGCGGGCCGCGACTACACCGAGGAGCAGGTGAAGATCGCGGAGGGCTGTATGAGCCGGCCGACCTGCAAGATCGGCGATGGGGAGCTGACCCTGGCGATCCTCGACGGCGCCGGGTCGGACCTGTGGCGGCACATCACCCGCGCCCAGATCACCCTGCAGGCCACCTCGTACCCCAACATCGGCACGGTGATCTACCTGCAGGCCGACGGCGACCTGCAGACGATGCAGGCCAACCTGAAGACGCTGATCGCCCGCAAGGTCACCGGGATCGTCACCTACGACGACTTCGGCCCGGCCATGACGGCGGCGTTCCAGCAGGCCACCAACGCAGGGATCCCGGTCGTGGCCTACGGCGGAATCCCCGGCGAGGACGCCGCCAACGCCGTCGTGTCGCAGGTCGCCTCCGATTTCTGCGACGACGGCAACCAGATGGCGCAGACGACGGCGAAGATGCTCGGCGACCGCGGCAACGTGGCGTTCTTCACCGGCACTCCCGGCAACCCGCAGGGCGCCGGCTGGCAGAAGTGCGCCGAGTCGTGGTTCAAGGAGCACGCCCCCGGCATCAAGGTCGTGAACCGGTCGAACACCGACTGGACCGAGGGCGGGGCCGTGTCGGCCACCACCGCCCTGATCTCGACCGGCCAGAAGATCGACGCGGTGCTCTACGACTACGCCAAGCAGACGGTGAACATCGTCCAGACCTACAAGAAGGCCAAGGTCAAGGTGCCGGCGCAGGTCACCTGGACCTCCGACAACTCCCTGCTGGAGATCTGGGAGAAGGACCTGGGCACCCCGCAGGAGTGGCAGCTGGCCTACTCCAGCAGCATCAACTTCGAGGGCGGCATCGCCTTGGCGGCGCTGATGAACCACCTCGCGGGCAAGAAGGTCAGCCCGATGCTGATGTTCCCGCTGCCGTTCGTGCCGGCGAAGAAGGGCGACTATCTGCCCGACCAGCCGCCGAACGCCCCCGGCCCGACATTGCTGCCCGACTCGCTGCTCACGACGCTGCTCACCTCCGGCTGAGCCGGCGGCCCCGCCACCGTGACACATCGATCGAAGGAGCGAAGGATGAGGTCGATCGGACGCGACACCGACCCGGGCGCGGCCGTGCCCGGCGCGGCGCCCGGCCCGTCCGGTGGGAGCGGCCTGGTCGCCGAGGCGGTCACCAAGACCTTCGGGTCCACCGTCGCCCTGAACGCGATGTCGGCGACGTTCGGCCGCGGCGTCGTCCACGGCCTGATCGGCGAGAACGGTTCCGGCAAGTCGACGTTCGTGAAGATCGTCGCCGGGATCCACCGCGCCGACGCCGGCGTGGTCAGGTTCGACGGGGCGCCGCTCACGGGTGCGGCGGGCGCGGCCGCCACGGCCCGGGTCGCCTGCGTCTACCAGGACGGTTCGCTCATCGACGAGCTCACCGTCGCGCAGAACCTCGACCTCATCGTCGAGCCCGAGTTCCGCCCCGCCGGCGGGGACGCGCCCTGGCAGCGGGCGGTGCTCGACGCGGCCGGGCTCGACGGGGTCGGCCTCGACAGCCGCACCGGCGACCTGCCGGGCAACGAGCAGCGGCTGGTGGAGATCGCGGCGGTGCTGGCCCGGCGGCCCGACGTGATCCTCTTCGACGAGTCGACGTCGTCGCTGGACGAGAAAGGCGTCGAGTGGGTTCTGGAGAACATGCGCGCCGCCGCCGCCCGCGGGGCCTGCGTCATCTTCGTGACCCACCGGCTGCACGAGGTCCTCGCCGTCGCCTCGGACATCGCGATCCTGCGCGACGGCGCGCTCGTGGCCGAGCTGCCCACCGCCGGGGCGAGCACCGAGGAGCTGGTGCGGCACATGGCCGGGCGTGAGGTGACGGCGTTCACCCGGCGGTCCGCCAGGGGCGACGCCGGTGCGCCGGTCGTCCTCACCTGCACCGCCCTGCGGGCGGCGTCCTGCGGCCCGATCGAGCTGGCCGTGCGGCGCGGCGAGATCGTCGGCATCGGCGGCGCGGCGGGCAACGGCCAGGCGGAGCTGATCCGGGCGCTGGCCGGCGACGGCCTCGACGGCGGCGAGGTCACCGTCGACGGCGCGCCGCTGCGCCGCGCCGAGGACGCCGTCGATGTCGGGGCGGTCTTCGTCAGCTCCGACCGCCGCGACGAGTCGCTTTCGGGCCTGCTGTCGATCCGCGAGAACTACACGCTGGCGCTCGACGCGTCGGCGGGCCGGTGGTGGCGGTGGCTGCGGCGGCGGCGCGAGGTCGCCCGGGCCACGGAGCTGGCCGACGCCTACGACCTGGCGCGCGGCTCGATCGAGCAGCCCGTGTCGACGCTGTCGGGCGGCAACCAGCAGAAGGTGGCGGTCGGGCGGGCCGTGGCCCGCGAGCCGAAGGCGCTGCTGATCGAGGAGCCCACCGAGGGCGTCGACGTGCGGTCGCGGTTCGACATCTACCGTTCGCTCGTCGCGGTCGCCGAGCGGGGGACGGCCGTGGTCTTCACCTCCAGCGACGCCGGCGAGCTGCGGCTGCTCGCCGACCGGGTCGTGGTGCTGGCCCGGGGCCGCAGCGTGGCCGAGCTGTCGGGCGACGAGGTGACGGAGGAGGCGATCGTCCGCGCCTTCACCACGGCCACCGAGCGGCAGGAGGAACGGGAGCACCGGACGGCGGACCGGCCGGAGCAGGGCAGGCGCCAGGGGAGGCGCCGCCGCGGCGCCCGCCCGGCCGTGCGGCCCGGCCAGCGGCTGACGCTGACGCCGGCGACGTTCGGCCTGCTCGCCGCACTGCTCGCCGCACTGTGGATCTACGGCACCTACCGCGACGGCAACTTCGGTACCGCCGGCAACCTCGGCGCGATCCTGCAGCTCGGCCTGCCGTTGACGTTCGCCGCGCTGGCCCAGCTTCCGGTGCTGCTGGTCGGCGAGATCGACGCGTCGATCGGGTCCATGATGGGGCTGCTCGTCGTGCTGCTGTCGTTCTTCCCCACGGGGTCGCCGGCGCTGCTGTTCGGCCTCGCGGTCGCCGGCGGGGCGGTGCTGGGGGCGGTGAACGCGCTGCTGGTCGTGCGCCTGCGCGTCACGGCGGTGATCGCCACCATCGCCACGCTCGGCATCTTCCTGGGCATCGGGCGGATCCTGCGGCCGACGCCGGCCGGCCTCATCAACAACGACCTGGCCGTGCTGCTGGGCCAGGGGGTGGCGTACATCCCGGGATTCTTCCTGGTGGCCGTCGTGCTGGCGATCCTCATCGATGTGTGGGTGAACGGCACGCGCGCCGGGCTGCGGTCGCGAGCGGTCGGCTACTCGGCGGTCCGGGCGTCGCAGCTCGGCGTGCGGGCCTCGCGGTTCCGCGCCGTGATGTTCGTCGTCGCGGGGGCGATCGCCGGGCTCGGCTCGATCGCGCTCGCCGCACAGACCGGGGTGGGCGACCCCAACTCCGGATCCGGATACGTGCTGCTGTCGATCGCCCTGCCGGTGATCGGCGGCGCGCTGCTGTTCGGCGGCCGCGGCTCGGCGATCGGCTGCGTGCTCGCCGCGCTGTTCGTCGCCGAGGTGCAGGACTTCGTCCCGTTCGTCGACGTGCCGACCGGCGGCTACCTCATCGCCGTCGGCGTGCTCACCATCGTCGCGTTGATCATCAGCACCGTCCGGCCGTCGGCGACCGCCGGCGGCCTCGGCCGGCTGATCTCGAAGGAGAGAAGGAACCATGCCTGATCTGACCGGACACGTTGCTTTCGTCACCGGTGCGGCGCGGGGGCAGGGCCGCTCGCACGTTCTCGCGCTGGCCAAGGCCGGCGCCGACATCGTCGCCCTCGACCGGTGCCGCGACGTCGACACCGCGCCGTACCCGATGGCGACCCGGGCCGAGCTCGACGCCCTCGTGAAGGAGGTCGAGGGCCTCGGCCGGCGGGTGGTCGCGGCCGAGTGCGACGTGCGCGACGGCGCCGGTCTCGCCGACGCGGTGGCCCGCGGCGTGGCCGAGCTCGGCCCCATCGACATCCTGGTCGCCAACGCAGGCATCTGGGCGCTCGGGAAGCTCTGGGAGATCACCGAAGCGCAGTGGCAGGAGATGATCGACATCAACCTCACCGGCGTCTGGCGCACGGTGAAGGCCGTGGTGCCGACCATGATCGAGCACAAGCGGGGCTCGATCGTGCTGACGTCGTCGGTGAACGGCTTCGAGGCCGGCGCCGGCATGACCCACTACGTGTCGGCCAAGCACGGCGTGCTCGGGCTGATGCGCAACGCCGCCATCGAGCTCGGCCCCTACAACATCCGCTGCAACGCGGTGTGCCCCGGCATCGTCGACACGAAGATGAACGACTGGCAGGGCGCCTACGACATGATGGCCGGCGGCCCGGGCGGCACGCCGCAGGACCGGTGGCACAACGCCTACGGCTGGTCGGCGCTCGCCGCCCGGGGGCTGCTCGACCCGGACACCGTCAGCCGGTCGGTGGTGTTCCTCGCCTCCGACGACGCGCGCGACATCACCGGCGTCGCCCTGCCCGTCGACGGCGGGCACGCGGTGCTCCCCGGCGTCAACCCGAACCCGATCCGCGAGCTCTGATCGCATGCTGACCCCCACCTGGGCGACGGAGGCGACCTTTCCCGAAGCCGCGGCCCTGCCCACCGCCACGCCCGCCCTGCTCGCCGACATCGGGCGCACCGCCGGGGCGCGTGCGCTGGTGGTCGACGGCACGGCACGGCTGGACTCGGCCGCGCTGCTGTCGGCGGTGGCCGGCCGGCAGGCCCGGCTGCGGGCGGCCGGGGTGCGGCGCGGCGACGTCGTCGGAGTGCAGCTGCCCAACTGGTGGGAGACGGTGGCGACGATCCACGCGCTGTGGGGCATGGGCGCCGTGGTGTGCCCGGTGCCGGTCAACTTCCGGGTCGCGGAGCTGGCCAGGATCTTCACGGCCTGCGACCTCGCCGCCATCGTCGCCCCGGCCCGCTACCGCGGCACGGACCATCCGGAGCTGATCCGGGCCGCGGCCGCGCGGACGGGGGCGGACGTGCCGATCCTGACCGTCCGCGACCCCGAGGCCGCCGGGCCCCCGGCGGCCGGCCCGGCCGCACCGGAGCTCGACGCCGGCCTCGACGACGTGTGCCTGCTGATGTTCACCTCCGGCACGACCGGAACCCCCAAGGGCGTGCTGCACAGCCACCGCACGCTGCTCGTCGAGTCGTGGTCGATCGCCCGGCTGTTCCGGCTCGACGGCGACCGCATCTACATGCCCTCCCCGCTCGGCCACATCACCGGGCTGCTGTACGGGGTGGTGATGCCGCTGCTGATCGGCGGCTCGGTGGCGCTGCAGGCCGAATGGGACGCGGCGGCCGGCGTCGACATCATCGAGTCCGGCGGCTGCACGTTCAGCGTCGGCGCCACGCCGTTCCTGCGCGGACTGTGCGACGAGTACGCCCGGCGCGGCGGCGCCTCGTCGCTGACCGGGTTCGTGTGCGGCGGCGCGGACGTGCCGCCGGCGCTGGTGCGGCGGGCCGCCGAGGTGCTCGACGCGGTCGTGGTCCGGGCGTACGGGCTGACCGAGATGCCGACCGTGACCTGCGGCGGCCCCGACGACCCCGACCGGATCCGGGAGGAGACCGACGGGCGGCTCACCGGGTCGTCGCAGGCCCGGCTCGCCGATCCGGTGGACGGGGTCGGCGAGCTCGAGGTGCGCGGCCCCGAGCTGTGCCTCGGCTATCTCGACCCGGCGCACACCGCCGAGTCGTTCACGGCCGACGGCTGGTTCCGCACCGGGGACCTGGCGACGATCTCGCCCGACGGCGGCATCACGATCGCCGGCCGGGCGAAGGACATCATCGTGCGCGGCGGCGAGAACATCAGCGTCAAGGAGGTCGAGGACTACCTGCTGGAGCATCCGGCGGTCGGCGACGTGGCGATCGTCGGCGTGCCCGACGACACCCTGGGCGAGCGGGCCTGCGCGTTCGTCGTCCCCGCCGAGGCGGCGCCGCCGCCGACGCTGCGCGAGCTCACCGCGTTCCTGCTGGGCTACGAGATCGCCAAGCACAAGCTGCCGGAGTACCTGCTCGTGACCGACCGGCTGCCCCGCACCGAGAGCGGGAAGATCCAGAAGTTCCGGCTTCGCGAGACGGCGGTCCGCGAGCTGCGCGCCGGCCGGGGCGAACGCCGGTGAACCGCGACGATCTGCTCGTCGCCTACCGGCGGATGCTGCTGATCCGCACGACGGAGGAACGGATCGCGGCGCTCTACGCCCAGGGCGCCATCCCGGGGTTCGTGCACCTGTCGGTCGGCCAGGAGGCGGTCGCGGTCGGCACGCTGTTCCGGGCCCGCGCCGACGACGTGATCACCTCCACGCATCGCGGGCACGGGCACGTGCTCGCCAAAGGGCTCGACCCGGCCGGCATGTTCGCCGAGCTGATGGGCAAGGCGACCGGCACCTGCCGGGGCCGGGGCGGCTCCATGCACGTCGCCGACCCGGAGCTCGGCATCTTCGGCGCGAACGGCATCGTGGGCGCCGGCCTGCCCATCGCGACCGGGGCCGCCCACGCCCTGCGCGTACGCGGCTCCGGCGCGCTCGCGCTCGCGTTCTTCGGCGACGGCGCGGTGGCCACCGGGGCGTTCCACGAGGCGGTGAACCTCGCCGCGCTGTGGCGGCTGCCGATCGTCTTCGTCTGCGAGAACAACGGTTTTTCGGAGTTCTCCCGGACGAGCGACCAGCACGCCGTGCCGCTGTCGGCCCGCGCGGCCGGCTACGGCCTGCCGTTCCGCCGCGTGGACGGCAACGACGTGGAGGCCGTGGAGGCGACGCTGAGCGCGGTGTTCGACGGGGTGCGCGCCGGCGCCGGGCCGTACCTGGTCGAGGCGGTGACGCTGCGCGTGCGCGGGCACTACGAGGGCGACCAGCAGCGGTACCGCGCGGAGGAGCCGCCCGGCGACCCGTCGCGCGATCCGCTGGCCCGCGCCCGCGCGCGCCTCGCCGAGCTGGGCGTGCCGGCCGGTGAGCTGGACCGGCTCGGCGACGAGGTCGCCCGCACGGTCGCGGAGGCGGAGCGGTTCGCGGCCGCCTCGGCCGAGCCCGGCCCGCGCACCGTTCTCGACTTCGTGTTCGGTCCCCGCCCCGCCGCCCCCGCGCCGCGCCCGCCCGCCGCGACCACCGCCACGGCTACCGCGGCGGCCACGAGCGCGGCACGCGAGGACGCCGCCGCGCCGGTGTCGACCTCGCGGATCCTCCGCCAGGCCATGCACGACGCCCTGGCCGACGACCCGCGGGTGTTCCTCGCGGGCATCGACGTCGGCGGGGGCAACGTCTTCGGGCTGACCCGCGGGCTCGCCGAACGGTTCCCCGGCCGGGTGCTCGACACCCCGATCTCCGAGACGGCGATCATGGGCCTGGGCGTGGGGGCGGCGATGGCCGGGCTGCGGCCCGTGGTCGAACTGATGTACCTGGACTTCGTCGGCACCTGCCTGGACCAGCTGATGAACCAGGCCGCCAAGCTGCGCTTCATGACCGGCGGCGCGGCGACGGTGCCGATGGTGGTGCGCACCCAGTTCGCCGCCGGGCGATCCTCGGGCAGCCAGCACTCGCAGAGCCTCGAAGCGCTGCTCGCCCACATCCCCGGCCTCACCGTCGTGATGCCGGCCACCCCGGAGGACGCGTACGGCCTGTTCCGCACCGCCGTCGAAGACGACAACCCGGTGATCTTCATCGAGAACCGGCTGCTCTACGAGCGCAAGGGCACGATGCCGGCCCCCGATCACCGCGTTCCGCTCGGCGAGGCCCGGATCATGCGTCCGGGCGGCGACCTGACGATCGTCGCGTGGTCGCGGATGGCGCACCTGGCGCTCGACGCCGCCGGCGCCCTCGCCGCCGAGGGGATCGACGCCGAGGTCGTCGACCTGCGGACCATCACCCCGCTCGACCGGCGCACGGTGCTGGAGTCGCTCGCGCGCACCAACCGGCTGCTGATCGTGCACGAGGCCGCCACCGAGTTCGGCGCGGGTGCCGAGCTCGCCGCGCTGGCCGTGAACGAGGGCTTCTGGTCCCTCGACGCGCCCGTCCTGCGGGTCGGCGCCCCCACCGCGCCCGCGCCGTACGCCCCGAGTCTCGAACGCGCCTGGATACCGAACGAGGGCGACATCATCACCGCCGCGCGGCGGCTGATGGAGGACCCCTACCCTCGAAGGAGAGCATGATGAAACTCGACAAGCGCATCGCGATCGTCACCGGTGCCGGCTCGGGCATGGGCCGGGCCATCGCCCGGGAGTTCACCGCGAACGGCGCGACGGTGGTCGCCGTCGACGTACGGGCCGAGCCCGTGCGCGAGACCGTCGAGCTGCTCGGCGACGGGCACGGTGTCGCCGAGGTCGCCGACGTCTCGGTGCGCGAGGACGTGGAGGGCGTCGTCGCCCGCACCGTGGAGCGGTTCGGCCGGGTCGACATCCTCTGCAACAACGCCGGTGTGCTCGACGACTACACGCCGGCGCACGAGACGTCCGACGAGCTGTGGCAGCGCACGATGGCCATCAACGTCACCGGGCCGTTCCTGTTCTCGCGGGCCGTGCTCACGCCGATGCTGGCGCAGCGCAAGGGCGTCATCATCAACACCGCCTCGATCTCCTCGTTCGTGGCCGGCGGGGGCGGCGCCGCCTACACGGCGTCGAAGCACGCCCTGCTGGGGCTCACCCGGCAGCTCGCCTTCGACTACGGCAAGCACGGCATCCGCACGAACGCCATCTGCCCCGGCGCGATCCAGACCGGGATGACCGGGCATCTGCTCACCCCCGAGGGCCGCAACCCGCACGTCGACGCCGCCATCGCCGGCACGCCCGCCGGCCGGTGGGGCAAACCGGAGGAGATCGCGCACATGGCGCTCTTCCTCGCCTCCGACGACGCCGACTTCATTCACGGGGCGGCCTTCGCGGTCGATGGCGGGTGGCTGTTGCCATGACATGACGCGACGATCTGACGGAAAATTCTTAGCACGCGACCCCCAACCTGAACGGCGGCCTCATGACCACATCGAGCGAACCACTGGACGGCCCCGCGGCCGGCACCTCCCCCCTCGACGCGGTGGGGCAGAAGTTGCGCCGCGCCAGACTGGCCGCAGGGCTGTCCGTACGCGAGATGGCGAGGCGGGTCGACGTGTCACCGAGCTTCGTCTCGCAGGTCGAGCTCGGCCGCACCAAGCCGTCGGTCGGCACGCTGTATTCCATGGCCACCGAGCTGGGCGTGCCCCTGGACGACCTGATGCCGCTGGCCGCCACGCCATCGGCGGACGTATCCGCGCAGCCGCAGGGTAAGCGGTTTCAGCTGGTCCATCGTCCTGCGGCGGCGGGCCCGCCCGAGGCCGGCCCGCCGCAGGCCCCCGCGCGCGACGATGGCGTGCGTCTCCCCGAGCCGCCCGGCTCGCCGGTGCAGCGTGCCTGGTGCAGGCACGAGCTGCGCATGGAGAAGGCCGTGTGGGGCCGGCTGACCGTCGACCAGGACCCCGAGAACGACTTTCTGCACGTCGTCTATCCTCCCGGCGGCCAGTCGTGCCCCGCCGACAGCCTGATCCACCATCGCGGCCTGGAGTACGGGTTCGTCGTGTCCGGCAGGCTGCACGTGCAGGTCGGTTTCGCGCATTACGACCTCGACGCCGGAGACTCGATCCGCTTCGACTCCATGACGCCGCACCGGCTGCACAACCCGTTCGACGTCGACTCGGTGTCGATCTGGCTGGTCGTGGGCCGCGGCGGCACCCCCGTGCTGTGACGGAGCCGGGCGCGGGGGTCAGCCGCCGACGTTGATGGCGGTGCGGCTCAGGGCGGGGTCCAGGGCCGTGCGGACGAGGAGGGCGGCCGCGTCGGCCCGGGACAGGGCGCGTGGCTTGGCCAGCAGGTCGCCGCTCACCGTCAGGTCGTTGGTGGCGGGGCCGTCGGTGAGGCGGTTGAGCCGCACGATCGTCCAGTCGAGGTCGCTGTGCGAGACGAGCGCCTCCATCGCGGCCACGTCGGCGTACGGCGTGGCGAGCAGCCTGCGCAGCAGCGCCATGGGGAGCCGGGGCCGGTCGGCGACGATGGGGTAGGCGCTGGTCACGACCAGCCGCCGGACGCCCAGGTCGGTCATCGCGGCGATGATCGCGGTGGTGGCCTCGGTGGCCAGGTGGGGGAGGCCGCGGTTGCCTCCGGGCAGTGTGGAGATCACCGCGTCGGCGCCCTCGACGGCCTTGCGCACGGCCTGGGGGTCGCTGGGGTCGCCGGTCACCACGGCCGACACGCCGTCGGGCGGCTTGGTGCCGCGGGTGAAGGCGATGACGCGGTGCCCCTCGCCTGCGGCGCGGGCCACGGCGAGACGTCCGGTGCGGCCGGTGGCTCCGAAGATGACGATCGTCCTGCTCATTGGAACACCTTGTTCTTGACCGGGGGAAGGGCGTTCATGATCCGCAGCGCGGCCTTGGTCGCGGCGAAGGACAGCGTGCCCCTGATCGCGGACTGCTTGAGGGCACGGTTGGAGGCGTCGACGGCGGCGAAGCCGTAGTCGCGCATCTCGGCCTCGTACTCGCCGATGGCCCGGACGAGCGGAAGCTCGCCCCGGTGCGCGGCGGACAGTTTCCGGGTGAGCACCTCCGCGTCGCGGAGGGCGATGTTGGCGCCCACGCCGAGCGACGGCGGCATGCTGTGGATGGCGTCGCCCATGACGGTGACGTTGCTGGGCTGCCAGGCTTCGATCCGCACGGCCGTGCGGACGTTGAACGCGCTGAGGGAGTCGGCCTCGGCGTGCTCCACCAGGGAGTGCAGCCGCGGGTCCCAGCCGCGCATGCGGTCCAGGACGAGGCGGCGCAGCTGCTCCGCCGAACGCCCGGTCACGGGCAGGACGTCCTGCGGACCGGTGAAGCCCCACACGATGGTGTCCTTGGCGTCGGCCGGCGCCAGGTGGCGGTAGGCCTCGGCGATGGTGGCCTGGTGCGTGGCGATGAACAGGCTGAAGCCGTGGGGGGCGAGCACGGAGGCGGGCCCGCGGTCGAGGTGGCGGGGGAGCAGCCGCCGGGTCTCGGCGGTGAGCGGCAGGCGCCCGCCGATGGAGATCATGCCGGTCTCGACGCGTTCGGCGTGCGGCAGGAGCCGGGCGCGCACCGCGGAGTGGCCGCCTTCCGCCCCGATGAGCACGTTGCCCTCCGCGGTCGAGCCGTCGGCGAACCGGACGGTCACGGCGTCGTCGCCGTGCCGCTCGTAGCCGACGCATTCGTGGCCGAACCGCACGATGTCGTCGAGCCCGTCGAGCAGGATGCGCCGCAGGGTGTAGCGGTTGACCGAGCGGTGCGCGGCCACGGGGTCGGGCGTGGCGTCCTCGGGGAGGACCTCGACGGAGAGGAGCTCGGCCAGGCGTTCGGTGAGGAAGCTCATGGCGCGGGGCGGCAGGCCCGAGGTCTCCGTGAACGCCTGGAACAGTTCGCCGGGCAGGCAGGTGTGCAGGGCGCTGCTGCCTTCGGGGCTGATGTGCAGGCGGTAACCCTCGCGGAAACCGGCGGCGGTGGGGGCGCGCTCGAAGACGGCGACGTCGACGCCCGTCTTGCGCAGGCCCTGGGCGAGGGCGAGCCCGCCGATGCCGCCGCCGGCGATCAGCACGCGGAACGTTCTGGTTGACACAGGAGTACCTCCAACGGATCGTTACCTAAATACTTTAGCTAAAAAATTTAGGCAACGGTGCGGCTCGGGGTCAATGCGGCTCGTGTGGGAAGATTCCGCCGATGGGTGAAGGGAGCGCTGTGAGCGTTCGGCCAGGCCAGGGCGACGAACAGGTCCGGGCGCTGCTCGGGCGCCAGCTGGGGGGACATCTCGGCACGGGGGTGGTGCTGTTCCACTCGGCGATCGCCGAGCGGCTCGGCATCAACGTGACCGACTGGCGCTGCCTGGAGCTGCTGCTGCGCACGGGCCCGACCAACCCGACCCGGCTCGCCCAGCACACCGGCATGTCCTCCGCCGCCATCGCCCAGATCCTCGGCCGGCTCGAACGCGCCGGCCTCGTCGTGCGGAGCCCCGACCCCTCCGACGGCCGCCGCACCCTGGTGCACCCCGTCTCCGACCCCGACCGGGAGCGCGAGCTGGGCGAGCTGTTCGCCGCCCTTCAGCGCCGCGTGGCCGAGCTGACCGCCTCGTTCACCGCGGATCAGCTCGCCGCCATCGCGACGTTCGTCACGGGCCTGGCCGACATCATGGAGTCGGAGGCGGCGGCCGTGCGCCGCCATGCGGCGAACCGGTAGCACGATCACCCGGCGGTGGGAATTGACAATCAAGGGCGGCGTACGTCATCATGAAGATGCGCCCGAAAGATGGGCCTGCGTTAGCGTGGACAAATTCTTCTAGAGCGAGTACGCTCCTGTCTCTACGCCGCCTTGTGACCATTCGTCGATGACCTGCTCCGCTCGCCGGCGTCGCGAGTCGTCCAGGCGCGTGTGTAGCGATCCTGCGAGCCCTCGGAAGGACATCTGTTGGCAGCCCCGCGCAACGCCTCCGGCGCACCCACCGGTCCCCGTCGCCTGTCTTTCGCCCGCATCCACGAGCCGCTCGAGGTTCCCGACCTTCTCGCTCTGCAGACCGAGTCGTTCGACTGGCTGCTCGGCAACGACAGATGGCAGGCCCGGGTCGAGGCGGCCCGTCAGGCCGGGCGCACCGACGTGCCGGCCCGGTCGGGTCTCGCCGAGATCTTCGCGGAGATCAGTCCCATCGAGGACTTCTCCGGCACCATGTCCCTGTCGTTCCGCGATCACCGGTTCGAGCCGCCCAAGTACTCCATCGACGAGTGCGTCGACAAGGACATGACGTACACCGCCCCGCTGTTCGTGACGGCGGAGTTCATCAACAACTCCACCGGTGAGATCAAGAGCCAGACGGTCTTCATGGGCGACTTCCCGCTCATGACCTCCAAGGGCACCTTCATCATCAACGGCACCGAGCGTGTCGTGGTCTCGCAGCTGGTGCGCTCTCCGGGCGTCTACTTCGAGCGCTCGGTCGACAAGACGTCCGACAAGGACCTCTACGGCTGCAAGGTGATCCCGTCGCGGGGCGCCTGGCTCGAGTTCGAGATCGACAAGCGCGACAGCGTCGGGGTCCGCATCGACCGCAAGCGCAGGCAGCCGGTGACCGTCCTGCTGAAGGCGCTCGGCTGGACCAACGACCAGATCCTGGAGAGGTTCGGCCGGTTCGAGTCGATGCGGGCGACCCTGGAGAAGGACCACACCTCCGGTCAGGACGACGCGCTGCTGGACATCTACCGCAAGCTGCGTCCGGGCGAGCCGCCGACCAAGGAGTCGGCCCAGACCCTGCTGGAGAACCTGTACTTCAACCCCAAGCGCTACGACCTCGCCAAGGTCGGCCGTTACAAGATCAACAAGAAGCTCGGCTGCGGCGTCGACCCCGACGTCACCGTACTGACCGAAGACGACCTCGTCGCCACCATCGAGTACCTCGTGCGGCTGCACGTCGGCGACGAGCCGGGGGACCTGCCGCTGGAGGTCGACGACATCGACCACTTCGGCAACCGGCGGGTGCGCAACGTGGGCGAGCTGATCCAGAACCAGGTCCGGGTGGGCCTGGCCCGCATGGAGCGCGTCGTCCGCGAGCGCATGACCACCCAGGACGTCGAGGCGATCACGCCGCAGACCCTGATCAACATCCGCCCCGTGGTGGCGTCGCTGAAGGAGTTCTTCGGCACCTCGCAGCTGTCGCAGTTCATGGACCAGACCAACCCGCTGTCCGGGCTGACGAACAGGCGGCGGCTGTCGGCGCTGGGCCCCGGCGGGCTGTCGCGTGAGCGGGCCGGCGTCGAGATGCGCGACGTGCATCCGTCCCACTACGGCCGCATGTGCCCGATCGAGACGCCCGAGGGTCCCAACATCGGCCTCATCGGCTACCTCGCCTGTTTCGCCCGGCTCAACGCCTTCGGCTTCATCGAGACGCCCTACCGCAAGGTCGTCGACGGCAGGGTGACCGACCAGATCGACTACCTGACCGCCGACGAGGAGGACCGGTACGTCATCGCCCAGGCGAACTCCCCTCTCAACGCCGACGGGTCGTTCGCCGAGCACCGGGTGCTGGTGCGCACCAAGGGCGGCGAGTTCGAGTACGTCCGGTCGGCCGAGGTGCACTACATGGACGTGTCGCCGCGGCAGATGGTGTCGGTGGCGACGGCGATGATCCCGTTCCTGGAGCACGACGACGCCAACCGGGCCCTGATGGGCGCGAACATGATGCGCCAGTCGGTGCCGCTGATCAGGAGCGAGGCGCCGCTGGTCGGCACCGGCATGGAGTATCGCGCCGCCACCGACACGGGCGACGTGGTCTGTGCCGGGAAGGCCGGCGTGGTCGAGGAGGTCTGCGCCGACTACATCACGACCGCCAACGACGACGGCACGAGCACCACCTATCGGCTGGCGAAGTTCAAGCACTCCAACCAGGGCACCTGCTTCAACCAGAAGCCGATCGTCGACGAGGGCGACCGGGTCGAGGCCGGCAAGGTGATCGCCGACGGGCCGTGCACCGACAACGGCGAGATGGCGCTGGGCAAGAA
>JBIQJI010000075.1:263-31737 GCA_044507605.1 Actinomycetales bacterium | reverse complement strand
GTGTTGGTTCCCCTCGGTTTGGTGCCGGGGTGCGGGACCCGCCCACCACCCTTTTTTTGCGTTAGCGGTCCGGGACGATGAGGATCGCGTCGCCGACGGGGCGTTCGATGCCGTCGGAGGGGTCGTTCAGGACTTTGTTCTTGAGGACCATGGTGCTGGAGCCGCCGCCGTCGAGGTTCATGGCGTCGCGGGCGCCGAGCCACCGCATCAGTTCGGCCGCTTCCGGGAGTGAGGCGCCCACGGTCACGCCGGGTTTGCGGCCGTCGACGGTGACGAGGATCAGGGTGCCTGATCGGGTGACGCCGGCGAGGGTGCGCGGGTGGCGGTGCAGGATCATGTTGGTGTTGGCCATACCGTCGGCGGCCGCGGTGATGTGGCGGCGTCCTCGGGCCACGAGGCCGATGCCGCCGCCGACGATGTTGGTGTCGGGGGTGAGCGGCACGGTCTTGCCGGTGCGCATGTCGGTGACTTTGGTGGTGATGGTGAGGGCGCGTCCCTGCCAGGCGTGCCGCCGGAGCCATTCGCCGGCCTCGCCGGTGCCGTGCAGGACCCGGGTGCCCCGCTTGACGCGTCCTCCGGCGGTGCGCAGGCCGGTCACGACGCCGTCGGCGTCGAGGATGGCTTCGATGCCGTGGTCGGCGGGGGTTTTGGTGCCCAGGTCGTCGGTGTAGAGGATCAGTTCGCCGTCGTCGGCGATCCGGTCGATTCCGTCGATGCTGGTGCGGGCACCGTCGTACGACCGGGCGGTGATGGCGGTGGTGAGGCGGGTGATGCGCGCCGAGCGGCCGCGGAGGATGAGCGCGGTGCGGCCGGTGACGGCTTCGCTGAGCAGCCGTCCGTCTACGACGGAGATGCCGGTGGGGTCGCCGGAGAACGGGCGGGGTGCGTGGATGCTGAAGAAGCCGCCGTTCACCGCGGCGAGGGCGCCGGCGCGGCGGGCCATGGCCGAGGTGGTTTCGCGTCTGCCGGTGGCGACGCCCAGGGTGGAGCGGTAGGTGCCGTGGAACCGGTGGGGGTCGATCTTGATGATCTGCATGTGCCATGGCCCGGTGGTCTGCAGGCCGTCGTCGCCGAGGTAGTCGACGATGGCGTCGAAGCCTTTGCGGGCGAGTGTCTTGACGGCCTTGGCGGCGTCGGCGCGCCGGTCGACCGGCCAGAGGCCGGCGCGGACGAGGTAGCCGGTGTGGCGGGGGAAGTCGGCGACGGCGGGGCGGGTGAGGGGTTGCACGGTCGCGGGAATGCCGTCTTGCCGCAGTTCTGCCGCGACTCGTTCGGCTTTCGCCGAGGTGGTGGCGGTCTTGCCGTTGATCCGGATCGTCGTGGTGTAGCCGTCGGTCGGGGTGCCGTGTGTCAGGGTGATGACGTCGACTCCGGGGGCCGGGTGTTTGATGTGGTAGGTCGGCTTTCCCGGGATTCCGAGAGGGAATTCCTTCGTGGGCAGGTCGACGGGTTTTGTGCTGTTGGGCGACGTGGCGGCGTTGGCCATATTCGTGCTGGTCGTAGCCACCGTGAGAGACAGAACGGTGCACAACGCGATGAGCCGGCGCGACATGAAGCTCTCTCCGTTGGTGATCGGACGTTCGATCAACCATGGTGACCATGCCGGGCCGAGCTGGGGGCTGAAACACGCTCATGACCAAGAGAACTTGGCGTTACTCGAATACGTGGGTGACCGACCGGAATAATCCGGGTATTCTGCAAAGTTTGGGCATTGACCCGAAATCGGAAGTCAGCGAACGGGTCCGCTGCGGAACGATTCCAGTGCGAGCAGTGCGACGTGGAGGGACAGGCAGGAGCCGACGTCGTCGAGGTCGGTGTCGAGGATGCGCTCCAGCCGGCGCAGCCGGTCGTAGAAGGCCGGCCGGGACAGGTGGGCGCGTTGTGCGGCGACGGCCTTGTTGCGGCCGGAGTCGAGGTAGATGCGCAAGATGCGGGTGAGGTCGCCGCCGCGCTGGGCGTCATGTGCGAGCAGCAGGCCGAGCTCACGTTCGGCGAAGGTCTGCAGCCGGGCGTCGTCGCGCAGCAGGTGGAGCAGGCCGCGCAGCCGCAGGTCGGGCAGCCGGTAGAAGGGCCGGGAGTCGGGCTGGCGGCCGGCCACGTCGGCGACCTGGCCGGCTTCGAGGAAGCTGCGTCGTACGTCGTCGATCGAGTCGACCACCGAGCCCGCGGCCAGGACGAACTTCGCGGGGAAGCCGGCGCGCAGTTTCTCGGAGAGGCCGAGCAGGGTGGACTCGGGGTGGGCGCGGGCCGGTAGCGGCAGCAGTACGCCCACGTGGTCCTGGTCGAGGGTGCCGACCAGGGCGGGCAGCTTGGCGTCGCGGCAGGCCGCGGCGGCGGCTTCGGCGAGTTCGCCGAGCCGGGCCTGGCCGCGCAGGGTGTCGCCGTCTGCCGCCGTGCCGGGCCCGTCTTCTCCTTCGGACGGGTCGGCGAGGCACAGGACGAGTCCGATGAGTTTGCGGCCGGTGAGCGGGACTCCGACGGCGCGGGCCCGTGCGGAGGCCTCGTCGGGGTCGGTGTAGGCGTGGCTGAGGATGCCGGTGATGATGGTGCCGTGGGCCTGCCGCTCCAGGCTCTCCTGATGGCGTTCGAGCAGCCTGCCGAGGGCCAGGGTGGTGGCGGCGCGTTCGGCGAGCACGATGTCGCGCGGGCTGGGCGGGGTGTCGTACAGCAGGATCAGCCGGCCCCAGTCCTGGCCGCGTGCGCCGATCATGCGGACCAGCCAGCCGGTGCGCTCGTCGTAGGCGGTGCGCTCGTCGAAGGCGACGGTGCGGGACCGGGCCTCCCAGTTGGCGAGCAGGGCGCCGATGTCGTGGCCGGCGGTGTCGCAGGCGAGCACCTGGTGTGCGAGGTTTTCGAGGAACACGGGCCGCCCCGACAGGCGGGCGACCTGGCCGAGGATCTCGTGGGTGGAGGCTCCTTCGACGGACAGTTCGGTGAACACCTTGTGCAGCTGCTCGGAGGCGCGCAGCTCTTCCAGCTGGATGTCGATGATGCGGGCGTGGACCGACTCGGTGATCTGCACGAACGGGCATTCGCGGGCAAGTGTGATCAGCGGCAGACCGTGTGCCTCGGCGGCCCGGACCACGGCTTCGGGGAGTTCGTGCACGAACCTGCGGCCGAGTTCGACGATGAGCCCGGATGCGCCGACGGCGGCCAGGTCGGCGATGTATTGGGCGAGTTCGTCCGCCTCGCGGGGCAGTGCGACGCCGGTCGTGAGGACGAGTTCGCCTCCGCGCAGCAGATGCGCGATGTCGCTGATCTCACCGACGTGCACCCAGCGGACCTTGGCATCGAGCCGGTCCTCACCAGCGACGACGCGGGGGTTGCCCCGGCGGACGGCGTCAAGCGCCAGGACGTCGGCGACAGTGGGGAGCATGGGGACGAGGCTATCCGTTCAGGCTGTCAAGGTGACGAATAACGACATTACACACTGTAGATTACGTACCAGACCTTACATGATCTTTCGGACATCCGGTATCCCCGCGGGGGTATGCGAAGCCTAGAGGTCCGTTTTTCGGAGCCCGGCGACCTGTTCCGGCCTACCGGTCGCGCGTCCGCTTCTGCTCGGGACGCGAGGCCGTGCCGGCGGGCGCGGCACTGCGGCGGGATCGGGCGGCGGCCTCTCGCCGCGGGTCGTCGGCCCGTAACCGGGCCTCGAGGCCGTCGAGCACGCACAGCAGGCCGAAGTCGAAGGCGACCTCTCCGCGCGGCGTGGCGGGCCGGGGCGTGGACGAACGTGTGTACATCGATATCAGGGTGGGGTGGTCGGCGGCGTTGAGGAGGCCCCGAAGCGCGGTCATCCAGTCGTGCTGGTCTCTGCCCGAGCGGGCCAGCTCGCCCTGCCAGTTCACCATCGTCGCGGTGGCGCCGATCACGAACGAGCCCACCGTGGAGGCGGCGAAGTCGATCTCGGCGCCGCGGAAGCCGGCCCGCCGGAAGGCGGCGGCCTGCCGTTCGGCCAGCATGAGCGCGTTGGGGCCGATCGCCGGGCGGCTGCCGAGCAGGCGGCCGAGCCACGGGTGCCGGAGGATGGCGTAGCGCAGGCCGTAGGCGTATGCGGTGACGGTGTCGCGCCAGCCGGAGCCCGGGGCCTCTCGTTCGCCGGAGCCGGCCATCTCGCCGAGGACTTCGTCCACGACGAGCTCCAGCAGCTCCTCTTTGTTGGCCACGTGCCAGTAGATGCTCGTGGCCCCCGATCCGAGCCGGGTGCCGAGCCTGCGCATGCTGAACGCGGCCAGGCCTTCGGCGTCGAGCAGTTCGATCGCGGCGCGGACGATACGGGCCCGGGACAGGCCGCCACGCTCGCCGGACGGCCGGGCGGCGTTCCGGGCCCACACGGAGATGTAGTCCTGTTCCTCGGCCATCGAGCCCCCTCTCGTTCGCTCAAGGATAAAACCACTCGTACGCCGTGCGAGTTTCTCGTACAGTGTGCGAGTCCGATATCCGGCGTACCTGGAAGGGCTGCTCCGTGTCCGTTACCGAAGCCGAACCCCAGGCCGGGCCGCATCCCCGGCGCTGGTGGATCCTCGGCGTGCTCTGCCTCAGTCTGCTCGTGCTGGTGGTCGACAACACCGTGCTCAATCTGGCCATCCCGTCGCTCATGCGCGATCTCGGCGCCTCGCCGGCCGACGTGCAGTGGATGATCGACGCCTATGTGCTGGTCTTCGCCGGTCTGCTGCTCACCGCCGGCAGCCTCTCCGACCGGTACGGCCGCCGCCGTGCCCTGATCGTCGGCCTGGCCGTGTTCGGCGGCGCGTCGGCGCTCGCGATGCTCGCGCAGGAGCCCTGGCAGCTCGTCGGGGCCCGGGCGCTCATGGGCGTCGGCGGGTCGTTCCTCATGCCGAGCACGCTGTCGATCCTGATCACCGTGTTCGACGACTCCGAGCGGCGCAAGGCCATCGCCGCGTGGAGCTCCGTGGCGATGGTCGGCGTGATCGCCGGGCCGACGCTGGGCGGGTTCCTGCTGCAGCACTACTACTGGGGCTCGGTGTTCCTGCTCAACGTGCCGATCGCGATCCTCGCGATCATCGCCGCCGTCGTGTTGATGCCCGAGAGCCGGGGCCCGGCCCGCCGGCTCGATCCGCTCGGCGTGCTGCTGTCGGTCGTCGGCATGACCGCGCTGGTCTGGGTGGTCATCACCGCTCCCACCGACGGCTGGACCGCGCCCCGCACCCTCCTCGCGGCCGTGGTGGCCGTGCTGGGGCTGGCGGCGTTCGCGCTGTGGGAGCGCAGGTACCGCCATCCGATGCTGCCGATCGGGCTGTTCCGCGACCGGGCGTTCAGCGGGGCGTGCTTTTCCATTGTGCTGCTGTCGTTCGGGGCCGGCGCGCTGCTGCTGGCGCTCACGCAGTACCTGCAGTTCGTGCTGGGCTACGAGCCGATGAAGGCGGGGCTCGCGCTGCTGCCGTACGCGGTCGCGGCGGCGCTGTTCAACGCGGTGGGCGCCGGGCTCGGGCAGCGGGCGAGCAACCGGATGCTGATCGCCACCGGGCTGCTGGTGATGGCCGCCGGGTTCGGGGTGCTCGCGTCCCTCGACACCTCCGACGGCTACGGCACGCTGATCACCGGTCTGCTCGTCATGGGCGTGGGCGGCGGGCTGGCCGGTCCGGCGGCGTACGCCACGCTGATGGGCGCGGTGCCGCCCGAGCACGCCGGGGTCGGGTCGGCGCTCAACGACACCGTGCAGCAGGTCGGCATGGCGCTCAGCGTCGCGGTGCTCGGCAGCGTGCTCGCCGGCGTCTACACCGCGGCCATGCCCGGCGACGCCCCGGCGGTCGCCCGCGACTCGATCAGCGGGGCGCTGGCGCTCGGCGACGCCGGGCTGGCCGAGACCGCCAGGGCGGCGTTCGTGGACGCGATGAGCGTCGGCTCGTGGGTCGGCGTCGGCTGCTCGGTCGCCGCCGCCGTGGTGGCGCTGCTCGTGCTACGGAACCGGGCGGTCACTCCTCCGGAGCCCGGCCTGGCCGAGCACGCTGCACAAGGAACGGGGTGAGCAGGCCCGGGGTGGCCTGGTCGGCGAGGCGCAGCGCCGTCGAGTGGCCGACGTCGGGCACGTCGTAGCGCTGCGCGCCGGCGGCGGTCGTCGCGACCAGCGTGGCCAGCCCGGCCCGGCGCTGGAAGAACGACCGGCGGACGTTCCAGCCGATGATGCCGTCGCACGCGAGCACGCTCCGGCGCCGCCGCAGCGAGCCCTGGCGGCTGACCAGGTGACCGTCGGCGAGGGCGTGGCCGAGCGCGCGGTAGCGGTCGGCCGCGAGCAGCGCCGCGCAGGGCAGGGCCACCAGGGTGGCCTGCCAGGTCCACGCGGGCAGCGCCCCGAGCCGCCACAGCAGCGCGGCGGCGGCCACCAGCAGGGCGGCCACGCCGAGGGCCCGGGTGAAGCGGCGGCGCCGGGCCGCCGGGCCGTGCGCGATGGGCTCGACGGCCAGGGGGGCGCGGGTGCCGAGCACTTCCCCGGCCACCCGGGCCGCCTCTGCGGCCGGGGCGGGCGGAAGCAGCACCGAGCCCCCGCGGGAGTGCCGCAGCCCGGTGGCGATCGCCCCGCACCGGGCGCCGCCGGCCAGGCGCAGCGGCAGCCCGTCGCTCACCTCGACGCCGCGCAGCCGCCGCTCCTCGATCGTCGTCGCACGGGTGGTCAGCAGGCCCCGGGTGACGTGCAGGGTGCCGCCGGGGTTGCGGGTGAGCCGGAACCGCCAGAACTTCAGCACGTAGCCCGCGGTGGAGGCGAGCGCGATCAGGACCACGAGCGCGATCAGCAGCACGATGACGGCCGACATGATGGGGACGTGGGTGGCCCGCTCGGCGAGTTCGCGGGCCAGGGGCGACCGGGTGACGTCGATGCCGGCCTCGTTGACGAGCCGCCAGAAGACGCCGCCGGCGGCGAGCACGGCGGTGATCCCGGTCAGGGTGAACGGCCCGAACCGCAGCCAGCCGGACCGCAGCCGGGCCAGCTCCACCTCGGCGGGGGCGCCCGCGAGCGGGGCCGTGAGGTCCCCGTACGAGACCGGCGTCCCGCCGGCCTCCACCGGTCCCCGGGCGTGTCCCGTCTCCGCAGCGTGCGCGGGAGCCTCCGTCGCCGCCGCGGCCGTGCCCGCTTCGGTGGCGTCGCCGGGCCCTGCCACGGCGGGGTCCTGCACCACGGCCGCCTCGCCCTGGGCCCGGGCGTGCAGCAGCTCCTCGCGCAGGCGGGCGGTCTCGGCGAGGGTGAGCCCGTCGAGCCGCAGGCCCTGGTCGCGGTCGGAGCGGCCGGTGCCGATGGTGATCCTGGTCAGCCCGAGGATCCGGTGCATGGCGTTGGCGGTCACGTCGAAGGTGCGCACCCGGTCGAGCGGCACCGACAGCAGCTTCCGGTTGATCAGACCCCGCCGGAGCTGCACCTGGTCGTCGGTGACGCGGAAGGTCGTGGTGAACCAGCGCAGCAGGCCCACGATGATCGTGAGGCCGAGACCGGCGAGGCTCCACCACAGGTGACCGCTGGAGCGGCCGGCGACCAGCAGGCCGAGCAGGGCGATCCAGTTGCGGAGCAGTTCGAGCACCGGCTGGCCGATGAGCATGCGGTTGCTGAGCCGCCTCCACTCGTACTCCACGCCGTCGCCCGGAGGCCCGCCGGGGGAGCCGGCGGCGCCCGGCGCGGAGCCGGGGCCGGGGGCGGGGGCGGTGTCGCCGAGGCGGGTCGCGCCGGTGGCGGCCGGGTCGCCCGGGGGAGTGGTCATGTCGCGTCTCCGGGGGTGGCCTGGGTGCGCGACGTCAGCTCGTCCAGGAGCCGTTGCGCGGTGGCGCGGTCGAGGGCGTGGATCTTCAGCGGTCCCGCGGCCGAGGCGGTGGTGACCGTCACGTCGGCCAGCTTGAACAGCCGCCCGATCGGCCCGCGCTCGCTGTCGACGGTCTGGATCCGGGAGATGGGCGCGATGCGGCGCTCCTGGTCGAACCAGCCGGACTGGGTGTAGACGGCTTCGGGGGTCACCTCCCAGCGGTGCACTCGGTAGCGCCACCGGGGCATGACGATCAGATGGGCGGTGGCGAGCACGATGGTGGCCGCGAGCCCGGCGAGGTGCAGGCCGAGCATGCCGTCGGCGTCGGGGGGCAGCATCCAGATCACCTGGGCCGCGGTCACGACGAGCCAGCCGGCGAGTGCGCGTACGGTCCAGTAGGCGATGGCCGTGCGGCTCACGAGGTGCCGCGGCGGGCGCAGGTCGAGTTCCCCGGGCTCAGCGGGGCGCGGAGGGAGCGACGGGTCCGAAGTAGATGGCACACCATCATGCTGTCACTGGTTTGCGGAGGACGCGCGGTATGTTCGTCCGGCTCCGGCCATGACGAATGTCATGATCGAACCCCGCTGGGGCACCGCACGTTCCAGATATGTCCTGACATAAGGACGTTAGGACATCAGTAGTAGACTGCTACAAGCTGTAAGCAAGCAGGAAGATTGCCCGACACCCTGAAGGTAGGCGGCGAGGCCGGTGGGCGGGATAATCAGAGCATGTCGGACCTACTTGCGCGCCATCGGGCAGTCATCCCCAACTGGGTCGGCCTCTACTACGACGAACCCATCGAGATCGTCGCCGGGAAGGGCAACCGGGTCACCGATGCCGAGGGCCGTACGTACCTCGACTTCTTCGCCGGCATCCTGACGAACATGATCGGGTACGACGTGCCCGAGGTGCGCGAGGCCATCGAGCGGCAGCTGGCCACCGGTGTCGTGCACACCTCGACCGTGTACCTGCTGCGCGGTCAGGTCGAGCTCGCCGAGAAGATCGCCCGGCTGTCCGGCATTCCGGACGCCAAGGTGTTCTTCACCAACTCCGGCACCGAGGCGAACGAGACCGCCCTGCTGCTGGCCACGTGCGCCCGCGGCTCCGACCAGGTGCTCGCGATGCGGCAGAGCTACCACGGGCGCGGCTTCGGCACGGTGGGGGTCACCGGCCACCGGGGTTGGAAGAACAACTCCTACTCGCCGTTCCACACCCACTTCCTCCACGGCACCGACCGGCACCTGGCGCAGTTCACGGGCATGTCCGACGCCGAATACATCCAGGCGTGCGCCGAAGACCTGCGGCACGTGCTCGCCACGGCGGTCTCCGACAACGTGGCGGCGCTGATCGCCGAGCCGATCCAGGGCGTGGGCGGGTTCACCATGCCGCCCGACGGGCTGTACGCCGCGTACAAGGAGATCCTGGACGAGCAGGGCATCCTGTTCATCTCCGACGAGGTGCAGACGGGCTGGGGGCGCACCGGCTCGGCGTTCTTCGGCATCCAGAACCACGGCGTGACGCCCGACATGATGACGTTCGCCAAGGGCCTCGGCAACGGCTTCGCGGTCGGCGGGGTCGTCGCCCGGGGCGACCTGCTCGACGGGCTGCGGGCCAACGGGGTGTCCACGTTCGGCGGCAACCCGATCGCCATGGCGGCGGCGAACGCCACGCTCGACTACGTCCTCGATCACCATCTGCAGGAGAACGCGGCGCGCACCGGCGAGCTGATCATCAACGGGTTGCGGGAGGCGGCGCCCCGGCTGCCGGTCGTCGGCGACGTGCGCGGCAAGGGTCTGATGTTCGCGGTCGAGCTGGTCGAGCCGGGCACCGGTGCCCCGTCGGCCGCCCTCGCCGCCAGGTTCATGGAGGAGACCAAGCGGCGCGGGCTGCTGGTCGGCAAGGGCGGCCTGTACGGCAACGCCATCCGCATGGCGCCGCCGCTCACCCTGACGGTGGGGGAGGCCGCCGAGGGTCTGTCCATCATCATCGACAGCCTGGAAGCGATCGACGCAGAGCCGAAAAGCGCCGATTGACGCCGCCTTCCCGGCCCCTGTTCGTCCTTCCCGTCCCTGTCTCGCAACGCGGCAGGTCTGTTCCTCCCCTGCCCGCAAGCAGGGGCCATCGCGGAGGTACTTGATGAAACACTGCGGACACTGGATCGATGGCGCCCCCAGGGCGGGGGGCGGCCGTACCGCACAGATCTTCCACCCGGCGACCGGCGAGGTGGCCGGTACGGTCGACATGGCCTCGCCGGCCGACGTCGACGCGGCCGTCGCGGCGGCGCGCGAGGCGTTCCCGGGCTGGCGCGACACCTCGCTGGTCCGGCGCACCCAGGTCCTGTTCCGGTTCCGGGAACTGGTCCACACCCACCGCGACGAGCTCGCCGCGCTGATCAGCGACGAGCACGGCAAGGTGCGGTCCGACGCCGCCGGAGAGGTGGCGCGCGGGCTGGAGGTCGTGGAGTTCGCGTGCGGCATTCCGCACCTGCTCAAGGGCGGCTTCTCGGAGAACGTCTCGACCCGGGTCGACTCCTACTCCATCAGGCAGCCGCTCGGCGTCGTCGCCGGCATCACCCCGTTCAACTTCCCGGCCATGGTGCCGATGTGGATGTTCCCGGTCGCCATCGCGTGCGGGAACGCGTTCGTGCTCAAGCCGTCGGAGCGGGACCCTTCGGCCTCGCTGCTGATCGCCGACCTGTGGCGGCGGGCCGGGCTGCCCGACGGCGTGTTCAACGTCGTGCAGGGCGACAAGGTCGCGGTGGACCGGCTGCTGGAGCACCCGGACGTGCGGGCGGTGTCGTTCGTCGGCTCCACGCCGATCGCCCGCTACGTCTACGAGACCGCCACCGCGCACGGCAAGCGGGTGCAGGCCCTCGGCGGGGCCAAGAACCACATGCTCGTGCTGCCCGACGCCGACCTGGACCTGGTGGCCGATGCGGCCGTCTCGGCCGGTTTCGGCTCGGCGGGCGAGCGGTGCATGGCGATCTCGGTGATCCTCGCCGTGGACCCCGTCGGCGACGACCTGGTCGACCGGATCGTCTCCCGCGTGGCCGGGCTGCGGCTCGGCCCCGGCGACGACCCCGCGTCGCAGATGGGGCCCCTGGTCACCGGCCCGCACCGCGACAAGGTCGCCTCGTACCTCGACCTCGGCGTCGAGGAGGGCGCAAAGCTGGTCGTCGACGGCCGCCGCACCCCGGTGGCCGGCGGCGAGCCCGCGAGCGAGGCCGCCGGATTCTGGCTCGGCCCGACCCTGTTCGACCACGTGCCGCCGGACTCCCGGCTGCACCGCGAGGAGATCTTCGGGCCGGTGCTGTCGGTCGTGCGGGTCAAGTCCTACGACGAAGGGCTGGCGCTGATCAACTCCGGCGAATACGGCAACGGCACCGCGATCTTCACCAACGACGGCGGCGCGGCCCGGCGGTTCCAGAACGAGGTCGAGGTCGGCATGATCGGCATCAACGTGCCGATCCCGGTGCCCATGGCGTTCTACAGCTTCGGCGGCTGGAAGGCGTCGCTGTTCGGCGACACCCATGTGCACGGCACCGAGGGCGTGCACTTCTACACGCGCGGCAAGGTCGTCACCTCCCGCTGGCTCGACCCGTCGCACGGCGGGGTCCACCTGGGCTTCCCCGTCAACGCCTAGCACGCGCCGGGCACGCCGGGCACGCGGCACCGGGGGCCGGTAGGCTCCCGGCAGGTGCCTAGGGGAAGGGGCGTGGCCGGCGTGGGTGCGTGCCGCAGGGGTCCGGTCGGTGCGACCGCGGGCGCGGCCACCGGCCCGGGCGCGAGCACGAGCACGAGCAGGACGACGGGCACTGGCACGGGCACGCCCACCCGTACGGCCATCGGCGGTTCCGCGCGGATGGCCGGCCGGGCGGCCCGCCGGGCCGTCGTCGTGGGGCTGGCGGGGCTGCTCGTCGCGGGCTGCGGCGAGCCGGTGCGGCCCGCCGGCACCACCGCGGTCGCGCGCGCCGCGTCGCCGAGCTCCTCGGCGAGCAGCCCTTCGGCGAGCCCCACCCCGTCCGCGAGTCCCAAGGGCGAGGGCGCGGTGAGCGTGCTCGCGCTGCGCGACTACGTGGAGTACGGCGGCGACGATCCCGAGGTCAACTGGGTGTCGCCGTTCGAGGAGAGCACCGGCTGCAAGGTGTCGCTGACGTCGGTGGGCGACGCGGAGCAGCTGGCCGAGCGGTTCGCCGCCCGGCCCTACGATGTGCTCTCCGCGCCGCCGGAGCTGGCCGGAGAGCTGATCGACCGGCACAAGGTGGCGGTCCTCACCACCTCGCGCATCCCGGGTTACGACCATGTCGCGGCCCGGCTGCGCGGGCTGCCGTCGGTGGAGCAGGACGGCCGGGTGTACGGCGTGCCGTACCTGTGGGGGTTCCATCAGGTGCTGTACGACACCCGGAAGGTGGGCCGGAAGCGGGCGGCCTCCGGCTGGGCGGGGCTGATCGCCGGGCCGGGGCCGGTGGCGCTGCCCGACAGCCCGATGACGATCGCCGACGCCGCGCTCGCCCTCAAGGGCGGGCTGCGCCCGGCCGACCCCTACGAGCTCACCCCCGAGCAGCTCGACGCCGCCATGGAGCTGCTCGCCCGGCACAAGGACTCGGGCCGCGTCTACTGGGATCTGGACCTGCCGGTCGTCGCGGGCTTCGCGGCGGGGCGGCTGCAGGCCGCGCAGGCGCTGCCGTACCATCTGGCCGCGCTGAAGCGGGCCGGGCTGCCGGTGCGGGCGGCCGGGCAGGCGCGCACCACCGGGTGGGCCGACGCCTGGATGATGTCGGCCGAGACCGAGCGGCCCACCTGCGCCTACCAGTGGATCGGCTACATGATCTCTACCCGGGTGCAGCGGCAGGCGGCAGCGTGGACCGGGCTCGCCCCGGCCGTGCCCGCCGCGTGCGGCGGGGACGCGAAGCGCGTGTGCGAGGCCTACGACGTCAAGGACGTCTTGGGAAAGGGCACCGGGGCATTTCGCCGCATCGCCTTCGCCGAGCGGCCGAGCAAGGATTGCGACGGCGCGGAAGGGGAATGCACTGATTACGCACAGTGGACCGAACGTTGGCAGGAACTTGTCAAATGACCGGGCGGTCTCACTCGGCCGTTTCTGACGTGGGTGCGCCCTTCCCCCTGGGCGGCGCCCGCATGGGGTGCTCCGGGCGGTCCCCCCGACCCCGGAGCGCCCCGCCCCCTCACCCTCGGGTCAGCGCCGCCACCATCGGACGGCGAGGGCGGTCGTCGGGGGCGGGCGGCGGCGGGGCGAGGGTGTCGGCGCAGTCGTGACAGGCGTAGACGACGGCCTGATCGGGCAGCCGGCCCGCGCGCACCCGCGGTCGCGGCCACTTCTTGTGGCACACCACGCACGCGTCGCCGTCCCGTTGCGTGGGGGTCAGCCCCTCCGGGTCGTACGTCACCATGAGTCTTGCCGTCGGCACCGAGCTCATCTCGCTCCCAAGATCTCCCCGCCGTACCCGAATCGTTATAACCCGATTACTCACAGTGACCGGCTAGCGTAATGTCAAGGATTGGCTAAATCGCCGGACTGCCGCACCCCTTATAACCATAAAAGGGACATCCAGCATCAAGCCGGATGCCCCTTTTATGAATGTCCAAACCGCGTATTCGGTGTTAAGACCTCATCTTCCACGCGAGGTGCTCCTCAACCGGATGTTTCCTCCCGCAGCGCCTGCTCCAGGATGGCCAGCCCCTCCTCCAGGAGGTGATCCGGCATGACCAGCGGCGGCAGGAAACGCAGCACGTTGCCGTAGGTGCCTGCGGTCAGCACCAGCAGGCCCTCGGCGTGGCAGCGGGCGGCGACCCGCGCCGTGAGGGCAGGGTCGGGGTCCTTCGTGCGCGGGACGACGAGCTCGATCGCGATCATCGCGCCGCGTCCCCGCACGTCGCCGATCGCGGCGCAGCGCCCGGCCACGGCCCGCAGCCTGGGCAGCATGATCGAACCGATGTGCCGGGCCCGCTCGACCAGGCCGTCCGCCTCGATGCTCTCCAGCACGCCGAGGGCGGCCTCGCACGCCAGCGGGTTGCCGCCGAAGGTGCCGCCGAGGCCGCCAGCGTGCACCTGGTCGAGCAGTTCCGCGCGGCCGGTGACGCCGGCCAGCGGCAGGCCGCCGGCGATGCCCTTGGCCGTCGTGATGATGTCGGGCACCAGGCCCTCGTCCGCGCAGGCGAACAGGTCGCCGGTGCGGGCGAAGCCCGTCTGCACCTCGTCGGCGATGAACACGATGCCGTTGTCGCGGCAGAACCGCGCGATGCGCGGCAGGAAACCGCGGGCGGGCACCACGAAACCGCCCTCGCCCTGAATGGGCTCCACCACCACGGCCGCGACGTTGTGCGCGCCGATGCGCTTGCCGATCTCGTCGATGGCCTGCGCGGCCGCCTCCTCCGCGCACCGGTCGGGACCGGTCGGCCACCGGAACGGGTAGGCCATCGGCATCCGGTAGACCTCGGGCGCGAACGGCCCGAACCGGTCCTTGTACGGCATGTTCTTGGCCGTCAGCGTCATCGTCAGCAGCGTGCGGCCGTGGTAGGCGTGGTCGAACGCCACGACGGCCTGCCGGCCGGTGGCGAGCCGCGCCACCTTGACCGCGTTCTCCACCGCCTCGGCGCCGCTGTTGACCAGGAACGACCGCTTCTCGTGGTCGCCGGGGGTGAGCCGGTTCAGCGCCTCGCACACCCGGACGTACGACTCGTAGGGGGTCACCATGAAGCAGGTGTGGGTGAAGTCGGCCACCTGCCGGGTGACCCGCTCGACGACCCGGGGCGCGGCGTTGCCGACGCTCGTCACGGCGATGCCCGAGCCGAAGTCGATCAGGGAGTTGCCGTCGGCGTCGACGATGACGCCGCCGCCCGCGTGGGTCACGAAGACGGGCAACGTGGTGGCCACGCCCCCCGGCACGGCCGCCTGCTTGCGCGCGAACAGTTCGCGGGACCGCGGGCCCGGGATGTCGGTGACGACACGCCGCTGCTGCGGTAGCGTCGGGCCGCCCCGCCCCGGGGGTGTGGGAGTGCTCATATCGGTGACGGTACGACCGCGGGGGACGGGCGCCGATGCTGCGTCATGGCAGAATGGCCCGGCGGAACATGTACAGGATGGACAATCATGGCACCGACCCTGCGCCAGGTGGTGGCGAAGGAGCCGCTGCGGGTGCTCGCCGGCGGCGACCTGCTGGAGCGGCCGGTGCGCTGGGTGGCGGTCAGCGAGCTGGAGGACCCCACGCCGTTCCTCGAAGGCGGTGAACTGGTCCTCACCACCGGCATGCGGCTGGGCGCCGGCGACGCCGAGCCTTACATCTCCCGCCTGGTCGCCCTCGGCGCCGCCGGGCTCGGCTTCGGGGTGGGACTCGGCCACGACGAGGTGCCCGAGACGTTCACGCGCGCCGCGGCCGCGCTGCGGCTGCCGCTGCTCGAAGTGCCCAGGGACACGCCGTTCATCGCGATCGGCAAGGCGGTCAGCGAGCTGCTGGCCGCCGAGCGGCACGACGAGCTCACGCGGGCCCTGGCGGCCCAGGGCAGGCTCACCAGGGCGGCGCTGGCGACCGACGCGAACCGTGCCGTGCTCGACCGGCTGGCCACGGAGACCGGCGGCTGGGCCGTGCTGTTCGACACCTCCGGCGAGACGGTGGCCGCCGCGGGGCCGGGCGCGCTCCGGCGCGCCGGGGAGCTGACGCCCGAGCTCGACCGGCTGCGAGGCGGGCGGGCACCGGCCAGCGTGGCGATCGCCACGCCCGAGGAGCACGTGATCGTGCAGCCCCTCGGCCGGCCGCGCCGCCCGCACGGCTTCTTCGCCGTGGGGGCCTCGCGGCCGTTCTCGCCGGTGGCCCACACGGTCGTGAACCTGGCGGCGGCGCTGCTCACGCTCGCTTTGGAGCAGGACGACAGACGCCACGACGCCCTTGTGGCGAGCCACGCGCGGGTGCGGGCGGCGGCGCTGCGGCTGCTGGTGGCGGGCGAGGCGGCCGCCGCCGGCGAGGTGCTCGGCCACGAACCGCCCCGGGCACCCTACGTGGTGCTGGCCTGCCGCGGCGGCGACCCGGTCGCGCTGAGCGAGGCCCTGCCCGGCCTGGCCGCCCCCTGGCCGCTCTCCCGGGGCACGACCGGCGACACGGTCGGCGACACGGTCGGCGATACGGCCGCCGGTACGGCAGGTGACGGGACCGGTGCCGCGGCCGGTGACAAGTCGGGTGACGAGGCGGGCGAAGCGGCGGGTGCGGCCGCCGGTGACAACGGCACGGGCACGCGGGCGGGCACCGGGCGGGACGCCGGCCGGCTCGTCGTCGCCGTGGTGGCCGAGCCGGACGCCGAGCGGGCCATCGCGATCGCGTCCGGGCACGGCCCGGTCGGCGTGAGCGCCCCGCTGCCGGCGGGCGAGGCCGCGACCGGCGTCGAGCAGGCGCTGCGGGCGCTCGCCTCGGCCGCCCCCGTGATGCGCTTCCCCGACCTCGCCGGGCAGGGGCTGCTGTCGCTGCTGGACCGCGACGAGGCCACGGCCTGGGCGCGTGCGCTGCTCGCGCCGCTGCGGGACCAGGGCGAGCGCGGCCGGCGCGGCGACCTGGTGACGTCCCTGCGGGCGTATCTCGCGTGCAACGGGCACTGGGACGCGGCCGCGCACCGGCTCGGCGTCCACCGGCACACCCTGCGCTACCGCGTCAGGAAGATCACCGAACGGCTGGGCCGCGACCTCGACGACCCGGCGACGCGGGCCGAGCTGTGGGCGGCCATCGAGATCGACGCGGGCGGGGTCAGCTCTTGGTGAGGAAGCAGCAGAGCGCGGCGGTCGTGACGACCTCGTAGTTGTGCCCGTCGCGGAAGTGGCCGGCCCGTTCCAGGCTGATCGCGCCCTGCGCGGCGGCCCACAGCGCGTCGGCGATCTTGCGGGGCTGGGTGGGCACCAGGTGGCCGGCGGAGATGCAGTCGGCGATCACCCGGTCGAGGATGTTGAGCGCGGCGCGGGCCAGGGTGCGGGCCCGCTCGCTCGGTTCGAAGCCGGGGATGGCCCGCTCGAACATCAGGCTGTAGTAGCCGGACTCGCTCAGGCACGCCTCGCGGTACGCCGGCCCGAGGGCGGCCAGGTGCTCCAGCGGGTCGTTGTGGGCCGGCACGGCCTCCAGACGGCGGCGGAACCGCTCGAACCCCTCCAGGTACAGGGCCTCGGCGAGGCCCTCCTTGCTGCCGAACATGGTGTAGATCACGGTGGTCGGGCAGTCGGCCTCGGCGGCGATGCGGCGCACGGTGAGGCTCTCGGGGCCGGCCGTCGTCAGCAACCGGCTGGCCACCTCCAGCAGCTTGGGCCGCAGCTCATCGTGCTCGTCGCGCCGGCCGAGCGCGAACGCACCCTGAAGTCCGAGCGGCGCCGGCGAACCCATGAGCGACGTGCCCTTCTCTCCAGGGGCCCCTGCGGCGGACCCGGCTGAATACTTAACCACCCTACAGTTTGTTCAAACCGCCATGCTGCCAGAAAATCCCGAATTCCTAGCATAACTGCGGCGTGAGCGGGAAACATTATTGATTTATCCATGTCGGCCTGGGGTGGGCGACGCACTGGACGAAGTGGAGCGGTACCTGTCCGGCCTGGTGGCATAACGTCGAACCATGGATGTTCGCCCCTTCTGGCTCGCCGGCCGTCCCGAGACCGGTGACTCCACACTCAGCGTGACCAGCCCCCACGACGGCCGCCTCGTCGGCCACGCCGCCGTGCCGGCACCCGAGCAGGTCGAGCGGGCCGTCGCGGCGGCGCACGCCGTGCGCCGGCAGGCGGCCGCCCTGCCCATCCACGTGCGCGCCGACGCGCTCGCGCACGTCTCGGCGCGGCTCGCCGAACGGGCCGACGAAGTGGCCGGGCTCATCAGCGCCGAGAACGGCAAGCCGATGCTGTGGGCCCGCGGCGAGACGGCCCGCGCGGTGTCGACGTTCCGGTTCGCGGCCGAGGAGACCCGCGGGTTCAGCGGCACGGTGCAGCGGCTCGACACCGAGGCGGCGGCCGAGGGGCGGCTCGCCTACGTGTCGCGCGTACCGTACGGGCCGGTGCTCGGCATCACGCCGTTCAACTTCCCGCTCAACCTGGTGGCCCACAAGGTGGCCCCCGCGATCGCCGTCGGCGCCCCGATCGTCGTCAAGCCGGCCCCCGCCACCCCGCTGTCGGCGCTGCTGCTCGGCGAGATCCTCGCCGAGACCGACCTGCCCGAGGGCATGTTCTCGATCCTGCCGGTGCCCAACGACCGGGCCGCGGCCCTCGTCGAGGACCCCCGGCTGCCCGTCGTGTCGTTCACCGGCTCCGGGCCCGTGGGCTACTCGATCATGGACAGCGTGCCGCGCAAGCACGTCACGCTGGAGCTCGGCGGCAACGCCGCGGCCATCGTGCTCGCCGACGCCGACCTCGACCGGGCCGCCGCCCGCATCGCCCTCTACTCCAACTACCAGGCCGGGCAGAGCTGCATCGCCGTGCAGCGGGTCATCGTCGAGGACTCCGTCTACGACGACTTCGCCGGCAGGCTGGTCCGCGCGGTCGACGGACTGGTCACCGGCGACCCCGCCGACGAGAAGACCCAGGTCGGGCCGCTGATCAGCGAGGCCGCCGCCAAGCGGGTCGAGGCCTGGATCGGCGAAGCCGTCGCCGCCGGCGCCAGGATCCTCACCGGCGGCGGGCGCGACGGCGCCGTCATCGAGCCCACCGTGCTCGACCGGGTGCCCGCCGACGCCAAGGTGTGGCGTGAGGAGGTCTTCGGCCCCGTGCTCGTGCTCAGCCGGGTACCCGGCGCCGACGCCGCCTTCGCGGCGGCCAACGACTCGGCGTACGGGCTGCAGGCCGGGGTGTTCACCTCCGACCTGCGCGTCGCCTTCCGGGCGGCCAAGGAGCTGGAGGTCGGTGGTGTGATCATCGGCGACGTGCCGTCGTATCGGGCCGACCAGATGCCGTACGGCGGCGTGAAACAGTCGGGCGTCGGCCGCGAGGGGCTGCGCTCGGCGATGGCGGACTTCACCTACGAGAAGACGATGGTGCTCACCGGGCTCGCCCTCTGATCTGCCGCCCTCCGCCCGCTCGCCCGCCGCTCGCCCGGGGGCCGGGGGGACGTTCACCCCTTGCGGGCCGTGTCGTACAGGTCCTTGACCTCGTCGCCGAAGTACGGGCCGTACATGGTGTCCTGGTCGTCGGTGTACTTGAAGCTGCTCACCGACGTGATCGTGCCGCGCCCGGAGGCGGGGTCGAAGCCGGTGAGCCACGGCCCGCCGCTCGACCCCGCGGTCAGGGCGCAGCGCAGCCCCTGATCCTTGGTCTGGCGGCGCGGATCGTCGTGCACCCGGCCGGCGCAGTACATCAGATGCCTTCCGTCGTAGGGCGGGTCGGTGGGGAAGCCGAACCCGTAGGCGGTCTGCCCGCGCGGGCCGTTGAAGCGGATGCCGAGCCCGCCGACCACATCGCTCAGGTGGTGGCCGTCGCGCGGGCCGACCGCCACCAGCGCGACGTCGAAGTCGTCGTCGCCGGAGCCCGACCAGCGCCGCGGCACGAACATGCGCCGCGCGGTGAAGGCGCCGTACGGCCCGCGCCCGGACTCGTAGCCGGGCACGAACGTCCAGTTGCGCGCCCAGGACCCCGTGCCGTCCTTGGCGCAGTGGCCCGCGGTGACGACGAGGTCGTGGCCCGCCTTGCCGCCGGCGGCGGCGAGCGCGCTGCCGGAGCACACGAAGTCGTGGCCGTCGATGGTGAGGAACACCCGGCCGATGGCCTTGGCCACCGCGCCCCGGCCGGCCCAGCGCGCGCCGTTGGTGGCGGCGCCCGGCGTGGCCGGCCCGGTCACGGCCGCCGCCTCGACGGGCGCCGTGACGGGCCCCTTGAGCGGGAGGGCGGCGGCCATGCGGGCGGGGGTCCAGTAGTCCAGCACGCGGCGCTGCACGCCCGCGCCGCGTGCCGCCGTGTGCTGGACGATGGTGGGCCGGTCCGCCCCGGCGCTCGCCGGCCCGGCGAGCAGGCCGATGACCATGACGGCGATCGAGACGGTGGCCGGCAGGGGGAGGCGGGAGCTCATGCCCCCTAGTGTGGACTACTATTCGCGATCGTGTGACTACTTTCGGTGTTCTGGCGGTCGGGATGGCGGGCCGTCACTGCGCGCCCTGGCTCTGCGCGGCGTTGTAGACGGCCTCGGCCTCGGTGCCGAAGAACGGGCCGAACATGAAGTCCTGGCGGGCGTCGTACTTGAAGCTGTTCACGGAGTTCAGCACCCCGGCGCCCGACCGCTCGTCGAACCGCAGGAACCAGGGCCCGCCGCTCGACCCGCCGGTCATCGCGTTGCGCAGCCCGATGTCGCCGGACCCGCCGAACGTGTCGTTCACGGTGCGTCCCGCCGCGAAGATCAGCCGGCTGCCGTCGAAGGGCGGGGCCGCCGGGTAGCCGAAGGCGTACATCTGCTGGCCCCTCGCCTGGTTGAACGCGATGCCCTGCCCGCCGACCACGTCGACGAGGTTGCGCCCGCCCTGGGGGGCGACCACGGCGGCGCCGACGTCGAAGTTGAGGTTCTCGGTGGCGCTCCACTGCCGCGTGGTGAACAGGTTGCTGGCGACCCACACGCCGAAGGGCGCCCGGCCGTTGTCGAAGCCGGGCACGAACATCCAGTTCCGGTGGAACGCCCGGCCCGTGTGCACGCAGTGGCCGGCGGTGATGACCACGCTCCGGTTGGCGCTGGTCACGGCGCTGCCCGAGCAGGAGGCGTTGCGGCCGGCGTCGGGGCCGGAGGCGATGGTGAAGAAGACCCGGCCCGCGGTGCGGGCCACCAGGCCGGTCCCCGGCCACACCTGGGCCGATGTGGTGCGCGCGCTGGTGCCGATGGAGGCGGTGCCGGTCGTGGGCGCGATGGCCACCGCCCGGCCGGTACCGGGGGCATCGCCCTGCGCGCCGGACCGCCGCATGCGCGAGGGGGACATCGTCATGTCGAACGACCGGGCGGCGCGCATCCGCGACCTCGTCCAGTAGTCGCTGACGTGGCGGCGCTGCGCGCTGGTCGAGGTGGCCGTCCAGCGGACGGGGTGCGGCCGCCTGGCCTGCTCGCCCGCCGTGCTCGCGATCCCGGGCGACGACAGCAGCACGCCGCCGAGCGCGAGCGACGACAGTGTGAGCAGCGTCAGCCGGGTCGCCCACCGTCGGCGGGAACGGGCGGACGGTCGTTCGATTTGATGCATGCGTACCTCCGTGAGCGGGATGTCCCTCTGTCGCGGGAAGGTAGTTCGCGCCTTGTCTGGATTTCTTGCAATCTGTCAAGACGGATATGGCGAGAAACGGGCAGGAATGCAGTGGCTTCCCGTAGGAACCACCGGACGCGGGAACCATTCGGCCGATCGGCCCGCACGCCGGGCAGGTCGCCGGGTTCCCCGGACGGCCGGTGAGGGAGAATGAGGGAGTGCAGCCTGACGTGAACCGTGTCCCCACCGCGGAATCGGACGCCCAGCCCACGGCCGGGCCGGTCACCGGAGCCGGCACCGAGTCCGAGCCCGATCCGGGGCCCGCCTCCGGGCCCCGTGCCGTCGCCCTGCTGGGATCGACCGGTTCGATCGGCACCCAGGCGCTCGACGTGATCGCTCGCAATCCCGGGCGCTTCCGGGTCGCCGCCCTCGCCGCCGGCGGCGCCCGCACCGACCTGCTCGCGCAGCAGGTCGCCCGGTTCCGCCCCGAGGTCGTGGCCGTCGCCGATCCCGAGGCCGTCACGGCGGTGAAGGCCGCCCTCGGCGGCACCTCCGTCAAGATCCTCGCCGGGCCCGAAGGCGTGGCGGAGGCCGCGGCGTGGCCCTGCGACGTCGTGCTCAACGGCATCACCGGCGCGCTGGGCCTCACCTCGACCCTGGCCGCGCTGGAGGCGGACAGGGTGCTGGCGCTCGCCAACAAGGAGTCCCTGATCATCGGCGGGCCCCTGGTCAAACGCCTCGCCCGGCCGGGCCGGCTGCTGCCCGTCGACTCCGAGCACTCGGCGCTCGCCCAGTGCCTGTGGGCCGCCGGGCCGTCCGGGGCCGGCACGCGCGCCGTACGCCGGCTGGTCGTGACGGCCAGCGGCGGCCCGTTCCGGGGCCGGTCGCGGGCGGAGCTGGCCGACGTGACGCCCGAGCAGGCGCTCGCGCACCCCACCTGGTCGATGGGACCGGTGATCACCGTCAACTCCGCCACCCTCGTCAACAAGGGCCTGGAGATCATCGAGGCCCATCTGCTGTTCGACATCGGATACGGCCGCATCAGCGTGGTGGTTCACCCGCAATCGGTGGTCCACTCGATGGTGGAGTTCACCGACGGCTCGACCCTCGCCCAGGCGAGCCCGCCCGACATGCGGCTGCCGATCGCGCTGGCGCTCGGCTACCCCGAGCGGGTGCCCGGCGCCGCGCCGGCCGTCGACTGGACCACCGCCCACACCTGGACCTTCGAGCCGCTCGACGACGACGCCTTCCCGGCGGTCGCGCTCGCCCGGGCCGTCGGAGAGTCCGGCGGCACCGCCCCCGCGGTCTACAACGCCGCCAACGAGGTGTGCGTCGCGGCGTTCCTCGAGGGGCGGCTGCCGTTCCTCGGCATCGTCGACACCGTGGCCCGAGTCGTGGCCGAGCACGACGTGCTGCCCGCGGGCTCGGTCGACGAGGTGCTCGCCGCCGACGGCTGGGCCCGGGCGCGCGCACGCGAGCTGACAGGCGCCTAGCCATGCCCGGGGCGCCCGCCGCGATGGGCCCGCGATGACCGGGACGGCGAGTTTCTGGATCGGCGTGCTGGCGTTCGCGCTCGGGCTGACGCTCTCGGTCGTGCTGCACGAGGCCGGGCACTTCGTGTTCGCGCGCAGGTTCGGCATGAAGGCGACCGAGTTCTTCGCCGGGTTCGGCCCTCGGCTGATCTCCTGGCGGCGCGGCGAGACCGAGTACGGCGTGAAATGGATCTTCCTGGGCGGCTACGTCAAGATCCTCGGCATGACCCCGCTCGAACGCCTCGACCCTGCCGACCGGCCGAGGGCGTTCTACCGGCAGAAGGCCGCGCACCGGGCGATCGTGCTGGCCTGCGGCTCACTGATCAACATCGTGCTGGCGCTGGTGCTGTTCCTGCTCGTGGCCATGGCCTTCGGCATCCCCGGCGAGGGCCGGCCCACCACCGTGGTCGCCCGGGTGTCGCCCTGCGTGCCGTCGAACGCCGCCTCGGCGGTCTGCGCGCGGGGAGCGCCGCGATCACCCGCGGCCGCGGCCGGGCTGCGCGAGGGCGACGTGATCGTCTCCTTCGCGGGGCGGCGGGTGACCGGCTGGGCCGGGCTGGAGCGGGAGATCCACGCGGCGCGTCCCGGGCCCGTCGACGTGGTCGTACGCCGGGACGGCCGCATCGTGACCCTGCACGCGGACCTGGTGCCCGCGCCGGACGGCAAGGGGGCGTTCTTCGGCATGAGCCCCCGCGTGATCAGCGGCCCGGCCGATCGGCTCGGGCCGGTGGACGCCGCGCGCTTCGCCGGGCACGCGCTGGTGACCGTGGTCACCGACATGGCGGGCGTCGTGGCGGACCTGCCCGCCGCGCTGCCTAGACTGTTCTCACGGGAACGGGCGGAGTCGCCCGGAGGACAGGTGGCGAGCATAATCGGCGCGGGTCGCATATCAGGTGAACTGGCCGCTTCGGAGGGCTCCTGGCAAGACGGCGCCCGGTCGATCGGCCTGCTCGTGGCGTCACTCAACGTGTTCGTCGGACTACTCAACCTGGTGCCCCTGCTTCCGCTCGACGGCGGGCATCTGGCCGTGCTCTGCTATGAAAGGGCTCGGGCCGCCGTGGCCAGGCGGCTCGGCCGGCCGGATCCGGGGCCGGTCGACTACGCCAGGCTCATGCCGATCGCGGCGATCGGCATGTTCATCCTCATCGGCCTGGGCCTCCTGCTCATCGCCGCCGACATCGTCAACCCTCTGAACGTGCAGCAGTGACGCCTCAGCAAGGACGAAGGGTGCAGCTATGACCTCTGTTGATCTCGGGATCCCCACCGTGCGTACCCGGCCACTGGCCGAACGGCGCATGTCGCGGCAGATCATGGTCGGCTCGGTGCCGGTCGGGGGTGGCGCGCCCGTCTCGGTGCAGTCGATGACGACGACCGTCACGGCCGACGTCAACGCCACGCTGCAGCAGATCGCGGAGCTCACGGCCGCCGGCTGCCAGATCGTCCGGGTCGCGGTGCCGAGCCAGGACGACGCCGACGCTCTCCCGGTGATCGCCCGCAAGTCGCAGATCCCGGTCATCGCCGACATTCACTTCCAGCCCAAGTACGTGTTCGCCGCCATCGACGCCGGCTGCGCCGCCGTGCGCGTCAACCCCGGCAACATCAAGAAGTTCGATGACAAGGTCGGCGAGATCGCGCGGGCCGCGACCGACGCCGGCGTGCCCATCCGCATCGGGGTCAACGCCGGATCGCTCGACGCCCGGCTGATGGCCAAATACGGCAAGGCCACGCCCGAGGCGCTGGTCGAGTCGGCGCTGTGGGAGTGCTCGCTGTTCGAGGAGCACGGCTTCCGCGACATCAAGATCTCGGTCAAGCACCACGACCCCGTGGTGATGGTGCAGGCCTACCGCCTGCTCGCGAGCAAGTGCGACTACCCGCTGCACCTCGGCGTGACCGAGGCCGGCCCGGCGTTCCAGGGCACGGTGAAGTCGGCCGTGGCGTTCGGCGCGCTGCTGGCCGAGGGCATCGGCGACACCATCAGGGTGTCGCTGTCGGCACCGCCGGTCGAAGAGGTCAAGGTCGGCATCGCCATCCTCGAGTCGCTCAACCTGCGCGAGCGCGGCCTGGAGATCGTCTCCTGCCCGTCGTGCGGGCGGGCCCAGGTCGACGTCTACACGCTCGCCGAGCAGGTGCACGCCGGGCTCGACGGGCTGAAGGTGCCGCTGCGCGTCGCCGTGATGGGCTGCGTCGTCAACGGCCCCGGCGAGGCGCGCGAGGCCGACCTCGGGGTGGCGTCCGGCAACGGCAAGGGGCAGATCTTCGTCAAGGGCAAGGTGGTCAAGACCGTGCCCGAGTCGCAGATCGTCGAGACGCTCATCGAGGAGGCGCTGCGGCTGGCCGAGGAGATGGGCATCGACGTCGACGCCGACGACGAGGAGGGCGCAGCCTCGTCCGGCCCCGAGGTCGTCGTCGGCTAGACCGGGCAGATCAAGAATCGGTCACCATCTGTTATTACTCAGTGTGATTAGGTGCTGACGTAGGGGAATATCTTCTCCGCAGGCGAGCGGAGGAGATGTGACGGTGAATCGTGTCATCGCGGTGGCCGCAGGCGGCGCGGTGCTGGTGGCGGTCGTCGGAGTCGGCGGCCGGGCCGGTGCCGCCACGGGCGGGCGCCGCGACGCGCCGGGCTCTCCCGCCGCGGCGGCGGGTCCCTCGGTCGGCCGGCTCACGTGGGGGCCGTGCACCAAGCCATCGGCGGGCTCCGGCCCCGACAAGACCAACCGCCATGACAAGACCAACGGCCACGACAAGACGGCCGGTCATGGCACGACCGCCGGTCACGGCACGACCGCCGGCCTCGGCGCCGCCCGCCGCGCCGCGGCCGGCGTCGAGTGCGCCACGCTGAGCGTGCCCGTCGACTACGCCGAGCCGTCGGGCCGCCACATCAGGCTCGCGCTCAACCGCATCAAGGGGGCGTCGCTCAAGAGCCATCTCGGCGTGCTGCTGGTCAACCCCGGCGGTCCCGGCGCGTCCGGGCGCGACCTCGCCCTCTACGTCGCGGCGACACTGCCGAAGCAGGTGGCCGAGCGCTACGACATCATCGGGTTCGACCCGCGCGGCGTCGGGGCCAGCAGACCGGCGGTGCACTGCGTGCCGGTCAACCGCTTCTACCGGCCGCCGCGTCTCGACAACGTGCCGCGCGGCAAGGCCGACGAGGCGCGGCTGCTCGCCCACGCCAAGGCCTACGCCCGCGCCTGCGGCAAGCACAAGCCGTGGCTGCTGCCCCACATGTCCACCGCCGACTCCGCGCGCGACATGGACGCCATCAGGGCCGCGCTCGGCGAGCGCCGCATCAGCTACCTCGGCTACTCCTACGGCACCTACCTCGGCGCCGTCTACGCCTCGATGTTCCCCACCCGGGTGCGCCGGCTCGTCCTCGACAGCGTGATCGACCCCCGGGGCATCTGGTACGACGACAACATCCAGCAGGACTACGCCTTCGAGCGCAGACACCGCGACCTGATGCGATGGGTGGCCCGCCACCACCGCACCTACCATCTCGGCCGCACCGCCGAGCGCGTGCTGGCCAGGTGGTACGCCATGCGGACCCGGCTGCGGGCCCACCCCGCCAAGGGCGTGGTCGGGCCGAGCGAGCTCGACGACATCTTCACCACGGGCGGCTACACCGACACCATCTGGCCCGAGCTCGCCGAGGCGTTCTCCGCCTACTACCGCAAGGGTCACACGGCCAAGCTCCTGCGCGCCTACAAGCAGTACGGCACCACCCAGACGCCCACCAACGAGAACGGCTACGCGGTCTACCTGGCCGTGGAGTGCCGCGACGCCCCCTGGCCGCGCGACTGGGCCACCTGGCGGGCCGACACCCTCAAGGTCGACGAGCACGCCCCCTTCCTGGCCTGGCCCAACGCCTGGTACAACGCGCCGTGCGCGTTCTGGCCGGTGCCCGGCGGCACGCCGATGCGTGTGGGCGTGCCCGACCTGCCGGCTCTGTTCATCCAGGCCAAGCGTGATGCGGCGACGCCGTACCGGGGCATGGCGCACATGCGCGAGCTGTTCCCCAAGGCCGCGCTGATCACCGTGCCCGGCGGCAACCACGGCGTGTCGCTCAACGGTGACAGTTGTGTCGACAAGAAGCTCGCGACCTACCTCGGCACCGGCGTGCTGCCGGGCGGACCCGGCGGCACCACCACGTGCCCGGGGCCGCCCCGGCCCCAGCCGTGACGATGGGCGAGACGATCGGAAGAGCACGATTCGGCTGCCGGGACGAGTAGGGGCGGTTCCTGCCAAAATCGAGGCTGTCGCGTAGGCTTGAGCACGTGATGCTGCGCACATCGGCGTCGCGTGTGCTCGATGACAGTGATCGTGACGAGGTGCTCCGCCTTCTCGACACCGATCCCGTCGCCAACGTCTTCGTCGCGTCCAGGGTACGGTCGGTGGGGCTCAACCCATCCCGGCTCGGCGGGCAGATGTGGGGTCTCGGTCCGCGCGGCGGGCTGACCTCCCTGTGTTACGCGGGGGCCAACCTGGTTCCCATCAACATCGCCGGCGAAAGCGGCCGTGAGGCCCTGCAGGCATTCGCCGAGCGCGCCCGCAGGCAGGGCCGGCGCTGCTCGTCCATCGTCGGCCCGGCGACCTCCGTCGGGCCGCTGTGGAGCCGGCTGGAGCCCTACTGGGGCCCGGCCCGGGCGATCCGCTGGGCGCAGCCGGTGATGGCCACCTCGTCGATGGCGCCGGTCGAGCCCGATCCCCGCGTGCGGCGGGTGCGGCCCGAGGAGTTCGGCATCCTGCTGCCCGCCTGCGTGGCGATGTTCACCGAGGAGGTGGGGGTCTCGCCCAACAACGGCGACGGCGGCGCCCTCTACCGCTCCCGGGTGGCCGAGCTGATCCGCATCGGCCGCTCCTACGCCCGCATCGACGACGGCCAGGTGGTCTTCAAGGCCGAGATCGGCGCCGTCACCCCGCAGGCCTGCCAGATCCAGGGCGTCTGGGTCCACCCCGCCCGCCGCGGGCGCGGGCATGCGGTGGCCGGCATGGCCGCGATCGTCGAGCAGTGCCTGAAGTACTTCGCCCCCGTGGTCACCCTGTACGTCAACGACTTCAACGGCCCGGCCCGCGCCGTCTACAAACGGGTCGGCTTCACCGAGGTCGACACGTTCATGTCCGTGCTGTTCTGAGCTGCCCTGGGCTGTTCCGAACTGTTCTGACCCCTTTGTGCCGGGGCCTGGCGCGTCCCTAGGTGGCGGTCTGACCCCCGGACCGCCACCACAGACGACCGTCGCTGATCTCGTGGTAGACGTCGAGCAGGTCGGCCCCGGTGACCTTGCTGCGGGACTCGGCGGCGGCCCACAGGTACACGCCGCGCGACGTCGACGACCGCTCCTGGCGGGCCCGCTCGGCGTACACCCGGGCCCGGATCTCGTGCACCTCGTCGTCGCCGGGCGCGGCCTGGGCCGCCAGCTCGGCGAGCTGGCAGGCCAGCCGCAGGTCCCCCGCGTCCGCCGCCGCGACCGCCCCCCCCGGCGATCGCGGCGGTGCCACCGGCGAGCCCGGCCAGGGACCTGGCGAACACCGCGTCGGGGGCGGGCTTGAGGTGGGCCGGGTTGCCGTCGTACCAGCCGCCGTACAGCCGCCACACATTGTGGATCACGAACTCGGCCTCGTCATGCCGGGGCCGGAGGTAGGGCAGCCGGGCGAGCTCGTCGGGCGGGCGCACCCGGTGCACGATCTCGTCGAGCCGGGCGCCCGCGTTCATCAGCTCCAGCGTCCGGCCCACCAGGGCGTCCAGATAGTCGGCGGTGTCGGTGAGCGCGCGCCGCACCCGGTCGGCCCCGACGATCGGCGGGCCCTGGCCGGGCAGCAGCACCTCGGCGTCCAGGGCGGCCATGCGGCGCAGCGCGACCGCCCAATCGTCGGGGTAACACTGGGTCTTGTGCGGGCTTCCCGCGTTCGGCGTCGCCCAGACGAACAGATCGCCGGTGAACAGCACGCCGCGCTCGGCCACGAACGCCCAGGTGGCGTCGTCGGTCTCGCCCCGCGCATGCCTCAGATCGAAGGTGACGTCGCCGAGGGAGACGGTGAACCGGTCGCGGTACGTCAGGTCGGCCGACCGGAACGCCGACGGCCAGGTCAGCCGGGTGAACCCGAACTGACGCTGGCCCACCACGGTGTTGTAGCCGGCGGCGCGGGCGTGCCGGGCGAAGCGGGCGGCGGCGTTCTCGTGCGCCACGACCATGATCCGCGGCCCGTCCTCGTCGTCGAACGGCTCCATGCCGGCCACGTGGTCGACGTGGCCGTGCGAGAAGACGGCGTACCGCACCGGCGCCCACGACCAGTCCCTGATCGCGCGGTACATGGCCGGCGTGTCGGTGGCGTTGCCCGTGTCGAACAGGACCAGCCCGTCGCCGGAGTCGACGGCGTACACGTTGCCGAACGACGGCCACACGACCATCCCGTCGGCCACCCGCTGGGCGCCACGGGCGCGCAGGTCGCCGTACGGCACGTCCGCCGCCCGTATCTCGCGGCGCCACACCTGGTCGGCGTAGTCGAGGATCGTGGGCCCGCCGCGCGGCCGGTCCGCCATCCGGGGTTCGCTCACCATCCGAGGATCGTGGCGCACGCAGGGTCACCGGTAGTAGGGACCTCCCTACTGTTGGCCGCCGCGTCTCGGCGCGCTCAGACCTCGCCCCTGCTGACGGCGAGCGCCAGCTCCACCCGTGAGTGCAGGCCGGTCTTGGCGTACACCCGGGTCAGATACACCTCGACCGTCTTGCGGCTGTAGTGCAGCTCCTCGGCGATCTGCGGGTTGTTCAGGCCATCGGCCACCAGGCGGGCGACCCGCCGCTCGGCCGGTGACAGCGCCGCGCTCGGCAGCGGCTTGAGCCCCGCCTCGCGCAGCCGCCGCCGCGCGCGCTCACGCCACGGCGCGGCGTCCAGCTCGGCGAACACCGCATGCGCGCGGGGCAGCTCGGCCGCGTCGCCGAACACGCCGATCGCGAGCCTGGCCTGCGCCTCCTCGAACCGCAGCCCGTCGGCCCGCGCGGCCTCCAGCGCGTCGCGGGCACGCCGTATCCCGGGTGGCCGCGGCGGCGCACAGGTCGGCGATCAGCCGGGCGCGGGGCGTGGCGTCGCGCACCGCGTCGTCCAGCCGGGCCGAGGCCGCGCGCGCCTCCGCAACCTCGCCCGCCCGCGCGTGCATCAGCACCTGCACGCTCAAGGCGCGGCACCGCACCTCGACCGCGCCGTCGAGGGCGCCGCGCAGCAGCCGGGCCGCGGCCTCCCGGTCGCCCGTGTCCAGGGCCAGCCGGGCCCGCAGCACGTCGCGCAGGCCGTGCTGGAGCGGGCTGTCGGGCACGGGGGCGGCGAGCACGCGGGCGGCCTCGCCGTACCTGCCCATCTCCAGCAGCAGGTCGGCCTCGATGTTGCGCAGCAGCGCGAGGTTCTCCAGCAACCCGGCCTCGGCGAGGGCGGCGGTGCCCGGACCGATGTCGGCCAGGGCCTGCTCCCATTCGCCGCCGAGCCGCCGCAGCGCCGCCATCGTGCGCACCGACTGCCCCGCGATGTCGCCCCAGCCCAGCCCACGCTGGATCTCGCCGGCCCGCCCCAGCAGCTCCAGGGCCCGCACCCGCGCCCCGGCCATGGCGAGGACGTGCGCGGCGCTCTCCATCGCGGTCAGCCGCGCGACCGGCGGCAGCGCCGGAGACGCCGCGACCATGATGCCGACGGCCCGGTCGGTCTCCGCCCAGTCGCCGACGACCAGGCCGTGCATGGCCAGCGAGGTCAGGGCCATGATGCGGTCCTCCGGCGGCGAGTCCGGCAGGCCCGCCCAGGCCTGCCGGGCGGCCTCGGCCGACTCCCGGCCGAACTGGGCGTTCATCGCCGCCCGCTCGGCCAGCAGCGCCGTCGGGTCGTCGGCCTCCGGAAGCTGGGCGTCGATGATGGCGAACGCCTCGTCGTACCGGCCCATCGCGTCGGCGGCACCGGCCATCGTGACCGCCGTACGGGTGCGCCTGCGGCCGGGCGGAAGCAGGGCGAGCGCCCGCCGGCCCGCCGCCAGGGCGTCGCGCGGCCGCGAACCCTTCCAGAAGCACAACGCCTGCCTGGCCAGCACGGCGCCCCGGTCCTCGGGCGCGGCCAGCGGGGCCGATCGGCCGTACCAGTGGGCGGCCGACAGCGGGGCCGTCACGCGGGTCACCTCGGCGGCGCGGAGCATCGCCCGCAGCGCGTCGGGCGCGCTGCCTCCCTCGGCCACGTGGGTGGCCCACTCCAGCACGGCGCGCGTGCCGCGCAGGCCCTGCCGGTGCAGCAGCCGGGCGATGGCGCTGTGCACGCGCTGCCGCTCGGCCGGCCCGAGGTCGGCGTACAGGGCCTCGGCGACGAGCGGATGGGCGAACTCCTGCGCCCCTTCGGCGCCCGCCACCACGATGCCGTCGCGGACCAGCGCGTCGAAGGCCCGCTCGGCCTCCGCCCGCTCCAGCCCGGCGACCTCGGCGAGCATCCCGAGGTCGGTGGGGTAGGCCGGCCGGGTGCGCCGCAGCGCGGCCAGCACGCGGGCCAGGTCGCGGCCGCCCTGGTCGCGCTGGAACAGCCGGCCGAGAATGGCGCCGCCGCGCGCGGCGGGGCAGGTGGCCCGCACCGCGCCGCCCTGCGCCAGGGTCAGCGCGATCTCCTGGGCGAACCACGGGTTGCCCCGGCTCTCGGCGTGGATCCTGGCCGCCGTGCTCTCGCTCGGGGCGCGGCCGAGCAGCCGGGTGACGAGCCCGGTCACCTCCGCGGGCGACAGCGGCCCGAGGGTGAGGGTCAGGTCCGGGTCGAGCGCGGGGGCCCGGCGGGCGGCTTAGCTGTTTCCAAAACCACCGGGCTGCCCGCAGGCGTGACCCGCGGGCCGGCTGGAGAGCCATTGCAGCGTCAATTCCAGCGGCGAATGGCCCGCGGATCAGGTCCGCGGGCAGCGCCGGTGGGTGGGACAGTATGGTGCCACGGCCACCGGCCCTCCCTTCTCCCCTCGCGGGAGAAGGTGCCCGAAGGGCGGATGAGGGGGCTACTGATTATCCTTGCC
>JBIQJI010000075.1:0-253 GCA_044507605.1 Actinomycetales bacterium | reverse complement strand
CCGGGGACGCGGCGCGGCAGATAGCCCAGCACGCTGAGGGTGTCGGCGTCGGCGAGGTGCAGGTCGTCGATGGCGAGCAGCGTGCGGCCGGGCAGGGCGCCGAGCAGCCGCGCGGCGAGCACGGCCGGCGCGGCGGCGGGCCCGCCCAGCGCGGCCGCGTCGATGGCGTCGAGCAGCTCGCGCAGGCCGGCGCGCGCGGCCGGCTCGTCGCGCAGCACGCCGATCGCCTCCGAGAGCGAGGCGTAGGCGAGGC
>JBIQJI010000074.1:0-31850 GCA_044507605.1 Actinomycetales bacterium | reverse complement strand
CGATCGCTTCGATTTCGTAGCCTTCGTTGCCTACCCATCGTGCTCCCATGCACGGAAGGGTATGAAACCGCAGGTCAAGGGGAGGGAAAGTGGGTGGTGGGGGTGTCACCCGCCGGGTCAGTTGCTGGCGGCGGTCGCCGCTTTGAGGTCGCCGGTGAGGGTGAGGGCGGGGAAGTCGGCGATGGTGCCGATCAGGTGGGTGGCCCCGCCGGTGAGGAGGCGTTCGCGGCTTTGGGTGCCGGTGAGGAGGCCGGCGATGATGGAGGCGCCGGCGCGGGAGGCGGCGCGCATGTCGTTTTCGGAGTCGCCGACGACGGCGACGTGGCGCACGTCGTCGACGCGGAGGCGCAGGACGGCGGTGAGGATCAGGTCGGGCCAGGGGCGGCCCCGCCCGGCGTCTTCGGGCGAGAGGGCGAGGTCGAGCCGGTCGGCCCAGTCGAGGACGCCGAGGGCGCGGCCGAGGAGGGGGCGGCTGAGGCCGCTCACCAGGGCGAGTTTGATGCCGGCGGCGCGGAGTTCGTCGAGGGCTTCGATGGTGCCGGGCAGCGGGGGCAGGCCGGTGCGGTCGAGCAGGCCGTTGAAGGAGCGCTCGAAGGTCAGGTTGGCGGCTTGGGCCTGGGCTTCGTTGCCGGGGAAGATGCCGCGGAACACGTCGGCGCTTGGGCAGCCCCGGGACCGGTGCACGTGCACCATGGCGCGCGCGAACGCTCCGGTCCCGGGGACGATGCCTTGGGTGGCGATCGCCTCGGCGAACGCTCTTTCCATCATGGCTACGCCACCGACCGTGGTGCCGGCCAGGTCGAGACACGCGAGCTTGATGAGAGGGACGCTCGGCGCGTCCATGCCGCTGTCGTGCTCGAGGACCATCGACACACCCGTTATCGGTCGTCTGGCGGAAAAGGGCCGCGATGGTCAGTTGTCGTTGCCAGTGGCCTCGGTCCACAGGTCCAGCTCGGCGCGGTCGGCCTGCACCTTACGCCAGATCAGCAGCCCCCCAAGAGCGATCAGCGCCAGAACGAGCAGCTTCTTCACGGTGTGACCCCACTTCTCGACGGTCTCACTCCCTCGCGGGGGGTGAGACGACGTCCGGTTCCAACCCGGTTTCAACGGTCTAATGCAGCCTAGCAAGCCTGGGCCGCAGAACTCCGTCCGCAGGGGTAAGCGGTTGTACCGAATTTACCTGATACAGATTCCGATTTCCGGCATATCACATGAGGCGGACGTACCTCGCTGATGTCGCATGGCCGAGGCATCGGCAGGACATTTCAGCAGGTCGAGCCCAGGTATGTGGCGCACGGCCGACGGCTTTCGGCCCGATCGGCGGCATCGCCCCCGCACCTTTCGTCCGCAACACCACACCGCCCGTCAGGACGAGGGCACGGCGTAGCCCGGGATCGACGGCCAGCGGACGGTGAGGACGATCGACTCCTCCTCGGCGTACCACGAGTGGTCGACGCCCTGGCCCCAGATCACGTAGTCGCCGCGCCGCGACAGCACGACGTCGCGGCCGGGCAGTTCGACGCGGAAGCGGCCGCTGACGAGCAGCAGCAGGGCGGTGCGCTTCTCCCCCTCGACCCACCGGGCGCGGCGGTCGCCTCGGGGATGCACACCCCATTTGATCTCGACATCGGTGCTGTGCCGCACGTCGCCGGGCGGGCGGAAGTGGCCGAGCAACCAGCCTCGGTCGGCGGCCCCGTCGACATCGGCATTGCCCACATACACGTTGCCCGGCACGTTCTCCGCCACGAGCCGCGAGGTTAGCACGCCGGCACACGGAAACCGCGCGGCGCCCGTCTGGCCGGGCGAGCGCCGCGCGGTCATCCCGCGGGGACCTGCGGTCAGGTCCTAGGCAGCGGTGCAGCTCACCGAGGGCGAGCCGGCCGTGCCGTTGGCGGTGAAGCCGAACGTCGTGGACGCGTTGGGCCCGAGGGACCCGTTCCATTCGGCGTTCTTCACCGTGACCGTGGATCCGGATGTGGTGTATGTGCCGCTCCACAGGCTGCCGATCGACGCGTCGCTCCCGAGCGACATGCTGACCGACCAGCCGCTGATCGACGAGGATCCGGAGTTGGTGACCGTCACCTCACCCTGGAAGCCGCCGGGCCAGGAGTTCACGGTGCGGTAGGCGGCGGTGCAGCCACCGTTGCCACCGGGGCTCGTCGGCGTGTTGGTGGGGGTCACGGTCGGGGTGACCGTCGGGGTGACGGTCGGCGTCACGGTCGGGGTGACCGTGGGCGTGGGCTGGCCGGTGCCGCCGATGCCGGTGACCTCGCCGTGGCCGCCGTCGAACACGACGTCGGAGCAGCCGTAGAAGGTCTCGTTGCTGTCGGAGCGGGTCCAGACCGAGTAGATGATGTGGCGCCCGCTCTTACCGGAAGGCAGGGTGGCGTTCCAGTAGTAGTAGGCGTCGACGTTGCCGGGCGAGCCGACGCTCGGCGGGTCGGAGACGTTGGAGAACGGCACCGACTCCAGGTCGCTCCAGGCCAGCGGCCGGGTCGGGCTCCAGCTGTCCTTGGTGATGTACATGCGGAACGATCCGGGGTGCGCGGCCCACTTGTTGTACTTGATCTGAATGGTCGCCCCGGACGTCAGGTGGGTGACCGGCCAGTCGTCGCGGGCCAGGTCGAACCCGCTGAAGTCGTACACCACGGCGCCGCCGCTGCACAGCTCGCCGTCGGGGATGAAGCCCTCCATGCGGCCGGCGCCGTCCGAACGCAGCACGGCGAACCAGTTGTACAGCGAGTTGGTGCCGCTCTGCGCGACGGCGGCCGCGCAGGCGGGGTTCTGCGGGACGATGGCGCCGCTGGAGGTGAGGCCGTCCTCCCAGCACAGGAAGGTTCGGCTGCCGGGCATCATCATGGCACCGTGCGCGGACGCGGGGGTCGCGCTGAACACGGTCAGCACGGTCGCGAGCAGGGCGGAGAGTGCCGCGGCACTGACGAGGGTTAACTTTCGTCGCTTTCTCACGGACTACCCTTTCGAGCGGTCACGACTGCCGCCCTGGTAGCGACAGCCGTCGATTGACCAGTAATGGCGAAAGCGCGCACGCGGTAGGAAATGTAACCCTGTCCTTTCGCGGTGAACAGCGAACGGCGGGGCGGGGAGCGGGCCCGGGCGGTGTCCGCGACGAGAACACGACCCGTTTCGGCATGTCAAGGGATTGTGGCTCCGGACATCCCTCTGACAAAGGTAGTGAAAAGTTCATGTAGTCCGTGATAAGGGGGGTGTCTTGTGGCGGAGACGTCACGAGACGTGGCCGCCCGGGGGCATGAATACGGCCGGTGCCGTGGCGCGGCACCGGCCGTGTCATCGAGCCGGTCGGCAGGGCCGGTCAGGAGTGGGGAGGGGTCTGCGACTGGATCCGTTCCGCGGCCTCCCCGCTCTTCTCGCTCGTCCTGCCGGCGGCGGTGCTCGCCCGGTCGGACACCCACCTGCCGGCGTCGGCCGAGGTCTCCTTCACGGAGTCGGCCCACTGCCGATTGTTGCGGTACATGAAGAAGCCGATGGCGCCGAGCGCGAGCCCGGTCATGAGCGCGAACATCGGCCAGCGCCGGCGGTACTTCAGCTTCGCCATCGGCGACGGGTCGACCGCGCGCGCCGCGTCGGCGAGCATGGAGCTCACCTTGGGGGCGATCTGCCTCTCCACGGACACCGCCGCTCGGTCGAGCCGGGGCGCCGCCCAGTAGCGGGCGTCCTCGATGCGGCTCGCGGCCATGTCACGCGCGTCGTTCGCCATGGGACCGACCGTCTCGGCCGTCCGCATGGCCTGGGCCTTGATGCGGCCCAGCCGCGTCATGGCGGGGGTAACGACCGTGACGCGGCGTTTTTTCATTTTCAGGGACACGACAACCTCCCCTGTCGATGGGGCCCCGATGGGCACCCTCTTCCCGGGGAGAGGCGACTCAACCATGACCGGCCATGGCAGGATGGCCCGAGGGACGCCGCACCCGGACGTGACCGCGCGGCGTCCGAAAGCAATCGCACAAGGAGGCAGCCCTCGTGGCTGAGAAGCTGATAGCGGCCCTGCGGACCGACCACGGCACGATCCGGGTCCGCCTGTTCCCGGACCAGGCACCTGTCACCGTGCGCAACTTCGTGGAACTGGCCGAAGGCACCCGTGAGTGGATCGACCCGCGCACGGGTCAGCGCACCACGGCCAAACTGTACGATGGCACGATCTTCCACCGGGTCATCGCAGGGTTCATGATCCAGGGCGGCGACCCGCTGGGCCAGGGCGTCGGCGGCCCGGGGTACCAGTTCGACGACGAGATCCACCCCGAGCTGTCGTTCAACCGGCCGTACCTGATGGCCATGGCGAACGCCGGCATCGTCGCGGGCAAGGGCACCAACGGCTCGCAGTTCTTCATCACGGTCGCCGCGACCCCGCACCTCAACGGCGCCCACACGATCTTCGGCAAGGTCATCGAGGGCACCGACGTCGTCGACAAGATCTCCAAGACGCCCACCGGCGGGGCCGACCGCCCGCTGCAGGACGTCGTGCTCCAGTCGGTCACCATCGAGCGCTCGGCCGCGTGACCCTGCCGGCGCATCGCCGGTCGCGTCGTGGCCGTGGGCCGACCCCGCGCCTACGCGCTCGCGACGCCGCATAGGCTGGCAGCCTGGGAGTAGGCGCGGAGGGTGGTCGTGACGCCCGCCGCACTAGAGACGACCGCAGGCAGGCGATGACCATACAGCCACCCGTCCCTCCGTCGCAGGGCTCGCAACCTCCCGGCCCGGAGGCCGTGCCCACGTGCTATCGGCACCCTGAGCGCGAGACGTACGTCCGCTGCCAGCGGTGCGACCGTCCGATCTGCCCCGACTGTATGCGTGAGGCCGCCGTCGGGCACCAGTGCGTCGAATGCGTCCGGCAGCACAATCAAGGTGTCCGGCGGCCGCGCTCGGTGTTCGGCGGCGGCGTCGTCGGCAAGCCGCGCGTCACCTGGACACTCCTGGTGATCAACATTGTGGCGTTCGGCGTGAAGCAACTGGGCTATGCCGGCATGACCACTGATTTCGGCATGGCGCCCGCGGCCGTGGCCTTCGGCGATCAGTACTACCGGCTGATCACCGCCGCGTTCGTGCACGTCGGCATCCTGCACATCGCCTTCAACTGCTGGGCGCTGTACGTCATCGGCCCCTACCTGGAGCGGGCCCTCGGGCATGTGCGTTACCTGGCGCTCTACCTGCTGAGCGCGCTCGGCGGGTCGGTGCTGGGCTACCTGGTCGACCCGCTCGACAGGCTCAGCGTCGGCGCGTCGGGGGCCATCTTCGGGCTGTTCGCCGCGACGTTCGTGATCGGCCGGCGGCTCGGAGTCGACGTGCGCGGCGTGGTCATGCTGATCGGGCTCAACCTGGTGATCACGTTCCTGCCGGGTCTGGGCATCAGCTGGACCGCGCACGTCGGCGGCCTCGTCACCGGCGCGGTGGTCTCGGCGGCGCTGGCGTACGCCCCCAAGAAGTCGCGCACGCTGGTGCAGGCGGCGGCCATTGTGGCGAGCCTGGGGGTGCTCGTCGCGCTGGTGATCGTCGGAACGAACCAGCTCACGGGCATGGTGTGAGAGATATCCCCAGGCTGTGGATAAATCCTGTGGAAACGGTCAGATCCGGTCGCGGACCGTGCTCAGCGCCACTTGGTGGACAGCACCACGCCGAAAATGATCAGCGCGAAACCGATCAGCAGGTTCCAGTTGCCCAGGGCGCCGAGCACGGGGGCCGCCGGCCAGACGTAGTAGACGGAGATCCACGCCACGCCCAGAATCCACATGGCGACCATCACCGGCGCCAGCCAGCGCGGACTCAGCTTGACCGCTTGCGACTTCTGCGGCGGGGTGTAAACCGACTTCTTGCGGACCTTGGACTTGGGCACGGAAGCTCTCCTGGTGGACGCCCGGGCGATGCGGATCGTCGCACGGGTCTTCGCTAACGTAGGCGCCGCCTGGTAACGGCCACAGCCAGAATAGTCGCCACAACGCCACAAGGGCGATTCCGCTTCCGTCTTGTGTCTCCGCGAGCCCCCGGATCCGCCCCAGCAGGCCCACCCACCTCAGGAAAGACCCCGCATGCCCCAGGTCCTCGTCGTGGACAACCATGACAGTTTCGTCCACACGATCGTCCAGTACGTCCGCCACCTCGGCGCCCACTGCGACGTGCGCCCCCGCGACGAGGTGACGACCGCCACGCCCGGCGCCTTCGACGCGGTGCTCATCAGCCCCGGCCCCGGCACCCCCGAGGCCGCCGGCCCCTCCGTCGCCCTGGTGCGCCACTGCGCGGCCCACGCCGTGCCGCTGCTCGGCGTGTGCCTGGGCCACCAGGCGATCGCCGTGGCGTACGGCGCCACCGTGGCCAGGGCGCCCGAGCCGGTGCACGGCCGCACGAGCGAGATCACGCACGACGGCCGGGGCGTGTTCGCCGGCCTGCCGAACCCCGTGACGATGACCCGCTACCACTCGCTCGTCGTGCTGCCCGGCACCGTGCCGCCGGACCTGGAGGTGACCGCGTCGACGGCCGACGGCCTGGTCATGGGGCTGCGGCACCGCACGGCCCCTGTCGAAGGCGTGCAGTTCCACCCCGAGTCGATCGTCTCCGAGCACGGCATGCGCCTGCTGGCGAACTGGCTCGCGACGGTCCGGCGGAATCCGCCGCGGATTGCCACCCGGATTCGTGTAACACCGCTCGCCCCCGGAACGACTACATGAATGAGGGTCTCCGCCGTTGCCCCCGAGCGGCGGAGACCCTCTTCTCCGTTTCCGGGCCGGGTCAGAACCCGTCGTCCGGCACGGTCGGGTCGTTGGCCGTGCCCGGCCCGAACCCGCCGTCGCCGTCTTCGTTGAAGCCGCCGTCGCCGCCGTCGCCGCCGAACCCGCCGTCGTCGTCGCCGAACCCGCCGTCGCCGCCGTTGCCTGGGTCACTGGGCTGATCGTCCGGGAACGACTGCTCCGGCCCGGACGAAACCACCAGCACGACGGTGCGGCCGGGCACGAGCTGGGTGCCGGCCTCCGGGCTCATGGCGATCACACTGCCCTTCGGCACGGTGTCGCTCGGCTGCTCCTGCACCTGGACCTTGTACTTCGCGCCCTTCAGCGTGGCTTCGGCGTCCTTCTGGGTCTGCCCGACCACGTTCGGCAGCTCCATCGCCTCCGCCGGCACGTAGATCTTCACGATGGAGTCCTTGGGCCGCTCGGTGCCTTCCTTCGGCGAGGTCTTGAAGACCTTGCCCTGCGGCTTCGTCGACACCTGCGGCACCGTTTGGGTACGGAATCCGGCTGCCTCCAGCGTCGCCTTGGCCGCCTCGACGTCCTGCCCGATCACGTTGGGCACCTCGATCGTCTCCTGGCCCTTGGAGACGATCAGGGTCACCACGCTGTTCTTGGCGACCTCGGTGCCGGCGGCCGGGTCACTGCCGATGACGGTGTTCTTCTTGTACTCGTCGCTGAACTGCTCCTTGGGCGTCGGATTGACCTTCAGCCCGGCGGCCTGCAGGGTCGCCTTGGCGCCCTGGAGCGTCTGCGTGGCCACCGGAGGCACCGTCACCTTGGCCTCGGCGGCGCTGTCGGCGTCGCTGCCCGAGCTCAGGTAGGTGTAGCCGATGCCGATGAACGCGCCGATCACCAGCAGCGGCACGATGATCCACAGTGCGGTCTTCAGCCCTTGGTTGCCCGATCTGGCCGCCCGCCGCCGATCCATGCGGCCCCCGCCGGCGCCGTCCGAGGTGCCGTACTCGTACGGCGGCACCGCGGTGGTGCGCTGCGTGGCGGGCCCGGGCGCGCCCTGCGGGGCGGCCATGGTGCGGGTGGCGTTGTAGCCGTTGTTGCCCGTCATGGCCATCGTCTGCGAAGCCTCGATCGGCATGCCCTGCATGGCCCGCTGGATGTCGGCGCGCATCTCGGCGGCGCTCTGGTAACGCTGCGTGGGGTCCTTGGCCATGGCCTTGAGCACGATGGCGTCGGCCCACTGTGGGATCTGCGGGTCGATCTGCGACGGCAGGATCGGGTCCTCACGCACGTGCTGGTAGGCGATCGCCACCGGCGAGTCGCCCGTGAACGGCGGCTGCCCGGTGAGCAGCTCGTACAGCACGCAGCCCGTCGAGTAGATGTCGCTGCGCGCGTCGACCCGCTCGCCCCGCGCCTGCTCCGGCGAAAGGTACTGCGCGGTGCCGATGACCTGCGCGGTCTGCGTCATGGTGGCCTCGGAGCCGGCCATGGCGCGCGCGATGCCGAAGTCCATCACCTTCACGTCGCCGGTGCGGGTGATCATGACGTTGGCCGGTTTGATGTCGCGGTGCACGATGCCGCCGCGATGGCTGTAGTCGAGGGCGCGCAGGATGCCGTCGGTCAGTTCCATGGCGCGCTCGGGCAGCAGCCGCCGGTCGGCCCGCAGGATCTCGCGCAGCGTCTTGCCGTCGACGAACTCCATCACGATGTACGGCACGGGGGTGCCCTCGCTGCGGTCTTCGCCCGTGTCGAAGACGGCGATGATCGAGGGGTGGTTCAGTGAGGCGGCCGACTGCGCCTCGCGGCGGAACCGGGCCTGGAAGGTGTGATCTCTGGCGAGGTCGGCGCGCAGAGTTTTGATCGCGACCACGCGGTCCAGCCGGAGATCGCGTGCGCGGTAGACCTCGGCCATGCCGCCGCGCCCGACGACCCCGTCGAGTTCATAGCGGTTGTCGAGCCGCCGCGGCTGAGTCGTCATGTCCTGCACTGTCCCTTGCCATTCATCTCGGGTGCCAACGCGCCCTGAAACGGTCGCTGTCCATCATCGACCGATCGCCGCATCATGTCTCCTCGCTTGGGGTGACCGACACGGACGCGCTGGTCGAGGGGGTCGGAGTCGCACTGGGCGTTGGGGTTGGAGTCGGTTTCGGGGTGGTGGGGCTGATGGTCGGTGTGGCTGTCGGCGTGGTCCTCGCCGGAGTTGGCGAGGGCCGTGGGGTCGTGCCGGCCGACTTGCTTACGGTAGCCGACTGAGAGGGGATCGGTTTGGCCGACTTGCCGGGAGCTATGGGCAATGTAGGCCGTGGGGTCTTTGTACCGGTACCGGTACCGGTACCGGTGCGGGACGTCTGCGGCGTTGACGCCGTCGTGACATCGGTGCCGCCGTCCGCCATGTCAGGGCTCGCCGGGGGCCGGAAACTGGCGAAGACCAGCACGATGATGCCGATGGCCGCCGCCGCGGCCACCCCGAGCAGAAGCAGCATGGCCGGGTTGTGCTGCGGGCCCTCCCCGCCGCCGGGCCCCGCCGCGGCCGCACCCGCGGCCGCCGCCCCGGTCTTCTGTACGGCCCATCCGGCCGGGTTGGTCAGCGTGCCCAGGTCGGTGCTGGAGTCGGCCGGGCCGGCCGGGCCGCCCGTGGCGAGCGACTCGCGCAGCCAGTAGGCCCGGTCGGACAGCTCGTCGGCCGAGGCCGGCCGCTGCTCGGGCGACTTGGCCAGCATCGCCATCACCAGTTCGCGCACCTGCGCCGGCACGTGGCCGAGCAGCGGCGGTGGCGGCTCGTTCAGGTGCATGAGCGCGATCGCGACCTGCGTGTCGGCGACGAACGGCGGGTGCCCCACCAGGCACTCGTACGCCACCACACCGAGCGAGTAGATGTCCGTCGACGGTGTCAGCCGCTCGCCCATGGCCTGCTCGGGGCTGACGTACTGCGCGGTGCCGAGCACGGTGCCGGTGCGGGTGACGGGCGCCGCCTGGGTCGCCCGCGCGATGCCGAAGTCGGTGATCTTCACCAGGCCGGCCTCGTTGACCAGCAGGTTCCCCGGCTTGATGTCGCGGTGGATGATGCCGGCGCGGTGCGCCGCCGCCAGCCCCCGCGCCACCTGGCTGATCAGATCGAGCGTGGTCTCGGGGCTGAGCGTGCCGTGCCTGGCCAGGATCGCCGACAGCGGCTCCCCGGGCACCAGCTCCATCACCAGGTACGCGCCGTCGGGCTGCTCACCGTAGTCGAAGACCTGCGCCACATGCGGGTCGACGAGCGACGCCGTGATGCGGGCCTCGGTGCGGAACCGCTGCCGGAACTCCGGGTCGGCCGCCACATGCTGCCGCAGCAGCTTCACCGCGACCTCGCGGCCGAGCAGCTCGTCGACCGCCCGCCACACCTCGCCCATGCCGCCCCCGGCGATGCGACCGGTCAACCGGTAGCGCTCGCCCAGCAGGACGTGGCCGGAGGTCACTTCTGCAGCACCGCCTGCATCACGTCGCGCGCCACCGGGGCGGCCACCCCGGCGCCCGTGGCGTCGTTGCCGGCGCTGCCCGACTCGACGAACACCGCGACCGCCACCTGCGGGTCCTCGACGGGCGCGAACGAGATGAACCACGCGTGCGACGGCTTGCCCGGCGACGTCTCGGCGGTGCCCGTCTTGCCGGCGACGGTGACGCCGGGCAGCTGGGCGGGGGATCCGGTGCCGCGCTGCACGACGGCCGTCATCATCTGCGTCAGCTTGTCGGCCACCTCGGGCGAGACGGCCTCGCTGAGCTCGTCGAGGTCGGCCTCCTCGATCTCGTCGCCGTCAGGGCCGATGATCTTGTTGACGAGGTACGGCCGCATGACGGTGCCGTGGTTGGCGATGCCCGCGGCCACCATCGCCATCTGCAGCGGCGTCATCTGGTTGCTGCGCTGCCCGATCGAGGTCTGGGCCAGCGCCGCGTCGCCCTCGTCGCGCCCGATGCTGCTCCTGGTCACCGACAGCGGGATCGACAGCGGCTCGCCGATGCCGAACTTCGCCGCCTGCTCCTTGAGCTTGTCGTACCCCAGGTCCATGCCGATCTTGCCGAAGGCCGTGTTGCACGAGATGACCAGGGCGTCGATCAGCGTCGACCGCCCCCCGCACGACTCACCGTGGTAGTTGCGCAGGCCGATCTTCGTGCCGGGCAGCGGCAGGATGTCGGGCGCGTCGACCACCGTGGTGACGTCGTTGGCCGGATCGTCGCTCAGGAACGCCGCCGACGTGATCACCTTGAACGTCGACCCCGGAGCGTACGTCGTCTCGATCGCCCGGTTGAGCAGCGGCTTGGTGTCCTTGGCGTCGAGCTTGTTGTACGCCGCCGCGACCTTGGCCTTGTCGGGCGACGCCAGCAGGTTCGGGTCGTAGCTCGGCACCGACGCCAGGGCGAGGATCGCCCCCGTCTTGGGCTGGATCGCCACGACCGCGCCGCGCTTGCCGCTCGCCTTCAGCGACCGGTACGCCGCCTCCTGCACCGACGGCATGATCGTCAAATCGATGTCGGCGCCGCGGGTCGGCTTGTTGGTCAGCATGTCGATGGCCTTCCGCACGAACAGGTCGGCGTTGCTGCCATCGAGGTAGGAGTTCTCGGCCGCCTCCAGGCCCCGCTCGCTTTCGGGTGCGAAAAAGCCCGTGATGGGGGCGTACGCCGCGCCGCCCGGATAGCGGCGCTGGAACCGGAACGTGCCGCCCTTGTCGACCGACTCGGCCAGCACCTTGTCGCCGGCCGTGATGCGGCCCCGCTGCACCTCGTAGCGGGCGTAGAAGCTGCGGGCGTTGCGGTTGTCGTGCTGGTACTCGTCGGCCTTGACGACCTGCAGATAGTTGATGTTGATCATGAGCAGGCCGAACATCGCCAAGCAGGCGATGGCGGCGCGCTTGAGCGTGCGGTTCATCGCTGCATCACCTGGGTGAGTCCTTCGTCCTGAATGGCCTGCGGCGGCGGCCGGCGCGCCGCGTCCGACATGCGTACCAACAGTCCGATAAGGATCCAGTTAGCGAGCAGGGCCGAACCGCCCTGCGACATGAACGGCGTGACCAGGCCCGTCAGCGGGATCAGGTTCGTCACGCCGCCCACGATGATGAACACCTGCCACGCCAGCAGGAACGACACGCCCCCGGCCAGCAGCTTGCTGAACGGGTCACGGGCGATGATAGCGGCGCGCAGCCCGCGCTCGACGATCAGTGCGTAGACCAGCAGCAGCGCCATCAGGCCGGTCAGCCCGACCTCCTCGCCCGTCGCCGAGAAGATGAAGTCGGAGAACGACAACGGGATCTCCCTCGGGAAACCCTGGCCGAGGCCGCTGCCGAGGATGCCGCCCGACGCCAGCGCGAACAGGCCCTGCATCAGCTGGGCGCTGCCGCCGGGAAACCGGTCGTACAGCTCCTGGCTCTCCGGGTGCAGCCACACCTCGAACCGCGCCTCGACATGACTGAACACCTGCCCGGCCAGGAACGCGCCGCCCACGAACAGCAGCAGGCCGATCAGCACCCACGACGTGCGCGCCGTGGCGATGTAGAGCATGCAGATGAACGTGCCGAACAGCAGCAGCGACGAGCCGAGGTCCTTCTGCAGCACCAGCACGCCGATGCTGAAGCCCCAGGTGATCAGGATCGGGCCGAGGTCGCGCGCCCGGGGCAGATCGATGAACAGCAGCCGCCGCCCCGCCAGCGCCAGCACGTCGCGCTTGGCCACCAGATAGCCGGCGAAGAACACCACCAGCGCCAGCTTGGCGAACTCGGCGGGCTGGATCTGAAACGGCCCGATGCCCACCCAGATGCGCGCGCCGTTGAGCTCCTTGCCGATGAACGGCAGCAGAGGCAGCACCATCAGCACCAGCCCGGCCGCCCCGGCGGTGTAGGTCAGGCGTTGCAACATCCGATGATCGCGCAGCACGATCAGCGTCGCCGCGAACATCACGATGCCGAGCGCGGTCCACAGCAGCTGCTGCGTCGCCGACGCGCCGGGCTGCCCGGTGCGCTCGATGCGGTAGATCATGACCAGGCCGAGGCCGTTGACCAGCGTCACCAGCGGCAGAATCAGCGGGTCGGCCCACGGCGCGAACTTCGCCATCACCAGGTACGCCGCGAGCACCAGACCGGCCAGGCTGAGCCCGTACGTGAGCATGCCCGCCGGCACCTCGCCGTCGATGCCGATGCCGACGCCGGCGTACGCGCCCATCACCACCAGCACGGCGAACGTGAGCATGAACAACTGAGCTCCCCGCCGCTTGGCGGGGAGAGGCACGGGGGTCACGTTGGCGGCGCTCACCCAGACGACCTGGCCGAGCCGCTAGAGGTGTGGTCAGGGGTGGGGGAGGTCTTCTTCTTGGACCCGTTCTTGTCGGCCCTGTCGTTCTTGTCGGCGGACTTGGTCCCGGTGGTCCTGTCGCCGTCGGCCTGGTCGTCCGTCGCCCGGTCGTCGGCGTTCTTGTCGGCGGTGGTCTGGTCGCCTGCCGTCTCGGCGTCGGTGGTCTTGTCGCCGGCCGTGGCGTTCCGCGCGGCCGCGGCCTCCTTCGTCAGCTTGTTGATCTCGGAGACCCCGGCGGCGAGACTCCCCACCGTGATGCCGTTGCGCACCCGGCCCTGCTGGTACGCCGACAGCGACGACACCGACAGGTTGCTGCCCTTCGCCACCCGGAAGAACTGGAACGGACCGATCTCGGCGTCGACGCCCTGGAAGACGACGATCTGATCCTTCGACGCGCCCACGTAGTACTGCGTCTGCGTCCACTGATAAGCGAAAAACCCACCCACGCCGAGGGCCACCACGAACGCCGTCACCAGCCCCACGACCACCGGCCACACCCGGCGCCGCCTCGCCGCCCGCGGCGCCGCCTCCGCGAACGCCTCCCCCGACGGATCGTCGTCCACCTCGACGTCGACGATCACCGGCTGCGGCACCGTCATCGTCGCCCGGCCCCCCGGATCCGTCCCCGGATGCATACGGGCCATGCCGGCCGCCCCCACCACCGCCACATCCGACGGCAGCAACTGCGGATCGTCGATCTCGACCACGTCGGCCACGATGCACGTGATGTTGTCGGGCCCGCCGCCGCGATTCGCCAAATCGATCAACTGACGGACCACGGCCTCCGGATCGTCCAGCGTCGTCAACGTGTGATGCAGCGTCTCCGCGCTCACCACCGTCGACAGACCGTCCGAACACAGCAGATAACGGTCGTTCACCTGCGCCACCCGCAGCGTCAGATCCGGATCGACCTCCCCACTGCCGTCCAGCGCCCGCAACAAAATCGACCGCTGCGGATGACTCGCCGCCTCCTCCTGCGTGATGCGGCCATCATCGACCAGCGACTGCACCAGCGTGTGATCATGCGTGATCTGGTACAACTCGCCGTTACGCAGCAGATACGCCCGCGAATCGCCCACGTGCACCAGCGCCATCTGCGGGCCGTTCCACAACATCGCCGTGAGCGTGGTGCCCATGCCCTTCAGGCTCGGATCACGGGCCACCATCTCGTGCAACTGCCGATTGGCGTTCCGGACCGCCGCCTCGATCTCGCCGAGCAGGTCCCCCCCGTGTCCGCCCTCTTCCAGGGACGACATAGCGGCGATGGCGACCGAACTGGCCACCTCGCCGTGAGCATGCCCGCCCATGCCGTCGGCGACGGCGAGCAGGCGCGAACTCGCATACGCCGAGTCCTCATTGCCTTCGCGGAGAAGACCGACGTCCGAGCGGGCCGCGTAGCGGAGTGCGATTGTCATTTGCGCAATTCGATGACGGTTTTGCCGATGCGGATCGGAACGCCGAGCGGCACCGGGGTCTGGCGGATGACTTTAGAGCGGTCGAGATACGTGCCGTTGGTCGAACCCAGATCCTCCACGATCCACTGGCCATCCTGCTGGAACAACCGAGCATGCCGGCTAGAGGCGTAGTCGTCGCTGAGAACCAGCGTCGAATCCGTCGCCCGGCCGATCGTGATCGGCTTCCCGCCGGTCAGATCGATGACCGTCCCCTGCAGGGGGCCACCTGTCACGACCATCTGCCGAGGTTCCCCCCTCCTGGGCTTAGACGCCTGCTTCACCGGACCGGAAGGCTTACGTCCAGACGCCGGAGCCGCACGTGCCCCGAACAAGTCTGTCCGGATCACGCCGACCGCGGCAATCACAAAGAACCACAGCACCGCGAGAAACGCGAGCCGGATCAGCAGCAGCGTGAGCTCGGACATGGACCGTCTGTCTACCTCTAATCGCGCCGGAAAACCAGAGTCGTACGCCCCAGCGTCACACGCGTGCCGTCCTGAAGCTCGACCCGGCGCACCGGCTGCCCATTGACGAACGTGCCGTTCGTCGAACCAAGATCCACAAGCACGACCTGTGGACCCTCCACACGCAGCTCCGCATGATGCCGCGAAACCCCCGGATCGACCAACCGGAGATCACAATCCGTGCCCCGGCCCAGCAACGTCACCGGCGTCGCCAAATCGAACGACCGCTGACCCTGCGGATCATCCTGCGTCGACACCAGCAACCTCGGCCGCCCACCGAAAGCACTCGACCGCGGCGGAACCGGCAAATCCGTCACCGGCTGCCGGATCTCATCCTGCTCCACCGTCGCGCCCCGAATCACACCCGACCTGATCCGGAACAAACCGACCTGCAGATCATCCGCGGTCTCGAACCTCACCCGCACCGGGCCCACGAAAGAGTACCCCTGCTCCTTCGCATACTCCCGCGCCAGATTCGCCAACTCCAGACTGATGCTGTCCGCGTAATCCTGCAGCCGCTCGTCATCGACGACCGACAACTCCACCACGAAGTCGTTAGGCACCAGCGTACGGCCCTGCGCCACGATCGCAGCCCGCTCATCCATCTCCCGCTGGACCGCGCTCGCCACCTCGACCGGCTGGAGATCGGACTTGAACGCCCGCGCAAAGGCCCCCTCCACCAAGCCTTCCAGCCGCCGCTCAAAGCGCTGAAGGACACCCACCGGGCACCTCCCTTCTCATCCACTGGTCGCGACCGCCCACGAGCCCCATCGCTCGAACACGCACACTCGCACCCAGGCCTTCCGCTCCATCTAGAAGGATCGTATCCGGGTTCCTTACCACTGGCGGTTCCGTGCTAGCCTTTCCACACACCCAAAGGGCGGGTGGCGGAACGGCAGACGCGCACGGTTCAGGTCCGTGTGTCCGCGAGGACGTGAGGGTTCAAATCCCTCCTCGCCCACTCGGAGGCGGAGGTCTGTGGTCGCGAGCTGGGCTCGCTCCCCGGGCCTCCTCGTCATTTTGCCCGGGGGGACGACCCCCCGGAGCCCCCCGAGGCGAAGGGGCTTTCGCCCCCTCGCGCTCCCCCCGTTCGCCGGCTCCTCGCTTCGCCTCGGCGTCGGTTCGCCGGCCTCGCTTCGCTTCGGTGCCGCCTTGGGGTGCTCTCCTCGGCGCTGGGTTTCAGTGCGGGTGGTTGAGGGTCGGCGGGGTGGCATTGGGGGCCTTTGTGGGGTGATGGACTTGCTGGTGGTTCTAGCTTGGGGTGGTTTCTCCTGGCTTGCTGGCTGCTTGCAGATGTGTCCTGGTATGTGAGACCGCTTGTCTTGAGGGTCGGGAAAGCTGCTAGATCGTCGCCACAGACCGCGGATTCCTCGGCCGACACCGCGCCTCGCGGGCGGGGCGGTGAACCTATTGGTGCCGTTTGGCCATGAGGAGTTGGTCCAGGAGGTCGGTCAGGCTGATCAGGCCTGTCACCTGGTCGCCGGTCACCACTAGGCCCAGGTGGGCGTGGGCGTCTTGGAGGGTCGCCACGGCCGCTGGGATGGTCGTGGCGGCGTCCAGGCGGGGCGCTGGGCGGGAGAGGGCCGCCGGAGGGCTCTCCGGGTTCAGGAGGGCGTCACGGACGTGCAGGACGCCTCTGACGCCCGTTTGGTCCGTCACCAGGAGGCGGAGGTGGCCGCTTCTCGTGGCCACCTCGCGGACGTCGGCCAGGGTCGCGTTCGCCGGCACCTTGGCCGCCTCGGTCAAGGGGCACGCCAGGTCGGCGATGGGCTGGGTGTCGACGCGCAGGGCCCGGATGAGCAGGTCGTGCTCGTCGCGGTCGAGCAGGCCCATGCGGGCCGACTCGCCCACCAGCATGGCGAGCTGCGTGGGTGTGCGGGTGGTGGCCAGCTCGTTGCGCGGGTGGACGCCGAACAGCCGCAGCACACCGTTCGTCAAGGCGTTCAGGGCGGCCAGGACGGGACGCATGATCCAGGTGAAGCCGCGGAACGGCAGCGCCAGGCCCATCGCGGCCGCCTCGGCGTGGGTGAGGGCCCACGACTTCGGGGCCATCTCGCCGACGACCATGTGCAGGAACGTGATCAGGGCCAGGGCCACGGCGAACGCCACCGGCAGCTGGGCCGCCTCCGGGAGGCCCACCAGGGCGAACACCGGGGCCAGCAGATGCTCGATCGCGGGCTCGGTCACCATCGCCAGGCCGAGGGAGCACAGCGTGATGCCGAGCTGCGCCCCGGCCAGCATGATCGACAGGTGGCGGCCGTTTCGGGCGGCGGCGCGGGCCGCGGCGCGGGTGAACCGGCCGGCACCGGCGGCGGCCTCCTCCAGGCGGTAGCGTTTCGCCGAGACGACCGAGAACTCGGCGGCGACGAACAGGCCGTTGCCGATGAGCAGCAGGACGCCCGCGAACAGGGCGAAGACGATGCTCACGCGGGCCTCCGTGCCGCGGCCGGAGGCAGGTCGGCGTTGGGCTCGGTGAGTTCGCGGGTCGTCCAGGAGAGGCGTACGCGGGCGGGGACCCGGCGCTGCACGTCGAGCACGGTGAGCAGGGCACGGCGCGGGGCGCGCTCCTCGTCGAGCAGGCCGGTGTCCTCCTCGACGGGCACGACGACGGTGTCGCCGGGCAGGGCCAGGCGGCCCAGGCGGGCCATCACGAGGCCGCCGACGGTCTCGTAGTCCTCGCTTTCGGGCAGGGCCACGCCGGTCGCGCGTTCCACCTCGTCCAGGCGCAGCATCGCCGGCACGTCCCAGCCTTCGTCGCCGCGTTTGACGGCGCCCAGCGGCTCCGGGTCGTTCTCGTCCATCAGCTCGCCCACCAGTTCCTCGGCGAGGTCCTCGATGGACACGACGCCCGCCAGGCCGCCGTACTCGTCGATCACGCACGCGAAGTAGTCGTCGGCCTCGCGCATCCGCTTCAGCACGTCGGGCAGCGGCAGCGACTCGGGGACCAGCACGGGCGGCCGCATCATGGCCGCGATGGGGCCGCCGTCGTCCGCGGCGAGCAGCTCGCGCAGGCCCGCCACGCCGAGCACGTCGTCGCCGCTGGTGCCGAGCACCGGGTAGACGGAGTGGCCGGAGCGGCGCACGGCGTCGAGGACGTCGGCGACGGGACGGTCGGCGCGCAGCGACACCACGCGGGGGCGCGGCACCATGACGTCCTCGGCGTTGCGGTCGCCGAACTCGAGGGCGCGTTCGAGCAGGTCCGACAGCCGGCCGGACAGCTCGCCGGCCGCCTCGGACTCGGCGACGATGCGGGCCAGCTCCTCGGGCGTGGCGCCGTGCTCGACCTCCTCGACCGGCTCGACGCCGACGCGGCGCAGCAGCCGGGTCGCGGCCCCGTCGAACAGCCTGATCACCGGGCCCGCCACCGTCAGGTACGCGAGGGTGGCGCGGGCGAGGAACCTCGCCGCGGGCTCGGGCCGGGCGATGCCGAGGTTCTTGGGGGCGAGCTCGCCGAGGACCATCTGGACGACGGTCGAGACGCCCAGCGCCAGCGCCACGACGAGGCCGGGCACGACACCGGCGGGCAGGCCGATCGCGGCGAGGGCCGGCCGCAGCAGCTCGCCGATGGCCGGCTCGGCGATGAAGCCGACGAGCAGGGTGGTCACGGTGATGCCGAGCTGGGCGCCCGACAGCATGAACGACAACCTGCCGGTCACGCGCAGCGCCCGCTCGGCGGCCACGTCGCCCCTCGCCGCCTGCTCGCGCAGGACGGCGCGGTCGGCCGCGACGTACGCGAACTCCTGAACGACGAAGAAGCCCGTGCCGAGAGTCAGCACGAAGAGGGCCAGCAGGCCGAGGAAGGTGGTCAGATGCATCGCCGCCTCACCGCCTGATGCGGTCGAGGAGCCTTGCCGGTGTCACCGGGTCTGTTACCCGGCTCCTCCGGGTCGGTAGCCACGTCCGTGGCTGTGATCATCGCTGGGGCACCCGTGCCTAGGCACGGGCCGGTACTCCATGAGTCCGGAGCGGACACGCCAATCCCTTCAGTCGGGGCCTCGCAATGCGTAACCAGTCGGGGCCTCGCAATGCGTAACGGGTGGGGGCGGGTGGGTGTTCCACGAGGGTCTTTATTTTGCGTTTAGCAAGCGTCCGCGTACTTTTCCACAAGGGATCCTTGACGCGAGGCATGCGGATCTCGTGTATCACGACGTACCGTCGAATCAATCGAAGCAAGGTCCGATACGGGGAATGGCTGGACTATGAGCGAATGGCCGGGCGCGGACCAGGAACGCACGCGTGCGGTGAGGCGCCCGGCGCCGAGGTCGGCGGCAGGGCAGCCCGCCTTCCCGGCGGTGGGTGGGAAGGGGGCGCGGACGCCGCCCGATGAGGGCGACACCGCGCCGCGGCGGGTGTCGCGTGTCTATGGGCGGGTCCGCTCGGGGGACGGGCCGGTCAGGCCGCTGTCGCCGCACGAGGGCGACGACGGGCCGAGGCGGCCGCGCAGGATCGGCAAGATCATCGTGCTGTCGCTGGTGACGCTGCTGGTGCTGCTGCTCGTGGCCGGCGTGGGCGGATACATCTGGATCGACTCGCGGATCACCGGCATCTCGGTGCTCTCCGACTACGAGGGGAGGCCCGACGAGACCCCCGGGCAGGACTGGCTGCTGGTCGGGTCCGACAGCCGCGCCGGGCTCACCAAGGCCCAGCGCAAGAAGTTCGCCACCGGGCGCGCCGCCGGCGGGCGCACCGACACGATGATGCTTCTGCACATCCCGGACGGCGACGGCCGGCCCACCCTGGTCAGCCTCCCGCGCGACTCCCTGGTGCCGATCGACGGTCACGGCAGAGACAAGCTGAACGCCGCCTACTCGTTCGACGACGGCGGGCCGAAGCTGCTGTCCAGGACCGTCGAGAAGATCACCGGTATCCGGATAGACCACTACATGGAGATCGGCTTCGGCGGGTTCGTCGGCATCGTCGACGCCATCGGCGGCGTGGACATCTGCGTCAAGCAGCACATCAAGGACCCCAAGGCCGGCATCAACCTGAAGAAGGGCTGCCAGAACCTCAGCGGGGGCACCGCGCTCGGCTACGTCCGCACCCGGGCCACGGGCGCCATTCCCGACTTCGAGCGCACCCAGCGGCAGCGCCAGTTCTTCTCCGCCGTGGTCAAGAAGGCGGCGGCCCCGAGCGTGCTGCTCAACCCCTTCAAGGCGATCCCGCTCGCGACCGCGGCCACCGACTCGGTCACCGTCGACGACGGCACGAGCGCGTACAACCTGCTGCAACTGGGCCTGGCCATGAGCGGCGACCCGGTCACGACGATCGTGCCGGCCGGCTCGTTCCCCACGATCAACGGCGTGAGCTACGTGAAGTGGGACACCGCGAAGGCCACCCGCCTCTTCGACGCACTGGCCAAGGACGAACCCCTGCCCAAGGACCTCGCCAAGTAGCGGCTTCGTGGGTTATCCACAGGTGTGGATAAGTAGCCTGTGGATTGTGGATGGGCTGTGGACAAGCCTGTGGATAACTCGCCGAGCTGTGGACTTCCCCGGATACCGTTGATGGTGGTGTCGAAGGGGGGTGCGACATGCCGGAGCTGCCCGAGGTGGAGTCGCTGGCGGGGTTCCTGCGGGAGCGGGCCGTCGGCCGTGCGGTGATGGGCGTCGACGTGGTCGCGTTCCAGGCGCTGAAGACCGTCGACCCGCCGGTCACCGCGCTCGGCGGGCTCGAAATCACCGGTGTGACCAGGCATGGCAAGTTTCTCGACCTCGACTGCGACGGGCTGCATCTGATCGTTCATCTGGCCAGGGGCGGGTGGCTGCGGTGGCGCGAGGACCTGTCCGGGGCCCGGCCGGTGCGGCCCGGCAAGGGGCCGCTCGCGGTGCGTGTGCGGCTCGCGCCCGGCGACGACGACAGGGCGCCCGGGTTCGAGCTCACCGAGGCCGGCACGCAGAAACGGCTGGCCGTCTACGTTGTGGAAAACCCGGCCGATGTGCCGGGCATCGCCGCACTCGGCCCCGACCCGCTCGCGCCCGATTTCACCGTCGAGCGGCTCGCGGGCATCGTGGGCGGCAGCCGCACCCAGATCAAGGGGCTGCTGCGCGATCAGCGGATCATCGCGGGCATCGGCAACGCCTACTCCGACGAAGTGCTGCACGCCGCCAAGATGTCCCCCTTCAAGATCGCCGGGTCGCTGACGGCCGCCCAGATCGCCGACCTGCACGAGGCCATCGTCACGACGCTCCGCGAGGCCGTCGCCCGGTCGAAAGGGCTGGCCGCCAAGGACCTGAAGTCGGAGAAGAAGTCCGGCCTGCGGGTCCACGGCCGCACCGGCGAGAAGTGCCCGGTCTGCGGCGACACGGTGCGCGAGGTCTCCTTCGCCGACTCCGCCCTCCAGTACTGCCCCACCTGCCAGACCGGCGGCAAGCCCTTCGCCGACCGCCGCCTGTCCCGCCTGCTCAAGTAGGCACCGCGCACTCGTGGTGGCGGGGACAATGGACGGGTGATACCTGAGACCTCCGCGGGGGCGGTGCCCGAGGGCGCGTTCCTGCTCGATGTGCGAGAGATGGACGAGTGGACGGCCGGGCACGCGCCCGATGCCGTGCACATCCCGCTGGGGCAGCTGCAGCAGCGGGTCGGGGAGGTGCCCACCGAGGGCACCGTCTACGTGGTGTGCCGTGTCGGCGGGCGGTCGGCGCAGGCCACGGCGTGGCTCAACCAGATGGGCCGGCAGGCCGTCAACATCGGCGGCGGCATGCAGGCGTGGATGGCGGCCGGGCGGCCCATGGTGAGCGAGACCACGCAGCCGCCGTACGTCGCCTGAGGGCGCTGTCCACTGGCTGAGACGCCCTGTCGCTGATCCACTCCTAATGTCATAATCCGGGACAAAGCTGAATACCCGCGGGAGCTCGGGCGTAGCCGGGCTGAGAGGGCGGCTCCCTTCAGGAGGCGTGCCGCCGACCGCCTGAACCTGTCCGGATAATGCCGGCGTAGGGAGCGTGTGATGCGGCCTGCCGTCAGTGAGCGAAGCGATCGGCCGGAGCGTGGCGAAGTCCCCCTGACCCTCGACGAGGCGCCTCCCCGGACCCTCGGGGTGCTCGACCAAGGGGCGTTCTGGGCGAACCTGGGCGTCAGCCTGCTGGGGTTCTCCGGGGCGCTCGTGCTGCTCGACCCGCTGGAGGGGGCGCCGCTCACCCTCACCGCGGTGATCGTCGCGGCGGTCGTGGGCAGCCTCGTGGGCACCGCGATGGTCGGCCTGTCGGCCATCCCCGGGGTGCGCACCGGGCGGCCGGCCATGGTGCTGCTGCGCGGCCTGTTCGGCGCCCGGCTGTCGTACGTGCCCACGGTGCTCAACGTGATCCAGATGCTCGGCTGGGGCGCGTTCGAGCTGTGGGTCATCGCCAACGGCGCGCGGGCGATCTTCGGCGACTCCGTGCCGTACGCCGCCTGGGTGATCGCGGCGGGGCTGGTGACGATCGCGCTGACGATCCGGCCGCTCGGCGCGATCCGGCTGCTGCGCCGCTACATCACCGTGGGCGTGGTGATCTCGATGGTGTGGTTCGCGGTCGCGCTGATCTCCGAAGGGCCGTCGCTGCGAGGCGGGTCGTGGGACGCGTTCGCCCCCGCCGTCGACTATGTGATCGCGCTGTCGGTGTCGTGGGTGCCGATGGCCGCCGACTACGCCCGGCACTCCCGCACCGGCCGGGCCGCGTTCTTCGGCGTGGTCGGCGGCTACACGATCGCGCAGGTCGCCTGCATGGGGCTCGGCATCGTCGCGCTCGCGCTGGTCGGCAACGACACCGAGCAGGTGTGGGGGGCGTTCGTGGCGGCGCCGGTCGGCGCGCTGTTCTTCGGCATCCTGGTGCTGCGCGAGACCGACCAGTCGTTCGCCAACGTCTACTCGGTGACGATGTCGCTGCAGAACCTCGCGCCGCGGGTCGACCGGCGCGTGCTGTCGGTGGCGGTCGGCGTGCTGATCACCGTGATCGCGCTCGCCGTCGACGTGAACTCCTATGGCGCGTTCCTGTCGGTGATCGGCGCGGTGTTCGTGCCGATGTTCGCGGTGCTGGTCGTCGACTACTTCGTGCTCGGCGGCGCCGCACGGTGGAACACCGCCGAGGACGCCCCCTCCCGGTGGGCGATGGTGGTGCCGTGGCTGCTCGGCTTCGCCGCCTGGTGGCTGCTCGGCGCGCTGCCCGAGGGCACCTGGTGGGAAGACCTGTGGACGGGGGCGCGCGACGCCCTGGGGTTCACCCCCGAGCCGTGGATGAGCGCCGCCATCGGGTCGTTCCTGGTGGCCGCGCTGGTGACGGTGCCGCTCGGCGCGCTCAGCAGGCGGCGCCCTCGAGGCTGAGCAGCCGGGCCTTGGCGGCGGCCCCGCCGGCGTAGCCGCCGGGCGTGCCCGGCGCCTCGACGGCCCGGTGACAGGGCACCACCAGGCACACCGGGTTCGCCACGAGGGCGTTGCCGACCGCCCGGACGGCCTGCGGACGGCCGATGCGGCGGGCCAGGTCGTGGTGGGTCGTGGTGCTGCCGTACGGGACGGAGAGCATCATCTGCAGCACGGTGCGCGCGAACGGCGTGGCCAGCCGCAGATCGACCGACGCGGTGAACGCGCGCAGCCGACCGGCGAAATAGGCGTCGAGCTCGCGGCGCAGCGGGTCGATGCGGCGCGGGTCGGGGCCGATGAAGCGGTCGATCTGCCTGCTCACCCGGGCGAAGACCGTGTGCTCGTCGTCGAAGCTGCACGCGGCGACGCCGCGGGCCGTGACCGCGAGCACCAGCCGGCCGACCGGAGTGTCGGTCGTGCCGAACGCGATCGCCGGTGGGGCCTCGCCAACGTAGCCGGGCGCGGTCACCCGGAGGAGGGCGTCAAGATCCCCAGTCGACATGGCCCACTTCCTCTCGCCGTGGCCGGAGCCAGGCGAGCGCGCCGGTCACCGGCTCCCAGCGTATCGGAGCGGTCTCAGCGGCGGGAAAGCGGCAAGATCAAGTGCGAAAAACGGGCACGATGGGGGACGTGCGTGACGACAGGGCCGAGACTTTCGCCGCAGGTGATCTCGATGACGAGATCGCCCGCGCGGTGCTCGCGAGCGCGGCCGACCCCATCGTCGCCTTCGACCGCGACATGGTCGTGCTCACCTGGAACCCCGCCGCCGAGCGGCTGTTCGGCTGGACCGCCGCCGAGCTGACCGGGCGGCGCGCGCCCATCGTGCCCGAGGAGCTGATGGCCGAGCACAACGCCGTGCTGGAACGGGTGCGCACCGGCGGACACGAGTCGGGGCAGGTGTCGCTGCGCACCAAACGGCTGCGCCGCGACGGCTCGGTCATCGACGTCGTGGTCGACACCAGCGCGCTGCGCTCCTCGGCCGGGGCGCTGCTCGGCTACACCTGCGTCTTCCACCTGGTGCAGCAGGACGAGGCCGCCCTCGACCGGTACGTCCGCCGCGACCGCCTGGTGCGGCGGCTCACCGACGTGGTGGGCGACATCAACGCCGAACTGGAGCTGCCTGCGGTGCTCGACCGCATCGCGGCCAGCCTGACCGAGCTGACCGGCGCCGACGCCGGGGGGTTCGTGCTGATCGAAGGGGAGACGCTGCGGCTGGTCGGCTCCCATCGGCTGCCCGAATCGATGCGCGGCGCCACCGCCGAGCTGCGTACGAGCCTCGTGGGCAAACTGCTGCGCACCGGCAAGACCGTGCTGCTGGAGACCGGCGACGACATGCGGCTGGAGAAGCTGGTCTGGTCCCGGCTGCCCGGCCTCAACGCCATCGCCCTCGCGCTCGCCGCCGTGGGCAACCGCCCCTACGGCGCGCTGTACGCCCTGTTCGCGACCCGCCGGGCGAGCCACGTCGAGCTGGAGCTGCTGGAGCTGCTCGCCGCGCACGCCGGCATCGCCGTGGGCAACGCGGTGGCGTACCAGGACGCCGTGCGGCAGCGGGCGCACCAGCGGGCGGTGGTCGACGCCAGCGCCGACGGCATCGCGGTGCTCGACGACGCCGGGCGGGTGCGGCAGTGGAACCCCGCGGCCGAGGAGCTGACGGACTACCCGGCGGCGGAGGTGATCGGGCGGCAGCCGCCGTTCCCGCTGCCGTCGCCCGGCGAGAAGCTCACCACGCAGCTGCCGTCGGGGCGGTGGCTCGACATGGTCGCCGCCGAGATCACCGAGACCGCCGAGATCGTGGTCGACTTCCGCGACGTCACCCAGGCCAAGGAGCTGGAGGAGGCCAAGGACCTGTTCCTCGCCACCACCAGCCACGAGCTGCGCACCCCGATCACGGTCGTCCGCGGCTTCGCCAGCACCCTCGACAGCAAGTGGGACAACCTGACCGACGCCGAGCGGCGGGCCGCCGTGCACACGATCGCCGAGCGGGCCGGGTCGCTGGGGCGGCTCGTCGACCATCTGCTGCTGGGGGCGCGGGCCGGGGCCGACGAGCTGAAGGTGCGGGTCGAGAGCTTCGACCTGGCCGGGCGGGTGCGCGCCGCCACCATGGGCATGACGGCGCTGTCGGACCGGCACCGGGTGGAGATCGACATTCCGGAGGAGCTGCCCCTGGTGAGCGGCGACCCGGTGGCGACCGACATCCTGCTCGACCAGCTGCTGGAGAACGCGTTCAAATACTCCCCCGACGGCGGGCTGATCCGGGTGGCGGCCTGGGCCGAGAACGCCCAGGTGATCGTCGTGGTCGACGACGAGGGGGTGGGCATCGCCCCGGCCGACCGGGAACGGATCTTCGAGCGGTTCGTGCAGGCCGACAGCGGCGACCGGCGCCGGTTCGGCGGCGTGGGGCTCGGCCTGTACATCGTGCGCAGCCTGGCGCGGGCCCAGGGGGGCGAGGTGACCGCGCACCGGCGTACGGGCGGCGGCACCCGGATGCGGCTGGCGCTGCGTATGGCGCCGCTGGACGTGACCGGGCAGGGCGGCCCGGGGCCGGACATCGGGTCCGGCAAGGCCGCGGAGGTGGCGTCCGCGGTGACCTGTGACGCTGTGGCCGACCCGCCGGTGCGCACCGAGTCGCGCTGACCGGTTCTCTTACCGGATCCGACACACCGGGGCGGTAACGAGGCGGTCACGGATGAGCTGATCTATTGTCGAATGTGCACAAGCCGTAATCAGGAGCCGGTTTCCAGGACGAGCGAACGGGGCATTTCGGTCGTATCTGGGAGTGTCTTCCTCTGGGGGAAAGGGATACGGGGAGGTGAGTGCGTCGAGCGTCGTGCTGCTGCCCTACGCGCCGGCCAGCGTCGCCGTCGCACGTCAGCGCCTCAGTGACGACCTTCAGGCATCGGGGATCTTCGCGGGTGTCGTAGACGACGCCGTTCTCGTCGTGAGCGAACTGCTGAGCAACGCGTTGCGACACGCGCACCCGCTGCCATCCGGGCAGGTCAGAGTGGCGTGGAACTGTGCGAAAGGGCATATCGAAGTCGAAGTGAGCGACGGAGGGGCCACCACCGAGCCCCGGGCCGGTCGGCCCGCCCTCTCGTCGCTGGGCGGGAGAGGGCTCGGCATCGTGGAATACCTCGCCGAGCGGTGGGGCGTGCGGTACGAGGGAGACATCACCACCGTCTGGGCCATCGTGCGCGCGAACAGTCAGGTGAACGGTCACCCTGTCCCTTTCGAGGCCGCCACCCCGACCGAAACCGGGGTGCCGAGCGAGATGTGCGCCCTAGGCGAGTGCGGCTGACCCGCGATACAGCAGCACGCGCTCGGCGGCGCTCCACGTCGTGCTCACCAGCAGGTAGATGCCCGCGGCGAGCGGCAGCACGGCCGCGACGAGCACCGTGCCGAAGGGCAGCAACCGCAGCAGCCGGGACTGATCGGCCGGCGTCCGCCGGTACGTCACCCAGGCCACGGCAGCGATCAGGGCGAACAGGCCGAGGAACACCGCGACCGCCGGCGAAGCCGGCCCCGACGAGACGAGCACGGCCGCGAAGTGCTCACCCAGCGGCACCCCGAGAGCGCTCTGGGCGAGCAGCAGATTCGCGTGACCGGCGATCACCGTCGACGTGAACATCCGGTACATGATCATCAGGAAGGGTGACTGCGCCAGCCCTGGCAGCAGGCCGGCGAACATCGACGTGCCCGCGGCGCGGTACACGGCGTTCATCTCGCGCAGCAGCCGCTCGGGGTCATGGCCGTGGCGTTCCCGAAGCTTCTGGATCTTCGGCGCGAGCGCCGCGCGACGGCGGACGCTTCTCGCCTGGCGGACGCTCAGCGGCAGGAGCAGCAGCCGAACCGCGAGCGTGCACAGGATGATCGCGAGGACGGGAGTGGTGACGTCGGCGAGCGTGGTCAGCAGACGGTAGACGGGTTCCAGGATCGGGTCGAACATCGGGGGCCTTTCGTCACGCGTCCCGGCAGGCCAGAACGCATCCGGACATGACACGGAGTTCCCGGAAGCCGGGAACGATTTCCGAAATGACGAAAGCGCCCGCGCCGCTACGGCGGGCGGGCGCGGGGCCCCTTATGGCGCTCGCGGCCTGGGACGTCCGGGAACGTCCGGAGCGGTCAGCCGGACGAACGCCGGGCGGCGCGCGCGGACACCCCACGGGACCGCCGGACCCGGCGCCGGCATCGCGGCCAGGCGGGCCGCCGCCCAGACGAGCAGGAGCAGCGTGACCCCCATGAGCGCGGCCGCCATCGCGAGGCCGGGCGGCCCCGCGATCAACTCGGCCGGCAGCGCCAGGAAGGTCGACGCGAACACGGTTATCGGGCCGAGGACTTGCCGATGAGACTGACGACGGCGAACACGATCACGGCGATCACGCCGATGATGAGCGCGACCTTCAGCAGGGTGAACACCATGGGGATGACCCAGGCGAACAGCACGAAGAGCGCAAGCAGGATGCCTACTACCATCAAGACGGTACGAGCCATGGACCCACGCTACGTCTCCGACCGCCCGGCCGCGACGCCGTTTCGCACCCTTTTCACGTCACGGATCGGGATCGCCGGGCGAGATCCGGGCGCATGGAGAGTCTTACGGGGACGTGACGGCAGGTACCGAGCGGGCCGCACCGGCCGTACCGTGAGGGCATGAACGTGCGGTGCCGAGAGGGGACACGATGACGACGTCCGGCCATCCGCCCTCCCGGATCCTGGTGGTCGAGGACGACCCGACCGTCGCCGAGGTGGTCGTGCGCTACCTGCGGCGCGACGGTCATGAGGTGGAATGGGTGGGCGACGGCGCCGAGGCGCTGCGCCGCGCGCTCGCCGGGCCACCCGACCTCGTCATCCTCGACCTCATGCTGCCCAAAATGGACGGGCTGCAGGTGTGCCGCAAACTGCGCGAGCGGTGGCCCATCCCGGTGATCATGCTGACCGCGCTCGGCGACGAGATGGACCGGGTCATCGGCCTGGAGACCGGAGCCGACGACTACGTCACCAAGCCGTTCAGCCCTCGCGAGCTGGCGCTGCGGGTGCAGTCGGTGCTGCGGCGGGCGCGCGGGTCGCTCGTGCCGGCGGGCACCGGGGTGCTCCGCGACGGCGACCTCGTCGTCAACGTCGGCGCCCACGAGGTGCGCCAAGGCGGCCGCGAGATCACCCTCACCGCCCGCGAGTTCGACCTGCTGACCCACCTCATGCGCAACCCGCGGCAGGCCTTCAGCCGCGCCGCGCTGCTCGACCAGGTGTGGGGCTGGTCGTTCGGCGACTCCTCGACCGTCACCGTGCACGTCCGCAGGCTCCGCGAAAAGATCGAGAAGGATCCCACCGCCCCGCAGCGCATCGTCACGGTGTGGGGGGTCGGCTACCGGTACGAGCCGCTCGTCCCGCTGCCCGAATGAACCGGCCGACGCCGTCGTGATCGTCCAGATCGTCGTCACCACCACCGGCCTCGGGCTGCTGATCGCCGCGCTCGGGCTCGGGGTGCTGCGGGCGCTGCGCGGTCGCTCGATCGGCGTGATGCTCGCCGTCGTCGCCGTGATCACCGTCGCCGCCACCCTCGCCGGGGTCGTCGCGATCATCATGGCCATGGCCATCGAGAAGAGCAGCCGCGACATCGTCCTCACCGTCGTCGGCATCGGCGGCCTGGTCGGGCTCGGCGTCGCGCTCGTCCTCGCCCGGCGGGTCGTCCGGGCCGGTAGACGGCTCGCCGGCGCCGTCGAGGCCGCGTCCCCCGGCGAGGCGTTCACCCCGCCCGACGGCCCGCTGCCGGCCGAACTGCGCACGATCGCCACGGCGCTGGAGAACGCGTACGAGCGGCTGCGCGTCGGCCTCGCCCGCGAGCGCGCCCTCGAAGGCGCCCGCCGCGAACTCGTCGCCTGGGTCAGCCACGACCTGCGCACCCCGCTCGCCGGGATGCGCGCCATGGCCGAGGCGCTCGAAGACGGCGTCGCCGACGACCCCGAGACCGTGCGGCGCTACCACGCGCGCATCCGGGTCGAGGTGGACCGGCTGTCGGAGATGGTCGACGACCTGTTCGAGCTGTCGCGCATCCACGCCGGCACGCTGCGCCTGTCGCGCCGCGTCATGGACCTCGGCGACATCGTCTCCGACGCCATCGCCGGCGCCGAGCCGCTCGCCCGGGCGAAAGGCGTACGGCTGAGCGGCGCCGCCGACCCCGTCCTGTCCGTCAACATCGAGGCCGGGGAGCTCGGCCGGGCCCTGGGCAACCTCGTCGTCAACGCCATCAGGCACACCCCCGCCGACGGCACCGTGTTCGTCCAGGCCGCCGGCGACGGCCGCACCGCCCGGCTGTCGGTCAGCGACGGCTGCGGCGGCATCCCGGAGGCGGACCTGCCGCGCGTCTTCGACGTCGCCTTCCGCGGCGAGAGCGCCCGCACGCCCGGCACCGGCGGCGGAGCCGGGCTCGGCCTCGCGATCACCCGGGGCATCGTCGAGGCCCACGAGGGCGACGTACAGGTCGTCAACACCGGCGAGGGATGCCGTTTCGAGATACGTCTGCCGCTCACCGGATGATGGGTCCTGGATGGTCCTGATCTGGGAGGAAGCGCCGGGACACTGCGCGCCGGTCGGCGGCGCGAGGGCGAAATCGCCGGACATCGGGCATACGGTGCGTACTTGTGGCCGGAATGGCGAGAGAGCGTGACCCAGGGCCGGGACAACGCTAGGGTGCCCGCTGTGGAGCTAAAAGTCTCGACTAGATCAACAGTTGGTTACGCCGTGATGGCCATATCCGGCGAAATCGACCTCTATACCGCGCCCCGGTTGCAGGCGGAGTTCTCCCGCCTGCTGGAGAACGGGCCCGACCGCGTCGTCATCGACATGTCGGGCGTGGAGTTCTGCGACTCGACCGGCATGAACGTCCTGCTGTCGGCGCTCAAACGCATGCGCGAACGCGGCGGCGTTCTGGAGGTCGCCGCCCCGCGCCCCGCCGTGCGCAAGATCCTTCAGGTCACGGGGCTCGACTCGGTCTTCGTCGTCTACGACGCCGTACCCGCCGAATTGCTCACCGAGCAGCCGGGCTAGTTACCATCGGTCGGCATGGATACCGACACAGCGGTGGTCATCCCGGCCAAGGACGAAGCCGACCGCATCGAGGCGACCGTCGTCGCCGCCCTCGCCCTGCCGGGGGTCGATCTCGTCGTGGTCGTCGACGACGGCTCGGCCGACCGCACCGGGAGCGTCGCCAAGGCCGCCGGTGCCCGCGTGGTGCGCCACAGCCGCAACCAGGGCAAGGCCACGGCCATGGAGAGCGGCGCCGAGGCCGTGCGTCTCCTCGACGCCGACGAGCCCCGCCACCTGCTCTTCCTCGACGCCGACCTCGGCGAGACCGCCGCCAAGGCGGCGCCGCTGATCGAACCGGTCCGCGCCGGCACGGCCGACATGACCATCGCCGTCTTCACCAACCGCGTCAAACTGGGCGGCCACGGCATCGTCGTACGACTCGCCCGCGACGGCATCAAACGGGCCGTGGGCTGGGAGGCCACCCAGCCGCTCAACGGCCAGCGCTGCATCACCCGCGCCGCCTTCGAGGCGGCCCGGCCCCTCGCCCACGGCTTCGGCGTCGAAACCGGGCTCACCATCGACCTCATCCGCAAAGGCTTCCGTGTCACCGAAGTCGAAGTCGACATGGCCCACCGCGCCACCGGCACCGAATGGCAGGCCCAACTGCACCGGGCCAAACAGTTCCGCGACGTCGCCCGCGCCCTCGCCGCCCGCGAACCCATGATCGCCGGCAACCTCGCCAAGCTGCGCGGTGGCCGCTTCTAAGCGCCGTCCCGCGGCGCCCCCCACGGCCCGCGCGGCCCTCGCCACCATCGCGGCCAGCCTCACGCTGACCGTCCTCATCGGGCTGCTCGGGCCCTCGGCCATGGCGCCCGCGCTGCCCGGCCCCGCCTGGCAACCCCCGTACTCCCTCGGCCTGGCCCCCGGGCCCCGGCTCGCCATCGCCCTCGCCGCGGCCGACCTGCTGTGCGGCGCCGCCGGACTGCTGTGCGCGCTCCTCGCGCTGCGGCGGGGCTGGACACCCAACCCGCGGACCCTGCTCGTCGCGGGCTGCCTCGTCGTCGCCGCACTCGCCTTCCTGCCACCCTCCGGCTCCGCCGACCACCTCAACTACGCCGCCTACGGCCGCATCGCCGCCCTCGGCCACGACCCCTACGTCACCACCGCCGCCGACCTGCCCGGCGACCCCATCGCCCGCGCCGTCGAAGAATGGCGCACCACCCCCAGCGTGTACGGCCCCGTCGCCACCGCCCTCCAAGCCCTGGCCGCCCTCGCCGGCGGCACCTCGGTGCGGCTCACCGTGTTCGTCCTGGCCGCCGTCAACGCCGCCGCCTACATCGGCACGGCACTGCTGCTCCACCGCTTCACCCCGCCGCCCCACCGCGCCCGCGCCGCACTCCTGTGGACCGTCAACCCCCTGACGATCTACCAGCTCGCCGCAGGCATGCACGTCGACACCCTCGCCATCCTCTGCGCCATCGCCGCCCTCACCCTCGCCACCACCTCCGGCCTCCTCGCCCCCGCCCTCCGCACCACACAAGCCATCCCGCCCACC
>JBIQJI010000141.1:1925-4580 GCA_044507605.1 Actinomycetales bacterium | reverse complement strand
GATTGCGCCGCGTTGCAGCCAGCACCCCACCCAGGGCAGACACCCGACGGCCAGATCCCAAGAAAGCGCAGGGGGCGCGACCAGCGCCCCCGAAGCGACCTACCCCAAGATCAGAACCACCGGCCATGACCACGGGCGGCCGCGAAAATACGACCAGATCGCGTGACGCGGACGGGGGACAGTGCGAACAGCACGGCCCCCGTCCGCGGCGCGGGATCTGGGCCTTATTTGCAGCGAGCCGCCCTACCGGCCCTTCAGGAAGTCGGGGACTTCGAGGGCATCGTCGGGAAGCGCAAAGTCGTCGCGGTCCCGCTTGTCGAGGGTGATGCGGCGAGGCTGGGGCGTCTCGACCGGCGCCGGCCGTTCGCGCGGCGGAAGGCTTTCGTCGCGCCCGTAGCGCGGGGTGACCCGCTCCTCGCGCGCCGGCGCCTGTGCCTCGGTGTGGGCGGTGTCGAAACCGGTGGCGATGACGGTGACGCGCAGTTCGTCGCCGAGGCTCTCGTCGACGACGGCGCCGAAGATGACGTTGCACTCCTCGTCGGCGGTCTGGCGGATGATGCTGGCGGCCTCGTCGATCTCGAACAGGCCCATGTCGGCCCCGCCGGTGATGTTGAGCAGGACGCCGGTGGCCCCGTTCACCTGCGTCTCGAGCAGCGGCGACGACACTGCGGCCTGCGCGGCCTCGGATGCCCGGTTCTCGCCGCTGGCGACGCCGATGCCCATGAGGGATGTGCCGGCGTCCTGCATGATCGTGCGCACGTCGGCGAAGTCCAGGTTGATGATGCCGGGCACCGTGATGAGGTCGGTGATGCCCTGCACGCCCTGGCGCAGGACGTCGTCGGCCATCTTGAACGCGTCGAGGATCGACGTACGCCGCTCGACCACCTGGATGAGGCGCTCGTTCGGGATCACGATGACCGAGTCCACCTGCTTCTTGAGCTCCTCGATGCCGTCCTCGGCCCGGCGGGTGCGCTGCACGCCCTCGAAGGCGAAGGGGCGCGTGACGACGCCCACGGTGAGCGCCCCCTGCTCGCGGGCGATCTGGGCGATGACCGGCGCGGCACCGGTGCCGGTGCCCCCGCCCTCGCCGGCGGTGACGAACACCATGTCCGCCCCGCGCATCGCTTCCTTGAGTTCCTCGCGGCTCTCCTCGGCGGCGTCACGCCCGACGCGGGCGTCGGCGCCTGCGCCGAGGCCCTTGGTGATGGTGCCGCCGATGTGGATCTTGACGTCGGCGTCGCACATCGCGAGCGCCTGGTTGTCGGTGTTCACGGCGATGAACTCCACGCCGCGGACGCCCGCGTCGATCATGCGGTTGACGGCGTTGGTACCGCCTCCGCCGACGCCGACCACCTTGATGACCGCCAAGTAGTTGTTCGTCTCCACCGTGCTCATCCCCTTCGGCCGCCGCCGATGAGCCCGTGTGGACTCGCCCGATCGGCACTGCTCTACCGGTGATCCTGGCTACCCTCAAGTGATACTTGAGGGCGGCGTTTCGCGCCGTAGATGCCCATGCATCCGGGAGTAGGCACGACTTCGCCACATTGGAAGCTAGAGGCGGACGGCCCCACTGTCAAGCAAGCCTCAGGCATAAATCGAGAGATTTCACACCGGCCGGCAAAACTCTCGACTCTTGGTTGAGGTTCTATCCCGCGGTCGCTTCCCCGCTCGCGGCGTCCGTCGAGTCGCCCTCGCTCCACTCCTGCGTCGCCGGGTCCACGGCGGGATCGACGACGTCGTCGCCTGTCCCCTCACCGGACTGCGTGGCCGTTCCCAGGCCGCCGACCGCCGGGTGCTCCGGGACGGACAGGTCGATGTAGGTCGCGGCCGCACGGTCCTCGGGCGACAGTGCGCCCAGCACGAGTCCCAGCGCCGTGGCCTTGGCGCTGAGCCGGTCGGGCCGGCCCAGCCGGAGCTCCGGCCCCTGCTCCAGGCGTCCGGTCACGGTGCCCTCGGGCGTCGGCGCGAGATCGCGCACCTGCACCGCGAGGTCCGGTGCCAGCGTTTCCATGAACTCGAGGGTGGCCGTCTCGGCCTCCCCCACGTAGCCACCCGCCGCCGGCGGGACGGCGGACAGGCGCACCCAGCCCAGGCCGGTGCCGCCGGTCACGGTCTGCAGCACACGGCCGTCGCGGGTGAGCAGCACCGGGTCGCCCTCGCCCGCGTACCCCACCGCCACCGGGCGGGCCTGGATGACGTCCACGGCGAGCCCCCGGGGCCAGCGGCGCGCCACGTGGATGCGCTCGACCCAGGGGAACCGGGCGGCCGTGGTGTGCATCTGGCTGCGCGGCGGCGACACGATCGACCCCCGCTCGCCCGCCGCCGTGAGGGCGGCCAGCAGCTCTGCGCGGTCATCGCGGTCGTAGCCGCGCATCGTCACCCCGTTCACCGAGAGCACCGGGCCGGTGTAGAGCCAGTAGCCCACCAGCACCGCCAGGACGGCCCCGGCGATGAGCGCCAGCCGGTTACGCCGCCGGCGGCCCATGTCGCGCGCGACCTGCCGACGACGCTCGCGGATCGCGGGGTGCTCGGGGGCCACGGGCTCCCGCTCCCGGACGCCGAGGTTCCCGTCCCTGCGATCGTCGTTCATGGCGCCTCCAACGGCGGGTGGATGATGCCCCGCTCCGGATCCAGGTAGCGGACCTCGGGCACCAG
>JBIQJI010000141.1:0-1825 GCA_044507605.1 Actinomycetales bacterium | reverse complement strand
ACGGCGGGTGGATGATGCCCCGCTCCGGATCCAGGTAGCGGACCTCGGGCACCAGCAGCGGGCCGCCGGCGGCGTGGACCCTGCGCCGGCCCTCGCTCATCAGGGCCAGGACGTCCGCGGCCCGGCACCCCGCGGCGGCCTCGATGAAGTTGGCGTGCACCGGGGAGAAGCGGGCCCGGCCCACGCTGATGTCCTTGCAGCCGGCTGCCTCGAGCAGGCGGCCCGCCGAATCCCCCGGAGGGTTGGTGAAGACGCTGCCGAATGTCCGCACGCCCTGGGGCTGGGTGGCGCGCCGGTGGCCGCGGTACTCGGCCAGGCGGGCCCGGATGGCCGTCTCATCGCCGGGGCGCAGCCCGAAGCAGACCATGGCCACCACGTCACCGGGCCCGACGGCCGAGCGCCGGTACCCGAAGGCGAGATCGTCGGCGCGAAGGCGGCGTCGGCCCGCCGGCCCGCACACCACGGCCCAGCGCAGGACGCCCGCCAGCTCACCGGCGTGGGCGCCGGCGTTCATCGTCACGGCGCCGCCGGCCGTGCCGGGGATGCTGGCCCCCCATTCGAGCCCCTCGAGGCCGTGGTTCGCCGCCCGTTGCACCGCTCGCGGAAGGGACGACCCGCCACCGCACCAGATGTCGGTGCCGCGCACGGAGATGCCGGCCAGCGGGCCCGCCAGGCGGATCACCAGCCCGCGGAAGCCCAGGTCGGAGACCAGGAGGTTCGACCCCTTCCCCACCACCGCCACCGGCACGCCCGCGCCGTGGGCCCACCGCAGCGCCTCCTGCACCTGACGCGACCAGCGGGCGGTGACCAACCGGTCGGCCGGTCCGCCGACCCGGATCGTGGTGAGCGGTGCCAGCGGCGCGTCGTGCGCGACGTCCGGCAGGTCCGGCTCACCGCTCTTCGATGAACTCCCCATCGGGATAGAGCTTTTGCAGGCGGGTCACCAACTCCTGCCCGAGACGGGTGACATCTCCCGCGCCCATCGTGATGAGTAGGTCGCCCGGACGTACCACCTGCAGCGCCCGCTCGGTCGCGTCGGCCAGCGTCGGGGCGAAATGGACCTGCGTGGCACCGGAGGGGATCGCGCTCGCCACGCCCTCACCGCCCGCCTCCGGATCGGCTTCCTCTCGGGCCAGATAGACCTCGGTGACGATGGCCACGTCGGCGGCGGCCAGCGCCGCGCCGAGCTCGGGTGTGAGCGCACGAGTTCGCGACGGCAGGTGCGGCTGGAAGATCACGACCACGCGCTCCGGGTTGCGCTCGCGGGCGCCGGCGAGCGTCGCGGCGATCTCGGCCGGATGGTGGGCGTAGTCGTCGACGACGCGCACGCCGCCGGCGCGCCCGCGCTCCTCCATCCGTCGGCCGACGCCGGTGAAGCCACGCAGCCGCTCCGCCGCCTCGGCGAGGTCCACGCCACACCAATCCGCCAGCACCAGGGCGCAGGCCGCGTTGGTGGCGTTGTGCAGCCCGTCCAGCGACAGGGGCACCTGCACCCGCCGCCCGTCCGCCATCACCAGGACGAACCCGAAGACGCCCTCCGGGCGCTCCACCCGCGCCGCCGAACCCTCCACATCCCCCACCCGCAGCACCGTGCAGGGGGCCTGGGCGGCGCAGCGGCGCGCCTCCTCGTCCGGGCCCACCACCAGCACGCCGTCGGCCGGCAGCTCCGCGATGAAGCGCCCGAACACCTCGCGCACCTCGTCCATGCCGGCGTACGTCGCGTGGTGGTCGTGGTCGACATTCAGCAGGATCGCGCCCTCCGGGCGCAGATTCAGCAGCGACCGGTCGCTCTCGTCGGCCTCGGCCACGAACCACTCCCCGGTGC
>JBIQJI010000073.1:0-31869 GCA_044507605.1 Actinomycetales bacterium | reverse complement strand
TCGACGGCGGCGTCACCGCCAACGAGCTGTGCATGCAGCTGCAGGCCGACATCCTCGGCGTGCCCGTCTCCCGCCCCGTGATCGCCGAGACCACGGCCCTCGGCGCGGCGTACGCCGCGGGGCTGGCCGTCGGGTTCTGGCGGTCCACCGACGACCTGCGCGGCAACTGGCAGGAAGACCGGCGCTGGCTGCCGACCTGGTCGGACGAGCGGCGCGAGCAGGGGTACGCCATGTGGAAGAAGGCCGTCAGCCGGACCCTGGACTGGGTCGAGGTGGACTGAGCGACGCGACCGCACCCGCGGCGGTGACCCGCTCGCCCGGCTCACCGGGCGAGCGGACGGGTGGCAGCACCCGGGTCTCGCCGATGGCGAGGTCCCAGAGCGCGCCGGCGGGCAGCCCGGCGTGCCGCCAGGCGTCGATCGTCTCGTGCAGCGGGGCCAGCAGCGGCTCGGTGCCGAGCACGAGGGTGCCCCAGTGGACGGGCAGCAGCCGGGCCGCGCCGAGGTCGGCGCAGGCCCGCACGGCGTCCTGCGGGTCGATGTGCGCCGACCGCTGGAACCAGCGGGGGGCGTGGCTGCCGGTCGGCATGATGGCCAGGTCGATGCCGGGCAGCCGACGCCCGATCTCGGCGAAGCAGGGGCCGTACGCCGTGTCCCCGGCGTGGTAGACGCGGTGACCCGAGGGCGCGTCGACGACCCAGCCGCCCCACAGCGAGGCGTACAGGCCGAGCGGGCCGCGGCCGGACCAGTGGTGCGCCGGCACCAGGGTGACCGTCGCGGCGCCGGCCGGTGCCCGGCCCCACCAGTCCAGCTCGGTGACCGTGCGGAACCCGGCCCGGCGGAACCACGCGCCCACGCCGAGCGGGGTCAGGATCGGGGTGGTCCTGGGCAGCCGGCGCAGGGTGGGCCGGTCGAGGTGGTCGCTGTGGTCGTGGCTGATCAGCACGGCGTCGATCGGCGGCAGCTCGCCGAACGGCAGGCCCGGCGGGGTCAGCCGGGGCCGGGCCCCGAAGATCTTGTCGCTCCACAGCGGGTCGACCAGGAGGTTCGCGCCGCCGGTGCGGATGAGGGTGGTGGCGTGGCCCACCCACGTCACCGACGTCTCCCCCGGGCCGAGCTCCGGCAGCGGCCCGGGCCGCACCGGGATCAGCGCGGCGTCGCGCAGGTCGCGCAGCGCCCACCCGCCGCGCAGCGCGACCTTGACCAGGTCGGCCGGGCCGGGCAGCGGGTACGTGCGCCGCGCGCGGAACCGGCCGGGCGGGTTCGGCAGCGCCCGCACGACCCTGCCCCACCCGATCCTGCCCCGCACGGCCCTGTTCCAGGCGGCCCTGTCCCAGGCGGTCATGCCGCCGCCGCGGCCGGACGCCGGCAGGCGTACGCCAGGGCCGGTGGCACGTTCCACCACAGCGGGCCGGTGGTGGTGACCCGGCCGAACAGGCGGTCGAGCCGCCGCCTGAACCTGCGGGCCGCCGGCATCGGCACCGCGGGCAGGGTGAGCAGCGTGGTCAGCACCCCGGTGGGGGCCAGCAGGGCGGCGATCTGGGTGAGGATGAGCTCCTGGTCGTCGTCGGCGAACAGCGTCCAGGGCAGGGTGGCGACGACGACGTCGGCCCGGGTGATGCCCTCGGGCGCCAGCAGGGCGGTGAGCTCGCGCGCGTCGCCGGGGATCACGTGCAGCCAGGGGCGGGTCCGCCGCAGGTGGCGGGCCATGTCGTCGTTGACCTCGACCGCGGCCAGCCTGCCGCCGGCCGGCAGCAGGCGGTGGATCTCGTCGGTGACGACCCCGCCGCCCGGGCCGAGCTCGACCACGACGGGGGCGCCGGCACGCGGGATGGGGTCCGCGAGGCGGCGGGCCAGCCCTCGGGAGCTGGGCGCGATGGCGCCGACCTGGCCCGGGCGGCGCATGATCGCCGCCATGAAGGACCGGGTGTCGCGGGCGGACGGGCCGGGGATCGTCTGGGAGGCCACCGGGTTGTCGGTCATGTATTCACCTTTCGCGCAATCCCTCGCCCTTGACGATCTGTCAAGCTATTTGTCAGAAGTGTAGAGGGCGGTGGCCTTCCAGCCATATGCCGAGAACAAACCACTATCCCCCAGGCCACTACTCGCCGGACGGCGACCACCCGGCACCGCCCACGCGCCCGGGCGCCGCCGCCGGCCCCCGCTCTCGGCCGCGCATGCGCGCCGGGACCGCCCGGCGCACGGACGGGCAGAACGCCGCGGTCCCCGTGGCCGATATCACCGAACCGTTATGTATCGATATCGCAAATCCGAAAAGCCGCGCCTTTCGTCCAGCCTGGATCGTGCCAGCGACCAAAGCACCCTCTTACTTTTCGTCCGGGCCACTGTTGACGCCGATGCCCCGCCCCGTTCCGGGCCGCGGCGGCCGGTTTCGAATTCCCCCGCGCCCGCCGGGGTTCGCCGTCATGCTTTTCCCGCCCCGACCGGGTCGGCGCGGCCCGGCCGGGCCCGGCGGATATGCTCTTGACGTGAGATCGCCCTGGCACCTTCCGCCGCCCCCTCCCGCCGCCTGATCGGGCGCTCGCGGAGGCCCTCTCCCCTTACCGCCGGCATCGGCCGTCCGGCGGGTCGCCGACCACCGGCGTGCGCCCGTTTCCGAACCCCTCCCCTCTCCTGTCGGAAAAGGTGGCACCGTGCCGGCTCATCCCCGCCCTGGCCTGCTCGCCGCGCGCACGCGCTGCCGCGTCGCCCGGTTCGGCTCCGGGCCGCCGTCCATCCTGCTCGCCGCGCTGCTGTGGGGCACCGCGGGCACCGCGAGCCGCATGGCGCCGGCCGGTGTGCCGGCCGTCGCGATCGGCTCCGCCGGGCTCGCCATCGGCGGGCTCCTGCTGTGCCTCACCGGCGGGAACCCGCGCGCCCTGCTGCGCGGCCTGCGGTCCCGTGACCGGTGGCTGCTCGCCCTCGGCTCCCTGGCGGTCGCCGGCTACCCCCTGTCGTTCTACCCGGCCGTCGCGGGCGGGGGCGTCGCGGTGGCCACCGTCATCGCGCTCGGCTCGGCACCGGTGTTCGCCGGGCTGCTCGGCCTGGTCGCCTCGGGCGTCCGGCCGGGGGCCCGCTGGGGCGTCGCGACGGTGATCTCGGTGCTCGGCTGCGCCGCGCTGGTGCTCGGGCCCGAGCCGGCCGGGCCCGGGCACGTCGCGGCCTGGGGGGTCGCGGCGGCCGCGTTCGCCGGGCTGTCGTACGCCGTCTACTCGCTGGTCGGCGCGCGGCTCATCGGCGCCGGGCGGCCGTCCGGCGCGGTCATGGGCGCGATGTTCGGGGGCGGCGCGCTCGTCGCGCTGCCCGTGCTGTGGGCCTGCGGGGTGTCGTGGCTCGGCACCGTGCGCGGCGCGGCCGTGGCCCTGCACCTGGCCGTGCTGACCACGTTCGTCGCCTACGTGCTGTTCGGCCGGGGGCTGCGGCGCGTCTCGGCGCCGGTGGCCACCAGCCTCACCCTCGCCGAGCCCGCGGTCGCCGCCGTGCTGGGCGTCACCATCGTCGGCGAGCGGCTGCCCGCGGTGTCATGGTGCGGCCTGGCCGCGATCGCCGCCGGGCTGGCCGTGCTCGCCCTGCCCGCGCCTCGCCGCTTTTCCCGAAACACCGGCCGCGCCGGCCCGCCGCTTTCCCACGATGAAACCAACGCCAAAGTCGGCGGTTAGTCCACATTAGGCCTCAGGCGGAACGCGGGCACCACCGCGCGCCGTTTGGTGGCATCATGAATTACAGTAATAATGAGATTCGAGGATTCGCCTCTGCACGGATATCGGCGAGGGACGGTCGGGGCGACATCACTCAGGTTTCATCCAGAGCACCTTCAGATCTCCGCATCAGCGGGAAGGAAACACGATGGCGCTGAAGACCGTAGTCACCCTCACCGACGATCTCGACGGCCAAGCGGCCGACGAAACCGTAAAGTTCGGGCTCGACGGCGTGTACTACGAAATCGACCTCGGCAAGGTCAACGCCGACCGTCTGCGCACCGCGCTGCAGCCGTTCCAGGCCGTCGCGCGCAAGGTGAGCAACACGCGGGGCCGCGGCCGCTCCTCGCGCGCCTCCGGCGTCGACCGCGAGCGCTCGGCACAGATCCGCGCGTGGGCCAAGCAGCACGGCCTGCCCGTCAGCGAGCGGGGCCGCATCGCCTCCCACCTGGTCGACGCCTACGAGGCGGGCGACCCGAGCCGGGTGAGCGCCGCCTCGTCCGGCTCCGGCGCGTAGCCGAACGTCAGGTCCATATGAGGTGCGGGCCGGATCCGGTCGGACCCGGGTCCGGCCCGCCTGGTAGGTGGCGCGTGTTCGCTCAGGGCACGCGTCTTTGCTCAGGCCACCGCTGCTGCCGCTCGTCCGGCGGCCTCCTCCAGGGCCCGCCGGGTCAGCACGCGGGCCAGGTGCTCGCGGTAGGCCGCGCTCGCGTTGATGTCCGACGACGGGGACGTGCCCTCGGCGGCGTGCCCCGCGGCCTCGGCCGCCGACGCCCCTTCGGCCAGGGCCCGCTCGACCGCCTCCGCCCGCATCGGCACGGGCGCCATGTTGATCAGCGCCGCGGCGTCGCCCTGCACGGCCACGCCGACGATCGCCCAGTCTATGGCGCGTTTGGTGAACTTCTGGAACGACCAGCCCGGCGCGGCCGGCTTGGGCAGCCGGATCTCGGTGAGCAGTTCGCCCGGCTCCAGCGCCGGCTCGAACAGGCCGCGGAAGAACTCCGTCGCCGGGATCTCCCGCGTGCCCCCCGCCCCGGTCGCGACCAGGGTCGCCGACAGGACCAGCGCGACCGCCGGCAGGTCGGAGGCCGGGTCGGCGTGGGCCAGCGACCCGCCGATCGTGCCCCGGTGGCGGATCTGCGGATCGCCGATCCGTCCCGCGGCGTGCGCCAGCAGCGGCAGCTCGCGGGCCAGCAGGTCCGAGTGTTCCAGGTCGTGGTGCCTGGTGAGCGCCCCGACCGCGATGTGGTCGCCCTCGTCGCGGATGTACGACAGCTCGCGCACCCGGCCGATGTCGATGAGCAGTTCGGGCATGGCCAGGCGCAGCTTCATCAGCGGCAGCAGCGAGTGCCCGCCGGCCAGGAACTTGGCCTCGTCGCCGTACTCGGCGGCGAGCGCCACGGCCTCGTCGGCCGAGGCCGCGCGGCGGTAGCCGAAGGACGCCGGGATCACTGCGCTCCCTCCCCCTGCTCGGCGGCCGACAGGACCGCCCGGACGATGTTGTGGTAGCCGGTGCAGCGGCACAGGTTGCCTTCCAGCCCGGCCCGCACCTGCTCCTCGCTGGGGTGGGGGTTCTCCCGCAGCAGCGACACGGTGGCCATCACCATGCCGGGCGTGCAGAACCCGCACTGCAGGCCGTGCTCGCGGTGGAAGGCCGCCTGCACCGGATGCACGGCGCCGTCCGGGCCGGCGAGCCCTTCGATGGTGGTGACCTCGCCGCCGTCGGCCTGCGCGGCCAGGACCGTGCAGGACTTCACCGACTCGCCGTCCAGCAGCACGGTGCACGCGCCGCACGACGTGGTGTCGCAGCCCACGTTGGTGGCGGTCAGGTCGAGCGTGTCGCGCAGGTAGTGCACGAGCAGGGTGCGCTCCTCCACCTCACCGCCGGTCGGCTGCCCGTTGACCGTGATGTTCACCTTCATCGGCCGGCCCTCGCTTCGCTGATCGCGGCCCAGACCCGTTCCGGGGAGGCCGGCATGTCGATGTGCTGGACGCCCAGGTGCCTGATGGCGTCGATGACGGCGTTGTGCACGGCCGGGGTCGCCCCGATCGTGCCGGCCTCGCCGATGCCCTTGACCCCGAGCCGGTTCACCGTCGTCGGGGTCTGCATCGTGAGCAGTTCGAAGCTCGGCAGCTCGGCGGCGGTGATGAAGGAGTAGTCGGCCAGGGTCGTGGTGAGCGGGTTGCCCTCGGCGTCGTAGGTCATCTCCTCCATGAGGGCCTGCGCGGCGCCCTGCGCGATGCCGCCGTGGCGCTGCCCCTCGGCCAGCACCGGGTTGACGATCACGCCGGCGTCGTCGACCGACACGTGCCGCAGCAGCCGCGTCCTGCCGGTCTCGGCGTCGACCTCGACGACGGCGACGTGCGCGCCGAACGGGAACGTGGGCTGCTCCGGTTTGAAGTCCACGTCGGCGGCCAGCCCGCCGGGCCCGGCGCGTTCGGCGAGGCGCGCCCAGCCGACGCCCGTGTCCGGCACGCCGCGCACCTGCCACAGCCCGGTGCCGGTGTCGAGCACCAGGTCGGCCGGGTCGGCCTCCAGTTCCTCGGCGGCCAGCTCCCGCGCCCGGTCCTTGATCTCCAGCGCGGCCTGGTGCACGGCGGCGCCGCCGAGCTGCAGCGAACGGGAGGCGTACGTGCCGACCGCCCGCGGGATCTCGTCGCTGTCGCCGTGCCGCACCGTGATGCGGTCCATGGGCACGCCGAGCTCGTCGGTGACCAGCATCGCCCACGCCGTGGCGTGGCCCTGGCCCTGGGTGGAGCTGCCGGTGTAGACGGTGACGTCGCCGCTCGGATGGACGACGACCCGCGCCGTCTCGCCGAGGGCGGCGTCGGCGGCGGTGATCTCGACGTAGGTGGACAGCCCGATGCCGAGCAGCGCGGTGTCGCCGTTCGCGCGCCGCCGGGCCTGCTCGGCGCGCAGCCCGTCGTAGTCGACCGCGGCCAGCACCATGTCGAGCGCCTTGGCGTACTCGCCGCTGTCGTAGACCATGCCGCTGGCGTTGGTGTAGGGGAACCTGTCGGGGGGCACCACGTTGCGGCGGCGCACCTCGGCGGGGTCCATGCCGATCTCGGCGGCGAACAGGTCGACCGCGCGCTCGATCGCCGCGGTGGCCTCGGGCCGCCCGGCGCCCCGGTAGGCGCCGATCGGGGTGGTGTTGGTCACGACGACCCGGTAGGCCCCCTGGACGTGCGCGATGTCGTAGACGCCGCCGATCATCATGCGGGTGAAGCTCGCGAGCAGCATCGACACGCGAGGGAAGGCGCCGCTGTCCTGGACGTAGTCGAGACGGTAGGCGTGGATGCGGCCGTCGCGGCTGCCGCCGATCTTGATGGTCTGCCGCTGCGACCGGCCGTGGGTCATCGCGGTCATGCTCTCGCTGCGCGTCTCGGTCCAGCGCAGCGGGCGGCCGATCTTGCGGGCGGCCCAGCCGACGACGAGCATGTCGCGGTCGATGCCGATCTTCGCGCCGAAGCCGCCGCCCACGTCGGGTGCGATGACCCGCACCGCCGAAGGGTCGACCCCGAGCGTGCCGGCCATGACGTCGCGGGCGATCTGGGCGTTCTGCGTGCTGGTCCACAGCGTGAGGCGGCCGTCCGCCCAGACGGCGGCGCTCGCGCGGACCTCCATGGGCGCCGGGGCGAGCCGCTGGTTGACGAAGACGCGCTCGACCACCACCTCGCACTCGTCGAACACCGAGTCGTCGAGCCGGTCGCGGCCGTCCTCGCCGACCACGTTCGACCCGGTCGCGGGGAACAGCAGCGTGTCGCCGGCGAGGGCGTCGGTGACCGTCACCACCGGAGTCAGCGGCTCGTAGTCGACGGACACCAGCTCGGCGGCGTCCTCGCCCTGGTACCTCGAGTCGGTCACCACGATGGCCACCGGCTCGCCGACGTACCGGACGGTGTCTGTGGCGAGCAGCGGCTCGTCCAGCGGGTTGTCCGTATTGACCGGCACGTCGTCGACGTCCCGGCCGGTCAGCACCGCGATCACCCCTGGCGATCGGGCCGCCTCGGAGACGTCGACCCCGGTGATCCGGCCGTGCGCCAGTGGACTGCGCACGAAGGTGACATACGCCGCGCCCGCCAGCTCGGGCGCCCGCAGGTCGTCGACGTACGTGGCTCCTTTGGTCAGCAGCCGTGGATCCTCGGTCCGCACCACACGGGTACCCAGAACGCTCATACAGCCTCCGCTGCCTGCGAGAATCGTCGGCTCTTTCCCAGTGATCACGTTCCCGGGAAAGGTCAGCGAATGGATCTAAGTCAACCAGTCGGGTGTCAAACAAGTGGTGGAGGCCACCAAAGTACTCGCTCGAAAGTTGATGCGTAAAGCACCGAATGCCGTTCGGTCCATTTTCCACCGACCGACGCGGATCACCGACGCACGTCATAGGCGCACACGGTGCGGCGAGGCCAGATCCCTGTGCTCGGTTCGGTCCTCGCGGGAGAGGCGGGCCCGCTGCGGCTCCACCGTGTACTTCGGGTCCCGCGCCGAGTCGCCGCCCGCGTAGGAGATGCCGAAGCGGGTGCAGGCGGACCCGGCGAGCAGGGCCGCGCCCGCGAGGGCGGCGACGACCCTGCCGCTGCCCGCGCCCCTCCGGCCGCCCCGCCGCCGGCGTCCGCCCCCGCCCCTCGCCCCGTCCAGCATGGGGGCCAGCGCCCCGGCGACGGCACCGGCGACGATCAGGGCCTCGCCGGCGCGCAGCAGCAGGCCCCCCTTGCCACGCTTGAGGGGCTCGGCGACCGGGCCGAGGCGGCGCTTCATCAACCCGGTGGCGATGACCTCGGTCGCCGCGCCGAGCAGGGCGGCCCGCCCGGCCGGGCCCGACTCGGCGAGCGGCGCCGCGAGCAGACCCATTCCGCTCGCGGACGCCAGCGCCGACCCGGCGAACAGGATCGGCATCTCCCGGTGCGCTTCGTGCCACACCGGCACGGCGGTGTTGGCGATGAGCGCGCCGGTGTAGGTGGCGACGGCCGGTCCGAGCAGGCCCGCGCCCAGCGTGGCCGCCCGGCCGAGGCCGGGGAACAGCCCGGTCGCGGCGGTGACGGCGGCGACACCGGCCGGGGGGCCGTACGCCGCGAGGAGCCAGGAGCCGATGCTCATCGGCGAGGTCACCTTGCAGACCCGCAGCATGTTGAGGAACCTGCCCGGGCGGCCCAGGTCGGCGATCAGCACGTACAGCGAGCCGCCGAGGGCGCCCAGCGCCGTGACCTTGCCGGCGCGGGCGAGCCGGGCCCGGCCGGTGAGCTCGGCCCCGGCCGCCAGCGTCGAGGACGCGCCGGCGAGCCCGCCCAGGAACAGGTACGAGGCGATGTTGCGGGGCTCCCAGGTCGGCGGCTTGAGCACCGGCCGGCCGTAGTAGGAGCCGAAACCGGCCTCGGGCACCATGAGCCGCTCGCCCCGCTGGCGGCGATGCCTGCGCCCCGCCGAGCCGGGCGTCGCCTGCCGCTCGGGCCGCAGCCCGGGCGCGCCGTCGAGCCGCACGTCGGTCTGGGCGGCCCCGTTCGCGCCGTGGTCGATGGTCATGGCCGGCTCCTCCAGCTCACCGCGGCGACACCGGCCAGCAGGGCGGCAGCGGCGGCGCCGGCGTACTTCCACATCCTGGGCAGGTCCCGGGTCGTCACCACCGGGTCGGGGGGCAGGCCGTACACCTCCGGCTCGTCGAGAAGCAGGAAGAACGCGCCGGTGCCGCCCACCCCGTCGTCCGGGTCGTGCCCGTACAGCCGGGCCGAGCCGACGCCGGCGTCGTGCAGCTGCCCGACCCGCCGGGCGGCCCGCTCGCGCAGCTCGGCCAGCTCGCCGAACTGGATGGAGTCGGTCGGGCAGGCCTTCGCGCAGGCCGGCTCCTGCCCCACGCCGAGCCGGTCGTAGCACATCGTGCACTTCCACACCCGGCCGTCGTCCTCGCGCAGATCGATGACGCCGTACGGGCAGGCGGGGACGCAGTAGCCGCAGCCGTTGCAGATGTCCTCCTGCACGACCACGGTGCCGAACTCGGTGCGGAACAGCGCGCCCGTCGGGCACACGTCGAGACAGGCGGCGTGCGTGCAGTGCTTGCACACGTCGGAGGCCATCAGCCAGCGGAAGTCCATGTCCGAGACGACGCCGACCTGCCCGTCCGGGGGCCCGGCCCCCGGCATGCCCAGCGAGACCGGGCTGCGGCCGCGCGCCGCCTCGGCGACGTCGATCGGCACGTCGACGGGCGACAGCCCGGCCTCCTGGTGGCCGAGCCGGCGGGGCTGCTCGATGAACGCCACGTGCCGCCAGCTGTTCGCGCCGAGGCCACCGGTGTTGTCGTACGACATGCCGGTGAAGGTCAGCCCGTCGTCGGGGATGGCGTTCCACTCCTTGCACGCCACCTCGCACGCCTTGCAGCCGATGCAGACGCTGGTGTCGGTGAAGAAGCCGACCCGCTCGGGATGCTCGCCGGGCTCGCCGTACCCCGACGCGGTCGCCGGGTCCGCGTGCTCGGCCAGGGCCTGGTCCGGATCGAACGTCATCGGTCACGCCTCCATGCCGGTCAGCTCGGTGATGCCGGCCCGCCTGGCGTGCGCGAGGACCAGCTCGGGCAGGGCGCCGTCACGGGGGCGGCGGCCCGGCCGGATGTCGGCCGACAGCGCCTTGACCTCCTGAATGTGCGAGTTGGGGTCGAGGCTGATCGACGCCAGCTCGTTCGCGGCGTCGCCGCGCGACAGGCCGTTCGGCCCCCAGTGGAACGGCAGCCCGATCTGGTGGACGACGCGGTCCCCGGCGCGCAGCGGGGCCATGCGGTGGGTGACCAGGACCCGCGCCTCGATGGCGTTGCGCGCCGTGATGATCGTGGCCCAGCCGCCGTGCACCAGGCCGCGCTCGGCCGCCAGCTCCGGCGACACCTCGCAGAACATCTCCGGCTGCAGCTCGGCCAGGTAGGCGACGCCGCGGCTCATGCCGCCGGCGGTGAAGTGCTCGGTGAGCCGGTAGGTGGTGACGACGTACGGGTAGACGCCCGAGCCGGGCTCGTCGCCGCTCGGGTGATACCGGTTGCGCTCGTGCGGGTAGACCATGCGGGCCGGGTTGCGCTGCTGCCCGTACAGCAGGTTCCGCACCGGCGAGTCCTGCGGCTCGTAGTGCGCCGGCAGCGGGCCGTCGACCACCCCCGACGGCGCGAACAGCCAGCCCTTGCCGTCGGCCTGCATGATGAACGGGTCGATGCCCGACAGCGCCTCGATGCCCGTCGCGTCGGGCCCGGGCCGGTAATCGGGGCGCTTGCGCGCGTCGAAGTCGGGCACGTCGTAGCCGGTCCACTCGCCGGCCTGCTCGTCCCACCAGACGAGCTTCTTGCGCTCGCTCCACGGCGTGCCGTCGGGCCGCGCCGACGCCCGGTTGTACAGCAGCCTGCGGTTGGCCGGCCACGCCCACGCCCACTCGGCGGAGATCCAGTCCTGCTCCTCGGCCGGTTTGCGGCGAGCCGCCTGGTTGACGCCGTCGGCGTACACGCCGCAGTAGATCCAGCAGCCGCACGCCGTCGAACCGTCGGCGCGCAGCTCGGTGTACGTCGACAGCGGGGTGCCGTCGGCGCGCCAGCCGTTGATCTCGGCGAGGATGGCCTCGGCCATGGGCTCGGCCACCTCGCCCTCGGTCGGATAGTCCCACGTGAGGTCGAGGATGGCGGCGTCCATGGGATCGGTCGAGCCGGCCAGTTTCTCCCGGATGATCCGCCCCAGGTGGTACATGAACCACATGTCGCTGCGGGCGTCGCCGGCCGGCTCCACCGCCTGGTGGTGCCACTGCAGCAGCCGGTTGGTGTTGGTGAAGCTGCCGTTCTTCTCGGTGTGCGACGCGGCCGGGAGGAAGAACACCTCGGTGCCGATGTCGGCGGTCCGCAGCTCCCCGGTCTCGATCTCCGGGCCGTCCTTCCACCAGGTGGCGCTCTCGATCAGGTTGAAGTCCCGCACCACCAGCCAGTCCAGGTTGGCCATGCCGAGCCGCTGCAGCTTCGCGTTCGCCGAGCCGACCGCGGGATTCTCCCCCAGCAGGATGTAGCCCTTGCAGGTGCCCTCCAGCTGGGCCAGCACCGTGTCGTAGTGAGAGTGGCTGCCCGTCAGCCGGGGCAGGTAGCCGAACCGGAAATCGTTGTCGGGCGTCGCCGCCGACCCCCACCAGGCCTTGAGCAGGCTCACCAGGTACGACGGCATCGCGGCCCAGTAGCCCTTGTGGGGGGCGTCGGCGATCAGGAAGTCGTGCAGCGTCTCGTGCTGGTGGGCGTGCGGCATCGGAATGTAGCCCGGCAGCAGGTTGAACAGGGTCGGGATGTCGCTGGAGCCCTGGATGCTGGCGTGCCCGCGCAGCGCCTGGATGCCGCCGCCCGGCCGGCCGATGTTGCCCAGCAGCAGCTGCAGGACGCTCGCGGCCCGGATGAACTGGGAGCCGTCGCTGTGCTGCGTCCAGCCGACCGCGTACACGAACTCGGCGGTGCGCTCCGGGCCGGAATTGTCGACCAGGTGACGGCACACCTCGGCGAACATGTCCTGCGGTATGCCGCAGACCCGCTCCACCATCTCCGGCGTGTAGCGGGAGTAGTGGCGTTTCAGGATCTGCAGCACACAGCGCGGATGCCGCAGCGTCTCGTCGCGGTGCGGCTCCCCCACCATCGGCTGCCCGCCCATGCCGTGCATCTCGCTCTGCCCGGCCGACGCCACCGTGCCGCCCCGCTGCGTCCGCCGCTCGTACTCCTCGTCGCGGGACCCCGACGCGGGCACGACCCGCGCGCCCTCGTACTGCCAGGTGGCCGTGTCGTAGTGCCGGGTGCCGGGGTCGAACCCCGAGAACAGGCCGTCCAGGTCCTCGGTGTCGCGGAAGCCCTCGTCGATGATGGTGGCGGCGTTGGTGTAGTTGACCACGTAGTCGCGGAAGTAGCGCTCGTTCGCCAGGACGTGGTTGATGATCCCGCCGAGGAACGCCACGTCGGTGCCGGCCCGGATCGGCACGTACAGGTCGGCCAGGGCGCTGGTGCGGGTGAACCGCGGGTCGACGTGGATCACGACCGCGCCGCGTGCCTTCGCCTCCATCACCCACTGGAACCCCACCGGGTGGCACTCGGCGAAGTTCGACCCCTCGATCACGATGCAGTCCGCGTGCTGCAGATCCTGCATGAACGTCGTCGCGCCGCCACGCCCGAACGACGTGCCGAGCCCCACGACCGTCGAACTGTGACACACCCGGGCCTGGTTCTCGATCTGCACCACGCCGAGCCCCGTCAACAGCTTCTTGATGAGGTAGTTCTCCTCGTTGTCCAAGGTCGCGCCGCCGAGCGCCGCGATCCCCATCGTCCGGGCCGTGCGTTTGCCGTCCGACTCCCACTCCCACGTGGCGCGCCGCGTCTCGATGACCCGGTCGGCGATCATGTCCATGGCCGTGGCCAGATCCAGCTCCTGCCAGTCCCGCCCGTGCGGCGGCCGATACAGCACCTTGTGCAGCCTGCTCGGCCCCGTGGTGAGCTGCAGCGTCGCCGCGCCCTTCGGGCACAGCCGGCCCCGGCTCACCGGCGAATCCGGGTCGCCCTCGATCTGCACCACCCGCTCGTCGCGCACGTACACGTTCTGCGCGCAGCCCACCGCGCAGTACGGGCAGATCGACTTGACGACCCGGTCGGCGGTGGCCGTACGGGCCTGCAGCGAAGCGCTCCGCGCCGACTTCGCCGCGGCCCCCCGGCCCAGCCGGTCCCGGCCGGTCAGCTGCCGCAGCACGGGCCACGACCCCGGCCCCAGGCCGTTCGCGCGCGTCATGCCCGGCCCCTCTCCGCCGCGGCCTGCATCTGGGCGTCGGCCAAGGCCCTGCGCCGCACCCACGCGTGCGCCTCCGCACGCACCGTCGGGTTCACCTCGCGGGGGTTGACGAGCCGCTGCGTACGGGACGGCAGCAGGCCCGGCCGCCGGCGCTGCTCGGCCGTCACGGTGCCCCCGCCGTCCGCCGGCACCCCGGTCGCGATCAGGTACGCCTGCCCCGGGTGCACACCGAGCATCCCGGCGATCTCGTCGTAGCCGTGCCCCCGCTCCAGCAACCGCAGCACCTGTTCCTTGCCCGGCATCCGCACACCTCCACGACGCGCCGCCCCGTCCCAGCAGTCCGCCGCGCCCCTCAGGCCGGGAGCCTGCGCGGCGCGGGTACCGCTTCCTTACCCGGACCCCCGCTTCTATGCATGCGGAGCCGAGCGGCCGCACCGGCGGCCCGGACCCGGCGCGGCGGACGGGAGCGGAGCGGGGCGTGGAGCCATACGCACCCGCACGCGAGCGAGGGGTCGCGCGGAGAGTACGTACGACTCCACTCGGTGATCAATGCCTAGTGCACTGGTCGGACCAGTGCGCTATGGTGCCGTCCATGACGGGATATGACGGATTGTTCCGGCTGGATGGTCGCCGGGCGGTCGTGATCGGCGCGGGTAGCGGCATCGGCCGCGAGTCCGCCCTGGCCCTGGCCGCGCACGGCGCCTCCGTGGTGTGCGCCGACCGCGACCTGCCGGCGGCGAAGGAGACCGCCGAGGCGTGCGGCGGCGTGCCCCGCGAGCTGGACGTGCTCGACGCGGCGGCGGTACGCGCGGCCGCCGACGACCTCGGCGCGGTCGACGTGCTGGTGTTCACGGCGGCCACGAACGTGCGCAAGCGGCTGCTCGACTACTCCGGCGAGGAGTTCGCCCGGGTCGTCGACCTGAACCTGCGCGCGTCGTTCGACGTGGTGCGCGCCTTCGGCGCCGGCATGGTGGCGAGGGGCACCGGCTCGATCATCGGCTTCGCGTCCATCCGGGCGTCCGTCACCGAGCCCGGCCAGAGCGTCTACTCGGCCACCAAGGCCGGGCTCGTGCAGCTTCTGCGCACGGCCGCCGCCGAGTTCGGCCCCCACGGCGTCCGGGTCAACGCGATCGCCCCGGGCGTCGTGGAGACCCCCCTCACCCGGCAGATCAAGGACGTGCCTTCGTGGTACGACGCCTACGCCGCCAAGAGCGCGCTCGGCCGCTGGGCGGGCGCGCACGAGATGGCCGGTGCCGTCGTGTTCCTCGCCGGTGACGCGGCCTCCTTCGTCACCGGCTCCTGCCTCTACGTCGACGGCGGCTGGACCGCCGTCGACGGCCGCTTCGACCCGCCCAACTGACCTGGCGCACCCGGCCGGCCGGGCGGGCGGGTGCTCACAGCGGGTGGTGGCGGAGGAAGGAGACCATGAGCGCGGTGGCGCTGATGGTGTGGGTCGTGCCCTCCGAGGTGCTTCCCGGCCACAGGTGCTTGCCGTCCGCGATGCGGTAGTGCACGACCGTGGCCCCGCCCCGGCACGCGTACCAGCGCAGGCCCGTGACGTCGTCCTGCTGGAAGAACGTCCGCGGGCCCCGGTGGCAGCCGTCCTGGGCGGCCCACTGGGCCAGCCAGTCGGGGATCGCCGGGAGGTCCCTGTCGGCGTTGCCGTCATAGGGGATGGTGGTGTCGCCGGTGCCGTGGAAGTTCAGCACCGGGACGGGACGGTCGGGCCGGCAGCCGTGCTGCCCGTACAGCGCGCCGGAGACGACGGCGACCGCCGCGATCCGGCGGGACATCGTGCAGGCCAGTGCCGCCGCGAAGGCCCCGCCGTTGGACTTGCCGCCCAGCATGATCCGGTTCGCGTCGACGCAGAGGGTGCGCTGCAGGTGCGTGATGAGGTCGCTGATGAACAGCGGGTCGTTGTCCATCGCCGGGGTGCTGTACGGCGCGCCCGGCCAGGCCGCCCTTCCCGTGGAGCCGGTGCCGGGCAGCCCCGTCGGGTAGACGGCGATCGTGCCCGGCTGGGTCAGGTCGGTCGTGGCCGCCTGCGTCTCGCCGGACTTTCCGCGCCCATGGAAGACGATCACCAGCTGGGCGCGGCGGAACGGCCGGTAGTCGGCGGGCAGGTGCAGGACGTACTGCCGGGTCACCCCGGCGGTGACGATGGTCTGCGGGACGGTGTCGCCCGGGGCGATCCCCGGATCCCGCCCGCAGCCCGTGGTGCGGATGCGGTGGTCGATGATCCCGCCGTCTGATGCCGTCGCCGAGGGGTCCCCCGGCGTGGCCGCCCACGCGGCGGTGGCGAGCGGCCCGGCCATCGCCGTGAGCGCCGCCGCCATCCCTACGGCGAAACGCGCCGCTCGTGTCCGTAATGTGTTCACTGGTGTCGACCTCCGCGATCTCACATCGTGTTCCTCGGTCACGCCGGACAACGGCATGACCGTCACAGCACCTGGTCAAGGAAGGCGCGCAGCCGCTCGCTGCGCGGAGATTCGAAGAACTCTTCCGGCGGCGCGGTCTCCAGGAGGCGCCCGCCGTCGAGGAAGGCGACCTCGCTCGCCACCTCACGGGCGAACCGCATCTCGTGGGTGACCACGACCATGGTCATGCCCTGGGCGGCCAGTTCCCGCATGACCGAGAGCACGCCCTTGACGAGCTCCGGGTCGAGCGCGGAGGTGGCCTCGTCGAACAGCATGACGTCGGGGTCCATGGCGAGCGCGCGGGCGATCGCCACGCGCTGCTGCTGCCCGCCGGACAGCTGGGAGGGACGGCGGTCCTCCATCGCGGAGAGGCCGACGGCCGCGAGCCGGTCGCGGGCGATCGCCACCGCCTCGTCACGTGACCTGCCGAGGACCTTCTGCAGCGCCAGCGTGACGTTGCCGAGCACGGTGTGCTGCGGGAAGAGGTGGAACCGCTGGAAGACCATGCCGACCTTGGTCCGGATCCGGTCGACGTCGGCACCCGGATCGGTGATCACCTGATCCCCGATGACGACCCGTCCCGAGTCGGGCCGCTCCAGCAGGTTCGTGCACCGCAGCAACGTCGACTTGCCCGAGCCGGACGGTCCGACGACGCACGTCGTGGTGCCGCCCCGCACCTCCAGCACGATGTCGTCGAGCACGGTCGTGGCGCCGAACTTCTTGCCGATGTGCTCGTAACGCACCGCCGTACGCGACGCCGCGGCATCGGCGGAGCCGGAGGTCGTCGTCATGGCGGTGCCCGGGTTCTCGCGAGTGGCGGGATGGGAACTGGCGGGAGGGGTCATACCGGAATCTCCTCGGCGGCCGGCCGTTCCACGGCCCGGGCCGCCGGACGCTCGTCGCGCATCCTGCGGTCCCAGGCGTTGACCGCGTAGGTCAGCGGAACGGTGATCAACAGGTAGATCAGGCCGGCCGCGGTCAGCGGGGTCAGGGACGCGTTGTTGACCGAGGCGTCCTGGGCGATGGCGAACATCTCGCGCTGCCCGGTGGCGAGGCCCAGCAGGTAGACCAGCGCCGTCGCCTTGATGACCAGGATGAACTGGCCGGTGAGGGCGGGCAGCACGCGGCGGGCGCCGATCGGGATGACCATGAGCCGCATCGCCTGCCCGTGCGACATGCCGAGGCTGCGGGCCGACTCCACGATGCCGCGGTCCACGCTCTGGAACCCCGAGCGGAAGATCTCGGCCATGTAGGCGCCCTCGGTGAGCCCGATGGCGAGCGCCGCGTACCCGTAGGTCCAGCCGCCGAACGCGTTGATGCCGGCCAGGGGCAGGCCCTGCCCGATCAGGTAGATGCTGAGGATGTGCGGCAGTCCGCGCAGCAGGTCCACGTACCCCCGGCACGGCAGCCGCACGGGCCCGAGCCGGGACATCAGCCCGGCCGCCAGCAGCACGCCGACCACCAGCCCGATCAGGCTGGAGAGCACGGCCAGCAGCAGCGTGTTGAGCAGGCCCTCACGGACCAGGGACGGCAGCGTGCCGGCGAGCAGGTCGGGGTTGCAGAACGTGTTCCAGATGCGTCGCAGCGCGTCCATCGCCGGGCCTTCTCACGATCCGGCGGACGACGCGGCGGAGGGACGCTGCTTCATCCCCGGGTAGGCGTCGAGCATGGCCTGCGGGATCATGACGTCCGGCGGGTTCCACTTGTCCCACAGCCGGGTGTAGGTGCCCTCGTTGATCGTCTCGGTCAGGGCGTCGTTGAGGGCCTTCAGCAGCTCCGGCCGGTCCTTGGCGACCGGGAACGCGCTCTGGCCGGTGGTGATGGCCTGGGTCGCGGTGAAGTCGGGGTGCTGCTCCAGCAGCCCGGCCGTCGTGGAGATGCCGGTGAACAGCCCGTCCACCTGCCCGGCGGTCAGCGCGATGGCGCTGGAGGCGACGTTGGGGAACTGCTTGACCACCACGTCGGGCGACAGCTTCTGCAGGATCGGGATGAGCTCGCTGCCCTGCGTGATGGCCACCGTCTTGCCGGCGGCGCCCTCCACGTTCTCGATCGGCGCCTTTTTACGGGAGATCAGCCGGGCCTGGGAGAACGACACGGGCACGGTGAAGTCGACGACCTTCTGCCGGGCGGGCGTGACCAGGGTGCCGAACGCCGCCGCGTCGTACATGTGGTTCTGGATGTTCGGCAGCATGCTGTTGAAGTTCGTGGCGACGTACTTCGGCGTGACGCCGATCTTCTTGCACATCTCCTCGGTCAGCTCGATCAGCAGGCCGGTCGCCTTCCCGTCCTTGACGAACTCGACCGGTTTGTCGTCGGACCGGAACGCGAACTTGATCTCGCCGGGAGTGATGGTGCCGAGCGCGTTCGCCGTCGTTTCGGTGCTCGTGCCGGAGGAGCCGCCGCACGCGCTCATCGCGAGGGACAGCAGGAGCGCGACGGCCACCAGGCCGTGATGTCGCCAGGCCGGTGTGATTCTCATGACGTCTCCAGTCGGGGGGTGTCGGATGCGGTGGTGATGGATCGGCGATCCGGGAGATCGATGAGTCCTTCGATGAACGCGGCGATCCGCTCGGCGGCGGTCGTCACCAGCCGGGCGCCGGCGTCGGCGGAGGCCAGCCGGGCGTCCCCGAGCGTGCCGATGGGGCTGAGCGTGTCGTACGCCTGCGGAAAGTGGATGCCGGGATGGCTGCGGCCGAGCCGCCCGGCCGGGTCGAGATCGTCGAGGGCGGCGCTGCCCCGGGTCAGCCGGTCCGGCATCGCCAGCGAGGGGTCGGCGAACAGCGCCTGCGAGGTCTCGATCTCGCAGCTGTGGCCACGTACGCGGCTGTCGCTCAGCTCGGCGACGAGATCCGAGACCACCGGCGTCACACCGCTCCACGCGATGTACAGGTCGGTCAGGTCACCGCGGAGCTTCGCGACGGCGACGTCGACGGCGGAGTTGTTGCCGCCGTGCCCGGTGAGCACGAAGATCCGGCGCCAGCCGTGCCGGTAGAGGCTGGTGACCAGATCGCCGATCACCGACTGCAATGTGGCGGCGGACAAGGTGAGCGTGCCGGGGAAGCCCATGTGGTGCTCGGACACCCCGACGGGGATCGCGGGAGTGACCACGACACGCGGTGACAGCCGTTCGCAGACGAGATCGGCCACCACCTCGGCGCGGGTGGTGTCGGTACGCTGCGCCAACCCAGGGCCGTGCTGCTCGCAGGCGCCGAGCGGGATGAGCGCCACCGGCGCCACGTCCCGCAGGTCGCGTATCTCCGGCCACGTCAGGTCGGCGAGACGATGCGAACGAGGAGTCGGGGGCAGGGGTGTTGATGGCATGCGTCACCTGTGTCGTGAGGTGGATCCCGGATGAATGCGGATACGCGCGTCGGCGCGGTTCGTCGTTACGGTGGTCGTGCCGTTGGTCGTGCGGGTGATCGTGCGGGTGATCGTGGCGGTGCTGGTGTCGTGCCCGGCCGCACGATGGACGCGACGGCCGGAGCGGGTCGGCTCAAGCCCGGCCAAAAGGCCGGGCCGGGTGAGGCCAGGTCGGCCGGCTCAGGCCGGGCTAGGAGGCAGGGCCTGGCCTGGCCAGAAGGTCAGGCCGGGTCAGGTCGGCCGGTCGGCCCAGATCAGGGCAGGTCGGGTCAGGTCAGGACGGGTCGGGGTCGGGGCGGGCCGGATCGGGGTCCGGGCGGGCCGGATCGGGCAGGTTCAGGAAGCGGGCGACGTCGTCACGCAGCTGACGCAGATGGGCACGGGTGAGCTCTTCGGCGGCCGCCGCGTCGCCGTCCCGGACGGCCCGCAGGATCACCGCGTGCTCGTCGTAGTCGCGGCCCCGGTCGTGGATGAGTCTGCGGACCACCCGCTGCTCGCGGCCGCGGACCGTGAGCAGGGAATCGACGACCTCGAACAGCACCTGGTTGCCCGAGCCCTTGGCCAGCTCACGGTGGAAGTTGAACTGCGGTCGCACGTCGCCGGGCTCCGCGCGCGCGGTCTGCACGGCCAGCTCCAGCCGGGCCAGGTCGTCGTCGGTGCGGTGCGTCGCGCACAGCGCGGCGATGCCCGGCTCGATCGTGAGCCTCGCCTCGACCAGTTGCAGTGCCAGCTCGGCCCGCACCGGGCCGGCGTTCGGGTTCGCCATCAGGGTGCGGCGAATGCCCTCGCCGACGTAGACGCCCGAGCCGTGCCGCAGCTCGACCGCGTTGGTGGCCTGCAGCCTGCGCAGCGCCTCCCGCACGGTCGGTGGCGTCACCGAGAACCTGGCGGCCAGGTCGCGAACGGTCGGTAGCGCGTCACCCGGGTCGAGGCGCCGTTCGGCGATCAGGTCGAGCAGCCCGGCGGCGAGCCGCTCGGACAGGCCGCCGGACCGGCCGAGATCACCGGAGTACTCCGGCCCAGGTGCCGCGGTATCGGCCTTACGTGTCATCGCGTCATCTCCACATGAGCGGTCATTAATTGACTAAATCACTTGGTGATTTCCACGTCAAGGGATGGAGACGCGTTCATGAAAGTGGCGGCCCGCGCGTCTCGGACGAGCGCGGGCCGCCACCGTGCCTGACGGCGCCGAGATGTACGGCAGGCCTCCGGTCAGGGGCGGATGATGGCCATTCTGGTGACGGTGAGCTCCTCGACGGCGAAGCGGGGGCCCTCTCTGCCGGCGCCGGAGTCCTTGACGCCGCCGTAGGGCATGTTGTCGGCGCGGAACCCCGGCACCTCGTTGACGACGACGCCGCCGGCGTCCAAGCGCTCGATGGCGGCGAACGCCGTGGCCAGGGAGCGGGTGAAGACCGAGACGTGCAGGCCGTACCGGGAGCGGTTGACCTCGGCGAAGGCCGAGTCGAGGTCGGTGACGGTGCGCACGCAGACCACCGGGCCGAAGATCTCCTCGTCCCACGCCTGCTGGCCGTCGGGGACGTCGGCCAGCAGGGTCGGGGCGATCGCGCGGCCGGCGCGGACGCCGCCGGTGACCAGGGTCGCGCCGGCCGCGACGGCCGACTCGATCCACGTGGTGACGCGGGAGGTGGCCGCCTCGTCGATCAGCGGGGCGACGCGGGTCTCCGGCGAGCGCGGGTCGCCCACCGTGACCTCGGCCATGCGGGCGCCGAGCAGGGCCAGGAACTCCTCGCGTACGGGGGCCTCGACGAGCACCCGCTGCACCGAGATGCACGCCTGGCCGGAGGCGTAGTAGCCGCCGCGCAGCACCGCGTCGGCGGCGGCGGCCAGGTCGGCGTCGGCGGCGACGACCAGGGCGGCGTTGCTGCCGAGTTCCAGCAGGACCTTGGTGGGGGCGGCGTTCCTGGCGATGGCGTGCCCGGCGGCGGCCGAGCCGGTGAACGAGACGGCGCCGATGCGGCGGTCCTCGACCAGGGCCCGGCCCACCTCCACGTCGCCGGTGACGAGCTGCACGGCGGCGGCCGGCAGCGCGCCGGTGCGGCGGATCAGGTCGACCAGCCACAGCGTGGCCAGGGGTGTGGCGGGGGCCGGCTTGACCACGATGGGGCACCCGGCCGCGATCGCCGGGGCGATCTTGTGGGCGGCCAGCAGCAGCGGATAGTTGAAGCCGGTGACGCCGACGACGACGCCGATGGGCCGCCGGGTCCAGTAGCCGATCAGGCCCTCTCCCGAGGGCAGCAGGTCCAGCGGCACGGTCTCGCCGTGCAGCCGGGCCACCTCCTCGGCGGCCGTCTCCAGCGTGACGAGGGTGCGGGCCACCTCGACCCGGCAGTCCACGAGCGGCTTGCCCGTCTCCAGCACCAGCAGCCGCTCGAACGCCTCACGGTCGGCGGCCAGCGCGTCCCGTGCGCCGAGCAGCGCGGCCTTGCGGGCGTGCGAGGGCAGTGCCGCCATCGCGGGCGCGACCGCGACCGCCTCGTCGACCGCCCGCGTGGCCAGTTCGGCCGTGCCGACGGGCGCGGCGGCGACGACGGTGCCGTCGTACGGGAAGACCACGTCGCGGGCCGCGGCGGTCTCCACCCAGCCGTCGCCGACCGGCAGCCCGGCCGGTACGGCGAACTCGGCGGGCGGCGACGCGCTGTTCGGCGTATCGGTGGACGCGCCGGTCGGCGGCGTGTCGGCGGACAGCGACGTGCTCATACCTCACCACTCCATTTCCGGTTCGATCGACGTGCGGCCGCCTCGTGCGGCGGCCTGGGCACGTTCGGTCGCGCCATGTTCCTCCCCTGTCCTGCTCGGCCGTCCCCCGGCGGGTGCCGTCAGCGCCGCAGCGCGCTCGGGAACACGTCCAGGTACGCGGGCGCGCCGGGGCGGCCGGTGGCGGCGAGCACGGCGTGCACGACGGCCCGGCTGAACACGTCCGCGGCGGCGGCCAGCAGGTCGTGCAGCACGGCGTCGCCGGGCGCCGGGCCCGCGCACGTGGCCAGGCCGAAGATCGTGTCGCCGTCGACCATGGTGTGGGCCGGGCGGATCGCCCTGGCCAGCCCGTCGTGGGCGACGGCGGCGAACTTGGCGCACTGCGCCTTCGACAGCGTCAGGTCGGTGGCGACGACCCCGATCGTCGTGTTGAACGACGTCTTCGGCGTCTCCCGCCACGCGGCGACCTCGTCCGGCGCGGGCGGCCCGATGTGGTCGAACTCGCCGGGCAGGCCGTACCGCGTCCCCGACAGGACGCCGCTGCCGGGGTCGAGCACGGACCCGGCCGGGTTGGCCACGACCAGCGCGCCCACGGTGACCGGCGGCCGAGGCGTGCCGTCCGCGGACCGCCCGCCGGGCAGCACGACGCTCGCGGTGCCCACCCCACCGGCGAACCCGCCCGCGACGGCCCCCGTGCCCGCGCCGACCGATCCGTTCCGCGGGGGCGTCGTGCCGCCGGTGCCGGACGATGCGGCGATCGCGTCGTCGCAGGCGGCCGCGCCCAGGGTGGTGTCGGGTACGGCGCGGAAGTCGCCGCCCCTGCCGAGGTCGTAGATGACCGCGGCGGGGACGATCGGGACCACGCCGCCTTCGACGGGGAAGCCGGTGCCGGTGTCGGCGAGCCGGTCCATCACGCCGGAGGCCGCGGCCAGGCCGAACGCGCTGCCGCCGCACAGGGCGATGGCGTGCACGCGCTCCACCAGGTTGCGCGGGTCGAGCAGCTCGGTCTCGCGGGTTCCCGGGGCCGCGCCGCGCACGTCGACGCCCCCGACCGCGCCCCCGTCGGGGGCGAGCACGACGCTCACCCCCGTCAGATAGCCGCCTTCGGTGCGCTGCGCGTGCCCGACCCGCAGCCCGGCGACGTCGGCGAGCGCGTTGGCCGGTCCGGAGCGCGGGGCTTCGGTCATGGCGGCGCTCATCGTGGCATCCGGCCCGTCGTGTCGCTGGAGCCGGGCCTGGTCGATGGGCTCACTTCGCGCCGCCGAGGAAACGCGTGGCGGCCTGGGCGAAGATCCGGGCGCAGCGGACGATCTCGTCGACCTCGACGTACTCGTCGGCCTGGTGGGCGATCCATTTGCCGCCGGGCCCGTACACGACGGACGGGACGCCGCCCCAGTGGGTGAGGACGGTGCCGTCGGTGGTGCCGGGGACTCCGCCGTAGACCGGCGGGTCGCCGGTCACCGCCTGGTGGGCGGCGGCGAGCGCGGCCACCACGGGATGGTCGTGCGGCACGTCGACGGGCGGGCGGTCGACCAGCACCGAGACGGTCGCGGTGACGCCGACGGGCGCGCCGGCCTTGGCGGCGAGGTCGGCGACACGGGCCCGCACCTCCTCGTGGGAGACGCCGGGGATGGTCCGTACGTCGAGGAACAGCGAGGCCGTCGCCGGGATCACGTTGACCTGCTCGGGGGTGCCGGCGGACACGACGGTGGGCGTCAGGTAGACCTCGCCCAGGTGCTCGTGGGCGGGATGCCGGTCCTGCAGTTCGGCCTGGTAGTCGCGTAGCGCGACGAGCAGCGCGCCGGACGCCTGGATCGGGTTGCGGCCGTGCTGGGGCATGGCGCCGTGGGCCATCTTGCCGGCGAGGTCGACGCGCAGGCGCAGCGCGCCCTTGGCGACGGCGCAGATCTCCCCCGCCTCCGGCTCGGCCACGATCGCGGCGTCCACGGCGGCGGCCAGGCCCGAGTCGACGAAGTGGTGCACGCCGATCATCAGGCCTTCCTCGTCGGCGAGGGCGCCCACCAGGATCCTGCCGGGGAACGGACCGGCGAGCTGCACCGCACGGGCGGCGTACATGGCGGCGGCCAGCCCCGACTTCATGTCGGCGCTGCCGCGCCCCCACAGCCGCCCGTCGCGGATCTCCCCGCCGAACGGGTCGACGGTCCACTCCGACAGGTCGCCCTCGGTGACCACATCGGTGTGGCCCTCGAACATCAGCGTCGGCCCGTCGCCGCCCCCGCCCTCGATGACGGCGACGACGTTGGGCCGGCCGGGTTCGACCTCGTAGACCCGCGGCTCCCAGCCCCACTCGCGCATGCGCGCCTCGACCAGTTCGGCCGCGGGCCGCTCGCAGCGGCCCCGCTCCGGGTCGTTGGTGCTCGGCACCCGCACCAGCGCCTGCGTGAACTCCACCACCCCCCGCGCGTCGATCCGCTCGTCGACGTGCGCGTCGAGCCGTGCGCCGACGGTCCCGGCGTCGCGTGCGTCGTCGTGCGCTTCCTCGCGTTCGTGCTCGGGTGCCTGCTCTTCGGCGTCGAACCCGGTCAACGTGTCACCCCCTCCCCCAGCACGGAGTCGAGCGTGAGCACGGAGTCCAGCAGGCCGCGCGTGTACGGGTGCGAGGGGCGCGCCCACACGTCGTCCACCGGTCCGGTCTCCACGATCTCTCCTTGGTTCATGACCGCGACGGTCTCGCAGACGTGCCGCACCACCGACAGGTCGTGCGACACGAAGATCAAAGTGAGCCCGAGGTCGTCGACCAGGTCCGCGATGAGGTTGAGGATCTGGCCGCGTACCGACACGTCGAGCGCGCTCACCGGCTCGTCGGCCACCAGCACCCTGGGCCGGGGGGCGAGCGCGCGGGCGATCGCGATGCGCTGCCGCTGCCCGCCGGAGAACTGGTGCGGGTAGCGGTCGGCGGCGTCGGGCGACAGCCCCACCGCGTCCAGCAGTTCGGCGACCCGGTCGCCGGTGCCGGAGGCGCCGCCGCCGAGGGCGGCGAGCGGCTCGGCGATGATGTCGCGGACGCGCATGCGGGGGTCGAGGGAGCTCATCGGGTCCTGGAAGACGATCTGCAGGCTGCGCCGCAGGAACCGCAGCGACCGCTCGGGCCGCCCGGTGATCTCCTGGCCGTCGAACCGCACGGACCCCGCGGTCGGCCGGTCCAGCCCGCACAGCAGCCGCAGCAGGGTCGACTTGCCCGACCCCGACTCGCCGACGATGCCGAAGCGTTCCCCGGCCCGGACGGCCAGCGACACCCCGCGCAGGGCCGGTACGCCCGGCGCGCGCCGCAGGCCGCGCCGGGCGCGGCGGTAGACGCGGGTGAGCCCTCTCGCCTCGATGAGCGCGCCTCCGGCCGCCGCCGGGTGCGCCGCCACCGCCCGCTCGGTGTCGTTCGCGCGGGCGTCGATGTCGTCAGCCGGCATGGGCGGCCTCCACGGGGTGGACGCAGGCGTGCTGGTGGGGGACGCCGCCTTCGGGGCCGGGGCGGGTGGTGAGGGCCGGCTCGGTCTCGCAGGCGGGGCTCGCGTGGGGGCAGCGGGTGCGGAAGACGCAGCCTGCGGGGAACTCCCCCGCCGGGGGCACCGTGCCCCGGATGGTGGGCAGGCGGGTGCCGCGCGGGGTGAGCCGGGAGGCGGCGAGCAGGCCCTCGGTGTAGCGGTGGGCGGGGCGGGTGAAGACCTCGCGCATCGGGCCGCTTTCGACGACCCGGCCGCCGTACATGACGAGCACCCGCTCGCACACCGACGCCACCACGGCGAGGTCGTGGGTGATGAACAGCAGCGCGGGGGCCAGTTCGACGATCAGGTCGAGCATCTGCTTCTGCACGGTCACGTCGAGGGCCGTGGTGGGCTCGTCGCAGATGAGCAGGTCGGGTTCGTTGGCCAGGGCGATGGCCAGCATGATCCGCTGGCGCTGGCCGCCGGAGAGCTGGTGCGGGTAGGCGCGCGCGATGCGGCGGGGCTCGGGCAGCCGGACCCGTTCGATCAGCTCCAGGGCGCGGGACCGGGCGGCGGCGCGGGGCGTGCCGTGCAGCGTCATCACCTCGGCGACCTGGGCGCCGACGCGCATGACGGGGTTGAGCGCGGTCATCGGCTCCTGGAACACCATCGACACGTCCTTGCCGCGCAGCGGGGCGACCCGCCGCTCGGGGACTCCGACGAGGTCGTGGTGGTGCAGCCGGGCGGTGCCGGTGGCGGTCACGCCGTCGGGCAGCAGGCCCATCAGCGACAGGGCGGTCAGCGACTTGCCCGACCCGGACTCGCCGATCAGGCCGACCCGTTCGCCCGGCCCGATCGTGAACGACACGTCGTGCACCAGTTCCAGCGGCCCGGCGTGGACGCTCAGCCCGGCGACGGTCAGCACGGCGGGCCGCGCGCCGTCGGCCGCGGCGGGGCCGGCGGTGGCGGGCCCGGGCACCGGGTCCGGGCCGGTCATTGGGCCCGCTCCGTCGCGGCCATGCCCCGCAGCCTCGGGTCGAGGTGGTCGCGGAGGCCGTCGCCGAGCAGGTTGAAGCCGAGGACGGCGAGCGCGATGGCCAGGCCCGGCCACAGCGCCAGGCGGGGCGTGGAGAACAGCAGTTCCTGTGATTCCTGCAGCATGCGGCCCCAGGAGGGTGTGGGCGGGCGGGTGCCGAAGCCGAGGAACGACAGGGCGGCCTCGGCGAGGATGGCGATGGCGAACGACACCGACGCCTGCACGAGGAGCACCGAGGAGATGTTGGGCAGCACGTGCCGCATGGCGATGGCCACGCGGCCGCGCCCGGCGGCGCGGGCGGCCAGGACGTAGTCGGTGACCATGACCTGCAGGGTGGCGGCGCGGGCGATGCGGGCGAACGCCGGGATCGTGGCCACGCCGATGGCGATCATCGCGGTGAGGGTGCCGGCTCCGTAGACGGCGCCCAGCATCACGGCGAGCAGCAGGGCGGGGAACGCGAACACCAGGTCGTTGACCCGCATGATGAGCTCGGCGGCCCAGCCCCGGCCCGTCATGCCGGCGACGACGCCGAGCGGGGTGCCGAGCAGCGCGGCGATGCCCACGGCCACGATGCCGACGTACAGCGTGGTGCGGGCGCCGACCATGAGCTGGCTGAGCGTGTCGCGGCCGAACTTGTCGGCGCCGAGCAGGTAGCCGTCGCCGGGCGGGTGCAGCTTGGCGGCGGCGTCGACGAGGGTGGGATCGTGCGGGGTCCACGCGAACGACACCAGCGCCCCGATGACGACGACGCCGACGAGCACCCCGCCGACGATCAGGTTCGCGCCGCGCCGGCCCCTCATCGCGCACCCCGCAGCCTGGGGTCGAGCGCGGCGTACGCCAGGTCGACCACGAAGTTGATGGCGAGGACCGCCACCACGAGCACCATCACGACGCCCTGGACGAGCAGCAGGTCGCGCTGCGAGACGCCGTTGAGCAGCAGGTCGCCGAGCCCCGGGATGACGAAGATCCGCTCGACGACGATCGCCCCGATGAGCAGGGTGGCGAGCTGGAGGCCGAGCACGGTGACGACGGGGATGGCGGCGTTGCGCAGCCCGTGCCGCCACAGCGCGCCCATGCGGCCGCGGCCCTTGGCGCGGGCCGTGCGCAGGAAGTCCTCGCGCATCACGTCGAGCACGGCGCTGCGGACGTATCTGGTGAGCACGGCGCCCTGCACGAGGCCGAGCGACAGCCACGGCAGCAGCAGGCTCCGCGCCCACTGCCCGGGGTCGTCGGCCAGCGGCACGTAGCCGCCCGACGGCAGCACCTGCAGCCGCACGGCGAACACGAACACGAGCAGGATGCCGGCGAGGAACGCCGGCACGGCGATGCCGACCTGGCTGACGGCGCTGATGGCGGCGCCGATCGGGTTGCGGTGGTTGACGGCGGCGAACGTGCCGGCGGGGATCGCGATGACCAGGGCCACGACGATGCCGCCGAGGACGAGCGCGGCCGTGACGCCGAGCCGGTCCCCGATCTGCGGCCCGATCGGGGCCCGCGTGACGTACGACGTGCCGAAGTCGCCGGTGAACAGTCCCCCGGCCCAGTCGGCGAACCGTACCAGGGCCGGGCGGTCGGTGCCGAACCGGGCGCGCAGCTCGGCGACCGCCTCGGGCGTGGCGTTGACGCCGAGCGCCACCCGCGCGGGGTCGCCCGGCAGCAGCGCCATGAACGCGAACACCACGACGGACGCGACGGCGGTGCCGCCGAGCAGCACCGCCACGCGCTTCAGCAGGTAAGCGGTCAAGTCGGGCTACGCCTTGGAGATCGTGGTGAAGTCGAACGCTTCACTGATGGCGTTCTTGGGCAGGCCGGTGACGCCCTTCTTCGCCACCATGAGGTTGGGGAACAGGAACAGCCAGTCGGCGGCCGCGTCGTCGGACAGCAGCTTCGCGGCCTGCTTCAGGTCCTCGATCTGCTCCTGCTCGGTGCCTTCGTCGGCCGACTTGAGCAGCTTGCCGAACTCGGGGTTGTCGTAGTGGAAGTAGTAGCTCTTGTCGGCGAAGATGCTCATGTCGCGCGGCTCGACGTGGTTGATGATCGACATGTCGTAGTCGCCCTGCTGGAACACCACGTCCAGCCAGCGCGCCGGGAACTCCAGCGGGTCGATCTCGGCGGTGATGCCCACCTGGGCGAGCTGCGACTTGACCACCTGCGCGGCGGCCACGGCGTACGGCAGGTTGGGGATGCGCAGCTTGACGGTGTAGGTCTTGCCGTCGAGCAGCTGCTTGGCCTTGGCCGGGTCGTGCGGGTAGTCGCCGGTGCGGTCCTCGTACCAGGGGTCGGTCGGCGGCACCATGCTGCCGATGAGCGTGCCGTGGCCGGCCCACGCGGTGTCGAGCAGCGCCTTGTGGTCGATCGCGTAGCGCACCGCCTGGCGCACCTTCTTGTCGGAGAACGGCGGGCGGCCGTTGTTCATCGACAGCACCACCTCGCCGTTGGTGGTGCCCTCGACGACCTGGAATCGGTTCGGGTCGGCGAACTGGGCGAGCGACTCGGGGGCCTGCACGGTGGAGATGACGTCGATGCCGCCGGTGAGCAGCGCGTTGTTCATCGCCGTGGCGTCCTTGAAGTACTTCAGCGTGACCGTCGAGATGGGCGGCTTGTCACCCCAGTACGTCGGCACGGCGGTCAGCGTGATCGAGTCGCCCCGGCGCCACTCCTGCACCTTGTACGGGCCGGTGCCGATCGGCTTGTTGGCGAGGTCGGACACCCCGGTGCGGCTGAACATCGCGCCGAGGCGCGTGGTCATGGAGTACAGCCAGCCGTTGCTGGGCCGCTTCAGCGTCACCCGCACGGTGAAGTCGTCGACCTTCTCCACCTTGTCGATGACGTCCATCTGGGACTTGATCTTCAGTTTCCAGTCGGTCTTGATGCGATCGAGCGAGAAGACCACGTCGTCGGCGGTGAAGGGGGCGCCGTCACTGAACGTGACGCCCTTGCGCAGCGTGAAGGTGTAGGTCTTGTGGTCGTCGGACACGGTGTACTTCTCGGCCAGCAGCGGCACGATCTCGCCGTTCTGGTCGAGCTCGACCAGGCCCTCGTACACGTTGACGAGCAGCGCCTGCGGGATCGCGGCGCCTTCGGTGGTGGTGAAGTCGAGGTTCGCGGGCTCGGCGACGAACCCTACCGACAGCGTCTTCGCCGTGCCGCCGTCAGCGCCGGCGCCGGCGCCACCGTCGTCTCCTCCGCAGGCGGCCGTGCCCAGCAGGAGGCCGCAAACGGCGCCGACCGCTACGAGCGACCGCGCCCACGCCGCCGCCGACATTCCGAAACGCCTCACAGATTCAGCCTCCACGTTCCACTGGCTAGTGCACTGGTCGGACCAGTAGGCTACGGAGCCTGCCAGCCCACGACTTTCCGGTCAAGGGGCAAGAAGGGGAGCAGATGGCGAGCCTACGGTTCGAGCCGGTGCGGCCTGTCCGCGCCTACGAGCACATCGTCGCGCAGATCGAAGGCGCGATCGAACGCGGCGAGCTCGTGCCCGGGCAGCGGCTGCCGAGCGAACGGGAGCTGATGGCCCAGTTCTCGGTGAGCCGCTCGACGGTCCGGGAGGCGCTGCGCGTGCTCCAGGCGGGCGGGCTGGTACGGTCGCGGCCGGGCGACCCGGGAGGGGCCGAGGTGCTGCCGTTCACGGCCGACGCGCTGCACAAGTCGATGTCCAGCCTGGCCCGGGTGCACGAGCTGTCGCTCGGCGAGCTGGTGCAGTTCCGCATGGCGCTCGACGCGTCGGCCAACCTGCTCGCGGCGCGGCTGCGCACCCCCGACCAGCTCGCCGAGATGGACCGCGCGATCGGCACGATGCGCGCGGCCGTCGAGCAGGGCGAGGACGAGTTCAGCGCGGCCGATGTGGCGTTCCACGACGCGGTGGCGCGGGCGAGCCGCAACAAGCTGCTGCAGGTGTGCAACGCCGTGGTGCGCGACATCGTGCTGCGGCTGATCGCCGACAAGATCACCCGCGCGGCCGATCGGCGGGCGCAGATGCTGCAGAGCGTGCGCCACCACGAGGAGGTCCTGTCCGCCGTGCGCGCCGGCGACGGCCCGCTCGCCGCCCGCCTCGCCCGCACCACGATGTACGACTACTACGCGGAGTACGTCTCCGAGGAGGAGCGGGACGCGCTGCGCGCGCTGCTGGACTGATCGGCCGGCGGTCGTGGGAAAGGCCCATGGCCACGGGAGAAACGCCGCTCGTAACGATCCGGCAAAAGCACCGGGGAGCCGGAATAGATACCCGAGTTTGCATGCAGGTAGTCAATGGATATGCTCACCAGCAGCAGAATCGGGCATTTGCCTCAACTGGTGGATCTATCGGCGATCCCGCCCTAAAGGAACAGCGACCCTCATGCGTACCATCTCACGAGCCGCCGTGCTGGCCTCGGCCGGGGCGCTCCTGCCCCTGCTGCTCACCGCCTGCGGCGGCGGCTCCGGCAGCGGCGACACCGCGGCCGAGGGCTCCGGCGGCGACACCGGCAAGTCGGTGATCCTGATCACGCCGAACCCCGTCGGCACCGACAGCTTCCTTCAACTCGGCGTCGAAGGCGCCAAGGCCGCGGCCAAGGAGATCGGGGCGTCCTTCAAGCTGTACGAGAGCAAGGACCCGACCAGCATCGCCCAGAACGTCGACGCCGCCGTCCGGGCCAAGCCCACCGTGGTCGTCGGCATCAGCTTCTCCTTCGACGACGTCTTCGCCACCGTGCCCGAACAGCACCCCGACCAGCAGTTCCTCCAGGTCGACTCCTGCGCCGAAGACCAGGCGCCCAACCTCACCTGCGTCTCCTTCAAAGAGCACGAGGCCGCCTACCTGGCCGGGGTCGAGGCCGGCATGCTCACCAAGACCGGCAAGATCGGCGTGGTGGCCGCGCTCGACAGCCCGTTCGTGCACCGCTGGATCGACCCCTTCTTCGCCGGCGCCCGATCGGTCAACCCCGACGTCGAAGGCACCCCGCTGTACGTCGGCGGCAACAACCCCTTCAGCGACCCCGCCCGCGCCAAGTCGCAGGCCCAGTCGCTCATCGACCGGGGCGTGGACGTGATCGAGGCCGCCGCCTCCGCCGGCAACCAGGGCGTCTTCGAAGCCGCGGCCGCCGCCCAGGTCAAGGCGTTCGGGGTGGACACCGACCAGTGCGGGCAGAGCGCCGGCAACGTCATCGACAACGTGCTGAAGGACGTCGACGTCGCCGAAGCCGCTGCGATCAAGGACATCGCCGCCGGCAAGACCGGCGGCGTCAAGGTGTACGGCCTCGCCGAGCAGGGAGTCGGCGTCGTGGCCCTCGGCGACGACGTGGCCTCGTCACAGTGCACGGTGGCCGCGAACGCCGACGTGATCGCCAAAGTGAAGCAGGTCAGGGACGACATCGTGGCCGGCAAGGTCACGGTCGCCGACCCGCTGGCGGGCTGATGGCCGCCCCCGCCCCCGACGGACCGGCCCCCGGCGGCCCCCCACCC
>JBIQJI010000072.1:0-32015 GCA_044507605.1 Actinomycetales bacterium | reverse complement strand
AGCAGCTGACTCTTAATCAGCGGGTCCGGGGTTCGAGTCCCTGGCGGCGCACCACGACCGAAACCGAGGCCGCAGCCGGCCTCGGTTTCGTCGTTTCCCGGGCTCAACACGTGATCAGTCCTTGTCGACAGAGTTCGCGGCGGCCGCCACAAGCCATGGCCTCATCCGAGACGCTCCCTTCCGGTGCCGCTTCCACGCACTCCGACGCAACCCGGGGGATCATGACAGCGGAAAGTCTCGTGCTCATCGAGGACAGCCGATTTCCGTATTGCCGACAGCCCGCCGACAGCCCGCCTATGACGGGGCGGGGCCGGGTGGCCTGCGGGCGGAGGAGGGCGGCGACCGCTGCGGTGAGCGTGGGGAGGCCGAGGAGCAGGGCGGTGATCGACCACCACGGGGTGGCGAACGAGACTCCGGGCATCGACCCGGCGCACCGGTCGAGACCGCTCAGCAGCCAGGGGATGGCCGGAACCATGCCGAGGACCAGCAGGGATCCGATATCGCTTCCCATCCACGCGGTGGCGATTCCGGAGAGGTCCTCGACGGTGTAGGTGTCCGTGTAGGTTTGCGACCCCAGGAACGCCAGCAGTCCGATGGCGACCAACGACAGGAACGCCCCTCGCGCCAGTGAGGACCAGTGGAGGCGGGCCGATCGGGCCGCGAAGGCCATCGACCCGCCCAGCAGAGCGAAGGCCGGGCTGAGGTACGCGGCGATGAAGAGGAAGAGGATGTCGATGGCGTCTGGCATGGCGGGGATGGTACGGGGTGCGTTGCTGAAGAGCGCGGACGATGTGAGCAATGCCGGGCATTCGCCCTGTCGGCCGACACGATCGGCCGGTTCGGTCGCACCGGGACTGCCGGGCCGGGGCCGGTTGCGAGCGCTTTGGTAACATGAGGCGGCCGGTCCGACGGTGGCTTCGCCGTCGCAGTGCAGGAGGATGCCGGTTCGCGAGCGGTCAGGATCTGCACGATGCCGAAAGCCGGTCGGTCTCAGGAGGAGACCCACCAGCGCAACCTCGGAGCCCTGCTCCGGCATGTACATCTGAGGGGCCCGTTGTCGCGGGCGGTGCTGGCCGAGCGCATGGGCCTCAACCGCAGCACCATCATGACGTTGACGGCCGAGCTCACCGCGGCCGGGCTGGTGCGCGAGGAAATCCCCAGGGAGACCGGCAAGGCGGGGCGGCCGTCGCTGGTGGTGCGGCCGCAGACGCACCGGGTGTACGTTCTGGCGTTCGACGTCCGGGTCGACCGGCTGGTCGCGGCCCGGGTGGGGCTGGGCGGTGCCGTGCTGGACCGCAGGGAGGCGCCGCGGCGCCGGGCGGGGGCCGACCTCGACGACGTGGTCGGGGTGCTCGCCGCGTTCGGCCGCAGGCTGCATCGCAGGGCGCCCGCCGGCTCCGTGTGCGTGGGGGTCGGCGCGGCCTACTGCGGCATGATCAGGCCACATGACGGCATGGTGCGATACGGGCCGTACATGGGCTGGGTCGATCAGGCCTTCGGCACCGAGCTGGGCCTGCGACTGGGGCTCGGGCTGCCGGTCCTGGTCGGCAACGAGGCGCATCTGGGCGCACAGGCCGAGCACGCGCGCGGGGTGGGCGTCGACATGCAGAACCTGATCTACCTGCATGGGGACGTCGGCGTGGGCGGCGGCATCATCGTCGGCGACAAACTCTTGGACGGCGACGGAGGGTACGGCTGCGAGCTGGGCCACATGGTGGTGAACCCCTACAACGGGCGGCCCTGCCTGTGCGGCTCGCGCGGCTGCCTGGAGGCGGAGGTCGGCGAGGAGGCCCTGCTCGACCTGGCGGGGCGGAGCCCGGGCCCGATCGGCCGCGAGGGCATCAAAGCCGTCGTCGAGGCGGCCGCCGCCGGCGACTCCCGGGCGCGCTTGGCGCTGCTCAAGGTCGGCGACTGGCTCGGCATCGGCGTCGCCAACCTGATCAATCTGTTCAACCCGGGCATGGTGGTCTTCGGCGGCATGCTGCGCGACATCTACCCGGGCGCGGCGGAGCAGGTCGACAAGCGGATGGCGACCAACGTGCTGATGATCTCCCGGGAGAGGGTGCGTCTGCGCACCGCCGGCCTGGGCGACGACTCCACCCTGATCGGCGCCGCCGAACTGGCCTTCTCCACCCTGATGGCGAACCCGCTCGACGTGCTCGCCGAGCGTGCGCCGAGCCCCGCCGACGGCGGGACGCGCGTGCTCGCGTAACGCGCCGACCGGCCTGACGCCGGCGCGCTCGCGCCGGGAGGCCTGCGAGGGGAGGGCCGTCGCGGGTCGCTTCGGCCGGAAGCCTTGAGGGCGATTTCACCGGGAGCCGGGTTCGACCTGGGGTTCTTCGCCGCCGACGGTGGCAGACTGAAAGTGACGGAGGGGGGACGTCATGATCGAGGTCAAGAGCATCGACAAGCCCGACGAGCGGCGGGACTTTCCCCGCGGGCACCTCGAGGTGTGCGAGCTGACCGGGCTGACCTTCGGGGCGGCCAGCTTCGAGCCGGGCTGGCGGTGGTCGGAGTCTGTCGGGCCGATCACCGGCAGCGACCTGTGCCAGGTGCACCACAACGGGTTCGTCGCCAAGGGGCGGATGCGCCTGCGGATGGCCGACGGCACCGAGGCGGAGATCGGACCGGGCGACGTGTTCGTCTGCCCGCCCGGGCACGACGCGTGGGTCGTCGGCGACGAGCCGGCGGTGGTGTACGACTTCGCGGGCGGCATGGGCGACTACGCCAAGAAGCCGGCCGCGTGACCCTGGTCTGCTCGTCCGGGCCGGACGAATCCGAGGACGCCGCCCGCCGCCATCGGCGGGCGGCACTATCAGCGGCAGCGTGCCGGTTGTGGCGGGTGCCCGGCCGTGCCGCATGCGGCCCCCGCGCCGCCGACCTGTAGCGTCACGGCGAACGCGCCACGGCCCGGCACGACTGCCGGTCTGGGCCGAACTCCGCTCCGTCGTCCGCCGGCCGACGGCAGGCCGGGCCGGCGGAACCTCGGGCACGGGTGGCGGTGGGTGGCCGCGGTGGGTCGATCAGTCGGTGGTGGGCGGGGTGAACCGGGCGAAGCTGGGGCCGCGGCGGGTTTGCAGGTCGGCGGCCACCTCCTCGGCGGTCTGCAGGGCGCGCAGGACGTTGCGGCCGGCGAGTTTGGCCAGGTCGTCGTCGGACCAGCCGCGGTCGGCGAGGGCGGCGAAGAGGCGCGGGTAGGCCCGGACGTCTTCCAGGCCCTGGGGGAGGCGGTCGCAGCCGTCGTAGTCGCCGCCGATGCCCAGGTGGTCGATGCCTGCGACCTCGCGCAGGTGCTCCAGGTGGGCCACGACGTTGTCGATGGTGACGGGCGGCGCCGGGTGGGTCTTCTCCCAGCCGGCGATGAAGGGTGTGAGCCGGTCCCAGTCCTTGGTGTCGACGCCGGCCGCGGCGGCGGCCTCCTCGCCGGCATTGCGCCACGCCCGGTACGCCTCGGAGGTGAACTGCGGCACGAAGACCGCCATGCACACCCCGCCGTTGGCCGGCAACCGCTCCAGCACGTCGTCGGGCACGTTGCGCGGGTGGGCGCAGACCGCGCGCGCCGAGGAGTGCGAGAAGATGACCGGCGCCTCGGTGACGCGCAGCGCGTCGCGCATGGTGTCGGCCGACACGTGCGACAGGTCGACGAGCATGCCGAGCCGGTTCATCTCGCGCACGACCTCTTCGCCGAAGCCGGTGAGCCCGTTGTGCTCGGGCCTGTCGGTGGCGGAGTCCGCCCACGGGGTGTTGTCGTTGTGGGTAAGGGTCATGTAGCGCACGCCGAGGGCGTACAGCATGCGCAGCACGCCCATGGAGCAGTCGATCGAGTGGCCGCCCTCGGCGCCCATCAGCGACGCCACCCTGCCGGAGGCGAAGACGCGCTCCACCTCCTCGGCGGTGGTGGCGAGCCCGAGCCGGTCGGGGTAGCGGCGCACCATGTCGTGCACGCAGGCGATCTGCTCCAGGGTGGCGGTGACGGCGGCCCCGCCGGTGAGCGTCGAAGGCACGTAGACCGACCAGAACTGGCCGCCGACCATGCCGGCGGCGAGGCGCGGCAGGTCGGTGTGGGTGCGGCCGGAGGTGTCGCCGCGGATGTCGAGCCGGTCGAGGTCGTAGCCGACGAGGCCCCGTGCCGTCCAGGGCAGATCGTTGTGCCCGTCGATCAGCGGGTGCTCGCGCAGCAGGCGGGTGACACGGTCGAGGGTGCCCGAGACGGTCGTCGTATCCATGCGAATCAGCCAATCACATCGTCGGGGCCGGCGGGATCGTAGATCACGACGAACTCGCCGGGCGGCGTTTGTGCCTTCTGCGGCAAGCGCCGTGTCTCGGACCGGCCGGGTCTCGGGCTAGAGGGCGATCCACTCGGTGGCGGTGGTGACCTCGTCGAGGAGTTCGGGGATGGGGTCGACGCCGATGCCGGGGCCGGTGGGGACGGTGAGGTGGCCGTCGCGCAGCTCGAAGGGCGGCGTGATGTCGGTGGCGTAGTAGCGGCGGGAGCCGGAGGTGTCGCCGGGCAGGGTGAAGCCGGGCAGGGCGGCGAGGGCGACGTTGGCGGCGCGGCCGATGCCGGTCTCCAGCATGCCGCCGCACCACACGGCCACGCCGTGGGCGCGGCACAGGTCGTGGATGCGGCGCGCCTCCAGGTAGCCGCCGACCCGGCCCGGCTTGATGTTGATCACCGAGCAGGCGCCGAGCGAGATGGCGGCGGCGGCGTGCGCGGCCGACTCGATGGACTCGTCGAGGCAGATCGGCGTCTGCACCCGCTCGGCCAGCCGGGCGTGCTGCACGATGTCGTCGTCGGCGAGCGGCTGCTCGATGAGCAGCAGGCCGAACTCGTCGAGCCGGGCCAGCCGGGGGGCGTCGCTGAGCGTGTACGCGGCGTTGGCGTCGACCTGCAGCGGCACGTCGGGCCCGAACCGCTCCCGCACGGCCCGCACCGGCGCGATGTCCCAGCCCGGCTCGATCTTGAGCTTGATCCGCACGTAGCCCTCGTCGAGGTACCTGGCGACCGCGTCGAGCAGCTCGGGAACGGAGTCCATGATGCCGATCGACACCCCGGCGGCGACCCGGTCGGCGGACGCGCCGAGGTACGACGCCAGCGACTCGCCGGTGGTGCGCAGCGTGGCGTCGAGCACGGCCGTCTCCAGGGCCGCCTTCGCCATGCGGTGCCCTTTGAACGGGCGCAGCGCCCGCTCGACGGCGTGGGGGTCGGCGCCGGCCGGCAGGGCGGGGATCAGGAACCGGCGCAGCACGTCGGCGGCGGCGTCGACGTACTCGGAGGAGTAGAGCGGCGCCGACATCGCGACGCACTCGCCCCAGCCCTCCGCGTCGGGCGTGGCGACGCGCAGCAGCATGATGTCGCGGCGCGTCTCGGTGCCGAAGGACGTGCGGAACGGCGCGACCAGCGGCATCGCGATCCGCCTCAGCTCGATTCCCGTGATCTTCATGTCGGTGCGCGGCACGCCGCCGCTTCTCCCTTCCGTCTGACCGTCGCTCGCCCGCCGCCTGGGGCGGCCGTCCCAGCATGCCGCCTCTCAGCCGCGGCGCACGACATACCAGCGCCTGTCGTGGAAGCCGGTCACCCGGCCGCCCTCGGCGAGCAGCCCGCCGAGCACGTCGCGCATGGCGAACCGCCACGCCCTGGCCGCCGCCGGGTCTTTCGACCGCAGCGCCTCGATGTCCTCGGGCACGGCGACCAGCACCGTGGCCGCGCCGGAGCCGCAGATGACGGGCCTGCCATCGTCGTCGCGCAGCACCACCCCGGCGTCTTCGGGCACGTGCACCCGGTACGGCGTCCGCCGCATCGCGGCGACCACGCGCGGGGCGGCCAGCGGCCATTCGGCGAGCACGCGGTCCGAGTCGTGCCCGGCGTTGATGGCGTCGTCCATCGGCCCGTAGAACGACGGCAGGTACTCGCGGGGGAGGGCGCCGAGCTTGGCCAGGTTGAAGTGGGCGTTGCGGCGCACCAGCGGATCGTAGGTCCAGGTGATCGTGTCGAGGCCGCGGGCGAGCGCCCATTCCCGCTGGTGCGACTTGAGCGCGAACCCGATGCCGGCCCCCGCGATCGCGCCGGTGACGTGCGAGTGCAGCGCCCGCCCGGGCGGCTCGGCGAGGAAGCCCACCGACGCGCCGACCAGCCGGCCGTCCCGGTAGGCGCCGCTGAGATAGTTGCCCGTGTGCGCCAGGGCCCGCATCAGCTCGACGGTGACCGGGGCGGCGCCCGGCTCGGGGTGCCAGATGCCGTCGAACAGCCGGTAGACGTCCTCCAGCTCTTCGAGGGTGCGCAGTTCGCGCACCTGCGGGCCGCTCGCCCCGCCGTCCCCGCCGGCCCCGCCGGCCGCGCTCGCATGGGCCAGGTCCGCGCCGCCCCGGTCGGCGCGGCCCGTGATCCCACCGTTCGTGTCCGCGCCGCCCGTGTTCGCGCCGCTCACGCGAGCACCGCCCGGATCAGGCCCGCCAGCAGGGCCGTGCGGCGGGGCATTTCGGCCACCACGACGTGTTCGTCGTCGGCGTGGGCGCCGCCGCCGACCGCGCCCAGCCCGTCGAGGGTGGGGCAGCCGATTCCGGCGGTGAAGTTGCCGTCGGAGGCGCCGCCGACCGCGGCGCCGCCGAGCGGCGGCAGCCCGAGGTCGGCGGCGACCCGCTGGGCCAGGGCGAACATCTCGGCCGACGAGGCGGGCTCCAGCGGGGGCCGGTTCGGGCCGCCCAGGACCTCCAGCCGGGCCCCGGGGAGGCGCGGGGCCAGCTTCCGCATCAGTTCGTCGACTCTGCGCTGGGCGGCGAGCGTGGGCACTCGGACGTCCACGGCCAGCCGGCCGAGCCCGGGCACGGTGTTGGTGGTCGTCCCCGCCGACACCACGGTCGGGGTCACGGTGGCCGGCCCGAGAACGCCCGCACCCGGCCCTCCGGCAGCCTCGGCGCCGGTCCCGGCACCTGCTGCAGTGTGGGCCTCGGCGTTGGCCTCGGTGCCGGCCTCGGCGTTGACCTGGCCGGCGATCTCGTTGATCGCGAGGATCTGATGGGCGAGTTCGACGCCGGCGTTCACCCCTTTGTGCGGGTCGAGGCCGGCGTGGGCGGCGCGGCCGTGCACGAGCACCTCGTAGATCGAGATGCCCTTTCGCGCGATCTTCAGCAGGCCGCCGTCGGCACTGGCCTCCAGCACGAACGCGGCGGCGCAGCCGCGCGCCGAGTCTTCGATCAGCGCCCGGGAGGAGATCGAGCCGGCCTCCTCGTCGCCGGTGACGAGCACGCACACCCCGTCGAGGGACGGCAGCCCGGCGAGCGCGTGGAACATCTGCACCAGGCCGGCCTTCATGTCGAACACGCCGGGCCCGCGCGCGATGCCGTCCGTCACCGACCAGGGCGTGGTGGCGAGCGAGCCGATCGGCCAGACGGTGTCGTGATGCCCGAGGAGCAGCACTCGGGGCGTGCCGAAGCGCCACCGCAGGTGCGTGACCCCGTCGATGACGATGGTCTCGGGTGCGGCGCCGAGGCTGGTGCGGCCCTGACCGGCGACGACCCGGGCGCTGCGCGCCACCGCCTCGTGATCGGCGGTGAACGATTCGCATGCGACGAGTTCGCCGAGGTCGTCGAGCATGTCGTCGAGGCTCACCGGCGCGCCCCCGCCCGGCGGTCCGGCGTACCGGCACGGCAAGGGAAATCAACGGTCAAGGATCGGCCCTCCGATTCCATGGTTACCGTGACGGTATGCCAGGCCCGGGGTGTCGTGATTCGTGCTGAGTCCCGAAGTGCGGCCGGGTTGTTCGTCGGTCTTTCCCTAGTCGCCCGTCCACCGGCGGCGACCCACGGTTCCATACCGGCGCTGAACCGATTCCGAACTCGTGGATCTTAACCTGCTGATCGACCACGCCCCAGGGTGCGAACGGAGTTCAGCCATGGCGACGAGCCCCAGCGATCCCACCACCTCGATCACCTCCACGACCGGCTCTACGACCCCTTCGGGGAGCGCGTCGGCGAGCACGCTGCCCGAGATGCTGGATCGGCTGGCCCCGTCCCTGACCGAGGAGGAGGGCGCGCTGGTGCGCGGCTGGCTGGTGGGCGAGGGCGGCCGGGCGTCCCGGGGGTTCGCCGGCGGACGGGAGCGCGCGGTCGGCGGGTTCGAGCGGCCCGCCGACGACGACCCGCGCGCCATCCGCACCGTGGGGGTCATCGGCGGGGGTACGGCCGGCTACCTGACCGCGCTCGCGCTCCGGGCCAAGCGGCCCTGGCTGGACGTGACGCTGGTCGAGTCGTCGACCGTGCCGATCATCGGGGTGGGCGAGGCGACGGTGCCGCTGATGGTGGCGTTCCTGCACCACTATCTCGGCGTCGAGCCGGAGGACTTCTACCGGGAGGTCCGGCCGACGTGGAAGCTCGGCATCAGGTTCGACTGGGGGCCGAACCCGGAGGGGTTCATGGCGCCGTTCGACTGGGGCGCCAACTCGATCGGCGTGCTCGGGTCGCTCGCCGAGCGGGGCGACATCAACGCGTTCACCATGCAGTCGCTGCTCATGGCGGCCGACCGCACGCCGGTCTTCGACCCGGGCGGCGGGGCCGGCTCCGGCCCGGTCTCGCTGATGAAGTTCCTGCCGTTCGCCTACCACCTCGACAACGAGCGGTTCGTGCGGTTCCTCACCACGCTCGCCCGGTCGAGGGGCATCGGTCACATCGACGCCAAGATCGCCGACGTCGTGCCGTCGGGCCCCGAGTGGATCGACCACCTGGTGACCACCGACGGACGCCGGCTCTCCTTCGACTTCTACGTCGACTGCACCGGCTTCCGGTCGCTGCTGCTCGGCAAGACCATGGGCACCCCTTTCCACAGCTACGCGGGCAGCCTGTTCACCGACTCGGCGGTGACCGGCAACCTGCCCCACGGCGGCCTGCTCAAGCCGTACACGCGGGCCACCACGATGAACGCCGGCTGGTGCTGGACCATCGCGACCCGCGCGGACGACCATCTCGGATACGTCTACTCCTCGGCCGCCATCAGCGACGAGGCCGCCGCCGACGAGCTGGCCCGCCGTTTCCCGGGCATCAGCGCCCCGCGCCAGGTGCGGTTCCGGGTCGGGCGGCACGAGTCGGCGTGGCGCGGCAACACGATGGCCATCGGCAATTCGTACGCGTTCGTGGAGCCGCTGGAGTCGAGCGGGCTGCTGATGATCACGCAGGGGGTGCTGGCGCTGGTGCGGTCGATGCCGGCGTCGTGGGCGGGCCCGGTCGGCAGGGCCGTGGTCAACGCGGTGCTGGCGAAGAAATGGGATGAGATCCGCTGGTTCCTGGCCGCCCACTACCGGTTCAACACCCGGCTGGACACGCCGTTCTGGCGCGACGTGCGGGAGACCGCGGACATCTCGGGGCTGGCGCCGCTGCTGGAGGTGTACGCGGCGGGCGCGCCGCTGCTGATGCGCGACGCCCTGACCCGCAGATACCTGGAGCTCACCGCGCCCACGTTCTACGGGCTGGAGGGCATCGACTGCGTGCTGCTCGGCCAGCAGGTGCCCACCCGGTATCTGCGCTCGGCCGAGCCCATCGAGCGGTGGCGGGCGCGCAAGGCGGCCGCCGACGCGCTCGTGCGCCTGGCGCTGCCGCAGCGCGACGCGCTGGCGCTGTTCGACGACGAGCCGAGGCTGCACGACGAACTGCTGAAGGCCGGCGACGGCTGGGTGACCCGGACCGCCGCCACGCTGTGACCCGGGCCCGGCCGGGGAAAATATATGCGCTCGCTGAAATTCCGGCATATTGCTGACCTCGGGCGGCGTGCAGTTTGCTTGACACTAAACGCACGGCATCGTTAGCTGGAAGGGTGTACCGGGACATCACCCACATTCATTCGGTAAATACCGGTGGGGTGTGCCGATAATAAGTTTCGGGCATCACACAATTATGGCGAGGGCATGATGGGTTTCGCCGGGGGCGGCGCTCCGCCCTCGTACCTCGGCCGCCCATGCGGCGCGCCGGTCACCGTCGACCTGCCGGAGCCGTCCGGCGCCGTCCGCCGGCTGCTCCGCGAGCCGTCCGGCGCGGCCACGCCCTGCGTCGTGCTCGTAGACCGGGCCGGGTGCGCGGAGCTCGCCGAGCTGGGGCGGGCGCTGGCCCGGCTGGGGGTGCCGAGCGTGCTGATCGACGCCGCGAGCGTCCCCGCCGTGCGGCTGACCGCCCCGCTCGGCGGCGCGCCGCTCACGCTGGACGGGCACCGGCTCGCCCCGACCGTCGTCTGGACACGGCACCTGTCGCCCCGGGCGATGCCCGCGGTCGCCGACCCGGCCGTGACGCTGCTGCGCGCCGAGTCGTGGTGCGCCCTGCTGGGCGGCGCGTCGGCGCTCGCCCCCACGGCCCTGCCGGGCACCGCCCCCGGTCGCCTGGAGCAGCTGGCCGGCGCCGCGCGGGCCGGGCTGCGCACGCCCCGCACGATCGTCACGACCGACCCGGGCGACGCCGCGGCCGCGCTGACGGGCGAGCGGGTCGTGGTCAAGGTGCTGGGCGAGCACTTCGTCGAGCCCGTGCCGGGCGCCCTCGTCGGCGTCATGCCCGAGATCGCCGACCGGGCCGAGGTCGCCGCCCGGCCGCCGCTCGGCTTCCCCGTCATGGTGCAGGAGTACGTCGAGCACGACACCGAGCTGCGCGTCTACCACCTCGCCGGCGAGGTGCACGCCTTCGCCATCGGCAAACCCGCCCCGGACGCCCTCTGGCGCGACGCGGCTCGGGTGTCGGTGACGCCGGTGCCCACGCCTCCGCCGGTCGCCGCCGCGGTGCGCCGCCTCGCGGACGCCTGGGGCCTGACGTACGGCGCCTTCGACCTGCTGCTCGCCGGCGACCGGGTGGTGTTCCTGGAGGCCAACGCGGACGGGGACTGGCGCTGGTTCGAGGCACGCGCCGGCACCCGCGTGATCTCGGCGGCGGCGGCGCGCATGGTGCGGGCCCTGCACCTGGCGGCCCCGCGCACGGCGGCGCTGCGCCGCGCGAACGCGCCGCCGCCGATCGGCGTCATCGATTTCCTGTTGCTGGGAGACCCGCCGGGCGCCCGCGTCGGCGCCCTGGCGCTCGAGGACACCGAAACGATGTGAAATCAAGGGAAGCAGATGACTCCCCCGGCTCCGTCCCCCCTTTACTGTTCGATACTAGGTCCGCTGGAGGTCCGGGCCGGGAAGCACCTCGTGGCTATCGGCGCGCCGAAACAGAGGCTGCTTCTGGCCATATTGCTGTGCCGCGTCAACGCCATCGTGTCGTCCGTTCATTTGATCGATGAGTTGTGGGGTGAAATACCACCGAGAACGGCCCGGAAGAACCTTCAGGTCTATGTCTCGGCGCTGCGTAAGATCATCGGCGACCGCATCGATTTCCAGGGGTGGGGGTACCGGCTGCGGGCCGAGCCGGCCGAGCTCGACCTGCTGCGGTTCCAGCAGCTCGCGGGGGCCGGGCGGGAGGCGATCCGCGGCGGCGACCAGGCCCGCGCGGCCGAGCTGCTCGGCGAGGCCGCCGGCATGTGGCGGGACCAGCCGCTCGCCGAGTTCGGGCACGTCCCCACGATCAACGCGACGGTGCGCAGGCTCACCGATCTGCACCTCGCGGTCTACGAGGACTGGGCCGAGCTGGAGATCGAGCTGGGCCGGCACGCCGAGGTGCTGCCCGGCCTCGACGCGCTCGCCGCCCGGCACCCCACACGGGAACGGCTCGCCGCCGCGCGGATGACCGCGCTGGCCCGGTGCGGGCGCACCACCGAGGCCCTGTCGCACTTCGAGGCCCTGCGCCGCCGCCTGGCGGCCGAGATGGGCATCGAGCCCAGCCCGGTGCTCAAGGCCCTCTACCGGGAGATCCTGGGCGGCGAGCGGCGGGCGCAGCACGCCACGAGGCGCGGCCCGGCGGCGAAACCGGCCGCCGCCAACCAGCTGCCGCGCGACATCGCCGACTTCGTGGGCCGCGAACCCCAGCTCACCCGCATCCTGCACGATCCCGCCCAGGTCACCCTCATCACCGGCGAGATCGGCATCGGTAAGACCGCGCTCGCCGTGCGGGCCGCGCACCTGCTGGCGCCGGCGTTCCCCGACGGCGCGCTCATGGTCAGGCTGCGGGGGCGGGGCGGCGGCCCCAGGGCCATCGCCGACGTGCAGCGCGAGCTGCTGTCAGCCGTCGGGCCCGACGTGGCCGCGGTGCGCGACGAGGACGTGCTGGCCTCGGTGTGGCGCTCCCGGCTCGCCGGCCGCAAGGTGCTGCTCGTCCTGGACGACGCACCCGACGAGGCGGCCGTGCGCACGCTGCTGCCCGGCACCGCCGCGAGCAGGGTGCTGGTCACGAGCCGCAGCAGGCTCAGCGGGCTGGAGTCGGTGGCCCGCATCGGGCTGGGGGAGCTGTCCACCGACGAGGGCGTCGAGTTCCTGTGCCGGTTGATCGGCCGGGGCCGGGTCCTCGGCGATCTGGCGGCCGTGCACGCCATCCTGGACCGGTACGGCCGCTCCCCGCTGACCCTGCGGCTGCTGGGCGGCCGGGCGGCGGGTCTGCCGCACGTGCCGCTGTCGCGGCTCGCCGAACGGCTGGAGCGGGCCCCCAGCGTGCTCGACGAGTTCGTCGCCGGTGACGTCTCGCTGCGGGCCAGGTTCGAGGAGGGCTACAACCGGCCGTCGTGGGCCCACCGGGACGCGTTCCGCATCCTGGGCTCGCTCTCCGGGCCGCCGTTCGGCCACGAGGAGCTCATCGAGGCGCTGGCCGCCGGGGCGGGGCCGGCGGCCGAGCGGGTCATCGAGTCGCTGCTGGAGGCGAACGTCCTGTCGGTCCCCGACGACGTGGACGGCGAGGTCACCGCCCACTCCCTCCTGTACGGCATGTCGCCGCTAGCTCACCGGTTCGCGGCCGAGCTGCACGGGGTCGGGCGGCTCTGACCCCGGCGCGCCGGCCGCCCCATCGGCCGTCCCATCGGCCTCGCCGGTCGCCGCGGCGCCGGGGGCCGGTACGTTCAGGCCGCGCAGCGAGGGGCCGAGGGCCGCCACGGCGCACGTCGCGGCGAGGGCGCCGCCGATGACGAGCAGCGCGCCGACGCCGCCGATGTACTGCGCGAGCGTGCCGCCCAGCACCGGGCCGAGCGGCGCCAGGCCCATGCTGGCCATGGAGAACAGCGACACCAGCCGGCCCATCATGGCGTCCGGCACGAGGGTGGCGACCACCACCTGCAGCACGACGTTGAGCGCCGGCACCGCGACCATCGCCAGGCAGAGCGGCACCCCCGGCCAGTAGCGGCCGAACGGCAGCGTGGTCGCGCACACCGCGAGCGCGAAGAACCCCACCACCACCAGCATCAGCCGGCCGGGCGGCAGCAGCCGCCCGATCCGCGCCGACACGGTCGCCCCGAGCAGGCCGCCCAGGCCCATCGCGGCCAGCACGAATCCGGTGCCCGTCGAGTCGCCGCCGCGCTCCTCGATGAGCACGATGACCGGCAGCAGCAGGGCGTTCGCCACGAGGTTCGAGATCAGCGAGAACGCCAGCCCGGCCCGCAGCCCTCGCTGCCGCCACAGCCACCGCCCCGCCTCGGCGACGTCGGCGCGCATCCGCGCCTTCGGCCGGGCACCCGCCTCCTCGCCGGCCCCCTCAGCGGCCCCGTCTGCGGACCCGCTCGGGGATTCGGCGGACGCGGGGTCCGGCTGTGGCCGGGACGGCACCTTCGCGGCGATCACGAAGAGCATCGACAGGAAGTAGCTCAGCGCGTCCACGACGAACGGGAAGACCCGCCCCAGGCCGAACAGGAAACCGCCGAGCGGCGGCCCGGCGAGCGACGCCGCGTGGCTGCGGGCCTCCTCCTGGGCGTACGCCGTCGGCAGCTGCTCGGCGGGCACCACCGCCCGGATCGCCGTGGCCCGGGCCGGGCCGAAGAAGGCGTCGGCGGAGCCGTTCAGCACCGCCACCAGGATGATCTGCCACAGCGCCACCCGGTCGGCGAAGATCGCCAGGGCCAGGGCGGCCAGGCTGAGGCACCGCACCGCCTCGCAGGCGATCAGGATGCGCCGCCGGTTCCACCGGTCCACCCAGACGCCCGCCGGAAGCGACATCAGCAGGTTGGTGGTGATGCGGCAGGCGCCGGTCAGCCCGGCCACCGCCGCCGAGCCCGTGACCGACAGGATCAGCAGCGGGAACGCCAGCCAGGTCAGCGTCGACCCGAGCTCCGACGTCGCCGCGCCCAGCCACAGCGACTGGAAGCGGAGGTTGCGGCGCAGCGGGGGCGGCTCGGTCATCGGAACTCCTTACAGCGCGAGGATCCCCGCCTGCCGGCGTGGGGCGGATGCGCGGCGCGGTGCCGCGGGCTCGTCACGACGTCACCTTGAGGGGAGAGGGGGCGGGCGGCCCCGGCGTGGCGGTCCCGCCCGCCTCCCGGTGGCGGGGGCCGCGGCGGGACGGTCCGGCCGTCAGGCGCACCGGGAACTCGGCGAGGCCGCGGTTGACGTAGGTGCCGCACCAGCGCAGCCGCGCGGGCGGCGTCACCGCCTCGATGCCGGGGTGACCGCGGACGATGGCCGTGAGGGCGACGGCCAGCTCCAGGCGCGCCAGCGGAGCGCCCAGGCAGTAGTGCGGGCCCACGCCGAACGTCACGTGGCCGCCCGCGCCGCGCCGGTCGAGGTCGAGCAGGTCGGGGTCCCGGTACCTGGCGGGGTCGCGGTTGGCCGCCGCGATGGACAGCAGCACACGGGACCCGGCGGGGATGACCGCGCCGCTCGCGCCGCCGACGGCGACGTCCGTGGTCGTCGTGCGCACCGTGCCGAACGGCCCGGGCGTGGTGAACCGCAGCAGCTCCTCCACGGCGGCCGGCACCCGGGACGGGTCGGCGCGCAGCGCGGCGAACAGGCCGGGGCGGGCCAGCAGCTCGGCCACCGACATGCCGATCATCTGCGGCGTGCTCTCGTACCCCGCGAGCAGCAGGGTCGCGCACAGTGAGACCACCTCGTCCCAGCTCACCTCGCCGCCTCGATCCCAGGCGGTGACGATCGCCGACACCACGTCGCGGCCCGGGTCCGCCGCGCGCCGCGCGGCCTCCGCCCGGAAGAAGGCGTCCATCCGGTCGAGGTTCGCCCTGATGGCCGCGACGTCCCGGACCGGGCGGCCGAACACCGAGCCGGCCCACGCGTACAGGTCCGCGCGCACGGCGCGATCGAGCCCGAACAGCTCGCAGGTCACCTGAAAGGCGAAGGGGTACGCGAACTCCGACAGCAGGTCCGCCACCGGCCGCCGCGCCATCGCGTCGAGCAGCTCCGCCGCCACCGCCTCGGCCACCGGCCGGTACGCCGCGACACGACGCGGCGTCAGCGCGGGGGCGGCGAGCCGGCGGATGTGCGTGTGGTGGGGCGGATCGTAATCGAGCAGCGTGATGTCCAGCGCCCGGTGCGAGGGCGGCCGGGGCGACGGCCCGTTCGCGTGCAGCGACAGCCGGGGGTCGACGAACCCCGCCCGCACGTCGGCGTCCCGCGTCACCAGCCACAGCCGCCGCCCGCTGGGCGCGGGCACCCGCGCCACCGGGCAGGTCGCGCGCAGCCGCGCCAGCGGCGTATGCGGGTCGGCCAGGAACTCCGCCCCGAGAGGGCTACGGGATCCGCGTGCCGGTTCGGCCCCGTTCATCGGCGGCTCCGTCCCGCCGGGCCCGCGGCCGAGGCCGTGGCCGCCACGAAGGCGGCCGCCGCCGGGGCGCCGCCCGACGCGGCGAGGCGGGCACCGAGCCGGCGCGCCCGGGCGCACAGCTCCTCGTCGTCACAGATCGCCTTCAGCGTCGCCGCGCCGTCGGACGGAGCCGCGACCGCGAACCGGGCCGCCACCCCGGCCCGCACACACGCCTCCGACAGCAGCGGCTGCTCCGACCCGGCCGGCGCGACGGCGAGCGGCCTGCCGTGCAGCAGCGCGGCCAGCACGGGGGAGGTGGTGCCGTTGGTCAGCACCACCTCGGCCAGCGCGACCAGCGGGCTCATCCACGGCCGGCGGATCACGACGATGTCCGCACCGGGGGCCGGGCGCGGCCCACCGGACCGCGCCACCTCCACCACCGCCTGGAAAGGGCCGCCGGTGAACGTCTCGTTCAGCCTCGGCCACAGACTGGTGCCGCCGAACAACCGGCCCAGATGCACGTAGACGACCGGCTTGCCGACCCGGGCGAGATACCCGGCCAGCCCTTCCACCTCGGCCCGGTCGGGCTTCGGCTCCCACACGCACGGCCCCACATGGCGCACCCCTTCGGGCAGGACCGCGCCCGGATACTCCAGGGCGGGGTCGCCGCGCAGCAGCAGCCCCGCGCCGATCAGCGGGCGTTCCGGGCTCGGGTCCCGGCGGGGCGGCAGCCCGGCACCGGCGCGGGCCGCGTCGTAGTGGCGCCGCGTCTCCCGCAGCCGCCACTCCCGCTGCACCACGTCCTCCGGCTCGCCGCCGCCCCCCTCCCGGTACGGCCACAGGTGGGCCGCGAAACCGAGCACCGTGGCCGGCAGGTCGAGCGTCTCGGCGGCGAGCAGCGCGCCATGGCAGAGCGGCGTGGTCACCAGGGCGTCCGCGCGCGTGTCCCGGGCCGCCGCCAGCACCGCGCGGCACTGCGCCACCCCGGTCCGCACCCACCGGCCCACCGAGAAGGCGTCCGCCCCGCCGTACGCCGCGGCGTCGGCCATCGTCAGCCCCGCCTCGGCGACCACGGCCGCCGCACCGGCCCGGGCGAGAACGACGACCTCATGGCCGCGCCGCCGCAGTTCCACGCCGACCGCGAGCGCCGGATACAGGTAGCCCGGATCGCTGAACGGGCACAGCAACACGTTCACGCCCCACCCGCCCTTTCCCGCGGCCCCGCCCCACCGGCGTGCGGCGTGCCGGTCGGGCCGGTCAGGCCCGCCGGGCCGGCCGGGTCGGCCGGGTCGGCGGGGTCGGGCGGCGGCGGTGGGCCGAGGCCCAGCTGCCGGGCGAGGAACGTGAGGACGTCGGCGACGAGACCGTTCGTCCGCGACACCGCACGCGCGCCGTGGCCCACGCCGCGTTCCAGGCGGAACAGCACCGGCCCCGGGCCCGCGCCCACCCGCTGCAACAAGGCGCACATCTTGCGCGAATGGCACGGGTCCACGCGCGTGTCGCCGTCGGCGACGGCGAACAGCACCGGCGGGTACCGCACGCCCGGCCGGACGTTGTGGTACGGCGAATACGCCAGCAGGGCCCGGAACTCGGCGGGGTCCCGCACACTGCCGTACTCCGCCCGCCAGCTCGGCCCCATGCCGAGCCGCTCGCTGCCGATCATGTCGAGCAGCGGCGCCAGGCAGACCACGGCGGCGTACTTGCCGGGGTGCTGGGTGAGCGCCGCCCCCGCCAGCAGGCCGCCGTTCGACTCGCCGACCACGCCGAGCCGGTCGGGGGCCGTCCAGCCTTCGGCGATCAGCAGGTCGGCCGCCGCGTCGAAGTCGTCGAACACGTTCTGCTTGTGCACCCCCATGCCGGCGCGGTGCCAGTCCTCCCCGTCCTCGCCGCCGCCCCGCACACAGGCGACGGCGTAAACCCCTCCGGCCCGCACCCACGCGAGCGCCTGCGTCGTGTAGCCGGGGGACATCGAAACGCCGAATCCGCCGTAACCGGTCAGCAACGTGGGCCGCGGCCGGTCCGGCACGCCCCGCGGGGACAGCACGAACAGCCGCACCGGCGTGCCGTCCCGCGACACACACGTCACCTGCCGGCTCTGCGGGGCGCGGATGCGGAGGCGGCGGCGGTCGTGCGCGGCGTGCGGGACCGGGCCGGGCCAGGTGCGGATCAGGCCGGTGCCGGCGTCGTACTCCAGGATGCGCGGCGGGGTCGCGTGATCGTGGTAGCCGAACCAGACCTGCGGACCGCCTTCCGGCCGGGTCGTGTACGGGCCCGCCACCCCGCTGCCCGGCAGCGGCACGGTCGCCAGGCGCCGCCCGTCGGCCAGGGCGTGGACGGTGAGCTCGGCCACGGCGTGCCGGGTCCAGGCGACCAGCGCCACGGGAGGGTCGGCGGCCGGCAGCGGCATGAAGTCGGTGAGCACCGCGTCGGGCCGCTCGGCGATGAGGGTCGGCCCGGTGGCCATGCCGGTGGCCATGCCGGTGGCCGGGGCGGTGCCCGGGCCGTGGGCCGGGTCGGTGGCCGGGTCGGTGATCGCGCGGAAGGTGGCGGGGGTGATCGCGATGATGCGGCCGTTCGGGGTGTCCCGGTCGGTGCGCAGCCACATCGGGTCGGTGGGGCCGGTGCCGGGTGCGATCGACAGCGCGGCGCGCGCGGGCACGCCCTGCTGCACGACCCGGAACGCCGGCCGGTCCGGGGGCGACTCGCGCAGGTCGGCGAGCCACAGGTCGGTGGCCGGGGCGGTGCCGGTCGTCGCCGACACGGTGAGCCAGCGGCCGTCGGGGGTGACGGCGACCGTGTAGAAGCGGGTGCGGTCCTGGCCCTCGCCGAAGATCAGCACGTCGGTCGCGGGGTCGGCGCCGACACGGTGCAGGTAGACGCGGCGGTGATAGCGTTCCTCGCCCGGGTTCAGCTCCGGCGGCAGGCGCCGCACGTAGTAGTAGGCCGCGCCACCCGGCAGCCACGCCACCGGGGAACGCCGCACCCTGTCGATCGGGCCGTCGACCACCGCGCCGGTGGCGACGTCGAGCACCCGGAGCAGCGCGTCCTCGGTGCCGCCCGTGGAGAGCTGGACGGCGAGCAGGTCCCCTTCGAGGGAGGGGTGCCAGGCCTCCAGCACGGTACGGCCGCTCGGGTCCAGGGCGAGCGGGTCGGCCAGCGTCCGCTCCGCGCCGTCCTCGGCCACCAGCACCACCGGGTGGTCCGCCCCGGCGGCCCGGCGGCTGCGGAACATCCGCCGCCCGCGCGGCCGAGGCGGCGACGACAGGGTCACCTGCCCGAGGCGCGTCAGCTCCCGGTGCCAGGCGTCGCGGTCGGGCCAGCCGGCCCGTTCCCGGCCGTAAAGGGCCTCTTGCGCGGCCGTCCACGCGCGGGTCCGCTCGTCGGCCGGGTCCTCCAGCCAGCGGTAGGGGTCGGCGACCACGACGCCGTGGAACTCCTCCGTGTAGTCGCCGGGAGGGGCCTCGGGGTAGCGCGGAGGCCCGGGTGCGGGGCGCGATAGGCCGGGATCGCGGGGCACGGCCTGGGGCGCCGGAGCCGGCGGGGGAGAGGAAGGCCGAGGTGGCGGGGGAGGGGGAGGGGACACGGGCGGGGGCGCGGGGGGTCGCATGGGGGCTCCCTTCACGCCCGGAGCCGGCCGGTCGCGTCGAGGTGGTCCAGCAGGGCCGCGTCCACGGTGTCCTGGAACCGGGTCACCGCCGACAGGTCGTCGGCGTAGCGGTACGACTCCTCACAGGAGATCCACCGGTCGGCGACCTCCGGCAGGTAGCCTTCGCGGACCGTGCCGACCTGCCAGCCGGGCTTGCCGACGGTCTCCCAGCAGCTGTAGAGGGTGCCGTCGGCGTTCACGACGGCGCCGTACCGGCCGTCGCGGAACGAGCAGGCCTGGCACGGGGTGACCACGCCCGGCCGGGCCACGGTGAAGCCGAGGTCGACCGCGCGGCGCTGCCATCGGATGAACCGCGCCGCCATCTCCGTGGAGAACGCCAGATCGTTGCGATAGCCGATGCCGACGTCGCCGACGCGGGCGAAGTACAGGGCGCAGCGGCCGGGGTCGAGGGCCGCCGCGAGCCGTTCGATCAGCGCGTCGATGCCCTGGTGGTTGTGGTGTGAGACGTTGACGCGGATGTTCCACCGCAGCGGGGCGATCCTCGGGCCCGGCGTGCCCCCCGATGCGCCTCCCGGCGTGTCCCCCATCCCCTCGGTGGCGGCCGTCGCCTCGGCCATCGCGCGGACGATGTCGTCGAACGTGCCGCCGCCGGTCCTGCGCACCCGGATCCGGTCGTGGTCGCGGCGGTCGCCGTCGAACGTCACCTGGACGTCCCGCAGGCCGAGCCGCACGAGATCCCGGGCGAGCCGCGGGGTCAGCAGCGTGCCGTTGGAGGTCATGCTCGCCCAGCGCAGGCCCAGCGGCGCCGCCCGTTCGAGCAGTTCGAGACACCCGGCGGGGTTCAGCAGCGGCTCGCCGCCGAACAGCATGAGCACGAGCCGGTCCAGCCCGGCCGCCGCCTGCCGCCGCGCGGTGAAGTCCACGATGGCGGTGATGGTCTCGGAGGTCAGCCTGGAGTACCCGATTCGCGGCGGGCGGTTGCCGCCCGACGGGTCCTGGTCGACGTTCTGAAAGCAGTAGGCGCAGCCCAGGTTGCAGTGGGTGCTGGTGAGCACGGTCAGCGAGTAGCTGCGGTAGGCCGGCCGGGCGAACAGGCCCTGCTCTCTGAGCGCCCGCTCGGCGGCGGGCCGCAGCGTGTGTTCCGATGTCAGGTGCTCGCGCCTGAGCCGGGCGATGCCGCCGGCCCCGAGGAACCACCAGCAGCGTTCGCCCCGGATCACCCGCGGCGGCGCCTCGGCCCCGCGGTGACGCCCCCTGTTCATCGCCCCGTCCATCGCCGGCTTTTCGACCGGGCCGGTGTTCACGTCGGTGTTCACGTCGTTGACGTCGTTCACGTCGAGACCCTCCGGACGACGAGGTTCCCGGCCTCGCGTTCGCCAGATCGCGGACGGAGACCGGGAACCGGTGGTGATGAGGCGTCAGCCCTGGAACTTCTCCTGGTGCACGCCGCACCAGGCGGCCGCGGGGGTCTCCTCGCCCTCTTCCTCGGAGTGCGCGACGACCTCCGGGGCCTCGGCTTCGCCGGTCTCTTCGGGTTCGGTCTCTGGCGTCGGGGTGTCGTTGGGGTCGGTCATGGCGGGCCTCCTCAGGCGTCTGAAGCAGTGCCGCACATCGGCTGATCGCTACGCTAGGGACGCCCAGTTTGGGGCCAGTATGGCGACGGCATGGCGACGCCATACTGCGGCAAAACCCCCGGTCAGTAGCGTGCGAATCACCGGCGGGGCCCACATCCCGGGTCCACGGCGGCGGCCGGCTCCCTGCGCCGGCCAGGAATCGGGAGGTAGCCGATGATCGGCCAGAAGGCCGGCACACCACCAGAACCCTTCGACGCGCTGGCCGCCCTGCGCGCCGCGGGCCACCCCGTCGACCTGCTCGGCGAACGGCAGCGGCAGGTCTTCGCCGAACTGACCAGACCCGAGGTCGACCTGCTCAACACGCTCAAGGCCCGCCTCGACGCCGCCGCGGGCGAGGTCGAGGGACAGGAGCTCAAGCTGATATGAGCGCCCGGGCCGGCCGCCCCGCCCGGCGCCATGTCGTCGTCGTGTTCATCGACCTCGTCGGGTCGACCGAGCTCGCCGAGCGACTCGACCCCGAGCTGCTGAGACACGTCCTCGACCGCTACTACCGGGCCTGCGCCACCGCCATCGCCGAGCACGGCGGCGTCGTGGAAAAATACATCGGCGACGCGATCATGGCGGCGTTCGGCATCCCCGTCAGCAGCGAAGACGACGCCCTGCGCGCCGTCCGCGCCGCCCACGAGGCGCTGGCGCGGGTGCGGCGGCTCGGCGCCGAACTCGCCCCGACGCACGGCATCCGGCTCGACGTCCACTGCGGCATCTCGGCGGGAGAGGCCATCGTCATCGACACCCCCGACACCGACCTGCGGGTGATCGGCGACACCGTCAACACGGCCAGCCGGTTACAGTCGGCGGCCGACCCCGGCGACATCCTCGTCGGCGACGAGGTGGCGCGCATGGTCCGCGACCAGGCCCGCCTCGCCGCCATGCCGCCCCTCTCGCTGAAGGGCAAGAGCGGCCCCGTGCGGGCCTGGCGGCTGCTGTCGCCGGAGCCCGGCGCACGCCGGCACGACGACGACCAGATCCCGCTGATCGGCCGCGCCGACGAGACACGGCAGCTCCACCACGCCTACCGGAGGGCCGTGCACGGCCGCAGGTGCTGCGTGGTGACGCTGCTCGGCCTCCCCGGCCTCGGCAAATCCCGGCTCGTCCGCGACTTCGTGGCCGCGCTGCCCGGCGACGTGACCGTCCTCACCGGCAGATGCCCGTCGTACGGCGCCGGCATCACCTACCGCCCCGTCACCGAGATGCTCGAATCGCTCGGCGACGACTGGTCGCGGGTGGCGTCGCTGCTGGAACCCGAGAGCGTGCGGGCGCTGCGCGGCCTCGTCGACGACGGCGAGGAGACCCCGGGCGTGGCCGAGATCTCCCGCGCGGTGCGGTCGCTCGCCGAGACCCTGGCCCGGCACCGGCCCCTGGTGCTGGTGTGGGAGGACCTGCACTGGGCCCAGCCGACCCTCCTCGACCTGATCGAGGACCTCGCCACCTGGCCGCTGGACGTGCCGATCCTGCTCGTCTGCGTGGCCCGCCCCGAACTGCTCGACGCCCGGCCCACCTGGGGAGGCGGCCTCGCCTGCGCCTACGCCCTGGAACTCGGCCCGCTCGACCGCGACGAGATGACCCGCCTGGTCGCCGAGCTGTCCGCCGCCCGCGCCCCGGCCCTGCAGACCGCCCCGCCCCCCGCCGAGGTGACCGCGCACGACCTCGCCGGCCCCGGCCTGGCGCCCGCCCCGGGCCAGAGTCTCCCCGAGACCGCCGGCCCGCAGCCCACCAGGTCCGGAACGCCGCACCCGGCCACCGGCCCGATACCCGGTCCGATGCCCGATCCGGGCGCAGGCCCGGGCGTACGTCCGGGCACCGGCCACGGCGTCGATGCCGGTGCCGTGCGGCGGGTCGCCGAGTGCTCGGACGGCAACCCGCTGTTCGCCGAGCTGATGCTGGAAACACTCGCCGAGGAAGGCACCGACGCGCCGCTGCCGCCGACGATCCAGGCCCTGCTGGGCGCGCGGCTGGACCGGCTCGGCGACGGAGAGCGCGACGTGCTGGAGCGGGCCGCCACGATCGGCCACACCTTCACGCTGGACCAGCTGGCCGTCCTGTTCCAGCCCGGCAGGGCGCGCCGCGACGGCCAGGACCCCCACGATCCGCACCCGCACGGCGACGTCAAGGGCGGCCCGGCAGGACCCGGCGCCCACGACGAGCAGGCCGGCCGCCTCGACGGCACGGCGGAGCCCATCCGCCGGCTGCTGCGGCAGCGGATGATCCGGCGCGGCGATCGTCCCGGCACCTACCAGTTCACACAGACGCTGACCCGTGACACCGTCTATGCCATGACCCGCAAGGAGCTTCGGGCCGGCTGGCATCTGGCGCTCGCCGACCGGCTCGCCGAACGGCCCCGGGACGCCAGGCCCCGCCCCGAAGGGGCGTCGTTCGAGGAATCGCCCCAAGGCGACCTGGCCCACCATCTGGAAAGCGCCTGCCTGCTCACGCGGGAGGTGCGGCCCGGCGACCCGATGCTCCCCGTCCTCACCGAACGGGCCGCGCGGGCCCTGATCGGCGCCGGCACCCAGGCCCTGCACCGCCGTGACGTGCCGGCGGCCCTCGCCCTGCTGGAGCGGGGCCGCGAACTGCTGCCCGCCGGAAACCCGGGGCATCGGGCGCTCGCCGTCCGGATCTGCGACGCCGGCCTGGCCCGCGGCGACCGCGCCCGGGCCGTCGGCGCGGCCGACACGGCCGAACGCATGCTGCCCGGCGACCCCCGCAACCGGCTCACCTGCGCCGTGCTGCGGGCCACCCTCGACGTGCGTTTCGGCGCCGGGGCCCCGGCGCTCGGCCCGCTGCGGGACCTGCTCGCCGCCGACCCGCTCGACCACCTGAGCTGGTGTCGCTTCCACCAGCTCGAAGCGCTGGTCCACCTCGGCGAGGGCCGGTTCGACGGCGCGGAAGCGGCCCTGCGCGACGGGCTGGCCCGCGCCCGGTCGCTGGGCGACCGGTACGAGGAGAACCGGCTGCTCGGCGGCGTGTGCGAGATGGCCCAATGGTCGTCCACCCCCGTCGAACCGGGCCTCGCCCTCTGCGCCGACCTGATGGCCAGGTTCGAGGGCGACCGGGCGCTGCTCGTACCCGTCCTGGTCACCCGGGCCCGCCTGCTCGCCCTGTCCGGCGACATCGCGGCCGCCGACGCCGCGCTCGCCACCGCCGACCGGCACGTCGGCGATCTGCGGCTGCGCCTGGCGACCGCCGCGGTCGGCCAGGTGCGCGGCCTGGTCGACTCGCTCGCCGGGCGGCACGCGGCGGCCGAAACCCGGTTCCGGGAGAGCGCGACGGCGCTGCGCGCCGCCGGTCAGGTCACGCCGGCGGCCACCCTGGAGACGTACGTGGCCCGCGAGCAACTGCGTCAAGGGCGGCCGCGCGAGGCGGAGCGGACCCTCGACGGGCTCGAAGCCTCCCACGCCGCCGGCGGACTGGAGTCGCGGGGCGAGCTGACCCTCCTCGCGCTGCGCGCCCGCCTCGCCGCCCTGTCCGGCGACCACGACACGGCCCTCGGCCTCGCCGCCCGGGCCGAGGAGCGGCTCGGCCGCACCGACGACCCCTGCCTGCGCGGCGACGTGCTGATCGAACTCGCCGACACCTACGGCGCCGCCGGGCGCCCCGCCGAATCGGCCGACGCCGCCGCCCGCGCCCTGCGGCACTACACGGCCAAAGGCGCCGCCCTCCCGGCCGAACGGGCCCGGGCCCGGCTCGCCGCCCAAGGGGAGGAGCACCGGTGACCCTAGAGCCGACCCCCGCCGCCCCCGCATCCCCATCAGGTCCGGCGAGCCCGCCGAGCCCGGCGGACTCGTCCCGGCCGCAGGCCCCGGCGGCCTGGCCGCCCCTGGCCCGGCCGTCGAACCGCTCCGACCCGCCGAACCGCTCCGACCCATCGGACCGCTCTGCCCCGCCGAAGCCGCAGCACTCGTCGAACCCGCCGTGGCGCCGGGAACGGCGTGAGCATTTCCCGGGCATGCCGGCGTGGAGCCTGTCCACGTCGCGGTTCTCGCCGGAGGACTTTCCGGTGACCCCCCACGGCGAGGTCAGGGGAGACGTGCGGGAGTGGGCGTGGGGCGGGGCCGACGGGTCCGGCGTACGGGTGTGCGTGCTGGACACCGGCGTCGAGGCCGACCATCCCCGCGTCGGCGGCCTCGACCGGTCCCTCGTGGTCGCCCGCGACGACGGCGGCCGGCTCACGGTCATCGACTGCGAACCCGTCGACCCGGCCGGCCACGGCACGGCCTGCGCGAGCCTGATCCGGTCGGTCGCCCCCGGTGTGGCCCTCACCTCGGTGCGGGTGCTCACCGACGGCAAGGCGGGCAGCGGCGCGGCGCTACTGGCCGGGCTGCGCTGGGCCGTCGACGAGGGGTACGACGTGGTCAACCTCAGCCTGTCGACCACACGCAGCGAATTCCAGGCGGAGCTGCACGAACTGGCCGACCGGGCGTACTTCCGGCGCTGCCTCCTGGTGGCCTCGGCGCACAACATGCCGGTGCTCAGCTACCCCTGGACCTTCTCCTCAGTCATCTCGGTCGCCAGCCACGACGAAACCGACCCGATGACCTACTACTACAATCCGGCGCCGCCCGCCGAGTTCTACGCGCGCGGCGTCAAGGTGCCGGTCGCGTGGCCGGGCGGCAGGGAGATCCGCAGCACCGGCAACAGCTTCGCCGCACCCCACATCACGGGCATCTGCGCGCTCATCCTGAGCAAGCACAGGTGGCTGACCCCGTTCCAGCTCAAGTCGGTGCTGTACCTGGCGGCCCGCAACGTCGTCGCGATGACCGGACCGGCGGCCAACGGGTCCACGACAGGCGCGCTCCCGGCCGGACCGCCGACGACCGGACCTGTGCCAGGTGGGCCCGCGACCGATGGGCTCGAGACGGATGGGCTCAAGACCGATGGGCGCGCCGGCGGGTCCGAGGCGCGCCGGGCCGCCGCGCACAGGTCACCGCCACCACCGCCACAGCGGCCCGCTCCACCGGGGCCACCGTCACCCCGACCCCTGCCGAACGGAACCGCACCCAGCGGAGGCGCACATGTCCCCACATGACCCGCCGCCTACCGAAGCGGCCGAGATCACCGAACGGCGGCTCCTGCAGTCGATCGTGGAGGTGGCCAGGCACGTGTTCGGCTCGGCGGCGTCCTCGATCTTCCTGATCGACGACGACACCGGCGAGCTGGTCTTCGAGGCCGTGTCGGGCGAGGGCGAGGCCCACCTGCTGGGCACCAGGTTCGCCCCGGGCACGGGCATCGCCGGATGGGTCGCGGCGAGCGGCCAGCCCATGATCGCCGACGACGTCGCCCAGGTGACCCAGTTCGCCCACGACGCCGCCGCCTCCACCGGATACGTGCCGCGCAGCATCATGGCCGCGCCCGTCATCCGGCGCGAGGAATGCATCGGCGTGCTCGAAGTGCTGGACCGGTCGGACGCGTTCCGCGGCGAACTCGCCGACCTCGACCTGCTGGCGCTGCTCGCCGCACAGGCGGCCTGCGGCCTGGAGCTGCTCCTGCGCCTGCGCGGCGAGCGGACCCGGCAGCGTCCCGGCACGGCGGCGGCCCTCGCCCCCACCCCGGGGCCCGGCTCCGCCGGTTCGGACGTCCACGCGCTGCTCGGCCGCATCGCCGCCAGGGTCGGCACGGGCACGGGCGCCCACCCCACCGCGCTGAAACTCCTCGCCGCGGCCGACGAACTGCTCGCCTGAGCCCTGCGCCCGGCCACGTCTCCGCCCGGCCGAGCCTCCCCTATCCGCAGCACGGTTCGAAGGCGACTACCCTCCTTAAGGTCAGAGCAGCGAACAGAGCGGGCGTCACGGAACGGGCCGAGCCCGCAGGGCGGGGTGACGTCAGTGGCCGACGTGTTGAGGGAGGCGGCGCGCCGCAGGACGTTCGCCGTGATCAGCCATCCCGACGCGGGCAAGTCGACGATGACCGAGGCGCTGGCCCTGCACGCGTCGGCCATCATCGAGGCCGGAGCGGTGCACGGCAAGGCGGGGCGGCGCGGTGTCACCTCCGACTGGATGGAGATGGAGCGCGCCCGAGGCATCTCCATCACCTCGGCGGCGCTGCGGTTCGAATACCGCGACCAGGTGTTCAACCTGGTCGACACCCCGGGCCACGCCGACTTCTCCGAAGACACCTACCGGGTGCTGGCCGCCGTCGACTGCGCGGTCATGCTGATCGACGCGGCCAAGGGCATGGAGCCGCAGACCATGAAACTGTTCGAGGTCTGCCGCCACCGCCGCATCCCCGTCATCACCTTCGTCAACAAGTGGGACCGCCCAGGCCGCGACGCCCTCGAACTCCTCGACGAGATCGGCGACCGTACCGGCCTGCGGCCCACCCCCGTCGTCTGGCCCGTCGGCGAGGCCGGCCGGTTCCACGGCGTGGCCGACATGACCCGCGAAATCGTCGTCCGCTACACCCGCACCCCCGGCGGCGCCAGGAAGGCCGAAGAGACCGAACTGTCGTACGACCAGGCCGCCGACGAATTCGGCGCCGACTGGGAACGGGCCCGCGAGGAGATCGAACTGCTCGGCGAGATCGGGGCCACCCACGACCAGAAGACCTTCGAGGCCCACGAGTCGACCCCGGTGCTGTTCGGCGCCGCGCTGCCCAACTTCGGCGTGGGCCGGCTGCTCGACACCCTCGTCGACATCGCCCCCGCACCCTCCCCCAGGGCCGACGACGCCGACCGGCCCCGCCCCCTCGACGCCCCGTTCTCCGGGCTGGTGTTCAAGGTGCAGGCCAACATGGACCGCGCGCACCGCGACCGCATCGCGTTCGTCCGCGTCTGCTCGGGCCGGTTCGAACGGGGCATGGTGCTCACCCACGCCGCCACCGGCCGGCCCTTCGCCACCAAGTACGCCCAGGCCATGTTCGGCCAGGAACGGGCCGTCATGGACGAGGCCTACCCCGGCGACGTGGTGGGCCTGGTCAACGCCGGCGCGCTGCGCCCTGGCGACACCCTCTACGACGGCCCCCGCGTGACGTTCCCGCCGATCCCGAGCTTCGCCCCCGAACACTTCGCCGTCGCCAGATCCCGCAGCACCGGCAAGGCCAAGCAGTTCCGCCGCGGCATCGACCATCTCGACGCCGAAGGCGTCATCCAAGTGCTCCGCTCCGACCTGCGCGGCGACCAGGCCCCGGTGCTGGCCGCCGTCGGCCCCATGCAGTTCGAAGTGGTGCAGCACCGCCTGGCCACCGAATTCGGCGCCGAGATCACCCTGGACCGCCTCGACTACACCCTCGCCTGCCGCACCGACGCCGCCTCGGCGGAACGCCTGACCGGCCAGCGCGGCACCGAGGTGTTCACCCGAAGCGGCGACCAGAGCCTCCTCGCCGTCTTCACCGACCGCTGGCGCATGCGCTCCGTCAAGGCCGACATGCCGGACCTGGTCCTGGAACCGCTCATCGCCGGAATCGAATGACACGAGCGCGGCACTCTCCAACACCCCGGCCGACGAGGTGAGCCCCGCGTCCGCCTTCCTGACGGGGTGAGCCTTGCGTCCGACTGCCTGATGGGATGAGCCCTGCGCCCCGGCTGATGGGGCTGAGCCTGCGTCCGCCCCGCCCGACGGGGACGAGCACCGCGCCCACTCCGCCCGACCGGGCTGACCGGGGCGACCCTGCGTCCGCTGCGCCCTATACGACGGGCGCGGGGAAGTCGTCCGCCTTGCCTCTACCGCGTCTGCCTGGCCTTGGCCTGTACGGCGTCCCCCTTGGGGGCGTCAGCCTTCTGGCGCGCGGGCCAGCAGTTTCGCCGCGATGACGAAATCGACCTGGATGTCGTGGTACACGACGTTCTCGTCCACCCGGTCGGGCAGCCCTGTGCGGCGGCTGCCCGAGCCCGACTCCTCACCCGGCTCGCCCTGAAAGGTGATGCGCGGCGAGGCGGCACGCCCGAACGTCAGCGTGTCCGCGCGCACCGTCGAAGAGAACACGATGTCCGCCTCGTCGGTGAGTTGCGCATCCGGCCGCCTGTCGCTCATGACCTCTCCCTCGCCATCCGACATCCCGGTCTCCTCTCCATGCGGACACCCCGGGCAGATGAGCACCGTGCTCACCGCGACCCGTCGGCCATCTCCCGCAGCCTCCGTATCCCCGCGTGCCCGGCCGCACGCCCCAGATCGAGAAGGGCATGCCCGAACGCCTGCGTCGCGGACGCGGCCTCCGCCGCACGCTCCGCCGACCCCTGGCCGCCCTCGGCCTTCTCACCCGGCGGCTCGGCGCCGCCTCGCCTCTGCTCGACCTCATCGCCTGCCGACCCGCGCGAGGAGTCGGTCTCGTCTCCCACGGACTGCGGCCCCACCCCCTCGGACCGCATGCCCTCCGACGGCGTGCCCTCCGACGGCGTGCCCTCGGATCGCGTGGCCTCAGGCTTCTGCCGGGTATCCGTCGCGGTGGATTCGGGGGTCGGCCGGTCGCCCTGCGTAGTGTCCTTCACCGTGGAGTCGGCTGCGGGCCCGGCGGTCTCCGCCGCGCCCTTTACGGCGGATCCGGCTGCCGGTGCGGCGCGCTCTGCCGTGTCTTTCACCGCGGATCCGGCTGCGGGTGCGGCATTTTCCGCCGTCTCCTCAACTGCGGACCCGGCTGCCGGCCCGACGCTTGCGGCCGTGTCCTTGACCGCGGAGTCGGCTGCGGGCCCGACGTTCTCTGCCGTGCCCTTCACGGCGGATCCGGCTGCGGGGCCGACGTGTTCCGCCGTCTCCTTCACTGCGGACCCGGCCGCCGGTCCGACGTTCTCCGCCGTGTCCTTCAGCGCGGATCCGGCTGCGGGGGCGACGGCCTGTGCGGTGTCCTTCAGGGCGGACCCGGCCGCCGGGCCGAGGGCGCCGACCGCCTTGCCGGCGCCGGCGCCGATGTCCCGGGCCGCGCCGCCGACGCCCGAGGTGAGGTTCTCGATGATCTGCGGGTTGGCGTTGATGGTGTCGAGGACGTCGTGGATGATCCTCGCGACGTTGGCCAGCCGCACCTTCAGCAGCGCCTGGGCCTCTACGCCCGTGATGCTGAGGTTGACCTTGCCGAGCGCCACATCCGCGCCGACGTGCAGCCGTAGCATGTCGAGCACTTCCGCCTGCAGGGAGACCCGTGCGCGCAGATCCTCCACATCGAGCTTGATCTCGTCCACTTTGACCACGGGCACGTCGAGCAGCACGTCGGGGTCCCGCTCCTCCGCGACCGGCTCGATCTGCCGCCCGTGTTCCTTCTCCACCGGACCAGGCCCGTTCTCGCCCTGATCAGCAGCCCGGCCTTCGGACATTTGATCCATCAGGTCCTCGTCGAGGTCCTGGGCCGCTTTCGTGGCCAGGTCGTCGGGCATGACGCCTGCTCCTTTCCGTCCCGGTCCGCGCGGACGACCGCCGGATCCACCGGTCGGTGCCGGCACTCGATGCCGGTGCCGACTCCTCGGCTCGGCTCTGGGCCTACTCGCCGGTCTCCTCGGTCTGCTCCCCGCTCTGCTCCTGGGCTTGCTCTCCGCTCTGCTCCTCGGCCTTTTCCTCGGCCTGCTTCGCAGCCTTTTCCTCGGGCTGTTCCTCGGGCTGCTTTCCGGTTTGCTCTCCGGCGTGCTCTTGGTCCTTCTCTTGGTCCTTGGTCTCGCCAGGCCGGTCCTGGGATGTGCGGCCGTCCATGACCTTGCCTTCGCGGATTTCGCCGCGCCAGCCCTCGACCTCTTCCGGGTGCAGCAGTGCCCGGGTCATGACGTGGCGCCGGAAGTGCTTGAGTTCCAGCCGCGCGCGCCGCCCCTGGGCCCGCCAGAGGTTGCCGACCTGCTCGAAGAAGCCCTTCGGGTGGTATTCGAGGACCAGGAGGACACGTGTGAGCTCGGGCCCGAGCTCGTGGAAGGTGACCGCGCCGTCGACGTAGCCCTTATCCCCCTCCGACCGCCAGACGATCCGCCGGTCCGGCACCTGCTCGATGATCTCGGCGGTCCAGGAACGGTGCGACCAGAAGATCTGCGCCTTCCACGTCAGCCGCTCGTCCGACTCCTGCTTGACGTTCTCGACCTTCTTCATGAACGTCGGAAAGTCCTCGAATTTGGTCCACTGGTCGTAGACGAGGTGCACCGGGGCGCCGATGTCGATCGACTCGACGATGCTCGTGACCCGGGTCTCATCGCCTCCACCGGCGCCGTCGCCTTTGGCGCCGGTGAGGCCGACCTTCTCCCCGACCTCTCCGACGGTGTTCATGACCCGCTCGCCGACCGCTTTCGTGGCCCTGCTTCCGACGGCTTTGACGGCCTTGCGCCCGGCCCAGCCGAGCAGCCCGGTCACCATTCCCGTCATCCCGGAACGCCCGGTGCCCTTCTCGACCGCCTTCTCGGCCTCCTTGGCGACGTCCGCGCCTTCGGTCGCCTTCTCGGCGGCGGATCCGGCCTCTTTCGATCCGGCGGCGGCCTGCTGCCCGGCCTTCTCCCCGACCTTCTTCCCGTCCTCGGCGGAAGGCGCCTGGCCGGCATGTTCCGCGTACTCGACGAGCCGGCCGGTGGCCGCCGTGACCTTGTCCGTCATCGACGCCACCATCCGTCCCCCCACGACCCCCATGAGGTTCCGGTACTCCTTCGCCAGCCGATCGAACGATTCCGCAACTTCGCCGCGCTCCGCGCGCTCCTTCGTCTGCTGCGCCATCAAGACCACCCCTTGGGCGCCGCGCCGGGAGATGAGCCGCGCCCGCCCGCAGGGCCACGCGCCTCGCACGGCGCCGATCCGTTCCATCGCCCACGGCCGCGACCTGAACTCCCCCCGGACCAGGCGATAGGCGACCTCCGAGCCGTTTGCGGCTCCTCACCAGAGCCGTCATCCACCCTGCCCTGCCCCCAGGCTCCCCGGACAAAACGCCGAACCGGGCAAATGAAAGTAGATCTTAAGGGACGGATCGGGACGCATTCGCGGCACCGTCATCCTGACGGGTGTTGCGAAGGGCGGCACAAGATCTGTGGAAGTGAAAAGGGCTACGGACCTGCCATTTCCACTTTTCGGGCCGTCCGTAGATACAGGGTGGCGCGTCCCATCTTGACATGGTTTGACGGTTTTGGTTCAGCTCATCATGTGGTGCTTCCAGATTCCACGCTTCCGCACTGTATCGGTCCACCGATCGCATCGCGATCATCAGTCAGCGCCGATTGCTGGTCGCCACTTTGCTTCGCCTGGGCTCTCTGGTCACCGCCGCGGTATTCCCCGCGTTCCGCGTAATTCAGTGACATGGAGGTCCGGATATGGGCCCTGAGCTGG
>JBIQJI010000010.1:40100-125158 GCA_044507605.1 Actinomycetales bacterium | reverse complement strand
CACCAGCCCCACCCGGCCGGGGGTGGTGATGTCGGCCGGGATGATGCCCGCGTTGCACCGGCCCGGGCTGATCAGACCGGGACAGTTCGGGCCGATGACGCGGGTGCGGCCGGAGCGGCGGGCCCGGCTGACGAAGGCGAGCGAGTCCAGCACCGGCACCCCCTCGGTGATCACCACGCAGAGCCCGATGCCGGCGTCGACGGCCTCCTCGACGGCCGCCCTGGTGTACGCCGGCGGCACGAACACCACGCTCGTGTCGGCGCCCGTGGCGGTCATCGCCGCGCCGACGCTGCCGAAGACCGGCACGCCGGTGCCGCCGACGTCCACGGTCAGGCCGGCCTTGCGCGGGTTCACCCCGCCCACGATCGGCGTGCCGGCGGCGAGCATGCGCCGGGTGTGCTTCGACCCCTCCGCGCCCGTCATGCCCTGCACGACGACCTTGCTGTTCTCGGTCAGCCAGATGGCCATGATCACTCCCTGCTCGAAACCGTTCGCGGCGCCCGTCAGGCGGCCAGGCTCGTGGCCCGTTCGGCGGCGCCGTCCATGGTCGGGACCTGCTCGATGAGCGGATGCGCCGCCTCGGCCAAGATGCGGCGGCCCGCCTCGGCGTTGTTGCCGTCGAGCCGCACGACGATGGGCCGGTCGGGCCGCTCCCCGCGCGACTCCAGCAGCGCGAGCGCGGCCAGCACGCCGTCGGCGACGGCGTCGCAGGCGGTGATGCCGCCGAACACGTTCACCAGCACCGACCGCACGTCGGGATCGGACAGGACGATCTCCAGCCCGTCGGCCATCACCTGGGCCGACGCGCCGCCGCCGATGTCGAGGAAATTGGCCGGGCGCACGCCGCCGTGCCGCTCCCCCGCCCGGGCCACCACATCGAGAGTGCTCATCACCAGGCCGGCGCCGTTGCCGATCACGCCGACCCGGCCGTCCAGCTTCACGTAGTTGAGCCGCCTGGCCCGCGCCCTCGCCTCGATCGAGTCGTTCTCCGCGGCGGTCACGGCGGCCACGTCCGCGAGGTCCCCGTGATCGTGCCGGAACCCGGCGTTGTCGTCGAGCGTCACCTTGCCGTCGAGCGCGAGCAGCGCGCCGTCGGCCGTACGGGCGAGCGGGTTGACCTCGACGAGCAGGGCGTCCTCCTCCGCCAGCACGCGCCACAGGCGCACGAACACGTCCGCGGCGGCGTCGGCGACGTCCTCGGGGTAGCCGGCGGCGACGGCCAGGTCGTGGGCGGCGGCGCGGCCCAGCCCCGCCTCCGGGTCGACGGGCAGGCGGGCGATCGCCTCCGGCGTGGCCGCCGCGACCTGCTCGATGTCCATGCCGCCCTCGCTCGACGCGATGGCGAGGAACGTGCCATTGGCCCGGTCGACGAGAAACGCGACGTAATACTCCTCGCTCACCGCCTTGGCCCGCTCCACCAGCACGGCCCGGGCGATGTGTCCCTTGATGTCCATGCCGAGGATGCGCTCCGCCGCGGCCTGCGCCGAGTCCGGCCCCGGGGCGGGCAGCACTCCCCCGGCCTTGCCGCGCCCGCCGGTCTTCACCTGCGCCTTGACCACGACCGGCGCGGCGAGCCGCGCCGCGATCGCCCGCGCCTCCTGCGGCGTCGTGGCGACCGCGCCGTCCAGCACGGGCACGGCGTGCCGGGCGAAGAGGCGCTTCGCCTGGTATTCGTACAGGTCCACGAGACCTCCTCAGCCGGTTCTTGTAGACGGTATACCGTATGGAAAAAGTGCCGTCCAGGCCTGGACTCCGCCCGATCATTGGGATATTCCATACAGTATGGTGCACACGCAGATCATCCGGGACTGGTGCGGACGCGCTTACAGCGTGGGCGACAGCGCGGAGCGGCTCCTCGGCCGGCCCCGCTCATGGATGCTGTGGCTCCCCTGGCTGGCGATGCTGGCCATCAGCCCCCTCCAGTACGGCTACGCCGCCGCCGTCCCCCACCTGATGGCCACGCGCGGCTGGACCCTCGCCGAGGCCCTCGCCCCCATGGCCGCCTGGGCCATCTGCCAGGCCGCCGTCGCCTTCCCCACCGCCAGATCCCTGGAACGCCGCACCACCGGAGCCTCGGCAAGGGCCCGTGGCCCCGCCACGCCCGCACCCACCGCGCCGGGCCGCCCAGGAGCCCAGGCCGCCCGAACCGCACCGCCCTGCCCCGCCGGGCCCCGCGACTGGGTGACGGGCGCGCCCCTGTCCACACTCGCCCGCCCCTGGGACACCGATCGGGCCGCCGGTCGCCGGGCCGGGCGCCTCCCGGCTCCGGCCGGGCCGGCGGCGGCCCTGGGCCGTGGCCCCGCCTCGGCCCGGGCCCTGTCGCTGCGCGGCCCGCTGCTCGCCGCGGCGCTGCTCGTCACGGCCGGTCTGCTCACCGTGGGGCTTGCCACCGGGCCCGGGTGGACCCTGCTCGGGTACGGCGTGTTCGGCGGCACCGGGGCCGGCGTCGTCTACGCGATCTGCAGTGCGGTCCTGTCCGCCTGGTACCCCGAACGTCCCGCCGCCCACGTCGGCTTCGTCACCGGCGCGTTCGCCTACGGCTCGGTGCCGCTGATCATCGCGGCGCCCGGCCATCTCGGCCCGGCCTTCGTGGCGGCCGCCGCGCTCGCGGGCGCCGCCGTGGCCGTCGCGGCGGTCTTCGTCCGCATCCCTCCCGCGCGCTGGTGGCCCCCGCACCTCGACCCGCGCGCGTGGTCCATCCGCAACCGCGCGTTCCGCGCCAACCCGCGCGCCCCCCGCGACTTCTCGACGGGGCAGGCGGTGCGCACGGGCGTGCTCCCGGCCCTGTGCCTGATCCTCGTGCTGGCCGCAGGCGTCTCGATCTGCACTGTGGTGTCCGTGGCCCTGCTCGCCGCCGGCATGGCGCCGGCCGCGTGGGCGGCCGTGGCGCTGCTGATCGCCGCCAACGGAGCCGGCCGCGCGGTCGCCATGGTGGTCTCCGAGCGGGCCGGCCGCCGGCCCACCCTCTCCCTCACCCTGGCCCTGCTGGCCGCCGGCCAGGTGCTCCTGGCCTCCGACACCGCCACCGGCTCGCCCGCCGGGCTGATCGTGTCGGCCCTGGTCGCCGGTCTCGGCGGCGGCGCCTTCTACCCGCTCATCGCCAGCCTGGTGCGCGACTACTTCGGCGAGACCGGCACCACCGAGATCCACGCGGTCGTCTACAGCGCCAAGGCGGTGGCGGGCGTCCTCGGCGCCGCCCTCGTCCTGCTCTCCGCGACCGCCTGGTCCCACCCGCACGTCTCGATGCTGACGGCCGCCCTGGCAGCGCTGTCGGCCCTCCTCAGCACGCGCCTGCGCCAGCCCGGCCGCCCCCTCACCATTCCCCACGCGCCGCCCGCCCGGCCCCACCCTTCCCGGTGATCGCCATCGCGAATACGCCGCCCCGAAAGCCGCGCGGGCCGCCCAGGGTCCGCTCCGCTCCGGGCGGCCCGCGCCGTTCCGGCTGTAATTTTCAGATCCCGGCCGCAGAATTCCGCCGCCCCGACAACTTTGTTCTCCCTGGTAGCCACAAAACCGACGCGCGAGAAACTTTCCCGCCCGCCGATTTCGGCTCCGGCGAAATAGCGGACCTAAATTCCCCGCTGGACAGGTCAGGCCGGCGAAAATAGGCTCCGGGCGTCGGCAATCCGATAGGGAGAGGTGCTAATTGTCTGCACGCTGGAAAGCACGCCGCCTGGCCTCGTCGACCGCCATCGCCGCAACGGCCCTGGCCGGCGCGCTCCTGCCGGTCAGCCCCGCGCACGCCACCTTCGGCACGGATTACCAGGTCTACGTGAACCTGATCAGCAACGACGGCTACGGGACGCCACTGGCCCGCCTGGAAGGCACCGTGGCGTTCGACAACGGAAACAAGAAGTATCGCTACTCGGTGCAGCTGTGCTGGCAGAACGCCTATCCCGCGCCCAACACCACCATCGTCGTCAACGGCACGAGCACCACCTGGCCGAGCTACACCGGCCAGGGGACGCCCACCTCCGGATGCCAGCAGGTCCTCCTGTACAGCGGCACGGTGAACTTCGGCAGCACGGTGCGTAACGTCCGCTTCGACGTGACCGGCGGCTGGTTCGGCACGAACGGCCAGTACATGATGCGCACCAAGCAGGGCTACACCATAGACAACCCGTACAACTGACCCGCTATAGCCACAGCGGCACGGCGCCTCCTCCGTCATCCGGCGGAAGAGGCGCCGTTTCACCGTTCCGCCATTTCGACTTGAGCCTCCAGTTACGGGAGGGTCCAGCCTTGGACGTGGGCGGCCGCAGCCGCCCGGTCAGCGACGACCCCTATGTCCAAGGAGATGAGTGTCATGTCCGCCCACACGTCCGCCGAGGAGCGGCGGCGGGTCATCGACGAATTCGTCGACCGCGCCTTCGACGGGATCGACCCGCAGGCGCCCGGAGCCGGCATCGCGATCGGCATGCGGCAACTGCCGGCCGAGCCGGACGAGCTCACCCCGGAGCAGCAGACCGCCTGGGCCGATCTCGCGGCCCTCGTCGCCGACGGCTCGTTCCAGCGTCGGGTGCGCGAGATGGTGGTGGCCGGCAGCTCGGCCGGCGCGGACCGGCCGACGGCGTACGACACGACCGCCGTGCTGGAGCACGCCGGGCAGGCCGTGCGCGACGGCGTCGCCCCCGGGTCCGCCGAAGGCCGGGAGATCCTCGACCGCATCGTCGACCCGGGCCTGCCTGCGGCCGACCGCGCCCGGCTGATCGACCAGATCGAGCTGTTCACCGACCGCCGGGTGGAACAGTACTGGCGGCTGCTGGGCGTGCTCAACGGCCGCGAGCCCTTCCCCGCGAGGACCCCCGCCTTCGAATGGCTCGCCGACGCCCTGCGCGCCCACTCCTGACCGAGCGCGGCCGGCACCGCGGTGAGGGGCGCGAAATGGTCGGTGTCGGGTGGTAGACCTCGGGTACGGGCCGGTGGAGCGAGAAATCCGGCGGTAGGCCGGCCAGGGAGTGATGGCCATGACCGCGAGGCTCAACCACACGATCGTGCACGCCACCGACAAGCGCAGGTCGGCGACGTTCCTCACCGAGCTGCTCGGCCTCGGCGAGCCCGTGGCGTACGGGCCGTTCCTGGTGGTCGAGCTCGGCAACGACGTGTCGCTGGACTTCGCCGACGACCACGGCGAAGTCCGGCCACAGCACTACGCGTTCCTCGTGAGCGAAACGGAGTTCGACGAGATCTTCGGGCGCATCCGGGCCCGGGGGCTGCCCTACTGGGCAGATCCGGGCAAGCGGCGGCCCGGCGAGATCAACACCAACGACGGCGGGCGCGGGGTCTACTGGGAGGATCCCGACGGGCACTTCCTGGAGATCATCACGGTGCCCTACGGCGGAGCGAAGTGACCTGTCGCCGCCGCCCGTGAGGCGCCGTCCGTCCGGAGGGACGGATCTCCCGGCATGCGTCCGGGTCGTGTCACCCGCTCCGCCCACGCCCGTCGCGCAACTCCTGCGGCGCTCATATCGGCTGGGCAGATTGCGGCGTTCACCCGGCTCCGCGTGGTTATCGTCGATCAATGACATATCTGCACCAGTTGGGCTATCTGCTGGGTTTGGAGGGAGTCGCCCTTCTTCGGAGCTTCCGGGAAGGCGACTCAGATCAGGCGTTCGTCGCGGCCCGAATCGCCGAAATTCGCGCGCTGCTCGACGATCCGGTGCTCGCGTCCGCCGAAGGCGTGCAGGCCGAGCCGGGGACCGTGGCGGCGCGGGAGGTGTATCGCTCGTGGGCGGCGCACTACGACGAGCCCGGCAACGCGATGATCGACTGTGAGCAGCCGGCGGTGCGCCGCATCCTCGACCGCCTGCCCGTCGGCGTCGCCCTGGACGCCGCCTGCGGCACCGGGCGGCACGCCGCCTACCTGACCGAGCTCGGGCACCAGGTCATCGGTGTCGACGCCACGCCCGAAATGCTCGCGGTGGCGCGCGAGCGGCTGCCCAAGGCCGCGCTGGCCGAGGCCGACCTGCGCCGCCTGCCGCTGCCCGACGATTGCGTCGACACGGTGGTCTGCGCGCTGGCGCTGGTGCACCTGCCCGAACTGGAGCCGGTGCTGGCCGAGTTCGCCCGCGTGCTGCGCCCCGGCGGTCATCTCGTGCTTTCCGACCCGCACCCGTTGTCGGGGTACCTGGGGCCCAGGACGCCCCGTACCGGCGCGGACGGGCGGCCGGCCGTCCTCGCCGACCATTACCGTCCGCTGAGCGACTACATCAAGGCGGCGCTGCCGCTGGGGTTTCAGGTGCGCCACTGCGATGAGCCGCGCCGCCCGCCCCTGCCGCTGGTGCCCGGCACTCCGCCCCCCGACCCGCTGCCGCCCATGGGCGCCTACGACATCGTCTACTGGTGCCCGGAGGCCGCCGACGCGGCGTTCCGGAACACCCCGGTCGCGGTCGTCTGGCATTTCCAGCTGATCGGCGAGGCGATGTGAGCAGACTCACCGTAAGGGCGGTACGGCAACACTGTATGCTGTAGGCAGTCGACGAGAAACAAGATGCTGATTTCGCTCTTCTCGTCGTTCATCCTGGAGTGACAGAAATGATGCGATCGGAATTGGCGGAACGATTGGTGAACCAGGCTACGCCCCCTCGGATCGCGCGCCCTATACCGTTGCGCGAGAGCGTGTTCGAGGCGCTTCTGGAGCTGGTCATAACCGGAAGTCTACGGCCCGGTCAACATTTGGTGGAAAGCGAGCTCGCCGAGTTGCTGGGGGTGTCGCGGCAGCCCGTGCGCGAGGCGCTGCAGTTGCTCAGCAGTGAGGGGTGGGTCGATCTGCGGCCGGGGCACGGCGCGTTCGTGCATGTGCCGACCGCCGAGGAGGCCGGTCAGCTGCTCGCGGTGCGGTCGCTGCTGGAGACCGAGTCCGCGCGGCTCGCGGCAGGGCACGCCGACGCCAAGGGCGTGGCGCGGCTGCGCGCCATCTGCGCCAAAGGGCTCGCGGCGATCGAGTCCGACGACATCGACGCCGCGGTGGCCGCCAACTCCGAGCTGCACGCGCTGGTCATGGACCTGTCGGGCAACAAGGTGCTGGCGGAGCTGGCCGCGCAGGTGTCGCGCCGGGTCCGCTGGTACCACACGCCGGTGGCCCGCCAGCGCGGCCGCATGTCGTGGGACGAGCACGCCGCGCTCATCGACGCCATCGAGGCCGGTGACGCCGAGCGGGCCGCCACGATCATGCGGGAGCACACCGAGCTCACCCGCACGTCGTACCTGGAACAGCTCAAGGAGGAGGAGCCGGCCCCCGCCCCGGTCACCACCCGGCGCCGGCGCGCGCGCTCGGCGGCGTCCCGCTGAGGTGCGCCCGCTCCTCAACGTCCACTGAAACGCCCCGAACGCCCCCGGTGTCGCGCGAAATCGTGCATTCGCCCGACGCGGGGCGCCGCTGCGCGTTTTCGGGGCGACCGGTGGTCACGATGGGTCGAGGAGGTGATGAGACGATGAAGGCCTTCCTGCGGAAAATCCGCTTTCAGCTCGGCCGGCCCGGCGGATACGTCGGCGACGGGCCGCGGATCGGGCTCGCGCTCGGCACGGCGATGCGGTCGTACGCGAGCGCCGAGGGCGTGGAGCGGCAGCTCGAACGCTGGGCGCGGGCCGAGCGGGCCGCGAACGGCAGCGGCGCCCGGCGCGGTTCCCGGCGCTGAGCGCGCCCCGGCCCGCGCGTTGAACGACGACCTGGGGATTCAGCCGAGCACGAGGTACGCCGCCCCGATGAGCAGGTAGCCCACCAGAAGCACGACGCCCCGGCCCTTGCTCGACCATCCCGCGCGCAGCACCAGCGCCGGCAGCAGCACCGCGCACACGAGGCTGACGATCTCGACCGGGGTGAAGGCCATCGGCATCGGCAGGAAGGTCGCGGACAGCAGCGCGACCACGGGGAGCACGAACACCGCCACCTGGGCCGCGGAGCTGAGGGCGATCTCCAGCGCCAGCTCCATGTTGCCCCGGGCGGCCACCACGACCGCGCCGCCGTGCTCGGCGGCGTTGCCGATGATGGCGACCACGATGGCCGAGGTGAAGAACAGGCCGAGACCGCTCGCCCGGGCGAACGCCTCGATGGTGTCGGTCACCTCGTGCGTCGCCACCACGGTGGCGGCGGTGGCGAGCAGCAGATAGGCCAGGCCCTTGCGCAGCGACCACTGTGGCGGCGGCGCCGACCCCCGCTTCTCCCGGTGCTCGGCGAGGCCGGCCCGCACCGAGCGGATGGTCAGCACGACGTACAGCGCCAGCAGGACGGCACAGCCGGGCAGGTCGAACGCCGCCGACTGCGCGCCGGGCTGCTGCCACCCGTAGTGGAACGCCATCGCCGCGAAGATCACGACGGCGAGGCCGACCTGGGCCAGCGCGCCGGCCACCGAGCCACGCGGCACCTTGGCGCGGGGGGCGAACACCATGCTGGTGCCGAGGACGAGGAGCAGGTTGCTCACCACGGAGCCGACCAGGGACGCGCGGACGACCGTGAACAGCCCGCCCGCGACGGCGAACAGCGAGACCATCAGCTCCGGGGCGTTGCCCATGGTGGCGTTGAGCAGGCCGCCGACGACCGGCCCGGTGTGCTCGGCCAGCCGCTCGGTGGATTCGCCGATCACGAACGCGAGCGGCACCAGGGACACCGCGCCGATGACGAACTCCAGGGCGGCCGGGCCGCCGATCGCATTGATCAGCAGGTCCAGGGCCACCAGGACGACGGCGGCGGTGAGCAGGATGTTGACGGTCCGGCTGTTGCTCTCGGCGGCCACGAGCGGCGGGGTGTCCTTCGGCAGCGTCGGGACGTCGGCGGGGACATCGTTCGACATCGAGGTCCTTCCGGGGGGATGGCGGGCTGGCGGCGTCCCGCGCGAAGCGATGACGGGGAGGCGAACGGTACGTCCTGTTGCCGGGGGCAACCATGACGATCAGCATAAGTGGGGCCAATTGGGCCGAACCGGGTGGGGCGCGGCGAACGGGCGTCCGGGCGGCCCCGGCGTGGTCACGGGGCCGCCGGGAGCCGCGTCGCGGGGCGGATCCCGGACAGCGCTTCCCAGGCGGCGGGTCCCGGGGAGTCCCGGAGAGAGCAAGCCCGGAGAGGGCTCGCTCGCAGAGGGCTCGGAGAGCGTCCGGGTGCGCCCTAGGGGCAGGCGCTCTCCGACGCACGCGATCTGCCTGCCGTCATCGGGTTCCCTTCTGACGGTGACGGACCGGCCCGGCCGCCATCGGCTTGCGCCGATCCTCGCGGCCGGAGGCCGGTCTGGCGGTGCGACCGGTGGTGCGCTCGGCGGGCCGCCCCGCCGGGCGCCCGGACCGCGCGTCCCGGCGGGCCCGGCGGGCGGCGTCGCGGCTCTCCTTGGCCTGCCAGAGGGCGCGCGAGTGCTCGATGTAGCGGGCGAGCAGCGCCCGGGCGTACGGGTTGCCGTCCTGGATGCGCAGGAACCAGTAGGGCGCCAGTCGTTCGTGCAGCCAGACGAAGCCCAGCGCGAAGCCGACGCTGACCATCGCCTGGAAGGCGAGGAACTGCGGCACCCCTTCGGCGATGGAGATGCGGCCGGCCAGCGCGAGGCCGGTGACGGACTCCTGGATCAGCCGCCCCAGAGGGAAGCCGACGATCCAGAAGAAGGCCGCGGGGGCGAACACTCCGGGCCGGAACAGGCCGTGGCCCATCAGCATGCCGTACAGGGCCCCGAAGAGCCCGAGCGGCGCGGCGAGGCCCAGCATGGAGATCGCGGCCCAGCCGGCGGGCTGCCCCGCGAGGAGGGACAGCCCGCCGGCGATGAGGCCGGCCACGACTCCGATGCACAGCCCGGGAAGGCCGAGTGCGAGGTGTCGGACGGTGGTCATGTCAGCTCACGACCACGCCGAACCTGAACAGGCTGTAGAACAGCATGCCCAGGTAGAAGAACGCCCCGAACCCGATCACGGCGTTCGACCACCACTTCGGCCGGATGGGTCTGGGCAGCATGCGGTTGTTGACCAGGAGCAGGGTCACGCAGTAGGCGCCCATGGCGAACGTCGACATGAACGCCAGCGTGTCGAGGATGGCGGAGGGCCCGTCGGCCGGTCCGAAGAGCAGGATCAGGATGCCGAAGATGATCACGCCCCACAGGAACGCGGCGTACAGGTGGGAGATGCGGAACTTCCGCGCACCCGGCACGAAGTAGAAGGTCATGTCGGCCTGGCCCCGGGAGAACGAGTCGAACAGGCCCAGGGTGGCGTTGAGCCCGATGAGCGCGATGAACCCGAGGAAGACCCCGCCGAGCACCGCGCCGCCCGCCGAGGCGAACGAGTCGGACATGGCGTTGAGCGCGGCGGTGCGGTCGCCGTTCTCGATGAGCTCCTTGACGTTGGGGTTGTTGCGGGAGGCCGCCTGGGCGATCACGGTGAACGCGATGGTGACGAGCATCGTGATGCCCCAGAACAGCAGCAGGGCGTCCCAGGTGACCCAGCGGCGCCAGCCCCGCCACTTGGCCATCTCGGCGGGGTCGTCGGTGTCGAACATGAACCCCCGGGAGGGCATGCTCTCCTCCTCGCCGGCGTGCCGCAGGCCGCGGATGCGGGGGATGTGCGCGCCCATGCCGGCGCCCGAGTCGCGCAGGTGCAGGGTGTACCACATCTGCTGCATGCCGGAGGGGCCGGCGAAGGCGATCGACCCGACGATGACGGGGAACCACGTCGCCGACATGGCGCCGTCGGGGATGTAGCCGAAGTGGAACATGCCGGTGATCGTGTCGACCAGGTCGCCGAACTGGCCGACGATCGCCGCCACCACCGAGGTGCCGATGACCAGCAGCCCGATGAGGAACGACAGCAGGCTCTCCAGGAAACTGTAGATCACCTTGGCGAGCGTGAACAGGACGCCGACCAGGACGAGCGCCACGCACGCCGTCACGACCCAGGGGATGCCGGTGATCTCCTCGAAGGCCGCCGCGCCCGCCGAGAGATGTCCTGGCCAGATGTAGACCGCTATGGCCGCGATGAAGAAGAACCACATCAGGGGTTTGAACACGCGGGCCGCGCCGAAGAAGATGCTTTCGCCGGTGGCCATCGCGTAACGCGCCATCTCCAGCGTGACGACCGCCTGGATGGTGACGCCGATGAGGAACAGCCAGCGGATCTCCGGCCCGAAGATCAGGACCAGCCGCGGCCACATGTACGACTCGCCCATGCCCACGCCGAGCGCGACGAGGAACACGGTGGGGCCGATGAGGTGCACCGACGGAGGGGCGTCGGGCAGCGACCGGATGGGCATCGGCTCCAGCTTGCCCGCCCGCCATACCCGTTCGTCCTGGCCTGGCGGCGCCGTCGCCGCACCGGCCGCGGGCCCAGGGTCCGGGCCCGTCCCGGGTGTCGCCGGTGTTCTTGAAGTGTCCACGTTCGGACCTCCTCGGGAGATTGTCGATCCCGCTTGCCTGCCCCGATGTGCCCCCGGCTCGGTTTCCTCGATCGGCGCGGCTCAGCCCAGGAGCCCGGCCGCCCGCGCCCAGCGGTATTTGGCGCCAAGTACCGCGACTGGTCGTTCCGTGGTGTACGGATACGCCACCACGCCATGGTCGAAGAGGTACGCCGCCGCCTCCTCCACCTCGGTGTCGCCGGCCAGCGAGGCGACGACCGGCTTGTCGTTGCCCGCGGCCCTGCCCTCGGCCACGACGCGGGCCACGAGTTCGGCGAAGACCATGGGCGGGGTCACGATGGTGTGCCAGTAGCCGAGCACCAGGGCGTGGATCCGGTCGTCGGACAGGCCGAGCCGGATGGTGTTCTCGTAGGTGCTCGGGGGTTCCCCGCCGGTGATGTCGATGGGGTTGCCGGCCGCGCCGAACGGCGGGATGTAGGCGCGGAAGGCCTCGTCGAGGTCGGGTGGGATGTCCATGAGGGTGAGGCCGTTGTCGACGCAGGCGTCCGAGAGCAGCACTCCCGAGCCGCCGGCCCCGGTGATGATCACGACGTTCTCGCCCTTGGGGGCCGGCATGATCGGCAGGGCCCTGGCGTACTCCAGCATCTCGTTGAGGCCGGGCGCGCGGACCACGCCGGCCTGGCGGAAGATGTCGTCGTACACCTTGTCGTCGCCCGCCAGCGCCCCGGTGTGCGAGCCGGCGGCGCGGGCGCCCATGGCGGTGCGGCCGGCCTTGAGCACGATGACGGGCTTGTCGCGGACCATGCGGCGGGCCACGTCGACGAACCCGCGGCCGTCCTTGAGGTCCTCCAGGTGCATGGCCACGCAGGAGGTGTTGTCGTCCTGCTCGAAGAACGTCAGCAGGTCGTCTTCGTCCACGTCGGCCTTGTTGCCGACGCCGACGATGGCCGACACGCCCATTTTCGTGGTGCGGCTGAAGCCGAGGATCGCCATGCCGATGCCGCCGCTCTGCGAGGTGAGGGCGACGCTGCCCTTGACGTCGTAGGGCGTGCAGAACGTGGCGCAGAGGTTTTCGGGTGTGTAGTAGTAGCCGTAGATGTTGGGCCCGAGCATGCGGACGCCGTGGCGGCGGGCGATCTCGACGATCTCGCGCTGTCCTTCGACGTTGCCGGTCTCGGCGAAGCCCGAGGGGATCATGACGGCTCCGGCGACTCCCTTCTTGCCCGCCTCCTCCAGGGCGGCGGCGACGAGCTTCGCGGGGATGGCGAAGACCGCGACGTCGACCTCCCCTGGCACGTCCAGGATCGTCGGATAGGCGGGCAGGCCCATGATCTCCGACGATCTGGGGTTGATGGGGTAGATGTGACCCTGATAACCACCGTTGATCAGGTTCCGCATCACCGAGTTGCCGATCTTCCCGGTCTCCCCGCTCGCCCCGATCACGGCGACCGAGCGCGGCTTGAAGATGCGGCGCATGGCGGCGAGGATCTCGTCGCGGGACAGCCTGGCGGGCTCGGTCACCGGCTCGCGGGTGATCAGGATCCGCACGTCGGCGGCGGTGGCGCCCTGGGGGCCGGCGAACACCGGGTTGAGGTCGACTTCGGCGATCTCGGGGAAGTCGGTCACCAGCGCGCCGACGCGCTCGATCATGCCGGCGAGGGCGGCCCGGTCGACCGGCCGTTCTCCCCGGACACCTCGCAGCACATCAGCCGCTTTGATGTCATCCAGCATCGCTAGCGCATCATCACCCGAAACCGGGGCAAGACGGAAGGTCACGTCTTTCATGACCTCGACCAGAACCCCGCCGAGCCCGAACGCCACGACCTTCCCGAACGTCGGGTCGGTGACCGCGCCGATGATGACCTCGTGGCCGCCGCCGACGAGCGCCTGCACCTGCACGCCGTCGATCGTGGCGCCGGCGTCGTACTCCCGGGCGTTCGCGATGATCGTGTCGTAGCCGGCGCGCACCTCGTCGGCAGTGCCGAGCCCGACCAGCACGCCGCCGGCCTCGGTCTTGTGCAGGATCTGCGGCGAGACGATCTTGAGAACGACGGGGAACCCGATGCGGGCCGCGAGCCGCGCCGCCTCGTCCGCCGTCGTCGCCAGGCCCTCGCCCGGTGTGGCGATGCCGTAGGCGGCGCAGATCCGCCGCCCCTCCGGCGCGGTCAGCGCGTCGCGCCCCTCGGCCTGCGCCTTGGCCAGGACCTCGCGCACCGCGGCCCTGTCGGTCGCGGCCCTGTCGGTCGCGGTCGTGTCGTAGGTCGGGTCGCCCACTCAGATCACTCCGTTCGTCTTCAGCTCGGCGAGTTCGCCGGCCGGGATGCCGAGGAAGCCGGTGTAGATGTCGGCGTTGTGCTCGCCGAGCAGCGGGGAGCGGACGATGTCCACCGGCGAGTCGGAGAGCTTGAGCGGGCTCCCCACCGTCTTGAAGGGGCCGCGCTCGGGATGCTCGACCGTGACCACCATCTCGTTCTCGGCCAGGGTCGGGTCCTCGATCAGCTCCTTGGTGGACAGGATCGGCCCGCAGGGGATGTTCTCGGCGTTGAGCCGGTCGAGGACCTCCCACTTGCCGTGGTTGATGGTCCAGTCCTCGATGAGCTGGAACATCTTGTCCAGCTTCGGCAGCCGCGCCTCCGGCGTCGCCCACTCGGGGTCGTCGGCCAGCTCCGGCCGGCCGATGATGCGGGCGATCGGCGCCCAGCCGGGCGGCTGCACGATCACGTAGATGTAGTCGTTGGGGCCGCCGGGGGCGCACTTGACCGCCCAGCCGGGCTGGCCGCCGCCGGAGGCGTTGCCCGAGCGCGGCACCTCGTCGCCGAAGTCCTTGTTGGGGTACTCCGCGAGCGGGCCGTGCGCCAGCCGCTGCTGGTCGCGCAGCTTGACACGGCACAGGTTCAGCACGGCGTGCTGCATGGCCACCTGCACCCGCTGGCCGCGCCCGGTGTGCTCGCGCTGGAAGAGGGCGGCGAGGATGCCGGCCACGGTGTGGATGCCGGTGCCGGAGTCGCCGATCTGCGCGCCGGTCGCCAGCGGCGGCCCGTCGTCGAACCCGGTGGTCGTCATCGACCCGCCCATCGCCTGGGCGATCACTTCGTACGCCTTGTAGCCGGCGTAGGCGCCGGGCCCGAAGCCTTTGATCGAGGCGTAGATGAGGCGCGGGTTGAGCTCGCGGAGCCGCTCCCAGGTGAAGCCCATGCGGTCGACCGCGCCCGGCCCGAAGTTCTCCACCATGACGTCGCAGCGGCGCACCAGCTCGGTGAAGATCTCCTTGCCCCGCTCGGTCTTCAGGTTGAGCGTCACGCTGCGCTTGTTGCAGTTGAGCATCGTGAAGTAGAGGCTGTCGACGTCGGGGAGGTCGCGGAGCTGCCGCCGGGTGATGTCGCCGGTGGGGGCCTCCACCTTGATGACGTCGGCGCCGAGCCAGCCGAGGATCTGCGTGCAGGACGGCCCGGACTGCACGTGGGTCATGTCGAGGACGCGGACACCGTCGAGTGCCTTACCCATCGGTCGTCTCCCCTACTTGTACATCGTCTGGTTCATGGTTCCGGGGGCGTACACGTCCGGATCGACCCATACGTTGATCAGAGACGGTTTGCCCGACTCACGGGCCCGCTCCAGGGCCGGGCGGATCTGCGCGGGGTCGCGCACCTCCTCGCCGTAGCCGCCGAGCATTTCGGCGAACTTCCCGTACGGCACGTCGCCGAGGGTGTTGCCGACACGGTCGCGGTCCTTGCCGTACTTGGCGGCCTGGCCGTAGCGGATCTGGTTCATCGAGGAGTTGTTGCCGACGATGCCGATGTACGGCAGGTCGAAGCGGACCATCGTCTCGAAGTCCCACCCGGTGAGGCTGAAGGCGCCGTCGCCGTACAGGCAGACGACCTCCTTGCCGGGCAGGGAGTGCTTCGCGGCCATCGCGAACGACGTGCCGACGCCGAGGGTGCCGAGCGGGCCGGGGTCCATCCAGTGGCCGGGCGACTTGGGCTGCACGACCTGGCCGGAGAAGGTGACGATGTCGCCGCCGTCGCCGATGTAGATGGTGTCGTCGGTGAGGAACTCGTTGATCTCGTGCACCAGGCGGTAGGGGTCGATGGGCCGCGCGTCGGACAGCTGGCGGGGCAGCCGCTTCTCGTACGCCTGCTTCTCGACGGCCCGCAGCTCCTCCAGCCACTCCTTGCGCCGCGTGGCGCCGTTCTCGACGCGGCCGGAGGCGGCCTGCGCGGCGGCCGCCAGGATCAGCCCGGCGTCGCCGACGATGCCGAGGTCGATGTCGCGGTTCTTGCCGACGGTGCGGTAGTCGAGGTCGATCTGCACCACGGTCGCGTCGGGCGACAGGCGGCGGCCGTAGCCCATGCGGAAGTCGAACGGGGTGCCGACGATGATGATCAGGTCGGCGTTGGTGAACGCGTAGCGGCGCGAGAGCTGGAAGTGGTGCGGGTCGCCCGGCGGCAGCGTGCCGCGGCCGGAGCCGTTCATGTACGCCGGCACGTTGAGCGTGCGCACGAAGTCGACCGCGGCGTCGGTGGCCCGGCAGGTCCACACCTGGCTGCCGAGCAGCACGCAGGGCTTCTCGGAGTGGGCGAGCAGGTCGGCGAGCCGCTCGACGGCCTCGGGGTCGCCGGCCTGGCGGGTCGAGGCGCGGTAGTGCCCGGGCTTGGGGAGGCGGGCCCGCTCCAGCGGCACCTTGGCGTCGAGGACGTCGCGCGGGATCTCCAGGAACGACGGCCCGGGCGCGCCGTTGAAGCACTCGCGGAACGCCATCGACACGATGTCGGCGACGCGCTCGGTATGCGGCACGGTGGCGGCGAACTTGGTGATCGGCGTCATCATGTCGACGTGCGGCAGGTCCTGCAGTGAGCCCATCTTGTGCTGGCTCAGCGCGCCCTGGCCGCCGATGAGCAGCATCGGGCTCTCGGCCCGGAAGGCGTTGGCCACGCCGGTGACGGCGTCGGTGGTGCCGGGGCCGGCGGTGACGACCGCGCAGCCGGGGCGGCCGGTCACCCGCGCGTAGCCGTCGGCGGCGTGCGCGGCCACCTGCTCGTGGCGTACGTCGATCACCTCGATGCCCTCGTCCACGCAGCCGTCGTAGATGTCGATGATGTGGCCGCCGCAGAGGGTGAAGATCGTGTCGATGCCCTCCGCCTTGAGGGCCTTGGCCACCAGATGTCCTCCGGAGATGACCTCCTGCGGGCCGTCCGCCGAGTGCGCCATGTGAGCCATCCTTCCAGGATTCCGCATACTGCATACCGTATGAGTCTGGTTTAGCCGGGCATCCCGGCGGTTGTCCAGGGGGTGGCGACTCCTTGACCGCGATAATTTCCATACTGTATACCGAATGCACGGACGACGCGAGAACGGAGCGGAGATTGCGAGTCGCTGTTCTTGGCGCCGGCGCCATCGGCGCGTATGTGGGCGCCGCCCTGCATCGGGCGGGGGCCGATGTCCACCTGATCGCCAGGGGCGCGCATCTGTCGGCGATGCGCGCCTCGGGAGTGCGTGTGCTCAGCCCGCGGGGAGACTTCACCGCGCACCCCAACGCGACCGACGACCCGGGGGCGGTCGGTCCGGTCGACTATGTGTTCCTCGGGCTCAAGGCCAACTCCTACGCCACCTGCGGCCCCCTGATCCGGCCGTTGCTGCACGAGCGGACGGCCATCGTCGCCGCGCAGAACGGCATCCCGTGGTGGTACTTCCACCGCCTGCCCGGCCCCTACGAGGGGCGCCGCATCGAAAGCGTCGACCCCGGCGGCGCCGTCACCGCGGTGCTGACGATGGAGCGCGCCATCGGCTGCGTGGTCTACGCCGCCACGCAGATCGAGGAGCCCGGGGTGATCCGCCACCTGGAGGGCACGAGGTTCTCCATCGGCGAGCCCGACGGGTCGATCTCGCCCCGATGCATCGCCTTCAGCGAGGCCATGGTCGCCGGCGGGCTCAAGTGCCCGGTCGAGACCGACCTGCGCAAGGACATCTGGGTCAAGCTCATGGGCAACATCGCGTTCAACCCCATCAGCGCCCTGGCCCGCGCCACCATGGCCGGCATCTGCCGGCACCGGGGCACCCGGGACCTCGTGGTCACGATGATGCGCGAGACCGTCGAGGTCGCCCGGCGGGTGGGCTGCGATCCGCCGGTGTCGATCGAGCGCCGCCTGCGCGGCGCCGAGCGCACCGGCGAGCACAAGACCTCGACCCTGCAGGATCTGGAAAGGGGCAAGCCGCTAGAGCTGGACGTGATCCTCGCCGCGGTCGTCGAGCTGGCGGCCCTGACCGGCGCGCACACCCCCGTCCTCCGGGCCATCCACGCTGTGACCGACCTGCTCGGCGAACAGGTGTCTCGCAGGGCGGCAGGGGCGTCGACCCTTGCCGTTGAAATCTGATCTAAATACGGTAGACAGCATACTGATGGAGGGGAACGCGCCATGAGACAGAAGCGTGCCGAGCATTACGAACGGCTGACCCACCCGCTGGTACGCGAGAACGGTGAGCTGCGCAGAGCCACCTGGGACGAGGCGCTCGACAAGGCCGCCGAGGGGTTCCGGCGCAACGTCGAGGCCGGCGGCCCGCAGGCGTTCTGCATGTTCGCCTGCGCACGCTCCACCAACGAGCTGAACTACGTGGCGCAGAAGTTCACCCGGGTGATCATGGGCAGCCACAACGTCGACTCGTGCAACCGCACCTGCCACGCCCCCAGCGTGGCCGGCCTGTCGGCGGTGTTCGGGAGCGGCGGCGGCACATCGTCGTACGAGGAGATCGAGAACACCGACCTCATCGTGATGTGGGGATCGAGCGCCCGTGAGGCCCACCCGATCTTCTTCCAGCACGTGCTCAAGGGCATCAGGAAGGGCGCCCGCATGTTCGCCGTCGACCCCCGGCGCACCAGCACCGCCCGCTGGGCCGACCGGTGGCTCGGGTTGAACGTCGGCACCGACATTCCGCTCGCCAACGCCGTCGCGCGCGAGATCATCCACGCCGGGCTGGCCAACACCGCGTTCATCGAGCGCGCCACCGTCGGCTACGACGAGTTCGCCGCGGCCGTCGAGCCGTGGACCCTCCAGGCCGCCGAGCAGGTCACCGGCGTGCCGGCGGAGTCGATCCGCGAGCTCGCCCACGCCTACGCCCGCGCCGACCGCGCCCAGCTGTGCTGGACCCTCGGCATCACCGAGCACCACAACGCCACCGACAACGTGCGCGCCCTCATCAACCTGGCCCTGCTCACCGGCCACGTCGGCCGATACGGCTCCGGCCTGAGCCCGCTGCGCGGCCAGAACAACGTGCAGGGCGGCGGCGACATGGGCGCCCTCCCCAACCGGCTGCCCGGGTTCCAGGACATCCTCGACCCCGCCATCCGGGCCAGGTTCGAGAGCGCCTGGAACACCACGCTGCAGCCCAACTACGGGCTGAACCTCACCGAGATGCTGGAGGCCATGGGCCAGGGCATCATCACCACCGCGTACGTCATCGGGGAGAACCCCGTGCAGTCCGAGGCCGACACGCTGCACACGACCAAGCGCATGGGCATGCTCGACCACCTGGTCGTGCAGGACATCTTCCTCACCAAGACCGCCCAGATGGCCGACGTGGTGCTGCCGGCGACCGCCGCCTGGTGCGAGGCCGACGGCACGTTCACCAACAGCGAGCGCCGGGTGCAGCGGGTGCGCAAGGCGGTCGAGCCGCCGGGCGAGGCCCGCGACGACATCGCGATCCTGTGCGACATCGCCCGCCGCCTCGGCCACGACTGGCACTACGACAGCGCCGAGCAGGTGTGGAACGAACTGCGCACCGTCGCCCCCGACTACGCCGGCATGAGCTACGAACGGCTCGACCGGCTGCAGGGCATCCAGTGGCCCTGCCCGTCGGAGGACGAACTGGAGCCGCCGTTCCTGCACTCGCGCCTGTGGGAGACCGACCCCGAGCGGCGCGGCAAGCCGGCGGCGTTCGCCGCGCTGAAACACTCCCCGCCCGTCGACGTGCTCGACGACGAGTACCCCATCCGGCTCACCACCGGCCGGCGGCTCGACTCCTACAACACGGGCGTGCAGTCGAGCGGGTTCGCCTCTCCGCTGCTGCGCGGCGGCGCCATCGAGCTGTGCCCCGAGGACGCCGAGAAGCTCGGCGTGGTCGCCGGCGAGCAGGTGCGGGTGACCTCCCGCCGCGCCTCGGTCGTGGCCCCCGTGCTGATCGACCCCGGGCTGCGGCCGGGCCTGGCGTTCATGACCATGCACTTCCCCGACGAGGTCGACACCAACTCCCTCACGATCGAGGCGGCCGACCCGGTCGCGGGCACGGCGGAGTACAAGGCGGCCGCGATCAGGGTGGACAAGCTTTCGACGCTGGTGGGGTGACCGGGTGGACATCAGATTCCGTAACGCGCGTCCCAGCGACGCCGAACGCGCGGCCGTCGACGCGCTCCTCGGCCCGCCGCCGTCATCGTGGGAGGGCGGGGTGCGCACCGAGACCGACCTGCGCGTCGCCGAGGGCGGCCACGACGCCCGCGACCGGCGCGACCTGCTGCTGCCCGCCCTGCACGCCGTCAACGACCGCGTGGGCTGGATCAGCGAAGGCGCGCTCGACTACATCTGCCGCCGGCTCACCGTGCCGCCGGCCGAGGCGTACGGCGTGGCGACGTTCTACTCGCTGTTCTCCCTGAAGCCGCGCCCCGAGAGCGTCACCCACGTCTGCACCGACCTCGCCTGCGCCGCCAAGGGCGCCGCGCAGGTGCGGGCCGCGATCGAGGACCGGCTCGGCCCGCCCGGGCTGTCGTGGCAGCCGAGCCCCTGCCTGGGCCTGTGCGAGCGGGCCCCGGCCGCGCTCACCCTCGTCGCCGGCGAGACCCCGCGCGCCGTCGTGCACGCCCCGCTCTCCCCCGACGCGGCGCTGCCCGGCCACGCCGACGAGCCGCCGGCCCAGGAGGTCGTGCCGCAGGCCGGCTCCGACGGCCTGGTGCTGCTGCGCCGCGTCGGCGTGGTCGACCCGGCCAGCCTCGACGACTACCGGGCCGAAGGCGGCTACGCCGCGCTGCGCCGGGCCTTCGAGCTCGGCCCGGCCGGGGTGATCCGCGAGGTGCTCGACGCCGGGCTGGTCGGCCGGGGCGGGGCGGCGTTCCCCGCCGGACGCAAGTGGGAGGCGGCGGCACGCCAGCCCGACCACCCGCACTATCTGGTGTGCAACGCCGACGAGAGCGAGCCCGGCACCTTCAAAGACCGGGTGATCATGGAGGGCGACCCGTACGCCGTCATCGAGGCCATGACGATCGCCGGCTACGCCACCGGCTGCGCCAGGGGGTACCTCTACATCAGGGGCGAGTACCCGCGCGCCACACGCCGGCTGCGGCACGCCATCGACACGGCCCGCTCGCGCGGCCTGCTCGGCGACGACATTCTCGGCCAGGGCTACTCGTTCGACATCGAGATCAGGCGCGGCGCGGGGGCGTACATCTGCGGTGAGGAGACCGCGATCTTCAACTCGATCGAGGGGCTGCGGGGCGAGCCGCGCAGCAAACCCCCGTTCCCGGTCGAGAAGGGCCTGTTCGGCAAGCCCACCGTCGTCAACAACGTCGAGACGCTGGTCAACGTGCTGCCGATCCTGCTCGGCGGCGCCGCGGCGTACGCCGCGATCGGCACCGAGGGCTCGACCGGCACCAAGCTGTTCTGCCTGTCGGGCAGCGTGCGGCGGCCCGGCGTGTACGAGGTGCCGTTCGGCGCGACGCTGCGCGAGCTGCTGGAGCTCGGCGGCGGCGTGCCCGAGGGGCACGAGCTGCGGGCCGTGCTGCTCGGCGGCGCGGCCGGGGCCTTCGTGCGGCCCGACGAGCTGGACGTGCCGCTCACCTTCGAAGGCACCCGCGCGGCCGGGGCCACGCTCGGCTCGGGCGTGGTGCTCGTGCTCGACGAGACCGTCGACCTGGCGCGCATCCTGCTGCGCATCGCGGAGTTCTTCCGCGACGAGTCGTGCGGGCAGTGCGTGCCCTGCCGCGTCGGCACCGTGCGGCAGGAGGAGGCCCTGCTCCGGCTGACGCGACGCCGCGACGACGGCGACCTGACCCTGCTGCGCGAGGTCGGCCGCGCCATGCGCGACGCCTCGATCTGCGGCCTCGGCCAGACCGCCTGGAACGCCGTCGAATCGGCCATCGACCGGCTCGGCGTCTTCGCCGCCACGCCTCCCGCTTCCACCGCTTCCACTGGAGAGTCCGAATGACCGTGATCCCGCTGCGGCCGCCCCGTCGTCTCGTCGAGCTCACCGTGGACGGGCAGCCGGTGCGCGTGCCCGAGGGCGCGACCGTCCTGGACGCCTGTGCGGCCGCCGGCAAGGACATCCCGACCCTGTGCTACGGCGACACGCTCACCCCGAAGAACGCCTGCCGGGTGTGCATGGTCGACGTGACCGGCTCGCGCACCCTGGTGCCGGCCTGCTCGCGCAAGGCCGAGGCGGGCATGGAGGTGGCGACCGACACCGAGCGGGCCCGGCACAGCCGCAAGGTCGTGCTGGAGCTGCTCGGTTCCTCGGTCGATCTGTCCACCACGCCCCGCGCGGCCGAGTGGATCGAGGAGTACGGCGCCGACCCCGGTCGCTTCGGCGGCGAGGCCGCCACCGTCGACCGGCCGGTGAAGATCGACAACGACCTGTACGTGCGCGACTACGACAAATGCATCCTCTGCTACAAGTGCGTCGACGCGTGCGGCGAGCAATGGCAGAACACCTTCGCGATCGGCGTGGCCGGCCGGGGCTTCGACGCGACGATCTCCACCGAGTTCGACGCGCCGCTGACCGACTCGGCGTGCGTCTACTGCGGCAACTGCGTCGAGGTGTGCCCGACCGGGGCCCTGTCGTTCAAGACCGAGTACGACATGCGCCAGGCCGGCACGTGGGACGAGTCGCGGCAGACCCAGACCACCACGATCTGCTCCTACTGCGGGGTCGGCTGCAACGTCACCCTGCACGTGCAGGACAACCGGATCGTCAAGGTCACCTCACCGCACGACAATCCCGTCACGCATGGCAATCTGTGCATCAAGGGACGGTTCGGGTACCAACACGTCCAGAACGTTGGCCAGGCCGAGGGATGAGCATCGATGGGCAGAGTCACCGTCCAGCGCCGGATCACGCGATTCCGCGAATCGGGCGTCAGCAGACGCGTCGACTCGCTGGCCGCTGAGGAGCCGCTGGAGATCCGGGTGGGCGGGCGGCCGGTGACGGTCACCATGCGCACCCCGGGCCACGACTTCGACTTGGCGGCGGGCTTCCTGGTGAGCGAGGGGGTGATCGCGGCCCCCGGCGACATCGCCGCGATGCGCTACTGCGCGGGGGCCGTCGACGACGGCACGAACACCTACAACGTGCTCGACGTGTCGCTGGCCCCCGACGTCGATCCGCCGTCGGCATCGCTGGAACGCAACTTCTACACCACCTCGTCCTGCGGGGTGTGCGGCAAGGCGAGCCTCGACGCCGTGCGCACCGTCGCCAAGTGGGATATCTCGGGCGACCCGCTGCGGCTGACCCCCGAGATCGTGGCGCTGCTGCCGGACCGGCTGCGCGCGGCCCAGCGGGTGTTCGACCGCACCGGCGGCCTGCACGCGGCCGGGCTGTTCACCGGCGACGGCGACATGCTGTGCGTACGCGAGGACGTCGGCCGCCACAACGCCGTCGACAAGCTGCTCGGCTGGGCACTGCGCGACGGGCGGCTGCCGCTCGCCGGCACGGTGCTCATGGTGTCGGGACGGGCCTCCTTCGAGCTCGCGCAAAAGGCGGTGATGGGCGGCATCCCCGCCCTCGCCGCCGTCTCGGCGCCCTCGTCGCTCGCCGTGGAACTCGCCGCCGAGGCGGGGCTCACCCTGCTGGGTTTCGTACGCGGCGAATCGATGAACGTCTACGCCGGGGAACAGAGGGTGCGTTCGAGTGGGTAGATTCGGGTGACGAGCCCTACCCAGGAGTCGACCCGATGACAAGCCGCAGAGAGGCCGTGCGCCAGACCCTTGCCGGCAGCACGTCGTTTCGCAGCGCCCAGGACATCTACGCCGAGATGCGCGCCGATGGCGCCAAGATCGGGCTCACCACGGTCTATCGGGCGCTACAGGCGCTCGCCGACGCCGGTCAGATCGACGTGCTGCGCACCGACGACGGCGAGTCGGTCTACCGCGCCTGCGCCAGTGGCACCCACCACCATCATCTGGTGTGCCGCCAGTGCGGGCGCACTGTCGAGGTCGCCGGGCCCGCCGTGGAACGGTGGGCCGAGGCCGTGGGCGCCGAGCACGGCTTCACGGCGGTCACTCACACCGTCGAAGTGTTCGGCACCTGCCCGCCCTGCTCCGCCTCGCCGGCCGAGCCGGCCGGCGACCCCGCCGCCGAGCCCGCCGTGCGGGCCGGCTGACGCGAGCCCCACAGCACGCCGAGCGCGATCACCACGCACCCGGCCAGCTGGATCGGCGACGGCCGCTCCCCCAGCGCCGCCGCCGCCAAGACGACCGCGCTCACCGGCTGCACGAGAAGCAGCAGCGAGGTGAGCGCGGCCGGCTGGCGGGGCAGCGAATACGAGATCAGCAGCCAGCCCAGCACCTGCGGCCCGAGCGCGAGCAGCAGCAGCCAGCCGTGCGCGGGCCAGCGCGGCGTCAGGTCGGCGCCGCCGAACAGCGGGCTCAGCACGGCGATCACCAGCGCCGCGGCCACGGTGGCGTGCGCCAGCGGGCCCGAGGTGCGGTCGCCGCGGGCGGCACCGCGCAACAGCAGCAGGTAACCGGAGTACGACAGCGACGTGAGCGTGCCGAACAGCGCCCCGAGGGGCGGGTTCTCGCCGTACGCCGAGCCGCCGGAGACCAGCCCCGAGATCAGCACCGCCCCGCCGAACACCAGCGGCGTGACGATCATGACGCGCCGCAAAGGCCGCTCCTTCAGCAGCGCCCAGGCCGCGAACGCCACCACGAACACCTGCAGATTGGCCAGAACGGTGGCCAGCCCCGCGCCCACGAACCTGATCGACTCGTGCCAGAACAGCAGGTCGAGCGCGAAGAACCCCCCGGCGCCCCACGATAAGAACCGCTCGCGCCGCGTCATACGGCCCACCCTGCGCCGCTCGAACCAGGCCAGCAGCACGAGCGGCGGCACGGCGTATCCGCAGCGGAACAGCGCCGAGGTGGCGACGCTCGTGCCCGACAGGCGCACCAGGGTGGCGGACGTGGCGATCACCAGCGCACCGGTGACGGCGACGATAACGGTACGTCGTTGACTGACCACGGTCGCCTTTCGCGGGACGCGACGGATTACGCTTCCGGGCAGAAGAACAGGGCCGGACGGTTTGACGCGACGGTGAGCCCGTGCTTAGGCTAAGGCTCCACCGGACAGGAGTCAACATGCCATTCGGTCATGACATGGTGCACTCGCTCGCCACGGTCGTGGATCTGGTCAACACCGCACCCGAGACCGGCGGCCACGAGGCGCTGCCGGGGCTCGACGAGCTCGACGCCTTCGTGCGGCGCTGGCAGATCAGCGGCATCGACCGCCTCGACTCGCGCGACCTCGCCGAGGTGACCGCCCTGCGGGCCGCCTTCCACAAGGTCTTCACCTCCACCTCCCGCGACGCCGCCGTGACCCGGCTCAACCGCCTGCTCGCCGGCACCCGCATCACCCCGAGTCTCGTCGAACACGACGGCTTCCCCCTGCACGTCCACTACTTCGCCCCCGGCGCCTCGGTCACCGAACATCTCGCCGCCGACTGCGGCGTCGCCCTCGCCCACCTCCTCGTCGATGGCGAATGGGAACGCCTCCGCACCTGCGCCGCCCCCGGCTGCGCCCGCGTCTTCGTCGACGAGTCCCGCAACCGCTCCCGCGTCTACTGCGACAGCCGCACCTGCGGCAACCGCATGCACGTAGCCGCCTACCGAGCCCGCCGCCGCGCCTGAATCACCACCCTCAACCCGAGAATGACGCCCCCGCCCGACTCCCAAGCCGAACAAAGACCCCCGCACGCTCCAGCTGAAACGGCCCCCAGACTCCCGCCAACCGTAAGAACCCCCGACACGACTCCCCCGACCGGACCCGACACGACTCCCCCAGCCGGATAAGAGGAGCTCCGACACGGCTCCGCGGTCAGCCACCATGGGCGCCGATACGGCGAGAAGCAGCACCGCGAGCAGTCGGCGCCGAAAAACGACGGCGCCCAGCGTGGCCCGATGCCCCCGCCTAGACGTCGTCCGAATCTTCGGCCAGCGCGACCTCGTTGGGGACGGCGCCGCCGTAGCGGCGGTCGCGTTTGGCGTAGATCTCGCAGGCCTGCCACAGGTCACGGCGGTCGAAATCAGGCCAGAAGCGGTCCAGGAACACCATTTCGGCGTAGGCCGACTGCCAGAGCATGAAGTTGGAGGTGCGCTGTTCGCCGGAGGAGCGCAGGAACAGGTCGACGTCGGGGATGTCGGGCTCGTCGAGGTAGCGGTGGAAGGTTCGCTCGGTGACGCGGCCCGGTTTGATCCGGCCGGCGGCGATGTCGTCGGCCAGCCGCAGGGCGGCGTCGACGATCTCGGCTCTGCCGCCGTAGTTGACGCAGAACTGCAGGGTGATCACCTTGTTGTGCAGCGTCATCTCCTCGGCGTCGCGCAGCTCCTTGATGACGCTTTTCCACAGGCGGCCGGGCCGGCCCGCCCAGCGGACCCGCACTCCCATAGCGTTCAGCTCGTCGCGGCGGCGCCGGATGACGTCACGGTTGAAGCCCATGAGGAACCGCACCTCGTCGGGTGACCGCCGCCAGTTCTCGGTGGAGAAGGCATAGGCGGAAAGGTACGGAATGCCCAGCTCGATCGCGCCTTCGATCACGTCCATCAGCGACGACTCGCCCATCTTGTGGCCCTCGATCCGGGGCAGCCCGCGGGCCTTGGCCCAGCGGCCGTTGCCGTCCATCACGATCGCGACGTGCCGCGGCACCAGGTCGGCGGGGATGGGGGGCGGGGTCGCCCCTGACGGATGCGGAGAAGGTGGACGGACCATTGACTCGCTCTCAGACTCGTTCGACATGACGCAGCGAGCGTATGCCGTGCTCCAGGTGCCACTGCAGATAGGCGGCGACGAGGCCGCTGCATTCGCCCCGGTGGCGGGGCTCGGAGGCGTCGGCCGCGACCCAGTCGCCGCGCAGCAGCGCGATCATCAGGGCGATCGTCCCGGCCGCCGGCACCGTGGCCCCAGGGGGGCGGCACGCGCCGCAGACGACGCCGCCGGCCACGATCGCGAAGGCCCGCACGGCTTCGGCCCCGCACCTGGCGCACTCCGACAGGGCGGGGGCGTAGCCGGCCACGGCCAGCGAGCGCAGGAAGTAGGCGTCGAGCACCAGCCGGGCCTCGTGTTCGCCGCCGACCAGGGTGCGCAGTCCTCCGACGAGCAGCAGGAACTGCCGCAGCGCGGGCTCCTTCTCGGCCACGGTGAGCCGGTCGGCCGTCTCCAGCATGGCGGTGCCCGCGGTGTAGCGGGGGTAGTCGCCGACCAGGGCCTCGCCGTAGGGCCGCAGGGTCTCGGCCTGGGTGATCACGTCGAGTGTGCGGCCGGCGTGCAGCTGCAGGTCGACGTGGGTGAACGGCTCCAGCCGGGCCCCGAAGCGCGACATGGTGCGGCGCACCCCTTTGGCCACGCCGCGCACCTTGCCGGTGCGCTTGGTCAGGATCGTCACGATACGGTCTGCTTCGCCCAGTTTCTGGGTGCGCAGCACGACTCCCTCGTCACGATACAAGCTCACCCGCATAGTCTATGAAGGCCGAGGGGACGGTGGGGATCCACCACGGACGGCCGAAATCCGGTCAAGACACGCGGGGAAGGGGACGGTGCACAAGGAATGGCGAAAAGTCACTAAACTCTTCCCCCTGGCGGACTCCCCCCGCATCGAGGTCGACTGCCTTCGCCGCTGCCTGAAAGGGTGCCATGACCCGTGTGGTCCTGCTGGGCGCTTCGCCCGGCCCCAACGACGCTTCTGGACGTGATGTCCCGTCCGATGTGACGTCCACGGTCCTGTCCAAGGCCCGGGCCGATGTCCTGCCCGAGTTGCTGCGGTTGCCCTCGCAGGCCGCGGCCATCGACCCCGCCGCCATCACGATCGACGGGTCCTTGAGCATGGCCGACCGGCTGCGCGCCGTCGCCGACGCGATCGAGGACACCACAGAGAGCCTGCTGTTCCTGCCGGTCGACTCGGTGGTCCACGACGAGCTGCTCTATCAGATCACCAAGACCAAACGCGGCGCCCTGGCCTTGATCGCCAAGGAGCCGCGCGTCACCGGCGACGACGCCGGGGAGGACGGCGAGAACGGCGACGGCACCGGCGAGACGGTGCTGCCGGAGCCGCCGATCGAGGAGGCCGAGCCCGAGATCGGCGACCGCGTGTACGAAGGTCTGCCGGTGCGGGTGCGCGCGGGGCGGTCGCGCATCATCTCGGTCGGTTCGGCGTTCCACGCCGTCACCCGGCCCAACGCCGTGGTGCTCGGCCCGCTCTACCTGCACCACAAGCACGCTCCGGTCCTCGCCGAGGCGGCCCGCGAGCTGGCCGGCATGGCCCATCTGCTCGGCCCCGAGGACGACCTGGTCCAGCTGCTGACGCTGTGCCTGGTGCGGCGGGGTGTGACGGTGGGCATCCGGGGCCGCCGTGATCTCTACTACAAGCGGGTCCGCACGGAGGCCGACGCCGAGGAGGCGCGGCAGATCATGGCGGGCATCGACGAGGACCGGGCCCGGCTCAACCACGCGGTCAAGGGCGCCGACGGCTTCTTCACGACCTTCTTCGTCAGCACCTACTCCCGTTTCATCGCCCGCTGGGCGGCCCGCCGCGGGCTCAGCCCCAACCAGGTCACGCTGATCTCGATCTTCCTCGGCCTGCTGTCGGCCGGCGCGTTCGCCACCGGCACCCGGGCCGGCTGGGTCGCGGGCGGCGTGCTGATCTACTTCGCGTTCGTGTTCGACTGCGTCGACGGTCAGCTGGCCCGCTACGCCCGCAAGTTCGGTGTGCTCGGCGCCTGGCTCGACGCCACGTTCGACCGGTTCAAGGAGTACGTCGTGTTCGCCGGGCTCGCGATCGGCTCGGCCGTGGCCGGTGTCGGCGACGTGTGGACCCTGGCCCTGATCGCGCTGTCGCTCCAGTCGTTCCGTCACCTGCTCGACTTCTCGTTCGGCGCCGCCAACCGCAGCCGGAAGAAGTCGACCATGCTGCCCACCCTGGACCTGTCGGTCAGCCCCGACACTCCGCTGCGCGAGGCGCTGGAGCAGCGCCGCCTCGAACGGCCGACGGGCGGCGTGCGCAGTCTGCTCCGGCTGTGGGGCAAGGCCGGCCGGTTCCGTGTGGTCTACTGGGCCCGTAAGATGATCGTCTTCCCCATCGGCGAGCGGTTCGCAGCCATCGCCGTCACCGCCGCGATCTTCAGCCCGCGTGTCACCTTCCTGACTCTGGTGATCTGGGGCGGCATCGCGGCCGTCTACACACTCACTGGACGTTTCGTAAGGTCGCTCGCATGATCACCCACCCGCAGGCAGACGCCGTGCCCCTTATCGATCCCGACGAAGAGCGCCGCCGCATCCAGACGGCCCGCCTCGTCGCCTACCGCGACGATGGGCCGCTCGTGGGCGTGCTGCGCGGCCGGCTCGGGCCGGGCCTGCCGCCGGTGCCGGCCGCGCTGGTCGCCCTGATCGCGGTCGCCGCGATCGCGGCGGGGGGCGTGCTGTCATCGGGCACCGGGCCCGTGATGCTGGTGCCGGCCCTGGTCGCGATCGTGCTGATCCTGCCCACGGCCGCCCGCGACCATCTCGGCCGGTTCGACTGGCTGACGCCGCCGCTGGTGCGGGGCACCGAGTTCGTCGCCATCCTGGTGATCGGCATCCCCGCGGGGGTGCCCAAGTGGCTGCTGTTCGTGCTGATCTACGTGATCGGCTACCACACGTACGACACGGTCTACCGCACCCGGCAGAGCATCTGGCCGCCGTCCTGGGTGTTCCAGGCCGGGCTCGGCTGGGAGATCCGGCTGCTGCTGATCGGCGCGGGCGCCGTGCTCGGCGTGGAGACCGCGGTCGCCGCGGTGATGACCGCCTACCTCACCGCGCTGTTCGCCGTCGAGAGCATCACGAGCTGGGTGCGCCTGGACAAGGCGTCGACCCTCGCCCAGGCGTCCGACGACCTGGAGGCCGCCCCCGAGGACGTCGAGCAGAACGGCGACGATCCGCAGACCGGCGCGGCGACCGCCAGGCCCTAGCCCTCGGGCGACCCGGTGCTCTCGGGCTAGGTCTCGCGCTGGATCAGCCGGGTGCCGGCCGCGACGCCCGCGACCAGGAACGCCACGCCGACGGCCAGGCCCACCCCCACGGTCGCGGAGGCGTACGTGCCGGTGAACAGGTCGCGCAGCGCCTCCACGACGTACCGGAACGGCGTGAGCCGCGACAGCACGTCCAGCCACGCGGGCGCGAGCGACATGGGCAGCAGCGCGCCCGACAGGAGCATCAGCGGCACCGTCGCGAGCGACATGACCGGCGGGAACAGGTTCTGGTCCAGGGTGAGCGCGACCGCGTACGACAGCGACGCGAGCGCGACCGCGAGGATCACCAGCAGCACCATGCCGAGCAGCACGCCGGCGATCGGGGCGCGCAGGCCGAAGGCGTAGCCGAGCGCGGTGATCAGCGCCGCCTGCGCGAGCAGCACCACGACGTCCTTCAGCACACGGCCGAGCAGCAGGGCCGTGCGGGCGGCCGGCGTGACCCGCAGCCGGTCCAGCACACCGAACCGCAGATCGAACACGATGCCGAAGCCGGCCATGCCGGCGCTCATCAGGCCGAGTTGCACGAGCAGGCCCGGCACGAGCGTGTCCCACGAGCCCGCGCCGCTGCGCACCAGCAGCGGGCCGAACAGCACGAGGAACAGCAGCGGCTGCGCGGCGGTGATCACGATGCCGAATCTGCTCTTGACCGCCGTGCGCAGGTAGTAGCGGGCGAGCACCAGGGTGATCACGCGCTCACCCCCTCGGGCCGCTCGCGGAGCGCCCGGCCGGTGACGCCGAGGAACACGTCGTCGAGGGTGGCGCCGGGGCCGACGCTCGCCTTGAGGTCGGCCGGGGCGCCCTCGGCGGCGATGCGGCCGCCGTAGATGATCACGACGCGGTCGCACAGGGCGTCGGCCTCGTCCAGATAGTGGGTGGTGAGGAACACCGTCACGCCGTCGTCGGCGCGCAGTCGCCTGATGTGTTCCCACAGGTCGGCCCGGCTCTGCGGGTCGAGGCCGGTGGTGGGCTCGTCCAGGAACAGCAGCGGCGGACGGTGCAGCAGGCCCATCGCGATGTCGACCCGGCGGCGCTGGCCGCCGGACAGCGACCCGCACATGCGGGTGCCGACACCGGCGAGTCCCATCCGCTCCAGCGTCTCGGCGACCCGGCGCCGGGCCGCGGCGGCGCTCAGGCCGTACAGCCTGGCCTGCAGTTCGAGGTCCTCGCCGACGAATCCCGCCGGGCTCACCGAGTTGCCCTGGGCGACGTAGCCGATGGCGCGGCGCACACCCGCCGGGTCGTGGATCAGGTCGTGCCCGGCGACGGTGGCGGTGCCGGCGGTGGGCCGGACGAGCGTGGCCAGCATGCGGGTGGTGGTGGTCTTGCCGGCGCCGTTCGGGCCGAGGAAACCGATGATCTCTCCGGCGGAGACGTCGAGGTCGACGCCCCGGACGGCCTCGACCGGGCCGGTCTTGGCGGTGAAGGTCTTGATCAGACCGCGTGCCTGAAGCATGCGGGTTAGAGTAACACCAATTTTGGTGTCACTTAAAGTTTGGAGTGACAGGTAGGATACCGGGCATGGCGGAGGAGCTCGGGCTGCGAGAGCGCAAGAAGCGGGAGACCCGGCAACACATCTCGGACATCGCCACCGGGCTGTTCCTGATGCGGGGCTTCGACAACGTCACCGTGGCCGACGTGGCCCGCGCGGCCGACGTGTCGGTGAACACCGTCTTCAACTACTTCAAGACGAAAGAGGACCTGCTCCTCGACCGCAGCGACCTCGTCGACTACCACCTCGGCCGCGTCGTGCGGGAGCGACGCCCTGACGAGTCGCTGATCCAGGCGGTGCGGCGCGACTTTCTGGACGCCGTCGCCACCAGAGACTGGCGCTACGGGTTCAACGAGGGCGCCGACGTGTTCCTCCGGCTGATCCACGGCAGCCGGTCGCTGCGGGACCGGCTGCGGCAGATCGAGCACGATCGCGAGGAGTACATCGCCCGGCTCCTCGCCGACGAGACCGGCGCGGCGGCCGACGACCTGCTTCCCGTTCTGGTCGCCGGGCAGATCTGCGGCGTCCTTCGCACCCTGACCCGGCGCGTCGCGGCCCGCATGACGGCCGGAGAGGCCTGGGAACGGATCGAACCCGATCTTCTCGTGGAGGCCGAACGCGCGTTCGGCCTGCTGGAGCGCGGCCTCGGCGACTACCCGCGGGCCCCGGGGTCGGCGGGCTCGCGGGAGCCGTAGAGGACGACCGCGAACGGGCCCATGCTGTCGGCTATGAGCAGCACCACCCGCCAGGCGCCGTGCAGCACGATGCCGAGCACGTTGACCACCCGGGTGCGGAAGCCTTCGAGCAGGAACAGCCAGGCGATCCAGCCGGCGGCCAGGATCGCCCAGTAGGAGATCAGGCGGTACAGCGTGACGACCGCCGCCGCCGTGCCGCCGGTCGCGCCGGCGGCGATGAACGTCGCGGCCATGCCGATCTCGGCGACGCCGAGGCCGCCCGGGATCACGGCGAGGGCCGCGGCCGCCTTCGCGGCGACGTATCCGAGCAGCACGGTGTGGGGGCCGATGGCCATGCCCGTCGACTGGCAGACCGCGGCCAGGCAGGCGATGTCGAGCAGCCAGTTCGCCAGGGCCAGCATGCCCAGTATGAGCATGTCGCGCCGGGCGACCTTGATCGCGGTGCGGGCGGCGGCGAGCTGCTCGACCAGCTTGGGGCTGCGCCGGGCCAGCCGGGCGGCGAGGTTGCGGGGGCGCAGGCGCACCAGCACCGACATTCCGACCAGCGCCAGGGCGAGGACCAGGGCGGTCGCGCCGCGCGTCGCCGGCTCGGCGAGCAGGGCGGCCAGGCCCAGCCCGGCGAACGTGGCCGTCGAGAACAGGCCGCTGAGCACGATGGTCGCCGCGATCAGCGGCTTGGCCGCGCCGAGCCTGCCGAGCTCGCGGGTGGTGTAGGCGATCGACAGCACCGGCCCGGCGGGCAGTGAGTTGGACACCGCGTTGCGTGCGTAGGTGACGGCGGCGACGCGGAACAGCGGGAGCCGCGAGCCGCCCAGCCGGAGCAGGCGGCGCAGCAGCCGCGCGAAGGTGCCCATGGACATGGCCTCGGCCAGCACCGCGACCGCGAGCCAGCCGAGGTGCGCGTGGGTGACGGTCGCCCAGACCTCGGCCCAGTCGGGCAGCTCGTCACTGAGCGCGAACAGCGCCGCCGCGGCGACGCAGAGCATGATCGGCCACTTCAACCGGAGCCACATGCGCGGTCGCCGCTGCCGACGAGGCGCCCGTGCCTTTTCCAGCCCCACGCCTGTCACGTGCCAGTCCTTTATGTCGGTCTTACTTGACGCCCGGTAAGGACCCTGACCGTCCGTACTCTACAACCTCAAACCGGTTTTCTCCCCATGGCTGTGACCGTAATCTCATGCGTCACCCACATCACGAGCCCGCCCGAATCTGGCCGATCCCGTTATGGACGGGCGACACGTCATGGTGTAAACAGAGGGGATGCGCGTCCTCGCCCTCCTGGCCGCCCTGATGCTGGGTGCCACGGCGTGCGGCACCTCATCCGTACCCTCCGCCGACCGGCCCAGCGGGCAGGCGGCGAGCACCCACCCCGCCGCCGGCCGGTCCGGCGGCGAGCCGGCGAGCAGCCCGCCGGTCGTGCGAGCGGGCGGCGACTGCGCCCACGAGCCCACCCCCAAGGAGCTGCCCACGTGGGCCCGGGCCGGTTTCACCGACGGTGCCCGTATGCGTTACGTCATCGGCGACAGCGGCCAGATCGCGGCCGTGCTGTTCGGCCACCCGCTCTCGGCGCCCCCGTCCGACGACCACAACAACAAGATCCTCTGGAGGCCCCGGCATGTCGACGGGCCGAGCGGGCCGCTGACCATCACGGGCATCCTCGACGGCACCGACATAACGGTCACCCGCACCCTGCGCAACGGGCCGGGCCCGTCGATCGTCGACCTGCCGCGCCCCGGCTGCTGGCGGCTCACGCTCAGCTGGGACGGTTACGTCGACACCCTCGCCGTCCACTACCACCGGCCGTCGTGACGGCCGCCCCGCAGGTCCACACGGTATACAGGTCTGCGTGGAGCTGGACCATCTGGATCGCGCCATCATCCGGGCGCTCGTCGAGGACGCCCGGGCGACGTACGCCGAGATAGGGCACGAGGTGGGGCTGTCGGCCCCCGCCGTCAAACGCCGGGTCGACCGCCTACTCGACAAGGGGGCGATCAGGGGTTTCACCGCCCGGGTCGACCCCGCCGCGCTGGGCTGGACCACCGAGGCGTACGTCGAGCTGTTCTGCCGGGGCAAGACCTCGCCGTCCGATATCGCGCTCGCCGTGGCGCGCAGCCCCGAGGTCGTCTCCGCCTGCACGATCACCGGCGAGGCCGACGCGCTGCTGCACATCAGGGCCGCCGACGTGCGCCACGTGGAGCGGGTGATCGAGCGCATCTCGTCGGAGCAGTTCGTGGTGCGCACCAAGAGCGTCATCGTGCTGTCGAGGCTGATCGACACGCCGTACGGCACCCCGGAACAGCTCGGGGAGGCGCCCGAGACCCAGGCCACGGAGGCCGAGACGCCGACCTTTTGAAACGATCGTGTTACCTGCGTCTCACCGCGCAACGGAACACCGGACATAGGGCGGCACAAGCAACGGATCGCCGGGCACACGCAATATCGGTCTCTTGGTCGGGCCCAAATGCTGTTCCTATCCTGAACGTGACAGCGACGTATGAGGAGCGGCACATGACCCGATCGACGACCTCCGCCGCGCTCATCGAACTGAGCGAGCGGCACAGCGCGCACAACTACCACCCGCTGCCCGTGGTGGTCCACGAGGCGCACGGGGCCTGGGTCAGCGACGTCGAGGGCAGGCGCTACCTCGACTGCCTCGCGGGATACTCGTCGCTGAACTTCGGCCACGGCAACGAGAAGATCCTCGCGGCGGCGCGGGAGCAGCTCGACCGGCTCACGCTCACCAGCCGCGCCTTCTACCACGACCGGTTCGCGGAGTTCTGCGCCGGTCTCGCCGACCTCACCGGCAAGGACATGATCCTGCCGATGAACACCGGTGCCGAAGCCGTCGAGACGGCGATCAAGGTGGCCCGCAAGTGGGGCTACGACGTCAAGGGGGTGCCCGACGGGCGGGCCCGCATCATCGTGGCCGCCGACAACTTCCACGGCCGCACCACCACCATCGTCGGCTTCTCCACCGACCCCGAGGCGCGCGGCGGTTTCGGGCCGTTCCCTCCGGGGTTCACCATCGTGAAGTACGGTCTGGCCGACGCGATCCGCGACGCCATCACGTCCGACACGGTGGCCGTGCTGATCGAGCCCATCCAGGGCGAGGCGGGCGTGATCGTGCCGCCCGACGGCTACCTGCGCCAGGTGCGCGACATCTGCACCGAGCACAACGTGCTGTTCATCGCCGACGAGATCCAGTCCGGGCTGGGCCGCACCGGCGACACCTTCGCCTGCGACCACGAGGGCGTGGTGCCCGACATGTACGTCCTGGGCAAGGCGCTCGGCGGCGGTATCGTCCCGGTGTCGGCGGTGGCCGCCGACGAGGACGTGCTCGGCGTCATCAAGCCCGGCCAGCACGGCTCCACCTTCGGCGGCAACCCGCTGGCCTGCGCCGTCGGCATCGCCGTGCTCGACCTGCTGCGCACCGGGGAGTACCAGGAGCGCGCGAGGCGGCTCGGCGCGGTGCTGCACGAGCGGCTGGCCGAGCTCATCGGCCACGGCGTCGTCACCGTGCGCGGCCGCGGCCTGTGGGCCGGCGTCGACATCGAGCCCGCCCTCGCCACCGGCCGTGAGGTCTGCGAGGCCATGCTCCGCCGCGGCGTCCTCGTCAAGGACACCCACGGCTCCACCATCCGCCTCGCCCCGCCCCTCGTCATCGCCGAGCCGGACCTGCGCTGGTGCGTCGACCAGCTCGCCAGCGCCCTGGCCGACCTCGGCGCCCCTGCGGCCGCCCGCTGACGACCCCCAGGGGAGCGGCCGCGGCGGAGGCGGCCGCCGCGCCCGGCCGCCTCCGCCGGGTAATCGAGTTGCCGGGGCCGGTGGGGTGGGTCCTAGGGTGAGGGACATGTCCGATCTCGACTGGCTGGACTGGCACGACGCCTACGACCGGCCCGGCTCCTCGCTGCATCGGCGGCTGCTGGCCGTGCGGCGGCACATCCGCACGGCGCTCGACGGGTGCGGGGTGGGGCCGATCCGGCTGGTCAGCCTGTGCGCCGGGCAAGGGCGGGACGTGCTGCCCGTGCTGGCCGGGCATCCGAGGCGCGATGACGTGACGGCGCTGCTGGTCGAGCTGGACCCCCGTAACGTGCGCGTCGCCCGCGACACGGCGCGCGAGGCCGGGCTGACCGGCGTGTCGGTGGTCGAGGGCGACGCCGCCCGCACCGACCTCTACCGCGCCGCCGTCCCCGCCGACATCGTCGTCGCGTGCGGGATCTTCGGCAACATCGTGGCCGCCGAGATCAAGAGCCTGATCTTCGACCTGCGGTCGTTCTGCGCCCAGGGCGCGACCGTGATCTGGACCAGGGGCCGCTGGGAGCCCGACATCACGCCGACCATGTGCGACTGGTTCGAGCAGGCCGGCTTCACCCTGGTGACCCTGGTGCCGCCGCCGGGCCCCGCCGACTTCGGCACCGGCGTCCACCGCTACCCCGGCCGGCCCCGGCCGCTGGAGCCCGGCCGCCGCATGTTCGAGTTCGTCGGCTATGACGTGCTCGGCCGCACGCTGCCCGGCTCGCCCGGGCTAAGCCGCCGGGAACCCGACGTCGGCGACCAGGGTGAGCGGGGCGGAGTCCAGGACGGCGGAGGTGTGCCAGCGGGCGCGGGCGCCGCCGGGGGTCAGGTCGAGGGTGGCCAGGGCGTTCTGGAACCAGGGGCCGCCGGTGACCCGCCAGGTGAGCGGACGGGCGGGTAGCCCGGCCAGACGGGCCAGCAGGCCGCCGAGCAGGCCGGCCAGGCCGAACGACGCGGCCACGTTGGCCAGCCGCATGGCGCGGCCGAGCGGGTTGCGGATCGGGGAGCACACCAGCTGGTAGATGGGGTGGTGGCGGGCCTGGGCGACGTACGAGTAGTGCACGTCGCCCGACAGGAGCAGGATCGTCGCCGGTGGCGCGCCCCTGTCGCCCCGCGCGACCCGTTGCAAGGTGGTCGCCAGGTCGGCGAACGAGCGGCGGAACGCCGCCCAATGCTCCAGGTCGACCGCCTGGCGGAGCCGTTCGGCCCAGCGGGCCGCCCGCACGCCCCACGCGCCGTCGGCCACGGCCTCGCTCCACGACTCCACGTGGTGGATGCCGGTCGGCAGCAGCACCGGGACGGACGAGCAGATCACCAGATGGTCGACGCCGCCCGTCGCCAGCCCGTCGAACCACGCCCACTCCTTGTCGTGGAGCATGCGCCTCGCCCCGGGCTCCAGCACCCGAGCGGCGCGCGCGTCGAGCACGATCAGCCGCACCCCGCCGATGTCGCGGGCGTAGCTCCAGCGGGTGGCGGCGGGGTCGGCGTCGGCCCGCGCGGCGAACTCGTCGAGGGCCGCGCCCATGTCGCCCGCACCGGCCGCCCGGATGCGGGCGAACAGCGGGTCCTCGGCGCGCTCCTCGGGCGACAGGTTGCCGAGGTGCTGATAGACGTAGTAAGCGCCCAGCGCCGACACCACACGGCGGTGCCACCACGGCACCCCGGCCATCTGCGCCCGCCACGCGGCGCTGGTGTTCCAGTCGTCGCGCACGTCGTGGTCATCGAAGATCATCGCGCTGGGCAGCGTGGACAGCAGCCAGCGGATCCCGGGGTCGGTCCACGCCTGGCGGTACAGCTCGGCGTAGTCCTCGAAGTCGGCGACCTCGCCGGCGGGCACGATGTCCCGGGCCCCGTCGTGCCGCCTTCCGTCGTGCCGTGCTCCGTCGTTCGGGGCCCGCGTGTCCGGGGACTCCGTGTCCGAGGACCCGTGCCGGGCGTGCAGGAACTCCAGCATCGCGGCCGACGGCTCGTCGGCGTAGACCTGGTCGCCGAGCAGCAGGAGCAGGTCGGGCCACTCGTGCTCGGGGGCGGCGGCCAGGGTCTCGGCGTACGCGCGCAGCACGTCGACGCCGTGCGAGAGCGTGTGCGGCGGGTCGTGCGGGACGCTGGTGCGGCAGGAGCCGAACAGCAGCCGCCCGGCCCGCGCGACGGGGCGCAGCCGGCTGGGCCGCGGCCCTTCGGGCCACACCCGCCGGCCGTCGAGGGACACGGTGTAGGGCGTGGGGCCGCGCAGCCCTTCGACGTCGATCAGGGCGTAGTGGTGGCCGTGCAGGGTGAACGTGGGGGCCTGTGCGCGCAGGTCGCCCGCCTCGACGGTCACCGTGCCGGGCTCGGTGGTCTCCACCTGTACCGTCGCCCGCGTCTCGTCGGCGTACCGCAGCAACGGCCCGATCACCAGTTCCGCCACGGTCCCACCTTCGCATAGCGGACAGCGGCCCGGAACCACCCCGCCGTCACCGATGCCAGACGATGCGCGGCGCCGCGTTGACGACGAAGGCGGCGGCGAACACGGTGGCGGTGGTGCTGCCGGCCACGGAGCCGAACGCGAGGGCCCCGCCGCCGAACCAGAGCACCTCCAGCACCGCCCGGCCGGGGCCGCGCAGCGGGATCTTCGCCGTCGGCGCCCCGAACACCGCCCAGACCACGGCGAACAGCGCGGGCGCGCCGAGCCCGGCGAGCAGCCTGACGATCGGCCCTGCGGACAGGGTGCAGCCCCACCAGGCCACCGCCACGTAGACGGCGAGTTCGAGGAGGAACATGAGGCCGAGGTTGACGTTCTTGAGGAGGGGCGTCATGGCGAGGGCTCCAAGCGTGCGAGATCGGCGATCCATCCTGAGAGCAATGCTCACACTTTGGAGCGGATGAGTCAAGAGCGGTGCTCTTGTTTGTTCTCATTGCTCTCGAATGTGGCTACACTGCTGCCATGAACGCCGGCAAAACCGCACGGGAGCGAGTCAGGGCCGAGCTGATCGGCGAGATCAAGGCGGCCGCCAGACGGCAGATGGCCGAGAACGGCGCGGGCGGGCTGTCGCTGCGCGCGGTCGCGCGCGAGCTCGGCATGGTCTCGTCGGCGATCTACCGGTACTTCCCCAGCCGCGACGACCTGCTGACCGCGCTCATCATCGAGGCGTTCGACGCCCTCGGCGAGGCCGCGGAGCGGGCCGACGCCGGCGCCCCCCGCGACGACCACACCGGCCGGTGGCTCGCCTGCTGCCGGGCCATCAGGGGCTGGGCGCTGGCCCACCCGCACGAGTACGCGCTGATCCACGGCTCCCCCGTGCCCGGCTACGTCGCGCCCCAGGACACCGCGGCGTCGGCCGCGCGCGACGGCGCCGTACTGGCCGGCATCCTGCGCGACGCCGCCGAGGCCGGCCGGCTCGCCCCGCCACCCGGCCCGCCGCCCGTTCCCGAGTCGTTCAGCGCCGACGCCGCCCGCCTGCGCACCTCCCTCTTCGCGCCGCTGAGCGACGACGTCATCCTGCGCGCCATCATGGCCTGGACCCATATCTACGGCGCGATCAGTTTTGAGCTTTTCGGCATGTACCACAACGTCATCGACGACCCGGCCGCCGTTTTCGAACACGCCGCCCGCACCATGGCCCACCTGCTCGGCCTACCGGAACCCGCAACCGCCGCACGGTGACCCGCAGGGGTCCGCCGATAAATCCCCGCGCGGTCCGTCCGAAAGGCCCACGGTACATTTCCCGATCCGGGCGGAAGACCGCTCACATTTCGTGCGGGCCCTGACGAAAAAGTCTCCTCATTTCTGTTCGAACGGGTGCCGCGTGCAGTAAATTGCGATTACCACAGCACAATAGGGGGGCCGGACATTTGAGGTGATGGCCGGTGACGAGAGGACCCGGCGGGGGGCGCCGAGTCAAGGGCGTGGCGTGGGCGTCGGTGGCGACCGCCATCGCGGCGCTGGGCGCCTACGCCTCTCTCGTCGCCCAGGTCGACGAGCCGCTGACCGGGCCGCGACTCGGCTGGACGGTGGTGGCCGTCGTGGGCACCGCGGTGTTCACGTTCCTCAGCATCGCGCTCGGGTCCACGGTGCTCGGGGCGCGCACCGGCCCGGCCGAGCCGGCCGTCGCCGCGCCCGGCTCCGATGGCCCGCCGATCGACAACCTGACGCCGCGCAACCCCTGCTTCGTGGGGCGGACGGCGTTGCTCGACGGGCTGGCCCGGCGCATGGCCGCCGCGACCGGGGGACGCGCCGAGGTGCTGTACGGGCTCGGCGGCGTGGGCAAGACCCAGCTCGTGCTCGAATACGCCCATCGGTTCCGGGAGAGGTACGGCATCGTCTGGTGGGTGCCCGCCGAGCGGGCCGCCGGCATCATCGACGCGCTCCTCGGGCTGGCCAGGGCGCTGGGTGTGACCGAGACCGCCGACCAGGGCGACCTGCTGGCCGCGCTGTGGGCCCGGCTGCGGGAGTCGTCACGCTGGCTGCTGATCTTCGACAACGCCGAGGACGTGCGGGTGCTGAGGGCCTACTGGCCGCCCGCCAACGGCCACGTGCTGGTCACCTCGCGCGGCGGCGGCTGGCGCGAGCTGGTCGCGGCGGGCACCATGGTGCGGGTGCTCGACCGCGAGGACGCGGTGGAGTTCCTGTGCCGCCGGGCGTCCAGCGCCGACCGCGCCGCCGCCGGCGACCTCGCCGACGAGCTCGGGCACCTGCCGCTGGCTCTCGCGCAGGCGGCGGCGTACGTCGATCGGACCCGCACCACCATCGCCGGCTACCGGGAACTGCTGCTCGACCGGTGGCAGGAGGTCAGCGGCATCGGCAAGCCGGCGGACTACGGCGAGACCGTCGCGACGACCTGGGCCATGTCGGTCGGCAAGGCCGAGGAGCACGCCCCCGGCGCCCGCGACCTGCTCGCGTTGCTCTCCTTCCTGGCGCCCGACGACATCCCGCGCGGGCTGCTGCGCAAGCACGCCGGCCGGTTGGCGGGCCGGCTGGCCGAGGTGATCGCCGACCGCGTCACCTACGACATGACGATCATGGAGCTGGTGGGATACGGGCTGATCTCCGCGGAGACCGATCGCATCGACGTGCACCGGCTGGTGCAGCGCACCCTGCGGGAGGGCATGACCGAGGCCGACGCCGCCGTCTTCGCCGAACGCGCGGTGCGCCTGCTCGACGGCGCCTTCCCGGCGAACGTCACCAGCCCGGCCACCTGGCCGCTGTGCGCCCGGCTGCTGCCGCACGTCCTCACCGCCTGCGAGCACACCGAACGGTACGGCGTGGCCACGGCCATCGCCGGGCGGCTGCTGCACCAGGCGGCGCACTACCTGCACTGGCGGGTCGACTACGACCAGGCGCGGCTGCTGTACGGCCAGGCGCTGGCGCTGCGCGAGGCGACGTTCGGCCCGGATCATCCGGAGGTGGCCGAGACGCTGTCGGGGCTGGCCCGGCTGTGTTTCCACCGCGCCGAGCTGCCGGACGCCCGCCGGTTCGTCGAACGCTCCCTGGCCATCAGGGGGGCGGTGCTCGATCCCCACGATGCGCTGATCACCGAGGACCTCGCGCACCTGGGCCGGGTGCTGCGCGAGCAGTCGGACCTCGCGCGGGCGCGGCAGGTCACCGAGCGGGCGCTCGCGCTGCGCGAGGCGGCCCACGGCGAGGACGACCCGAGGTGCGGCCAGTACGCCGACCTGCTCGGCGTGGTTCTCTGGCGGATGGGCGAGCTGGGGGACGCGCATCGCCTGCACGAACGGGCCCTCCGGGTGCTGCGGGCCGCGCCCGGAGCGGCGGCCCCGCAGGTCGGCACCTGCCTGAAGCACCTCGGCATCGTGTGCCGCGACCTGGGCTGGCTGCTGGAGGCCGAGCGGCACCTGGAGGAGGGCGCCGCCATCATGGGGCGGGCGTTCGGCGAGGAACATCTGGAGACCATCACCGTCCTGGTGCGGCTGTGGGACGTGCGCCGCCGGCTCGGCGACCCGGCGGGGGCCCGCGAGCACCTGACGGACCTGGTGCGGCGCCGCGCCGCGCGCCTCGGCGAGCACCCCGACGTGGCGCTGTGCCTGGTCGGGCTGGGCGCGGCCCTGCGCGACCAGGAAGAGCCGGCCGAGGCCCGGGACGTGCTGCTGCGGGCGTCGCGCATCTACGTCGCCACCTACGGGCCGCGGCACCCCTACGCGGCCGAGGCGCTGCTGGGGCTCGGCCCGGTGCTGCACATGCTCGGCGAGACGACGCGGGCCCGCGACAGCCTGTGGGAGGCGCTGGACATCTTCGAGCGGGCGTACGGGCCGTGGCATCCCGCCGTGGCCGAAACGCTGGAGTGCCTGGTGCCGGTCGTCCGGAACGAAGGGCGGCACGACCTGGCCGAGGAGTACGAGCGCCGGCTGCTGGCGATCCGGGCCCGGGCCGCCGGGCTCAGCCGACATGGTGAGTGAGCCCGGGCGGCGCGGCCAGGATGTGCGGGGTGCCGTCGGGGTCGACGCGCAGCGACAGCGGGTGCCCGGCGAGGGTGAGGTCGGTCAGCTCGATGGCGCCGAGCGGCCAGGGCCGGACGGGGCGGACCGTCAGCTCGCCGGCGGGAATGTCGGGGCGGATGCCCAGCAGGGCGGTGAGCAGGGCGATGGGGGCGGCCGCCGCCCAGGCCTGCGGGCGGCACGCGCCCGGGTAGGGCAGCGGCCCCGCGCCGGGCGCGGGACGGGTGCCGGCCCACAGTTCGGGCAGCCGGTCGCCGAAGGCCGCTGCGGCGGCCAGCAGGCCCTGGAACAGCGCGGTGGCCTCGGCGGCATGCCCGGTCGCGGCCAGCCCGCACGCGGTGATCGCGGTGTCGTGGGCCCAGACCGAGCCGCAGTGGTACGACAGCGGGTTGTACCCGGCGCGGCCCTCGGCCAGGGTGCGCAGGCCCCGGCCGCTGTCGAGCTCGCCGATGCGGGCGGCCACCTGGGCGGTCTCGGCCGGGGTGAGGATGCCCGTGGCCGGCAGGTGCCCCATGTTGGACGCGAGGCCCCCGACGGGGCGGCCGGCGCCGTCGAGGGCCGCGGCGATGTACGGCCCCTTGTCGTCTTCGAGCCAGAAGTGGCGGCGGAACCGGTCGGCCAGCCGGTCCGCGTAGGCGTGCCAGGTGTGCGCGCCGGGCCGGCCGAACGCGTCGAGCAGGGCGGCGCCGTCGCGGGCGGCCTGGTAGGCGTAGCCCTGCACCTCGGCCAGGGCGATGGGCGGTTCGGCGGGGGTGCCGTCGGCGTGCTGGATGGCGTGCGGGCTGTCCTTCCAGCCCTGGTTGGCCAGGCCGGTGCCGCGGCTGCCGGCGTACTTGACGAAGCCGCCGCCGTCGGGGTCGGCGTCGGTGGCCAGCCAGGCCAGCGCGGCCTCCGCGGCGGGCAGCAGCTCGGCGACCTCGTCGGCGGGCAGGCCCCAGCGCCAGGCCTGGGCCAGCAGGGTGACGAACAGGACGGTGGCGTCGATGGTGCCGTAGTAGAGGGCGGGCAGGGCGAGCCCGGCGTAGGGGCTGTGGGCGCCGCGCCGCACCTCGTGGATGATCTTGCCGGGGGCCTGCTCGCCGGCCTCGTCGTAGGTGGTGCCCTGGTGGCGGGCCAGGACGCGCAGCGTGCCGGCGGCCAGGCCGGTGCCCAGGGCCGGCAGCATGCGCGCGGTCCAGAGGGTGTCACGGCCGAACAGGGTGAGGTACCAGGGGGCGCCGGCGGCGGCGAAGACGTCGCCGGGGTGGCCGGGCTCGGCCAGCAGCAGGGCCTCCAGGTCCGCCAGGCTCTGCCGCCACCAGGCGGCCAGCGCCTGATCCTGGGTGAACAGGCCGGGCCGGGTCCACGGGGGTGCGGGGGCGGCGACGAAGACGCCGGGCGCACCGGAGCCGGTGTCGGGCGCACCGGCGGTGACGCGCAGGGTGAGGGTCCAGGTGGTGCCCGGCTCCAGGGTGACGGGCCAGCTGAGGGCGGCCGTCCGGGCGTCGATGTGGTGCGGGCCGGGGGCGGCGGTGAGCGTGGCGGTGGTGCCGTCGGGGGCCGTGAAGCGCAGGCCGTCGCGCACGGGTACGGCGGGCAGCTCGCCGCCGGCGCGGCCCGAGCGCACCTCGGCCAGATCGGCCAGGTCGGTGGCGGCGGTCACCACCAGCCGGCAGGCCCGCGGAACACGGCCCAGGTTGGCCACGGTGATCGTCTCGGTCAGGGCGGCGGCGTCGCGGAGCCGGTTCAGCACCACCTCGTGGCCGATGACGTGATCGCGCGGCGTGCGGTGCACGGCGGAGAACTCGGCGCGGGTGGCGCCGAGCAGCCGATGCGCGACCGGCTCGGGGCGGCGGCCGTCCAGCGTCACCTCCAGCCGGCCGACGAGCCGGCGGTCGCCATGGAAGAAACCGTCGAGCGCCGACGCGCCGACCTGGCCATCGGGCCCGGAGATGGCCATCGACGGGGCGGCCACGCAGATCACCGCGTCGCCCACCAACGGCTCGGGAACCCAGACTTCGCGTTCTCGCGTGCTCTCCACGTCCTACCCCACAGTACAAACGACGGAACAAACGACGGATCCAACCCCGGACGATAAGTGATCACCCGATCTCAATGGGTAGCCGGTCTGGCGCGCGGGAAACGGCGGACACCGGCCCTCCTCCCCTCTTCTCGGGGCTCCTATTCCCACGCACCCGGCCCGTTGAAAACCGTCGCGCCACCGAATTTCAATGTAAAGCTTGAGCTGCGGCCGAGAAAGCCCCGCCATTTCCCGGAAAACAGCCCGAGATACGAAAACGCCGCCGATCCCCGGAGGGACCGGCGGCGTCCGATACGCGCGCGGATCAGCGCTGGGCGCGGTTGACCGCGGACAGCACCGCCTTGAGCGAGGCGGTGACGGTGTTGGAGTCGACGCCCACGCCCCACAGCACCCGGTCGCCGACCTGACATTCGACGTAGGCGGCGGCGCGGGCGTCGGAGCCGGAGCTCATCGCGTGCTCGGTGTAGTCGAGCACCTTGACCCGTACGCCGACCTTGCCCAGCGCGTCGACGAACGCCGAGATCGGGCCGTTGCCGACGCCCTCGATCTCGCGGATCTCGCCGTCGACGCGGACGTCGGCGCTGATGCGGTCGCTGCCGGTGGCGGTGGAGCTGTTGCGGTGGGCGAGCAGGCCGAACCTGCCCCACGAACGGGCCACGTCGGGAAGGTACTCGTCGGTGAAGATGTCCCACATCTGCGCCGGGGTGACCTCGCCGCCGTCGGCGTCGGTGTGGGCCTGGATCACGTGCGAGAACTCGATCTGGAGGCGGCGCGGCAGGTCGAACCCGTGCTCGGCCTTCATGATGTAGGCCACGCCGCCCTTGCCCGACTGGCTGTTGACCCGGATGACCGCCTCGTAGGTGCGGCCGACGTCCTTGGGGTCGATCGGCAGGTACGGCACGGCCCAGCGGAACTCGTCCACCGGGACCCCCGCCTCGGCGGCGTCGCGCTCCAGCCACTCGAAGCCCTTCTTGATGGCGTCCTGGTGGGAGCCGGAGAAGGCGGTGTAGACCAGGTCGCCGCCGTACGGGTGGCGGGGGTGCACCGGGAGCTGGTTGCAGTACTCCACGACGCGGCGGATCTCGTCGATGTCGGAGAAGTCGATCTTGGGGTCGATGCCCTGGGAGAACAGGTTCATGCCCAGCGTGACCAGGCACACGTTGCCGGTGCGCTCGCCGTTGCCGAACAGGCAGCCCTCGATGCGGTCGGCCCCGGCCATGTAGCCGAGCTCGGCGGCGGCGACGGCCGAGCCGCGGTCGTTGTGGGGGTGCAGCGACAGCACGATGGAGTCGCGGCGGGCCAGGTGGCGGTGCATCCACTCGATCTGGTCGGCGTACACGTTGGGCGTGGCCATCTCGACGGTCGCCGGCAGGTTGAGGATGACCTTCTTGTCGGGCGTCGGCTGCCACACCTCGGTGACGGCGTCACAGACCTCCACGGCGTATTCGAGCTCGGTGCCGGTGAACGACTCCGGGGAGTACTGGAAGAAGATCTCGGTGTCGCCCATGTCGTCGGCGAGCTTCTGGCACAGCTTCGCGCCGTCGACCGCGATGGCCGTGATGCCGTCCTTGTCCTGGCCGAAGACGACCCGGCGCTGCAGGGTCGAGGTCGAGTTGTACAGGTGGACGATGGCCTGCTTCGCGCCGCGAATGGACTCGAAGGTGCGCTCGATCAGCTCCGGCCGGGCCTGGGTGAGCACCTGGATGACCACGTCGTCGGGCACGCGGTCGGTTTCGATGATCTCGCGGATGAAGTCGAAGTCGGTCTGCGAGGCCGCGGGGAAACCGACCTCGATCTCCTTGTAACCCATGCGCACCAGCAGGTCGAACATTTTCAGCTTGCGCGCGGAGTCCATGGGGTCGATCAGCGCCTGGTTGCCGTCGCGCAGGTCGACGGCGCACCACTGCGGCGCCCGCTCGATCACCTTGTCGGGCCAGGTGCGGTCGGTCAGCCTGATCGGGGTGAACGGCGCATAGCGCTGGAACGGCATCGGGCTCGGCCGCTGCTCGGGGTACATCGTGCTCCTTGTCATGCTTGTCGTCAGTGTCGAAGTGATCGTCGGCTCCGGTGACGACGCACGCGAAAACACCAGCGCGAATGAAGGTCACCGGAGGGGGGGATCACACGAGCGGCCGACGCGCAGGGCTCGCACCGCGACGAGGGAGCCGGCCTGTTACAGGCCCTCGCCGCGGCGACTAAGAAGCAGGCCGCGCAGCATACGAACGACGGTAGCAGATGCCGCGATCCTGCGCCTACGCGACCCCGGGTCCGGCCGGCGGCCGGAATGCGGACGCACGGCATGCTGTTGCCCCAGAGCATACGACGAGCGGGAGGATACGCGGTGAACGACCAGGACATCCTCGGCCGGATCCATGCGATGATCGAGGAGGAGCACTCGCTGCGCGAGCGGCTCGTCTCCGGCGAGGTCACCTCCGCCGAGGAGAACCAACGCATCAAATCCCTTGAGCACTCGCTGGACCAGTGCTGGGACCTGCTCCGCCAGCGCCGGGCCCGCCGCAGCGCCGGCGAAAGCCCCGACGGCGCCCAGGTGCGCCCGGTGAGCGAGGTCGAGGGGTACCAGCAGTAAGGGGTACCGGCCAGTAAGGGGTACCGGCGACAGCGGTGGCCTACACCCCCAGGCGCTCGGCCAGGCCGAGGATGCGACGCGCCGAGGCGACGATCGGGGCGTCGACGAAACCGCCGTCGGGCAACGCGATCGCCCCGGAGCCGCCGGCCGCGCCCGCCCGCGCGGCCGTCACGATCGCCCGGGCCCGGGCCACCTCGGCGGCCGTGGGGATGAACGCCCGGCGGATCACCGGCAGCTGCCGGGGGTGGATCGCCGTCCGGCCGAACAGGCCCAGGTCGCGGCCGGCGAGACACGAAGCCAGCAGTCCCTCGTCGTCGCGGATATCGGTGTAGACGGCCATCGCGGGCGCGGGCAGGCCGGCCGCCGCGGCGGCCACCACCAGCCGGCTGCGGATCCAGGCGAACGCCGCCTCGCCCCGCAGCCCCAGCTCGGCGGCGAGGTCGGCCTCGCCGAGGGCCACCCCGCCCACCCCGGGCCGGGCCGCGATGCGCGCGGCGTTCTCCACGCCCCGGGCCGACTCGATCAGACAGTGCAGCGGCGGCGCGGCCGGGCCCAGCCGGTCGCGCACCAGATCGACGTCGGCCGGGTCCGCCACCTTGGGCACCCGGATCGCGTGCGGTCCCGTGGCCCCGGCCGCCAGGGCGGCCAGGGCGGCGAGGTCCGCGGCCCCGTGCGGGCCGCGCGGATGGTTGATCCGCACATGCACCTGCGGGCCGCTCACCGGGCCGTGCGCGCGGCCGCCTGCGGGCCCGTCCCTGGAGCCGCCCCTGTGGTCGTGCGAAGAGTCGTGCGTCGAGCCGTCCCCGGGGTCATGCGGGGTGCGGCCCCTGGAGTCGTGTGTGGAGCCCTCGCCGGAGTCCGGCGCGGCGCCCGTTCCGGGTGTCGTGAGCAGGCGGACGACGTTCGCGCGGGCCGCGTCCTTGGCCGTGGCCGGCACCGCGTCCTCCAGGTCGACGATCACCACATCGGCTCCGCTGGCCAGCGCCTTGCCGAACCGCTCGGGCCGGTCGCCCGGCACGTACAGCCAGGTCACCGGCTGCCAGATCGCCGCCTGCCGGGACTCCTCTTGCCCGGTCACGGACTGCCCGGTCGCGGACTGCCGCGGCGCCGGGCCTTCGGCGGTCACGCGATCACCCCGGCGTCGCGCAGTCGCCGCAGATCGGCCGGCGTGTAGCCGAGGGCCGTGAGGACCTCGTCGGTGTGCGCGCCCTTGGGCGGACCGGCCCAGGCGATCTCGCCCGGGGTGTCGGAGAGGCGGAACAGCACGTTCTGCATGGCGACGCTGCCGAGTTCGTCGTCGGGGATGTGCGCGATCGTGCCGAGTGCGGCGTACTGGGGGTCGGTCACGATGTCGCGCACGTCGTAAATGGGGGCGATCGCGGCTTCGGCCCGCTCAAAGGCGTCGATCACCTCGTCGGCGTCCCGTTCGGCGATCCAGCCGCCCACGGCGGCGTCCAGCTCGTCGGCGTGCTCGGCGCGGGTGCGGCCGGCGGCGAACCACGGCTCGTCGATGACCTCGGGGCGGCCGACCAGGCGCATCACCCGCTCGGCGATGGGCTGGGCGCTGGTGGAGATCGCCAGCCAGCGGCCGTCGCGGGTGCGGTAGGTGTTGCGGGGCGCGTTGCTGACGGAACGGTTGCCCACGCGGCGCGGCACGCTGCCGAGCGCGTGGAACGCGGTGATCTGCGGCCCGAGCACCGTGAGGATGGGCTCGATGATCGCCAGGTCGATGACCTGGCCGCGCCCGGTGTGCTCCCTGGCCCGCAGGGCCACCATGACGGCGTACGCGACGGCGAGCGCGGCGATGCCGTCGGCGAGGGCCAGCGGCGGCAGGGTCGGCGGCCCGTCCGGCTCGCCGGTCATGGCGGCGAACCCGCTCATCGCCTCGGCGAGCGTGCCGAACCCGGGCCGGCCCGACATCGGCCCGAACTGCCCGAACCCGGTCACCCGGGCGATCACCAGCCGCGGGTTGATCTCCCACAGCCGCTCCGGGTCGAGGTGCCAGCGCTCCAGGGTGCCGGGCCGGAAGTTCTCGATCAGCACGTCGGCCCCGGCGGCCAGCCGGCGGGTGATCTCCTGCCCCTCGGCGGTGGACAGGTCGATGGCCGTGGCGCGCTTGTTGCGCGACAGCATCTTCCACCACAGGCCGACGCCGTCTTTGGCCTGGCCGTGCCCGCGCGACGGATCGCCCCGCCGCGGATGCTCGATCTTGATCACGTCGGCGCCGAAGTCGCCGAGGAAGGTGGCCGCCATGGGGCCGGCGAACAGGGTCGCCGCGTCGATCACGGTGATGCCGGAGAGCGCCTGCATGACATATATCTTATAAGTTATGAACTGGAGCACGGCTCCGGCCCCCTGCCGTTACCCTTGGGAGCGTGGCAGAGAGGCGACCAGTGACGGCTCCGCGTCGGCCGCCCGCCAGCAAGGCCGACTATGTCCATGAGACGCTGCGCCAGGAGATCATCGACGGCGCCCTCCCGGCGGGCAGCGCGATCCTCCAAGAGGAGATCGCCACCCGGCTCGGGGTGTCCATCACGCCCGTGCGCGAGGCGCTGCGCCGCCTCGAAAGCGACGGCCTCATCTCCTACCGCCCCCACCACGGCGCCACCGTGGCCGAGCTCGACCCGGCCGCCATCGAGGAGCTCTACCTGCTCCGGTCCGCCGTCGAGGGCCTGACCGCGCGCCTGGCCGCCACCCGCATCACCGGGCCGCAGCTCGCCGAGCTGCGCGCCGTGCACACGCGCATGCTCGGCGCCACCGGCGACGCCGCCGCGCTCGCGGCAGGCAGCCGCGACTTCCACCGCCTGGTCGCCGAGGCGGGCGGGCCCGCCTTCCTGGCCGCCCACCTGCGTTCCATCTGGCAGAACAACCCCGTGCCCGTCTCGGTGAGCCTGTGGAACGACCCCGCCAACGCCGAGGCGTTCCTGCGCGCCCACGAGACCCTGCTCGGGGCCCTGGAGGCCGGTGACGCCGAGCTGGCCGAGCGGGTCATGACCGACCATCTGCGGTCGGCCGCCGCGATCCGCGGCGCCTAGCGGCCCCCACCCTCAGCGGGCGAGGGCCGCCCGGTGATGGCGGCCGGGCGGCCCTCTTGTCGTGCGGTCGTTACGGGCCGGAACGAGGTGGCCCTACCGCACGGCCCCCGTCGGGCGGACGTGGCGGTCAGCGGTCAGGCCGACGCCCCCGAGGGGGTGTCCGCAGAGCTCGCGACCTGCCCGGGGACGGCCGCGAGATCGTTGTGATGCGTCTCGCGCATCACCAGGGTGCAGACCAAGGTCAGCAGCAGGCCCGCGGCGAGGATCACCGAAATGAGCACCTGGCCGCCTCCGTCGTTGGCGTTCTGGATCTCGGCGAACAGCAGCGGGCCCAGCCCGGCGCCGAGCCCGGCGATCTGATAGCCGAGGGAGGCGCCGGTGTAGCGGCTGCCGGTGGCGAACAGCTCGGTGTACATCGCCCCCATCGGGCCGTACATCATCGGGTGGATCACCGACTGGCCGAGGACGAGGGCGAGGACGAGCAGGCCGAAGCTGCCGGAGTCGACGAGCGGGAAGATGAGGAAGGCGAACGCGGCGGCCACGACGGCGCCGGCGATCACGACCGGCCGGCGGCCCACCCGGTCGGACAGCGCGGACCAGCCGAACAGCCCGACAACGGCGAGGCAGGAGGAGATGGTGACGCCGTTGAGCACCTCCTGGCGGTCGAAGCCGACGTGCACACCGTAGGACAGCAGGAACGTGGTGAGCGTGCCCTGAAGGGCGAACACCGCGAGGCCGATGCCGATGCCGAGCAGCAGCGGCCTGGGGTGATCGCGCAGCAGGCTCAGCAGCGGCGGCTTCCGGGCGACGGCCTGCTTCCTGGTCCGCTCCTCCTCGGCGGCGAAGACGGGGGTCTCCTCGACCCGGGCGCGGACGAACAGGCCGATCGCCAGCAGCACGATGCTGAGCAGGAACGGGACGCGCCAGCCCCAGCTGAGGAAGGCGTCGTCGCCCACGATCGCGGAGGTGACGGTCATCACGATGGTCGACAGCACCATGCCGAGCGGCGCTCCGGCGCTGGTGAAGCTGGCCCACAGGCCGCGCCTGCCCCGGGCGTGCTCGACGGACATGAGCACCGCGCCGCCCCACTCGCCGCCGACCGCCACGCCCTGGAGGACACGGAGCACGACGAGCGCCATGGGCGCGAGGGAGCCGAGCACGTCGTAGGTCGGCAGCACGCCGATGAGGGTGCTGGCCACACCCATGATCGACATGGTCAGCACGAGCATGCGTTTGCGGCCCAGTCGATCGCCGAAGTGGCCGAAGATGAGGCCCCCCAGCGGCCGGGCGAGATAGCCGGTGGCGAAGGTGCCGAAGCTGGCGACGGTGGCGGCGAGCGGGCTCAGGTCGGTGAAGAAGACCTTGCCGAAGATCACCGCCGAGGCTGTGGCGTACAGAAGGAAGTCGTAGTACTCGATGAGGCTGCCGAGAAAGCTGGAGATGACCGCTCGGCGGAGTTGGACGGGGTTGGAGGCTGCGGCCGACGAGGTGGACATGGCGTGGCTTCCGTTCGTGGCGTGGGGGGCTCCGGATGAGGGGCGATCGAGTCGCGGGAGTCGGGCGCGTTGGTGCTGGAGGGGCACGAGAGGTCTCGTGCCGCCTGGGGCGGTAGACGGGCACGCCTCGGATCCATGTTCGGCTCCTCGGGTCACGCTATGGGCGGGACGTCCGGAAACATAGGGCATTCCTGCGATCTGCGTCACAGTTTTGCCCAATAATTTGGATTCGTCTACCCTCTCCTTGTGAACCCCGGCGAAGGAGACGATTCGCAGCAATCGCCCTCCGTACGTCCCCAGTCCCTGATGCTGACCTTCCTCGCCATCTACGTGCTGGGACGCGACGTCGCCGTGTACTCCGGCAGCATCATCGAGGTGTTCGCCCGGCTGGGCGTGACCGAAGAGGCCGTGCGCTCGACGCTCACCCGCATGGCCAAACGCGGCCTGCTGGAGCGGCACCGCAGGGGCCGCAAGACCTACTTCGGGCTGACCCCGCACGCCGCCGCCGTGCTGGAGGACGGCCGGCAGCGGGTGTGGGAGGCGGGCGCCGTCAACCGCGACTGGGACGGCACCTGGACCGTCGTCGCCTTCTCCCTGCCCGACAGCCACCGCGGCACCCGCCACGACCTGCGCTCCCGCCTCACCTGGGCCGGCTTCGGCCTCGCCCACAGCGGCGTGTGGATCGCCCCCGGCACCAAGGACATGACCGCCGTCGTCGCCGAGCTCGGCCTGCACGACCACGTCACCGTGCTGTCCGCGCACGCGCTCAAGCCGACCGAGGCCGCCGACCTGGTGCGCCGGGGCTTCGACATCGCCCAGATCGCCGAGCGCTACCAGGCGTTCCTCGACCGCTGGGACAGCGGCGAGCCGCGGCCGGCGCAGCCCGACGTGCTGGCCAGTCAGCTGCTCCTGCACACCGACTGGCTGCGGCTCATCCGCCAGGACCCGCACCTGCCGGTCGAGCACCTGCCGCCCGACTGGCCCGCCATCAGGGCCGAACAGGTCTTCTACGCCCTGGCCCTGGAGTACGAGCAGCCGGCGCGCGAACTCGCCGACCTCGTGCTGGACGAGCTGCCGGCGCCGCCCGGCACGGGCGCGACCTGAGCCGCGACCGCCCGACTCGACAGGCCTGCTCGGCCGTCGGCTCGACCGCCCGACCTGACAGGCCTGCTCGACCGTCCGGCTCGACGGCCCGACCCGGCGGCCCGACCCGGCGGGCCGGCCCGGCAGCCGCTCAGACCGCGAGCAGCCGGTGGACCTCCTCGCCGCGCAGCTCCTCCGCGGTTCCCGACCGGACGACGTGGCCGGCGTCCAGGATGAGGAAACGGTCGGCCAGGCGCAGCGCCAGGTCGAGGTACTGCTCGACGAGGAGCACCGCCAGGCCCGAGGCGTGCAGGCGTTCGACGGCCTCCTCGATCTCGGCGACGATCGACGGCTGGATGCCCTCGGTGGGCTCGTCGAGGATGAGCAGCCTGGGGCGGGTGACCAGGGCGCGGGCCATCGCGAGCTGCTGCTGCTGACCGCCGGACAGGAAGCCGGCGCGGCGCTTGAGCAGCGGCTTGAGCCGCGGGAAGACCTCCAGGGCCGCGTCGATCGCCGCGGAGTCGCGGTGCGGGGACGCCTCCAGCGTCACGAGCAGGTTGCCGTGCACGCTGAGCTGCGGGAACGTCTCATGCCCCTGCGGCACATAGCCCATGCCGAGGCGCACCCGCTCGTGCGGCTTCAGCCGGGTGACGTCGCGGCCCTCGAAGCCGACCGTGCCGGAGGCCGGGGGCAGCACGCCCATGATCGCGTTGAGCAGCGTGGTCTTGCCCACGCCGTTGCGTCCCATCACACAGACCAGCTCGCCGGGCGCGACGTCGAACGACACGTCGAAGAGCACCCGGGCCCTGCCGTAGCCGGCATGGAGCCCTCGGACGGAGAGCACCTACCCCACCTCCTCAGAGATCGGCGCGGCGCTCGGCCCGGAGACGGGCTCGGAGACGGACCCGGAGACGGGCGCGGACACGGCGGTGGGCCGGGCGGCGCGGCCGAGGTACACCTCCCGCACGCGTGGATCCTCGCGGACCTCCTCGACCGAGCCTTCCATGAGCACCTTGCCTTCATGCAGAACCGTGACGACCGAGGCGTAACGCCGGAGGAAATCCATGTCGTGCTCGATGACGATCACGGTGTGATCCTGGGCGATCTGGGTGAGCAGCTCCCCCGTCCGCGCCCGTTCCTCCAGCGACATGCCCGCCACGGGCTCGTCCAAAAGCAGCAGCCTGGGCCCTTGCGCGATCAGCATGCCGATCTCCAGCCACTGCCGCTGCCCGTGCGACAGCACCCCGGCGGGGCGGTCGGCGAGGGCGGTCAGGCCGGTGGTCTCCAGGGCCCGGGCGACCGCCTCCGGCACGCCACGCCGGCGCCGCGCCAGCGACCACAGCGGCCGCCGGAACGACGCCGCCAGGTCGAGGTTCTCCACGACCGTGAGCTCCTCGAACACGACGGCGGTCTGGAAGGTGCGGCCCACGCCGAGCCGCACGATCTCGTGCTCCTTGCGGCCCACGAGCTCGGTGCCGGCGAACCGCACGGTGCCGGACGCCGGCCGGGTGAGCCCGGTGATCACGTCGATCAGCGTGGTCTTCCCGGCGCCGTTCGGGCCGATGAGGAAACGCAGCTCCCCCTGCTCGACGGTGAGGTCGAGCCCGTCGATCGCGCGGAATCCGTCGAACACCACCGACAGGTCCCGCACCTCCAGCAGCGCGTCGCCGGTGGTGCCCGTCATGACGTCTCCTCCGATGCCGTTCCGGTGTGCGTACGCCGCCACAGGACCAGCCCGGCGAGGCCCTTGGGGGCGAGGGTCATGACGAGGATGAACAGCGCGCCCTGCAGGTACAGCCAGCCGCCCGCGAACTCCTCGCTCAGCGCCGTCTTGGCGTAGCCCATGACCACGGCGCCGAGCACCGCGCCGGCCAGGGCGTACCGGCCGCCGACGGCCACGGCGACCACCAGTTCCAGCGACGGCACCACGCCGAGCAGCGCCGGCGAGATGATGCCGACGATCGGCACGAACAGCGCCCCCGCGATGCCGGCCATGCCCGCCGAGATGGCGAACGTGATCGTCTTGACGGTGGCGGGGTCGTAGCCGAGGAAGCGCACCCTGTCTTCGCCGTCGCGCACCGCGAGCAGCAGCCGGCCGAAGCGGCTGCGGACGAGCTGCCGGGCGCCGAGGTACAGCGCGCCGAGCGTGCACGCCACGACGAGGTACAGGCCGCGCTGCGTGCCGTCGGCGGCCAGGTCCCGGCCGAACAGCGCGAAGAAGTTGGTCAGGCCGTTGGTGCCGCCGGTGAGGCCCTGCTGCCCGACGAGCAGGATCACCAGCGCGGCGGCCAGGGCCTGCGTGAGGATCGCGAAGTACGCGCCGCGGACGCGCCGCCGGAACACCAGGGTGCCGAGCAGCAGGGCCAGCGCGACGGGCGCCACGACCGCCATGGCGATCGCGAACACCGGGCTGCGGAACGGCTCCCAGAGCGCCGGCAGGCGTTCGACGCCGCTCCACACCATGAAGTCGGGCAGGTCCGGGCCGGCGTCGGCGAGCTTGAGGTACATGCCCATCGCGTAGCCGCCCAGCCCGAAGAACACGCCCTGGCCGAGGGTGAGCATGCCGCCGCGCCCCCAGGCCAGGCCGATGCCGAGCGCCACGATCGCGTAGCACAGGTACTTGGCGAGCAGCCCGAGCCGGAACGGCTCCAGCGCGAGCGGCGCGACCACCAGGGCGAGCACGGCGACCGCCGCGAACAGGGCCGGGCCGCGCAGGCGGGCCCACCGGCCGGCCGGGCCGCGCGTCGCCGGCCGTACCTCGCCGGGCTTTTCCGTCGTGATCGTCATAGCAGCGCCCTCGATCGCAGCACGAACAGGCCCTGCGGCCTGACCTGCAGGAATCCGATGATCGCCGCGAACACGATCACCTTGGCCAGGCTCGCGTTCGTCCAGAACTCCGCGTAGGAGTTCAGCAGGCCCAGCCCGAGCGCGGCGAGCACCGCCCCGCCCATGCGGCCGAGGCCGCCGCAGACGACCACGAGGAACGCGTCGACGATGTAGTAGGTGCCGAGCGACGGCCCGACCGGGCCGATCAGCGTGAGCGCCACCCCGGCGACCCCGGCCAGGCCCGAGCCGACGAAGAACGTGAGCTGGTCGACGCGGCCGGTGTCGATGCCGGTGGTCGCGGCGAGCGAGCGGTTCTGCATGACCGCCCGCATGCGCCGACCCTGCGCCGACCGGTTCAGGTAGGCCCAGATCGCGAGCACGCTCACCACCGCGAGGCCCATGATGAACAGCCTGCTGTAGGGCAGCCCGGTGCCGAACAGCTCCATGCCGCCCCGCAGCCAGCCGGGCGCGCGCACCTGCACGTTCGGCGCGCCGAACAGGTCGCGGGCGAGCTGTTGCAGCACCAGGCTCACCCCCCAGGTGAGCAGCAGGGTGTCGAGCGGGCGGCCGTAGAACCGCCTGATCGCGGCCCGCTCCAGTACCCAGCCCATCGCCCCGGCGACGACGAACGCCACCGGCAGCGCCACCGGCACGGCCTGCGTGCCGGCCCAGCCCTGCAGCAGGTACGCCGTGTAGGCGCCCGCCATGATGAACTCGCCGTGGGCCATGTTGATCACGCCCATCTGGCCGAACGTGAACGTCAGTCCGAGCGCGATGAGCAGCAGCACCGCCGCGATCGACAGTCCGATCGGCAGCTGGCCGAGGAACGCCTCCATCTGCGGTTCTCCTCCGGCCCGCTATACCAGGCCGCCGGCCCAGGAGTACGTCTTCAGGTAGGGGTCGGGCTTGATCGGCTCGCCGGAGCTCCACACCTCCTTGATCTGGCCGTCGGGCTCGATCACGCCGATCCGGGCCGTCTTGTACAGGTGCTGGTTGTCTCCGTCGATGGTCACCTTGCCCTCGGGCCGGTCGAGGGAGATGCCCCCGGCCGCCTTGCGCACCGCGTCGACGTCGGTCGTGCCGGCCTTCTCGACGGCGGCGGCCCACAGGTAGACCGCGTTGTAGCCGGCCTCCATGGGGTCGGAGGTGACGCGGCCGGCGCCGTACTCGGCCTTGAACGCGGCCACGAACTTCTCATTGGCCGGCGTGTCGGTCGTCTCGTAGTAGTTCCACGCCACCAGGTGGCCGGCGATGTTGTCGGGGCCGATGCCCTTGACCTCCTCCTCGGCCACGCTCACCGACATCACGGGCAGCGTGTCGGCGGTCACGCCGGCGCTCTTGAGCTGCTTGAAGAAGGCGACGTTGCTGTCGCCGTTCAGCGTGTTGAAGACGGCGTCGGGCTTGGCCTCGACCACCTTGTTCACCAGCGTGCTGTACTCGGTGTGACCGAGCGGGGTGTACTCCTCGCCGAGGATCTGCATGCCGTTGGCCGCGGCGTACGCTTTGATGATCTTGTTGGCGGTGCGCGGGAAGACGTAGTCGCTGCCCACGAGGAACAGCTTCGTCTTGCCCTGCTCCTTCAGGTAGTCGAGCGCCGGGACGATCTGCTGGTTGGTGGTGGCGCCGGTGTAGAAAATGTTCGGGGAGCTTTCCAGGCCCTCGTACTGCACGGGATACCACAGCAGCGAATGGCGCTTCTCGAACACCGGCAGCATCGCCTTGCGGCTCGCCGAGGTCCAGCCGCCGAACACCGTGGCCACCTTGTCCCGCGCGATGAGCTTGGTGGCCTTCTCGGCGAACGTCGGCCAATCCGACGCGCCGTCCTCCACAATGGGCTCGAGCCGCTTGCCGAGCACGCCGCCGGCCGCGTTGATCTCGTCGATGGCGAGCATTTCGGCGTCCTTCACGGTGACCTCGCTGATGGCCATCGTGCCGCTCAGCGAATGCAGGATCCCCACCTTGATGGTGTTTCCGCCGCCGGCGGACGCCCCTCCCGAGGCGTCCGGCGACGCTCCTCCGCAGGCCGCGAGGGCGCCGACCAGAGCCCCGATCAATGCCGTGGTGGCGAAACCGGTCCGCCAGATCGTGATACGCAACTACTTGTCCTCCTTGCCGGGCAGGCCCTCGCCACTGACCTGTCTGCCGTCAAGGTGATCCGGGGAAATTTCCGGGCGACTGCCACTTTGTTAATTGGCCATGACGAACGCCGCACCGACGCCACAAAATCGCCGATCGGGTTCGGACACAACGCCGACATGAACCGGTAACTCCGGCGAAACGCCGGTTCTTTATGGTCCGGCCATGCGGCTCACCCCACATGAACAGGAACGCCTGCTCATCCACGTCGCCGCGGGCCTCGCCCGCGACCGCAGGGCGCGCGGGCTCCGGCTCAACCATCCCGAGGCGACGGCGGTCATCGCGTCGTTCCTCCTGGAGGGCGCCAGAGACGGGCGGAGCGTCGCCGACCTCATGCACGCCGGCCGTGCCGTGCTGAGCCGCGACGACGTCATGGAGGGCGTGCCGGAGATGCTGGAGACCGTGCAGGTCGAGGCCACCTTCCCCGACGGCACCAAGCTCGTGACCGTGCACCACCCGATCCCGTGACCGAGGAAGCCATGCGGCCAGGACAGATCGTCTTCGCTGACGCGCCCATCCCGCTCAACCCCGGCCGGGAGCGGATCACGCTGCGCGTCGTCAACACCGCCGACCGGCCCGTCCAGGTCGGCTCCCACTACCACTTCGCCGCCGCCAACCCGGGCCTCGCGTTCGACCGCCGGGCCGCCTGGGGCCGGCGGCTCGACGTGCCGGCGGGCACGGCGGTCAGGTTCGAGCCGGGCGTCGAACGCGACGTCACGCTCGTGCCGATCGCCGGTCGTCGCGTCGTGCCCGGGCTGCGTCCCGAGTGGGCCGGCCCGCTCGACGAGAGGGGTCCGCGTGCCTGAGCCGACGATCGACCGGGCGCGGTACGCCCTGCTGTACGGCCCGACGACCGGCGACCGGATCCGGCTGGCCGACACCGACCTGTTCGTGGAGGTCACCGACGACCTCGCCATGGGGCCCGCGGGGGCCGGCGACGAGGCGGTCTTCGGCGGCGGCAAGGTGATCCGCGAGTCCATGGGCCAGGCCCGGGCCACCCGGGCCGACGGCGCCCCCGACCTGGTGATCACCGGTGCGGTGATCCTCGATCACTGGGGCGTGGTCAAGGCCGACATCGGGGTACGCGACGGCCGCGTCGTCGCCATCGGGAAGGCCGGCAACCCCGACACGATGGACGGCGTGCACCCGGGCCTGGTGATCGGCCCCTCGACCGAGGTGCTGGCCGGCAACGGCAAGATCGTCACGGCCGGGGCCGTCGACGCGCACGTCCACCTGATCTGCCCCCAGCTCGTCGGCGAGGCCCTGGCGGCCGGGGTCACCACGCTCGTGGGCGGCGGCACCGGGCCGGCCGAAGGCACCAAGGCCACGACCGTGACGGGCGCGTGGTACCTGGCCCGGATGCTGGAGGCCATGGACGGCCTGCCGGTCAACGTCGCCCTGCTCGGCAAGGGCAACACCACCGGCCGCGAGGGCCTGCTGGAGCAGCTGCGGGCCGGGGCGTCGGGGTTCAAGCTGCACGAGGACTGGGGCACCACCCCGGCGGCGATCGACGCCTGCCTGCGGGTGGCCGACGAGACCGGCGTGCAGGTCGCGATCCACACCGACACGCTGAACGAGGCGGGCTTCGTCGAGTCGACGCTCGGGGCGATCGACGGGCGGGCGATCCACGCCTACCACACCGAGGGCGCCGGCGGCGGGCACGCGCCCGACATCATCAGGGTCGCGGGGCACGCCAACGTGCTGCCGTCGTCGACCAACCCGACCCGCCCGCACACGGTCAACACGCTCGACGAGCACCTCGACATGCTGATGGTCTGCCACCATCTCAACCCGGCGGTGCCCGAGGACCTGGCGTTCGCCGAATCGCGGATCCGGCCGTCGACCATGGCCGCCGAGGACGTGCTGCACGACATCGGGGCCATCTCGATGATCGGCTCGGACTCGCAGGCGATGGGCCGCATCGGCGAGACGATCATTCGTACCTGGCAGACGGCGCACGTGATGAAGGCGCGGCGCGGGGCGCTGCCCGGCGAGAGCCGGGCCGACAACCTCCGCGCTCAGCGGTATGTCGCGAAATATACGATCTGCCCGGCGATCGCGCATGGGCTGGACGAGCACGTCGGCTCGGTCGAAGTGGGCAAACTGGCCGACCTGGTGCTCTGGGAACCGGCGTTCTTCGGCGTCAAACCGCACCTGGTGCTGAAAGGCGGCATGATCGCCTACGCCCAGATGGGCGACGCCAACGCCTCCATCCCCACCCCCGAACCGGTGCTGCCGCGACCGATGTTCGGCGCCGCCCCGGCGGCCGCCGCCGCGACCTCGCTCCACTTCGTGGCCCCCCTCGCCCTCGACCACGGCCTCGCCGACCGCCTCGCCGTGGCCCGCCGCCTGGTCCCGGTGACCGGCGTACGCTCCCGCGACAAGACCGCGCTCCCCCACAACGACGCCCTGCCCACGATCGAGGTCGACCCCGACACCTTCACCGTCCGCGTCGACGGCGAGACCATCGAACCCGCCCCCGCCGAGCGCCTCCCCATGGCGCAGAGATACTTCCTGTTCTGATGGGCCCGGCCACGTACGGCACGATGCCGGCGGCGCGAGCGCCGGCGACGGCGGCGGCCGCCTCGTGAACGCCGCACTGCTCCTGCTGGCCGACTCCCGGCTCCCCGCCGGCGGCCACGCCCACTCCGGGTCCGCCGAGGAGGCGGTCCGCGCCGGCCTGATCACCGGCACGGACGACCTCACGCGCTTTCTCCGCGGCCGCCTGGCCACGACCGGCCTCGCCGGCGCCGCCCTCGCCGCCGCCTCCCACCTGCTGGCGGCCGGTGCCACCGACTCCGGCGGACCCCCATGCGGCTGGGCCGATCTGGACGCGGAGGCCGATGCGCGGGTCGCGTCGCCGGCCCAGCGGCTGGCCGCGCGCACACAGGGCAGGCTGCTGCTGCGGGCCGCGCGGCGCATCTGGCCGTCGGCGACGCTGGACGGGCTCGCGGCGGCCGTTCCCGGCGGGGCCCACCATCCGGTGGCGCTCGGCGCCGTTGCCGCGGCGGCCGGGTGCTCCGCCGAGCAGGCCGCCCTGGTGGCCTGCCACCAGGGGGTCTCCGGTCCGGCCACCGCCGCCGTACGGCTGCTCGGGCTCGACCCGGTCGCCGTCCACCGGGTCCTCGCCGGCCTCGCCCCCGACCTCGACCGGGTCGCCCGCGAGGCGCACACGGCCGCCCTGACCGCCGCCGGGCCGCCACCCGACTGGGCGGCGCTGCCCGCCCACGGCGCGCCCGCCCTCGACCTGCTCGCCGAGCACCATCTCACCAGGGAGGCCCGGCTGTTCGTCTCCTGATCGATGTCCCCGGGCCCACCACCGACGCGCCCGACCGACCCGCACCCGCACCCGCATCCGCACCACGACTCGCATCACGGGACACGTCCCCGGCCTGCGCCTCGGCGCATCGACCCCTGACCTCTCGACACCCGGCCCGAGGGCCGGGACGGACCCCAAGGACGGTGGTTATGAGCGGTGATCACACCGACCGGCACGACAGCCCCGACGCCCGCGGCCGGGCCATGCGGCTCGGCGTGGGCGGGCCCGTGGGCAGCGGCAAGACGGCGCTGGTCGCGGCGCTGTGCCGCACTCTCGGGCCGGTGTTGCGGCTCGGCGTCGTCACCAACGACATCTACACCACCGAGGACGCCGAGTTCCTGCGCCGGGCCGGCGTGCTCGACCCCGAGCGCATCGCCGCCGTGCAGACGGGCTGCTGCCCGCACACGGCGATCCGGGACGACATCGTGGCTAACGTCGATGCGGTCGAGAGCCTGGAGGAGCGGTTCGGCCCGCTCGACCTGGTGATCGTCGAAAGCGGCGGCGACAACCTGACCGCGACGTTCAGCCGGGGCCTCGCCGACCGGCAGATCTTCGTGCTGGACGTGGCGGGCGGCGACAAGGTGCCCCGCAAGGGCGGCCCGGGCGTCATGTCGGCCGACCTGCTCGTGATCAACAAAACCGACCTGGCGCCCCTCGTCGGGGCCGATCTGTCGGTGATGTCGCGAGACGCGGCGATCGTGCGCGACGGCCGCCCGGTCCTGTTCACGTCCCTGCGCGAGGACCCCTCCGCCGTCCCGGTCGCCGAGTGGGTCACCGGCATGCTCGCCGCCCACCACGAATCCCGGCACGGCGCCCATCGTGACGCCCATCGTGGCGTCCGCCTGGAAGCCCACCACGGGACCCACCGGGAGGCCCAGAAGGGGACCCGCGACGGGGCCCATGGAGGTGTTCGGGGCGCAGGCCAGGAGGGCCACCAGGGGGCCCGTGAGGACGCGCACCAGGTCCCTCATCAGCGCGCCCACCCCGGCTCGGCGGGGCCTGGGCGATGAGCGGGGCGGGGACCGCGGCCATCGGGGCCGGGCGGGCGCGGCGGGCCTTCGACGCGCATGCCGTGATCGGCACCGAGCGGTCCGGGGGAACGCCCGGCGGGACGCGGATCGCGACGCTGCGGTCCGATCCGCCGCTGACGCTGCGGCGCACCGGGCCCGCCCGGGTGCACATGGTGGCGTCGGCCGCCGGGCCCCTCGGCGGGGACCGGCTGCGGCTCGACATCGACGTGGCCTCGGGCACCGTGCTGGAGGTGCGGTCGATCGCGAGCACGCTGGTGCTGCCCGGGGAGGGCCGGTCGTCGATGACGGTCACCGCCCGGGTCGGCGAGCGCGCCGTCCTCCGGTTCGCCCCGGAGCCCACGGTGGTGGCGGCCGGCTGCGACCACGAGACGACCGTGCGCCTCGACCTGGCCCCCGGCGCCTCGGTGCTGTGGCGCGAACAGATCGTCTTCGGCCGGCACGGCGAGCGCCCCGGCCGCTGCCGCACCCGCTTCGACGCGACGGTGGGCACGACGCCGCTGCTCCGCCAGGAGCTCGTGATCGGCGACCCGGCCGCCCAGGGACCCGCCGTCTACGGCACCGCCCGTTGCGTCGGCGGCACCCTGCTCGTCGACCCCGCCGCGTCCGCCTCCCCCGCGGCCCGGGCCGTCCTCGGTGACGGCGTGGCCGTGCTTGGGCTGGCCGCCGGTGGCGTCCTGGTCACCGCGCTGGCCCCGGATGCCGCCACGCTGCGCGAACGGCTCGCCTGGGGCGAGGCTCAGGGCTCGACGAGCCCGGCGCGGATCGCGTAGCGGGTCAGCTCGACCCGGTCGCGCATGCCGAGCTTCTGCAGGATGTTGGCGCGATGACGGTCGACGGTCTTCACGCTGATGACCAGGATGTCGGCGATCTCCTTGGCCGAGTGGCCCTCGGCGATCAGTTTCACGATCTCCTCCTCGCGCGGCGTGAGCACGCCCTCGGGCGTCCGCTCGCCTCGCCGCGCACGCTGGAGGTAGTCACGGATCAGGGCCGTGACCGCCCCGGGGTAGAGGAACGGCTCACCGCGCATCGCGGCGCGGCACGCCTCCAGCAGGTCCCGGTCGGCGACCGACTTGAGCACATAGCCCGACGCCCCGGCACGCAGGGACTCGAAGAGGTACTGCTCGTTGTCGTACATCGACAGCATGAGCACGCGGACCTCGGGGGCCCGGCGGGAGATCTCGCGGGCGGCCTGGATGCCGGTCATGCGCGGCATCGCGATGTCGAGGATCGCCAGGTCCACCGGCGTGGCCGCCGCGGCCGCCACGGCCTCCGCGCCGTCGGACGCCTCGGCGACCACCGTCAGGTCCGGCTCGGCGTCGATGATCAGCCGCAGCCCCTGGCGGACGAGGGCGTGGTCGTCGGCCAGCAGGACGCGGGTCACGCGGACGCCCCGCGCACCGGCCTCCCCCGCGTGCTCCGCCGCGGGCTCCGGAGCGGGCCCCGCCAGGTCCTCGCCACCGGCCGCGGACGGGGTCGGCGATCTCGTCGCCGATCTCGCCGCCGGGCCGCCCACCGCGTAGCTCACCGTGTCCTCCACGTCCTCCACCGTTTCCCCCGCGGTGTCACCCACCGTGTCCCTCGACGTGTCCCTCGGCGTGTCCGCCGGGGCCGCCGACGTGTCCCCCGACGGTCGCCTTGGCCGCCGGCACCGCTTCCCCTTCCCCGCTCACGTCGCCCGTCGCGTGCGCGGTTCGCCGGGCCGCCGGGCCCTTCCCGGCCAGGGCGGCGGCGGGGACGACGAGGCGAAGGTCGGTGCCGCCGCCGGGCGGCGAGTCGATGGTCAGGTGGGCCGAGACGAGCAGGGCACGCTCGCGCATGCCGCGGATGCCCGCGCCGTCCTCGACGGCGCCGCCCCGGCCGTCGTCGGTGACGCGCAGGGTGACACCGCCCGGCTCGGCGGTGAGGGACAGCGCGGCGCGGGTGGCGCGGGAGTGCCGGGTCATGTTCGTCAGGCCCTCCTGGGCGATGCGGTAGAGCACGAGCTCCACCTCGTCTCTCATCTCGGGCAGGTGGGCGTCCACCCGGCAGGTCACCGGCACGCCGCCGGCCTGCTCCGCCTCGGCGCACAGGGCCTGCAGGGCGCTGCGCAGGCCCAGGTCGTCGAGCACGCCGGGGCGCAGGCGCCGCACCACCTGCCCCACCTCGTCGAGGCTCGCGCGCACCGTCTCCTGCACGGTCGCGAGCTCGTCCCGCAGCTCGGCCGGCGCGCGGTCGACGACCCGCTTGAGGCCGAGCAGCACGCCGGTGAGGGTCTGCCCCACCTCGTCGTGCAGCTCACGGGCGATGCGGCGGCGTTCGCGCTCCTGGGCGCCCAGGGCGCGGGCGCTGGCGGCGCCGTGTTCGGCGGCGAGCCGTTGCAGCATGGCGTCGAACGTGTCGATCAGGTACGTCAGGTCGCCGTTGCCCCGGTCGACGGCGCGGTCTTCGACGCCGAGCAGGTCGACGCGCCGCATCAGGGTGGTGAGCGCGTCGAGCGGAGCCAGGCTCTTGCGCAGCAGCACGGCGTTGGCGGCGAGGATCAGCGCGAGCCCCACGGCGAGCACGGGCACCTCGGTCAGCAGCACGGGCGAGGAGACGGTGGCGGGTGAGATCGCGAGGATCAGGGTGCCGGCCGCGAACACCAGCCCGTTGATGACGAACAGACGCCAGAACAGCGCCCGGGCCGGCGACGGCTGCCCGGCGGGCGGCTGCCCGGGCCGGTCGGCGCGGTGCCTCGTGAGCATCTGTTCGATGCCTTTCCTCATCCCTCCAACATCGCCGGTTTGCCGTCCTTCGTCCATGCGTATCGCCCCCCATTAACGGACCCCGTCCCTACATGTCATACCCCGCCCGAAATGGGGGTCAGGCCTGATGGCGCCTGGTGAAGCTTGCCGGAAGACTGGGTAGCGGAGGGGACGATCTGGACGGGCCTTGACATATCGGACGGAGGCGACTCTATGGACGTTACTCGCACAACCGTCCCAGGGGGCAATGGCACCCTCTATTACCTCGTCACCCGGGAAGGCGAGCACTTCGGTGTGCTGGCGGACGACTCCGGCCGGCACCTGCTGATCTACGGCGACGAGTCGGACCCGGACCTGGTGACCCAGAGCATCGCCCTGCGGCAGGACGAGGCCGACCAGCTGGCCCAGATCCTGCAGGATCGGTCCTTCTCCGAGCGGCTCGACGACCTGGAACGCCGATTCGAACGGGTGATCAGGGGGCGCCGATGACAACGGCGCCGCCGGGCCACCTCGCCCGGCTTCCCCAACCCGGCCTCTCCGGGCAGGATGATGCGATGCAAGCACGCGATATAGCGATCCACATGCCCACCGTCACCGTCCGCGACCGGGTCGCCAGGGCGGTGCGCGTGATGGCGGTGGGCCGGATGCCCGGGCTCATCGTCGTGGACGACGACGGGCGCCCGCACACCGTCCTGCCGGGCACCCAGGTGCTCCGCCTCGCCATCCCCGGCCCGTACCAGGAGGATCCGGCGCTCGCCGGCACCGTCGACGAGACCCAGGCCGACCTGTTCTGGCACGAGCTCGGCGACATGACGGTGGGCGAGGCTCTGCCGCAGCGCCCGCCGCAGCCGGCGGTCGTGCCCGTCGACGCCAACCTGCTGCAGGTGGCCGCGTTCATGGCCCGCCAGCGCACCCCGCTGGTCGCCGTCGTCGAACACGACGGAACCCTCATCGGGACGATCACTCTGGAACGTCTGATCACCTTCCTGGCCGTCACCGGACCGGGCATCACCGGCCCCCCGGGGGAGTGATCGATGCCGGCGATCATCGCCCTCACCATCTTCGTCGTCGCCTACTTCTTCATCGCCACCGAAAAGATCGACAAGGTCAAGGTGACCCTTGTCGCCGCCGGGCTCATGGCGGTCCTCGGGCTGATCCCCGGCTCCGAGGTGTTCTTCTCCGAGCACGAGGGCATCGACTGGAACGTCATCTTCCTGCTCTTCGGGATGATGATCATCGTCGGCATCGTCAAACAGACCGGGGTCTTCGACTACCTCGCCATCTGGGCGGCCAAACGGTCGAAGGGCCGGCCCTACCGGCTGATGGTCATGCTGATGATCATCACCGCCATCGCCTCGCCCTTTCTCGACAACGTCACCACGATCATGCTCGTGGCGCCGGTCACCGTGGTCGTGTGCGACCGGCTGCAGGTGCCCGCCCAGCCCTACCTCATCGCCGAGATCCTGGCGTCGAACATCGGCGGCGCCGCCACCCTCATCGGCGACCCGCCGAACATCATCATCGGCAGCCGGGCCGGGCTGACGTTCAACGACTTCCTCGTCCACATGGCCCCGGCCGTGGTCTTCATCTTCGCGGCGTTCGTGCTGTTCACGCGCGTGCTGTTCCGCAAAGAGTTCCGCTACAACCCCGAGCGGGTCGCGAACGTGATGTCGCTGAACGAGCGGCGCGCCATCACCGACCCGGCCCTGCTGCGCCGCTGCCTCATCGTGCTCGGACTCGTCATCATCGGGTTCGGCCTGCACGCCGTCGTGCACGTGGCGCCGTCCATCGTGGCCCTGGTGGGGGCCGGGGTGATGCTGCTGGTGTCGCGCATCGACGTGAACGAGGTGCTGCCCGAGGTCGAATGGCCCACCCTGGTGTTCTTCATGGGCCTGTTCGTGATGGTGGCGGGCCTTGTGCACACCGGGGTCATCGCGGCGGCCGGAGCGTGGGTCGTCGAGACGTTCGGCGACAACCACCTGCTCGCCGCCACGGCGCTGCTGTTCGGCTCGAGCGTGCTCGGCGCGTTCTTCGACAACATCCCGTACGTCGCCACCCTGACCCCCATCGTCGAGGACCTGGTCAACCACTCGGGCGGCGACGGGCAGGCCCTGTGGTGGGCCTTCGCCCTCGGCGCCGACTTCGGCGGCAACGGCACGGCCGTGGCCGCCAGCGCGAACGTCGTCGCCATCGGCATCGCCGCCCGCGCAGGCCACCACATCTCGTTCTGGCGGTTCACCAGGTACGGCATCATCGTCACCGCCCTCAGCACCCTGCTGGCCTGGCTGTACGTCTGGCTCCGCTACTTCATGTGAGCCCGCAGGCCGGCGGGCTCAGTCGTAGAAGCCGAGCCGGCGCAGCTGCTTGGGGTCGCGCTGCCAGTCCTTGGCGACCTTGACCCGCAGGTCCAGGTAGACCCGGGTGCCGAGGAGGGCCTCGATGTGGCGGCGGGCGGTGGTGCCGACCCCGCGGAGCCGCTCCCCCTTGTGGCCGATGACGATGGCCTTCTGGGAGGGGCGTTCGACGTACAGCTGGGCGTAGATGTCCAGCATGTCGTCGCGGCCCGGATGCGGGAGCATCTCCTCGACGACCACCGCGATGGAGTGCGGCAGCTCGTCGCGCACCCCCTCCAGGGCAGCCTCGCGGATCAGCTCGGCCACCAGCACCTGCTCGGGCTCGTCGGTCAGCTCGCCGCCGGCGTACAGGGGCGGCCCCTCGGGCAGGAGGCCGGACAGCACGCCGGTGAGGGTGTCGAGCCCTTCGCCGCCGACCGCCGACACCGGCACGATCTCGTCGAAGTCCGACAGCTGCGACACGGCGAGCAGCTGCTTGGCGATCTGCTCGCGGGAGGCCGCGTCGCACTTGGTGACCACCGCCACCACCGGGGTCTTCTTGACGGCGGCCAGCTTGTCGGCGATGAAACGGTCGCCCCTGCCGATGGGCTCGTCGGCGGGCACGCAGAACGCGATCACGTCGACCTCGGTCAGCGTCGACAGCACCAGGCTGTCGAGCCGCTCCCCCAGCAGGGTGCGCGGCCGGTGCAGGCCCGGCGTGTCGACGATGACGAGCTGGAAGCCGGGCCGGTGCACGATGCCGCGGATCGCCCGCCGCGTCGTCTGCGGCTTGGCCGAGGTGATCGCCACCTTGGTGCCGACCAGCGCGTTCATCAACGTGGACTTGCCGACGTTGGGCCGCCCGACGAAACAGGCGAACCCCGAGCGGTGGGCCGGGTCAGTGGTCTGTGGCGAAATCACACCTTGAATTGTCGCCCATGCCCGTGGTCGCTCGGGCCATCACCGCCCGGCCCGCCCGCTCCCTCACGGGGTCACCCGCCCGCTCACCTCGCCGTCGGGCCCCGCCAGCAACAGCACCTGAGCGCCCAGGTCGCGCACCGCGGACACGTCGGCCGGGCCGGCGGCCGACGGCCCGGGGTCGGCCACCAGGGCCGCGGCTTCGAGCGCGGTGGCCCCGCTGGAGACGGCCATGGCGACCGCGACCTGGATCGCCGACAGCCGCAGCGAGGGCAGCTCCACGGTGGTCGCGACGTAGGTGCGGCCGGTCTCGTCGCGCACGGCCGCCCCCTCCCGCGCCCCGTTACGGGCGCGCGAGGAGCGCGCCAACGTGATGATCTTGCGATCCTCCGGATCGAGCGTTGTGTCAGCCACGGGCCACAGCCTATTGGCCCGCGGCCCCGAACCTGTCGCCGACGGTGGGTCAGGCCGCCCGGTCGATCCCGTCGAGGACGGCGCGGGTCAGGTCGGCGGTCGCGCGGATGTCGGGCGCGACGATGCCGCCGTGCACCAGGGCCAGCACGATGCCGCCGCTGCGGGCGAAGACCAGGTGCATCTCGTAGGGGAAGCCGCCCATGCGGCCGCCCATGCCGGCCGCCGCGACGTCGGGGCCGAAGCCGAAGCGGTGGCCGAGATCGAGGGGCAGCGGGGCCGCCCGGAGCCGGTCCTGGCCGCCCGCGCGCGAGCTGCGCACCGAGGTGCATCCGGCGATGGCGGCGCGGAGCCGGTCGAACAGCCGGTCGGCGTCGGAGCCGGTGAGCTCGGTGAGGCGCAGGGCCACGGTCTCGCCCAGGCGCTCGCCCTGGTAGGTGGCCGCCGCCGTGGCCAGCACGCCGGTGCCGGGCCACGCGCCGGCGGCGGTGTCCAGCAGGCGGCGGCAGTCGGCGTCCTTGGCCTGGAACGGGGCCACCCAGGCGTCGCGCGGGCGTCCGATGAGCCCCGCCGGCAGGTCGATGCCGGTGAGCACCGCCCGCAACCGGGCCGCCGGCGGGACCGGCGTCGGGGCCGGTTCGGCGGGGGCGGCGCCGCAGGCGGCGGCGAGCGCGCAGCACCCCGTAGCCACATATGTCGCCCATTTCCCTGTGGTCACGGGGGCGAATGTTCCCGAGGTCAAATGCGGCAATCTCCAGCATTCGCCTACTTAGCCCTAGAAAGCCGTAAGGGTGCTCCCACCCGCTCATCGCGGGCGAGAACACCCTCTTGGCATCCCCCGTCGATCGACCGGCGCCCCCAGGAACCCCCGTCCGGGTGCGCCGGCCCCACCCAATCGATGCCCCTGATCAGGTGAGCACCTGAGAAGAGAGTGCCGTACACCGCTTGCAAACCGCTTAAAGAACACTTGCGGCATATGTCCGATAGACCGGGTCCGGTCAGCCGCGCTCCGGCTCCTCCGCCGCCACCTGGTCCGGGAGCCTGCACGCGAGCACCGTGCCGATGCGGTTGCGCCGCCCCGCCAGGCTCTCCGCCGTGAGGCTCAGCCCGTCGACCGTGGCCCGCGAGCCCGCGATCGGCACCCGGCCGAGAGCGTGCGCGAGCAGCCCGCCGACGGTGTCGACGTCGTCGATCTCCAGTTCGATGCCGAACAGCTCGCCGAGCTCGTCCACCGGCAGCCGGGCGGTGACCCGGGCGCAGTCGTCGCCCAGCCACTCCACGCGCGGCGTCTCGTGATCGTACTCGTCGGTGATCTCACCGACGATCTCCTCCAGGATGTCCTCGATGGTCACCAGGCCCGCGGTGCCGCCGTACTCGTCGATCACGATGGCCAGGTGGATCTGCCGGGCCTGCATCTCGCGCAGCAGGTCGTCGATCGGCTTGCTCTCGGGCACGTACGTCGCGGGGCGCATCAGCGAGCCCACGGTCTCGGTGCGGCCGGCCTCGCCGTCCTCGTGGACGCGCCGCACGATGTCCTTCAGGTAGGCGATGCCGACCACGTCGTCCTCGTTCTCGCCCACCACCGGGATGCGGGAGAAGCCGCTGCGCAGCGCCAGCGACAGCGCCTGCTCCCGGGTCTTGTTCCGCTCGATGAACACGATGTCGGTGCGCGGCACCATGACCTCGCGCACCAGCGTGTCGCCCAGCTCGAACACCGAGTGGATCATCTGCCGCTCGTCCGGCTCGATGACGCGGCGCTCCTCGGCGAGGTCGACCAGATCGCGCAACTCCGCCTCGGACGTGAACGGCCCCTCCCGGAAGCCCTTCCCGGGCGTGAGCGCGTTGCCGAGCAGGATCAGCAGCCGGGGCAGCGGCCCGAAGACACTGGTCAGGCGGTAGACGATGGGGGCGCTCGCCAGCGCGATCGGATCGGCGTGCTGACGGCCCAGGGTACGCGGCGAGACGCCGACGATCACATAGCTGATCACGATCATGGTGGCCGCCGCGGCGGCGTACGCCACGCCCCGGTCGCCCAGCCAGTCGATGAACAGCAGAGTCGTGACCACCGTGGCGACCATCTCGCAGCTCAGCCGCAGCAGCATCACCAGGTTGAGATAGCGCGGCGGGTCGGCCACGATCGCGCGTAACCGCTGCGCCCCGCGCCGGCCCTCGCGCACGAACTCCTCGGCCCGCACCCGCGAGATGCGGGCCAGGGCGGTCTCGGCACCCGCGAGCAGCCCACCGCAGACGATCAGGATGATGGCCGCGGCCAACCACCAGTCGGTGGCGCTCACCGCTCCCGCCGCACCTCCCGCCACGCGTCGAGCAGCTCGCTCTGCAGCCCGAACATCTCCGCGTGCTCCTCGGGCTCGGCGTGGTCATAGCCGAGCAGGTGCAAGATGCCGTGCGTGCAGAGCAGCTCCAGCTCGTCGGCCGTGCCGTGCCCGGCCTCCGCCCCCTGCTTGGCCGCCACCTGCGGGCACAGCACGACGTCGCCGAGCAGCGCCGGGTCGAGCGACGCGTCGGGCTCCTGCCGCCCGCCGCCCCCGGAGTTGGGCCGCAGCTCGTCCATCGGGAACGCCAGCACGTCGGTCGGGCCGGGCTCGTCCATCCACTGCTCGTGCAGCACCGACATGGCGGCCTCGTCGACCAGCAGGATCGACAGCTCGGCCAGCGGGTGGATGCCCATATGACCGAGAACGTGCCCGGCGAGCGCGATGAGCGCCCCCTCGTCGACCTCGACGCCGGACTCGTTGGCCACCTCGATGCTCATCGTTTGCCGCCCTGCGCACCCTTGATCACGCGCGGCTCGCGCTCGCGCATCTCGACGTCGTAGCGGCCGTAGGCGTCGACGATCTCGCTCACCAGGCGGTGCCGCACGACGTCGGCGCTGGTCAGCGTGCTGAAGTGGATGTCGGGGATGCCGGAGAGGATCTCGCGCACCACCTTCAGCCCGCTGTCCTGCCCGTTCGGCAGGTCGATCTGCGTCACGTCACCCGTGACGACGATCTTGGAGCCGAAGCCCAGCCGGGTCAGGAACATCTTCATCTGCTCCGGAGAGGTGTTCTGCGCCTCGTCCAGGATGATGAAGGCGTCGTTGAGCGTGCGGCCGCGCATGTACGCCAGCGGCGCCACCTCGATCGTGCCCGCGGCCATCAGCCGCGGGATCGACTCGGGGTCGACCATGTCGTGCAGCGCGTCGTAGAGCGGGCGCAGGTAGGGGTCGATCTTCTCGTACAGCGTGCCGGGCAGGAACCCCAGCCGCTCGCCCGCCTCGACCGCCGGCCGGGTCAGGATGATGCGGTTGACCTTCTTGTCCTGCAGCGCCCGCACGGCCTTCGCCATCGCCAGGTACGTCTTGCCGGTGCCGGCGGGGCCGATGCCGAACACGATCGTGTGCCTGCCGATCGCGTCGACGTACCGCTTCTGGTTGACGGTCTTGGGCCTGATGGTGCGGCCGCGCGAGGACAGGATGTCGAGCGACAGCACCTCGGCCGGTTTCTCCGTGCTGGCCCTCAGCATGCCGATGACGCGCTCGACGGCGTCGGGCGTGAGCTGCGCGTCGCCGCGCAGCAGCTCGACCAGCTCCTCGAAGAGCCGCACGACGGCCGCGCTCTCCTCGGGCGTGCCGGTGATCGTGATCTCGTTGCCCCGCACGTGCACATCGGCGCGATAGGCCTTCTCGATGACCCGCAGCACCTCGTCGCGGCGGCCGAGCAGCGCGACCATCGAGTGCTCTTCCGGGATGACGACCTTGGCCTGCGTAGGGGCCTGTGCGGGGGCCTTCGCCGATGCTTGAGCGGTAGCCTGCGTGCCACGGTGCCCGGCGCCGTTGTCGCGCGCTGCGCTGGAGGTGCGGGGCGCCTTGTGTGACTGGTATGACTCGGACATGGGCGGCCGTACGGCCTGTTCGCCTCCCGGTGCTGACGTGTTGCCACTCACATGTTATCCGCGATCGGCCCTGTCACGCCGAGTCGTTTTTCACCTGATTCACACCTGATTCAGCAGACCCAGCCGGTTTACCCGGGCGGCCAGCCGAGGTCCCTGCCCCCGAGCACGTGGGCGTGCACGTGGAACACCGTCTGCCCGGCCGCGGCCCCGGTGTTGAACACCAGCCGATACCCCGGCCCGGCGACACCCTCCTGCTCGGCGACGGCGTGCGCCGCCTTCAGCACGTCGTCGGCCCAGCCGTCATCGGCGGCGGCGAGCGCCGCCGCGTCCTGGAAATGCTCCTTGGGAACGACCAGGACGTGCGTGGGCGCCTGCGGATTGAGGTCGCGGAAAGCCAGCGCCCGTTCCGTCTCCAGCACGACGGTCGCGGGCAGCTCTTTGGCGACGATTTTGCAGAAGAGGCAATCTGCCGCTGATGCTGTCACGAAGCGCATCGTAACGAGAGGCGTTGTGAATCGGTAATACCCGCGATGCGCACACGATGGATCCGTGCGGATATCGTGGGTCCGACTCCTCAGCGAGGCGTCGGACAACCCAGCATGTCGGCGAGGGACTAGTGTCGGCGAGGACACAACCGGGTCATGCCCCCTAAGGAACCGGCAGAGGGTAAACCCTCTGGGAAGGATGAGCGTCCTACAGATGTGACCACCGAGACCCTCGTGGCCGAACGGTCGATGGGGGCGGTGCCCGTCGGATGGGACGCCGATATGGCCGTTACCGCGCTCTACAGCGCGCACTACCGGTCACTTGTGCGCCTCGCAGTGTTGCTCGTCCGCGATGTCGCCTCCGCCGAGGAGGTGGTACAGGACGCGTTCGTCGCCATCCATGGAGCATGGCGCCGACTCCGCGACCCCGACAAGGCCCTCGCCTACCTTCGGCAGTCGGTCGTCAACCGATCGCGCTCAGTGCTCCGTCACCGCGCCGTCGTCGAGAAGTACGCCCCCAAAGGGCTGCCCGACGCCCCGAGCGCGGAGAACGGCGCCATCGGCGAGCTGGAGCGGTCCGCCGTCATCGACGCCCTGCGCGGGCTACCGACCCGCCAGCGCGAGGCGCTCGTCCTGCGCTACTACGGTGACCTGTCGGAGGCGGAGATCGCCGACGCGATGGGCATCAGCAAGGGCGCGGTGAAGAGCCACACCGCCCGCGGCATGGCCGCCCTACGCAGCGTACTGGAGCAGTTCTCATGACCGACTCCCCCGACGAGCACGGCGAGGTCCTCCGCCGTGCCCTGCGCGCGGAGGCGGACTCGGTCGTACCGTCGCCGGACGGCCTGGAGATCATCCGCGCCCGCATCGAGCGACGCGGCCCCAGAGGCATTTTTTGGTGGCGGGCCGCAGGAGCGGCCATCGGCGCGGCCTTAGTGGCGGCCACGATCGTGATGGTCGTCCCCGGCCTTCGCGACCAGGCCGTTCCGCCACCACAGGGCATCACCAGGGCGGGCCAGGAGGCCGACGCCCCCGAAGGCGACGCCACCAGCCGCCCGCCGGTGAACCGGCCCCCGCAGGTGTCGTCCACCGACGCCGCCAAGCCGCCGCCCATCTTCACGCACGCCCCCACGGCGCACACCTCGCCGCACGGCTCCTCGCCCACCCCCACGGGGCACCGCACGCACGGCTGCGCCACCTCCCGCTCCGGCTCGGCGGGGCAGGACGCCGACGAACCGGCGACCGCCTCGACGACCGGCACGACCGCGTCGAAACGCCTGTGCCCGCCGAAGACGCCCCGCCCCTCCGGCACCCCCGACCCCACGCCGAGCCCCGCCCCATCCGGCACGCCCGAATCCGGTTCCACCGCGCCCGGCGAGACGCCCGCCACTGAGCCCACGGCGACCCCGGCCGGTGACTGCACCGGCGACTGCGCCGCGGATCAGGCGACCACCGGCGGTGCGAGCCCGACCGTCTTCGTCGGCGACTGACCGCTACCAGCGGCCGCACCGGGTCATCAGCACCGCGGCGGCGGCCACCCCCGCGGTCGAGGTGCGCAGCACGGTGGGCCCGAGCAGGGCCGGCACGGCGCCGGCGGCCCGGAAACGATCGAGCTCCTCGGGGCTCACCCCGCCCTCGGGCCCCACCACCACGACCACGTCGCCCTCGGCCGGCACGCTCAGGCGCGACAGCGGCTCGGCGGCCTCCTCGTGCAGCACGATCGCGCGCGCGGCCCCGCCCAGCAGGGCGGCCAGACCGGCCGTCGAGCACGGCTCGGCGACCCGCGGCTGGTGGAAGCGGCGAGCCTGCTTGCCGGCCTCGCGGGCGGTGGCCCGCCAGCGGGCGAGCGCCTTGGCGCCGCGATCGCCCCGCCACCGGGTGACGCAGCGCGCGGCCGCCCACGGCACGATCACGTCGACCCCCGCCTCGGTCATCATCTCCACGGCCAGCTCGCCCCGATCGCCCTTGGGCAGCCCCTGGGCCACCACGATGCGCGGGCTCGGCGGCGGCACCTCGTACCGCCGCAGCACGGTCAGCCGGAGGGCGTCCCTGGCCACGTCGCCGACCACGCACTCGGCCACCAGGCCGGCGCCGTCGGTCACGTCGACCCGCTCACCGGGACGCAGCCGCCGCACGGTCGCGGCATGCCGGCCCTCGGGGCCGTCGAGCACGAACTCGCCGCCGGACCGGAAGGATTCCGGGACGCCGCCGTCAGGGCCCGTCGGCCCGGCCAGGAAGACCGGCACGGTCATGGGCGCAATCCTCTCCCTCCGCGTGCTGCTTTCTGTTAGGTTGGCGCTTCAATTCCGTCCTGTTCGGGACAAGCAGGAGAAGGACGCATGATGCGGGCGCAAACGGGGCCCACCCGGGGACGGGTCCGTCCCACTGCCGACATCCTCCGCATGGAGACGGTGGTCACCACGACCCCGCCCGCGCTGCGGGCACCCCTCGGATTCGAACACGCCCACATCGTCCAGCTCTGCCGCCGGCCGATGTCGCTCGCCGAACTCGCGGCCGCCCTCGACGTGCCGATCGGCACCGCCCAGGAACTCGTCGCCGACCTCATCGGCGACGGGCTCCTGGTCGTGCACGCCCAGGTCTACGGAGACCAGCCGTCCGTCGAACTGCTGGTGCGGCTCCACCAGGGCATGCGCAGCCTGTGAGGCCCGCACGCGGCAGGGCGGAGCCTAGCGGCCGTTGAACGCGTCGCGCAGCCGGGAGAAGAACCCCTGCTGGCCCGGGGCGAACTTGCCCGGCGGGTGCTCCTCGCCCCGCAGTTTCGCCAGCTCCCTCAGCAGCTCCTCCTGGGCGGGATCGAGCCGCGACGGGGTCTCGACGTTCACATGGATCAGCAGATCGCCCCGGCCCGACTCGTTGAGCCGCTGGACGCCCCTGCCGTACAGCGGGATCACCTGACCCGACTGGGTGGCGGGACGCACATCGATCTCCTCCACGCCGTCGAGGGTCTCGACGGTGAGCGACGTGCCGAGGGCGGCGGCGGTCATCGGAATGTGCACCGTGCAGTGCAGGTCGTCGCCCTGCCGCTCGAAGATCTGGTGCGGCCGCTCGACGATCTCCAGGAACAGGTCGCCCGGCGGGCCGCCGCCAGGACCGACCTCGCCCTCGCCGGCCAGCTGAATGTGCGTGCCGTCCTCGACACCGGCCGGAATGCGCACCTTGATGGTGCGGCGCGTGCGCACCCGCCCGTCACCCGAGCACTCCTGGCAGGGGTTACGGATGATCGACCCGAAGCCGCCGCACTGCGGACACGGCCGCGAAGTCATCACCTGACCCAGGAAGGACCGGGTGACCTGCGACACCTCGCCCCGCCCGTTGCACATGTCACACGTGTCGGGGTGGGTGCCCGGCATCGCCCCCGACCCCTGGCACAGCTCGCAGATCACCGCCGTGTCGACGGACAGCTCTCGCGTGGTGCCGAACGCCGTCTCCGACAGGTCCAGCTCCACCCGGATGCTCGCGTTGCGGCCCCGGCGGGCCCGCGTGCGCGGGCCGCGCGAAGCCGTGGACGTGCCGAAGAACGCGTCCATGATGTCGCTGAAGGGGAAACCCGCGCCGAACCCGCCGGCGCCCGCCGACCCGCCCGACCCGTACGGATCGCCGCCGAGGTCGTAGGTGCGCCGCTTCGACGGATCGGACAGCACCTCGTACGCCTGCGTGATCTCCTTGAACCGATCCTGCGTCGCCGGATCCGGGTTCACGTCAGGGTGCAGCTCACGCGCGAGCCTGCGGTAGGCCTTCTTGATCTCCTCCTGGCTCGCGTCGCGGCGCACGCCCAGGACACCGTAATAGTCGTTGGCCACTTATGACCCCGCCACGAGCTGTCCGACGTAACGCGCCACAGCGCGCACGGCACCCATCGTCACCGGATAGTCCATTCGCGTCGGGCCCAGCACACCCAGCCGGGCCAGTTCCTTGTCGCCCGAACCGTACCCGGCGGCGACGATAGAAGTGCCGCGCAAGCCGGTATAGGGGTTCTCCGAGCCGATCCGCACGGTGAGCACCGTCGGATCGCTCGCCTCGCCGAGCAACCGCATGAGCACGACCTGCTCCTCCAGCGCCTCCAGCACATCGCGCAGGCCGAGCGCGAAGTCGGCGGCCGCCAGGTTGGCCGTGCCGGCGAACACGATCTTCTCATCGTGCCGCTCCACGAGAGTCTCGAGCAGCACCGAGAGAATCGTCGCCGTCATGGCCCGATCCTCCGGCGGCACATGCTCCGGCAGATCGGCGACGGTGTCGGGCACGGAGCTCAGCCCGCACCCGTCGAGGCAGGCGTTGAGCACCGCCCGCAGATGCGCGATGCGGTCGTCGCTCACCACCTCGGGCAGCTCGACCACACGCTGCTCCACCCGGCCGGTATTGGTGATCAGCACCAGCATCACCCGCCGCTCGGCCAGCGGCACGATCTCCACATGCCGCACGGTCGACTTGGTCAGCGAGGGATACTGCACCACGGCGACCTGCCGGGTGAGCTGGGCCAGCAGCCGCACCGTGCGCCGCACCACGTCGTCGAGGTCGACCGCGCCCGCGAGGAACGTCTCGATCGCGCGACGCTCGGCCGCTGACAGCGGCTTGATCTGAGAGAGACGGTCGACGAACAAGCGGTAGCCCTTGTCGGTCGGCACGCGCCCGGCACTGGTGTGAGGCTGGGTGATGTAGCCCTGCTCCTCCAGCGCCGCCATGTCGTTACGGATCGTCGCCGGCGACACCCCGAGGTTGTGCCGGTCTGCCAGCGTCTTGGAGCCCACAGGCTCGTTGGTGGACACGTAGTCCTCGACTATGGCGCGCAGGACCCTCAGCTTGCGGTCGTCGAGCAACGTGTTCACCTCACATCCGCGCACATCAAAGCCATGCCCATAACAACACCGGCCTGGCACTCTGTGTTCCTGAGTGCCAAGTGTACGGCTCTCGCCCTCACGGTGCGATAACGCCGGTGGGCCGACCGGCTTCCCCAAGCCACTTCCGGCCGCACCGGACGGCTCCCCGACGGCCCGCCGCGGCGCTTCCCGGACGCCCCTGGGCAAGCCGGTGCCGGCGCGATGGCGGTCCCAGCGGGAGCCCACCGGAGGGCTCCGCGCGGCACCGTCGTCCACAGCCGGGCCGGGATCCGTGCGATGGCGGGCTCGCCCGGTCACACTGGACGTATGAGCCCGCACAGCGATCCGCGCCGGCCCATCCCGCCCCCAGGCGACCGGCCGTCTCCCCCCACCCGATCGCCTGCCCGGCCGCCCGCCCCTGGGGCACCGCCTCCCGGGGCCGCACGCGGGCCGTCCGCACCCGGGCCATCCGCCCCTGGGCCGTCTGGTCACGGGCCGTCCGCGCCTGGGCCTTCCGGTCCCGGGCCGTTCACGCTCAGGCCGTCCGTGCCCGGGCCTACCGGTCAGCGGCCGTTCGCTCGCGGGCCCGCCGGTCGCGGGTCCGGCGGTCACGGGCCGGGGACGGGCGCTCGCGGGCCCGGCGGTCCGGGGGCCCAGGGCGGGCGGCGGCTGCGGCCGCGCACCGTGATCATGCTGGCCTGGGCGGTGTTCGCGCTCAGCGCGATCTTCGGCACGATCGGCCTGATGCGCAGCTTCGCCGGGCCCGAGCCGCAGCCCCTGCCGTCCCTGGGCGCGCCGTTCCCCAGCGGCCGCGACGCCACGGTGGCGCTCGATCCGGACGACCGCCCGGCCATGTACGCCTGGGCGCAGGAGCGCATCGCCTTCCAGTGCACGGTCAAGGACGACGACGGGCGCTCCTACGCGCTGACGCGGGCCAAGGCGCCGGTCCAGATCCCCATCGGCGAGCAGCGCTGGGAGCTGGTCTTCGACATCGGCGTGACCGAGGCCGGAGACTACACGGCGCACTGCCGGGCGCCCGAAGGCTACCGGGCGTGGTTCCGGATCGGCTCCGATCACAGCGAGTCCGCGGGCGAGCGGGCCGGCGAGGCGGCCGGCAACGTGCTCGCGTCGTTCGCCGTGCCGACGGCGGGGTTCCTCTTCGCCCTGATCGTCACCGTCGTCGTGGTGAAGCGGCGCGGCGGCGCGCCTCCTCCGCCGCGGCCATCGGACGCGGAAAGGCACTAGCGTCGCCTGTTATGCGATATGGCAAGGACGTCCTGTCCGGCAACTGGCGGCGGCCGCTGCGGGGCACGATCCCCCAGGTGCCCGCCGAGCCCGACCTGGTCGTGGAGGACGCCGGCAGCGGCTTCTGCGGCGCCGTCGTGGCCTGCGACAAGGAGGCCGTCACGCTGGAGGACCGGTTCGGCAGGCGGCGGCTGTTCCCGCTCGCCCCGGCCGCGTTCCTGCTCGACGGCAAGCCCGTCACGCTCGTGCGTCCCACCGGCGGGCGGCCGGCGCGGCGGCTCAGCGCGTCGGGCTCGATCGCCGTCGAAGGGCTGCGGGCGCGGGTGGCCCGGCAGAGCCGCATCTACGTCGAGGGCGTGCACGACGCCGCCCTGGTCGAGCGCATCTGGGGCCATGACCTGCGCGTCGAGGGGGTCGTGGTGGAGTGCCTGGAGGGCGTCGACGACCTGCCGGCGATCGTCGCCGGGTTCGCCCCGGAGCCGGGGCGCCGCCTCGGCGTGCTGGTCGACCACCTGGTGCCCGGCTCGAAGGAGAGCCGCATCGCCGCCCAGGTCACCTCCCCGCACGTCCTGATCGTGGGCCACCCCTACATCGACATCTGGCAGGCGGTGCGCCCGGCGGTCCTCGGCATCCCCGCCTGGCCCGACGTGCCGCGCGGCGTGCCGTGGAAGGAGGGCGTGCTGGCCGCCCTGGGCTGGCACATGGACCCCTCCGACGCCTGGCGCCACATCCTCGGCAAGGTCACCAGCTACAAGGATCTCGAGCCGGCCCTGCTCGGCCGGGTGGAGGAGCTCATCGACTTCGTCACCGACCCCGGCGGCGGGTGAGCCGGGGCGGGCCGGTCAGGTGAGGTCGCGGATGACGGCGTCGGCCAGGAGGCGGCCGGGGAGGGTGAGGACGGCGCGGCCCTCGCGGAAACCGGCCGGGTCGAGGAGGCCGTCGGACAGGGCTCGGGCCAGGGCCGGGCGGGCGTGGGGGGCCACGTCGGTGATCGGGTAACCGGACGACAGGCGCAGCTCCAGCATGATCCGCTCCATTTCGCGGTCGGCCGGGGAGAGGATTTCGCGGGCCTGGGCCGGGGAAGAGGAGGCGGCCAGCCGGGCGGCGTACGCCGCCGGATGTTTGACGTTCCACCAGCGGGTGCCGCCGACGTGGCTGTGCGCGCCCGGGCCGACGCCCCACCAGTCGCCGCCGCGCCAGTAGAGCAGGTTGTGGCGGCAGCGGGCGGCGGGCGAGGCGGCCCAGTTGGACACCTCGTACCAGTCGAGACCGGCGGCCGACAGCATCTCGTCGGCGATCAGGTAGCGGTCGGCGGCGACGTCGTCGTCGGGCATGGGAAGTTCGCCCCGCCTAATCCGGGCGGCGAGCCGGGTGCCGTCTTCGACGATCAGGGAGTACGCCGAGACGTGGTCGGGCCCGGCGTCGATCGCGGCGGCGAGCGAGCGGCGCCAGTCGTCGTCGGTCTCGCCGGGTGTGCCGTAGATCAGGTCCAGGTTGATGTGCTCGAACCCGGCCGCCCGGGCCTCCCGTACGGCCGCGACGGGCCGCCCCGGTGCGTGTTGCCGGTCGAGGATCCGCAGGACGTGCGGGCTGGCGCTCTGCATGCCGAAACTGATGCGGGTGAAGCCGCCCTCGCGCAGCGCGGCGAGGCTTTCGGGGGTGACCGATTCGGGGTTGGCCTCGGTGGTGACCTCGGCGCCGAGGGCGAGGCCGAACTCGTCGTCGACGGCCCGCAGGATGTCGATGAGGTCGCCCGGGGGCAGCAGGGTGGGGGTGCCGCCGCCGAAGAACACGGTTTCGGCCCTGGGCACGGCCGCGCCGGCGACATCGCCGGTGGCGTCTTCGGCGACGCCGGCGAGGACGCGGCGGGCCAGCCGGATCTCCTCGATCGCCATGCCGGCGTAGTCGCGGCGGGCGGCGCCGGGGCCGAGCTCGGCCGCCGTGTAGGTGTTGAAGTCGCAGTAGCCGCAGCGGGTCTGGCAGTAGGGCACGTGCACGTACACGCCGAACGGGCGCGTGCCGAGCCCCGTGAGGGCGCTCTCGGGCAGCGCGCCCGAGGCCGGTGCCGGCTCGCCGTCGGGCAGGGTGCTCGGCATGGCCCTACTTCTTGGCCTTGTCGCCGCTGGAGGTGTCGCTGGACAGGGCGGCCACGAACGCCTCCTGGGGCACCTCGACCCGGCCCACCATCTTCATCCGCTTCTTGCCCTCCTTCTGCTTCTCCAGCAGCTTGCGCTTGCGGGTGATGTCGCCGCCGTAGCACTTGGCGAGGACGTCCTTGCGCATGGCCCGGATGTTCTCGCGGGCGATGACCCGGGCGCCGATGGCGGCCTGGATGGGCACCTCGAACTGCTGCCGGGGGATGAGCTCCTTGAGTTTCTTGGCCATCTCGACGCCGTACGCGTAGGCCTTGTCGCGGTGCACGATGGCGCTGAACGCGTCGACGGCCTCGCCCTGCAGCAGGATGTCGACCTTGACCAGGTCGGCCTCCTGCTCGCCGGACAGCTCGTAGTCGAGCGAGGCGTAGCCGCGGGTGCGCGACTTGAGCTGGTCGAAGAAGTCGAAGATGATCTCGGCCATGGGCAGGGTGTAGCGGATCTCGACGCGGTCGGCCGACAGGTAGTCCATGCCGAGCAGCGAGCCGCGCCGGCCCTGGCACAGCTCCATGATGGCGCCGATGTGGTCGGCGGGGGCGAGCACGGTGGCCCGCACGACCGGCTCGTAGATCGTCGCGACCTTGCCGGAGGGGAACTCCGACGGGTTGGTGACCGTGACCTCCTGGCCGTTCTCCATCACGACGCGGTAGATCACGTTGGGCGCGGTGGAGATCAGCGACAGCCCGAACTCCCGCTCCAGCCGCTCGCGCACGATCTCCATGTGGAGCAGGCCGAGGAAGCCGCAGCGGAAGCCGAAGCCGAGCGCGGCGGAGGTCTCGGGCTCGTAGATCAGCGCGGCGTCGTTGAGCCGCAGCTTGTCGAGGGCGTCGCGCAGCTCGGGGTAGTCGTCGCCGTCGATGGGATACAGCCCGGAGTAGACCATGGGCTTGGGATGCTCGTAACCGCCGAGCGGATCGGTGGCGGGCCGCGAGATCGAGGTGACCGTGTCGCCGACGCGGGCCTGCCGCACGTCCTTGACGCCGGTGATGAGGTAGCCGACCTCGCCGACGCCGAGCCCCCGCTCGGAGGGCGTGGGCTCGGGGGCGATGACGCCGATCTCCAGCGTCTCGTGGGCCGCGCCGGTGGACATCATGATGGTGCGCTCGCGGCGGCCCAGGTGGCCGTCGACGACCCGCACGTAGGTGACGACGCCGCGGTAGGTGTCGTAGACCGAGTCGAAGATCAGGGCGCGGGCGGGCGCCTCGGCGTCGCCGACGGGCGGCGGCACCTGCTCGACGACGTGGTCGAGCAGCTCCTTGACGCCTTCGCCGGTCTTGCCCGACACGCGCAGCACGTCGCCGGGGTCGCAGCCGATGAGGCCGGCGAGCTCGTCGGCGTACTTGTCGGGCTGGGCCGCCGGCAGGTCGATCTTGTTGAGCACCGGGATGATGGTCAGGTCGGCGTTCATCGCCAGGTAGAGGTTGGCGAGGGTCTGCGCCTCGATGCCCTGCGCGGCGTCGACGAGCAGGATCGCGCCCTCGCACGCCTCCAGCGACCGCGACACCTCGTAGGTGAAGTCGACGTGGCCCGGCGTGTCGATCATGTTGAGGACGTGCTCGACGCCGTCGGGGCCCTTCCACGGCAGGCGCACCGCCTGCGACTTGATCGTGATGCCCCGCTCGCGCTCGATGTCCATGCGGTCGAGGTACTGTGCCCGCATCTGCCGGTCCTCGACCACTCCGGTCAGCTGGAGCATGCGGTCGGCGAGGGTCGACTTGCCGTGGTCGATGTGCGCGATGATGCAGAAATTCCGGATCAACGCGGGGTCGGTCTGGCCAGGCTCAGTACGCACCGGGGTCCGTTTCGTGGGAATAGCTGACGACTGGGCTAGCGTGGCGGCCACCACTCATGGTGGCATGTCCGAGTGATTGCCCGGACCGCACTGGTGCGCGGGACTCGGCGCGTCCTCCTGCGGGTGATCTTGCCCCTTGTGGTGACGCTGCTGGTCCTCGCGAGCCTCGCGGCCATCGCTCTGCGGCTCCAGTTTACCGGCACCCCGGCGGCGTGGGCGAAGACGAGCGGCCACGACGCCCTGTGGCTCGGGCACGCGTGGGTCGACGGGCGCAAGACCAGGAGCGACGTCGAGGCGCTGGCGGTGCGGCTGCGCGCGACGGGCATCAGGGACGTGTACGTGCACTCGGGGCCGTTCGACTACGACGGCACGCTGTCGCCCGCCAAGTACCCCAACGCTCGCAATTTCCTCACATGGTGGCGGGAGCTGGTGCCCGGCGTCCGCGTCTCCGCGTGGCTCGGCCAGACCCTGAAGAACGGCCTCGACCTCTCCGACCCCGCCGCCCGCGCCCGGGTGGTGAGCGGCGCGGCCGACCTGGTGCGCCTCGGCTACGACGGCGTCCACTACGACTTCGAGCCGGTGCCCAACGGCGACCCGCACTTCCTGGAGGTGCTGCGCGCCACCCGCGCCGCGATCGGCGACCGGCCGCTGTCGGTGGCCACCCAGCAGATCGAGCCGCTGCCCGGCCTGCGGCTGCCGCTCCGCCTGGTCCTGGGCCACGACAAGTACTGGACCCCCGCCTACCTGGCCCGGGTCGCCGGCCTCGTCGACCAGGTCGCGATCATGACCTACGACTCGTTCCTGCCCCTCGGGTCCCTGTACGGCGGCCACGTGGCCCGGCAGGCCGAGCTGGCGCTGGACGCCGTACCCGAGGGCACGGCGATCCTCATCGGGGCCCCGGCCTACCACGATCACCGGCCGGCCCTGATGGACCGGGCCGAGAGCGTCGCGACGGCGGCCGAGGGGGCCCGGCTGGCCCTGACCGAGCACGGGCCGCCCCGGCAGCCGTTCGGGCTGGCCCTCTACGTCGACTTCGCCGCGACCGAGGGCGACTGGCGCGAGTACGCCGAGTCGTGGGTCGATCCCCGCGCATCCGCGCTACACTCACTGCCGGAGGGCGGGGATCCGCGCGCGGCCGTGTTGAGCGTCGCACACGGGCGTTGATATCCTGTCCCACTGCGTGTGGCGCGCCCTCTAGCCCGCGCGCCCCATTCCACCGACTTTCAACCGAGGCTTCTTCGTGGCGAACATCAAGTCCCAGATCAAGCGCAACAAGCAGAACGAGAAGCGCCGTCTGCGCAACAAGGCCGTCAAGTCATCGCTGAAGACGGCGATCCGCAAGTTCCGTGAGGCCGCCGACCAGGGCAACGCCGAAGAGGCCGTGCTGCTCATGCGCGCCGCCTCCCGCCAGCTCGACAAGGCCGCCAGCAAGGGCGTCATCCACCGCAACCAGGCGGCCAACCGCAAGTCGGCCATCGCCCAGCGCGCCGCCGCCCTGCAGTCCGCCAAGTAGCCGGGGCCGCACGCGCGGGCTGACCACGACGACGCCGCATCTTTACAGATGCGGCGTTTTGTCGTGTCCGCATTGTGCCCTTTCCTGCTGATCATGGGGAGGCACGATCGGGGCACCCGGGGGGACTCATGCGCTGGGGCACGCCGCTCGTGCTGCGGCGCGGGCTCAGTGAGCCCATGCTCCTGCTCACCGCGTTCGTCTCGGTCCTGCTGGCGACCACCACGCTGGTGGCCCTGGCCGGCTACGCCGCGTTCGTGACCGACGACGGCGTGCGGCGGGTCATGACCGACGCCGGGGTCGGCGACACCGCGACGATCGTGACCGCCCAGGTCACCGCGCGGAGCTTCACCGCCACCGACCGGGCCATCCGCGACCGCATCAGGCGCGGCCTCGGCCCCGCCGTCATCACCACCAGCGGCCGCTCCAACTCCTACGCCATGCCCGGGCAGGAGGACCGCGCCCGGCCCGAGCTGACCCGGTTCGGCTTCACCGAGGACCTGACCGCGCGGGCCACGCTCGTCTCCGGCGCCTGGCCCGCGGACTCGGCGGATCCCACGAGTGACACGGTCGTGGTGGCGGTGTCGGACGCGGCGGCGGCGCGGACCGGCCTCGCCGTCGGCGACACCTTCACCGTCGTCGGCCGGCTCGACCACCGGCCGGTCACCGCACGGATCGGCGGCGTCTTCCGGCTGAAAGACCCCTACGACGAGCGCTGGGCCGGAGACGAACTGCTGCGGCGCGGCGCCGAGAGCGGCGACTACACCACGTACGGGCCGCTCATGGTCGGCCGGGCGACCTTCCTCGCCCGGTTCGCCGACAACGTCACCGTCACCTGGCTCGCCGTGTCCGACCTGGACGGCCTGCGAAGCGACGAGCTGCGCGGGCTGGCCGCGTCGGTGACCCGGCTCGCCGAGGAGGTGCGCGACGACTGCGCCTCCTGCACCGGCCGCACCCGCCTACCCGACCTGCTCACCCGCCTGGACCGGGCGGCGCTCGTCGCCAGGTCCACGATGCTGGTGCCGGTGCTGCAGCTCGTGCTGCTCGCGGCGTACGCGCTCACGCTGACCGCGCGGCTGCTGGCCGAGCACCGCCGCATGGAGGTGGCGCTGCTGCGCTCGCGCGGCGCGGGCACCGGCCGGCTGGCCCTGCTCGCCGGTGGAGAGGCGCTGCTGGTGGCCCTGCCGTGCGCGATCGCCGCGCCGCTGCTGCTGCGGCCGGCCTGGACCGGGGCCGGGGCGTCGTTCACGGTG
>JBIQJI010000010.1:0-40000 GCA_044507605.1 Actinomycetales bacterium | reverse complement strand
CGCGCCGCTGCTGCTGCGGCCGGCCTGGACCGGGGCCGGGGCGTCGTTCACGGTGCCGGGGCCGGGCCCGCTGCTGGTGTCGGTGAGCGTCGCGCTCGGCTGCGCCGTGCTGATGGCCCAGCCGGCCCTCGCCGGCGGCCGCCGTACCTATGTGGAGGAGCAGGGCGCGCGGGGCCGGGGCGGGCGGCACGGCCTGCTCCAGCGGGCCGGCGGCGACCTGGCGCTGCTCGTCGTCGCGGCGCTGGCCATCTGGCAGCTGCGGCGGTACGGCGCGCCGGTGACCGCGACCACGGGCGGGGGCCTCGGCGTGGACCCGCTCATCGTCGCCGGGCCGGCGCTCGCGCTGCTGTGCGGCGGCATGCTCGGGCTGCGTCTGGTGCCCCGCCTGTCGCGGCTCGCCGAACGCTTCACCGCCGGACGTGCCGCCCTGGCCCCGGCCCTCGGCACGTGGCAGGTGAGCAGAAGGCCGCTGCGGTACGCCGGGCCGGCCCTGCTGCTGACCATGGCCGTGGGCATCGGCGGCCTGTCCCTCACGACCACCGCCACCTGGCGCGCCTCACAGGACGACCAGGCGCGTCATCAGGCCGGCGCCGACCTGCGCGTCGCGGGCGCCGTCGCGGCCCCCGAGCTCGGCCCGCTCGGCCGTGGCGGCGTCTACGCCGCACTGCCCGGGGTCACCGCGATCAGCCCCGCCGTGCGGGCCACGGCGACGTTCGGCGACGACGACGCCGTCCTGCTCGCCCTCGACGCGGCCCAGCTGGGCCGGCTGATGCCGCTGCGCCCCGACCTGTCCGCCGTGCCGGTGGGCACGCTCGCCCGGCGGCTGACCGCGACCCGCCCCGCCGCCCCCACGGCGATCCCGCTGCCCGGCCGCCCCGGCACGCTCACCGTCACCGCGCGGCTGCACGTCTCCGCCCACGCCGGCGACTACACCGGGCTGACCCTGCGGCTCGTCCTGGCCGACGCCCTCGGCGCCCCGTGGCAGGTGGCCCTCGGCCCGCTGACGCCCGACGGCGCGGCCCACGACCTCACGGCGGACCTCACGGCCCTCGCCGGGCGGTCCGGGCGGCCGGCGTACCCGCTGGCGGTGCGGGGCGCCCTGCTCGACGTACCCGCCCCCGCCGAGGGCGGCGCCCTGACGCTGACCGTCGAGCGCATGACCGCCGGCGGCGCCGAGGCCCGCCTGCCGGCCGGGGCGACCTGGACGGCGTCGGTGCGCGGCAAGGGCGCCATCGGCGGCGTGTCCACGGGAGGCGACGGGCTGCTCACGCTCCGGGTGCCCGCGCCCGCGCCACCCGAGCCGGCGGCGAAGCCGCGAGACGACGAGCACGTCGCGGTGCGCCTCGGCCCCGCCGCCGGGCCGCTGCCCGTGGTCGTCACGGCCGGCCTGGCCGACGCGAAACGGCTCGCCACCGGCGCCACCGGCACGATGACGGTCGACGGCCGGCCCACCCCGATCACCGTGGCCGGTGTCGTCGACGCCCTGCCCGGCACGGCGGCGGGGAGGGCCGCCGTGCTGACCGACCTGCCGGGCCTGCTGGCCCGCGACCTCGCCGACGCGCGGCCCGCACACACCGCGAGCGAGTGGTGGATGACGGTGCGGGACGGCGACACCTCACCCGCGGCGGCCGTGCTCGCCCGGCACCCCGAGTGGGACCAGACCGTCGTCGACCGAGCCGGCCTCGCCGAGCGGCTGCGCGGCGACCCGCTGGCGGCCGGCCTGCAGGGCGCCCTCATGCTGGCGTTCGCCGCCGCCCTGGTCTTCGCCCTGCTCGGCTTCCTGGTCAACGCCGCCGTGTCGGCCCGGGAACGCGCGGCCGAGTTCGCCCTGCTGCGCGCCCTCGGCGCGGGCTACCGGCAGGTGTTCGGGTTGCTCGTGGTCGAGCAGGCGTTCATCGGCGGCCTGCCCCTGGTGATCGGCACCGCCCTGGCGATCGGCCTCGCCGCCGTCGTGGTGCCGCACATCGTGCTGACCGGCCAGGCCGCCGCCGTCACGCCCGCCGTGCTCCTGGTCGTCCCGTGGCCCGCCCTGCTCGCCATGGCCGTGCTGATCGCGGCCGTCCTCGTCGCGATCGTCGCCCTGCTCGCCCGCAGGCCGCTGCGCGCATCCACCGGGCTCGGGGAGGACCGATGACGAGGAGAGGGAGGCCGCCATCGGCCACGCGAGGGAGGCCGCGATGAGCGTGCTGCGGCTGCTGCGCGTGCATTGGGGCAGCGCGGCCGTGCCGGCCGTGCTGGTGCTGACCGCCGCGCTGCTGCTCGGCGGGCTGCCGCGGATCTTCGAGGCGGCGTTCGACCGGTCGGCGCGCGACGTCCTCGCCGAGATGCCGGCGCAGGTCGCCGACCTGACCGTGACGTTCCGGCCCGACTCCCCCGGCGACCACCTGGACTCGGCGGACCGGTTCGCCGCGCTCGACCGGCGCTGGCGTGCCGCCCTGCCCCCCGGCCTCGCCGCCGCCGCGGACGGCCCCCGGCAGGAGCGGCTGGGCGCGCACTACGGCGCCCGCACCTACGACACGCCCGTCAGCGGGCGGCTCGGGCCGGGCCACCAGGGCGATCAGTACGTCAACCTGGCGTGGCTGTCCGGCGCCGACCGGCGGGTCCGGTACGTCGAAGGCTCCGCCCCCGGCCCGCCGCGGACCGTGCCCGCCCCCCGGGGGCATCCCGAGGCCTCGCACGTCACCCGGTTCGACATCGGCCTCGCCGCGAGCGCCGCCGAGGAGATGGACCTGCCCGTCGGCACCGTCCTGCTGCTCGGCAACAGCGACGTCGTCGAGGCCCGCGTCACCGGCCTGTTCGAGCCCGTCGACCCCCGCGACAGGTACTGGCGGATCGACGACAACGTGCTGACGATCCGCCGCCGCATCACCCCCGGCGGCGTTGAGAAGCACATCACCGCCCTGATCGACCCGGCCGGTCTGGCGAGCCTGCGCGGCCACTCGCGCGACCTGCGATACGCGTGGACGCTGGTGGCGGACCCCGCCGCCGTGACCTCACGGGCCGCCCCCGACCTGATCCGGGACATCGGCCGCTTCCGCGACCGGATCACCGCCGCCACGCCGGCCCCCGGGGCCGGCACGTCGTCCCACTACGTCCTCGACACCGGGCTGGACCGGCTGCTCGCCGGCTTCCGTGTGCGGCTCGCGTCGGCGCAGGCGCTGATGTACCTCACCCTGGCCGCGCTCGCCGGGGTCGCGCTCGGCGTCATCGCGCTCGCCGTCCGGCTGCTGACCGGCCGCATGCGCGGCGCGCTCGGCCTGGCCCGGGCCCGTGGCGCGTCGCTCGCCCGGGTCACCGCCACCGGCACCGGCTGTGTAGCGCTGGCCACCGCCCCGGCGGCGCTGCTCGGTCACGGGCTGGCGTATCTGGTGCCCGGCCCGGCCACCCTCGCCGCGCGGCTCGGCCCGCCGCTGATCGCGGTCGCGACGGCCCTGCTCGCCGCCGGCCTGCTCGCCGCGGCCCACCGGCGCCCGCCCACCGAACGGCGCGCCGACGTCACGGCGCGACGCCCGTCGCCCCGGCGGACCGCCGCGGAGGCGCTGATCGTGCTGCTGGCGTTCGGCGGCGTCCAGCTGCTCCGGACCAGGGGCCTCACCACCGGGCCGAACCCCGGCCTCAACGCCGCCGGCGGCTACGGCGTCGACCCGGCCGAGGCGCCCCTCGGCGCCGACCCCCTGCTCGTGCTCGTCCCGGCGCTGGTCACGATCGCCGCCGCGCTCATCGTCGTGCGCTGCCATCCCCACGTGCTCCGGCTGCTCGTCCGGCTCGCCGGCCGCCGCCCGTCCGCCGTGCCGTTCCTCGGGCTCACCATGGCCGCGCGCTCCGGCGCGGCGGCCGCCCTGCCGGCGCTGATCCTGCTGCCCGCGCTGGCCGTCTCGGTGTTCGGCGCGGTCGTCACCGGCGCCCTCGGCGACGCGCAGCGGCTCACGGCGTGGCGCGAGACCGGCGCCGACGCCCGCGTCGAGTGGGAGGCCGAGCTGCCGGCCGCCCTGATCGCCCGGGTCCGCGGCACGCCGGGGGTGCGCGCGGTCGTACCGGCCGTCAAGGACACCGTCCAGCTCGGATACGGCGGCCGCACCGCCACCATCGTCGCCATCGACCTCGCGGCGTACCGCCGCATCCTCGCCGGCACGCCGCTGTCGGCGCCCGCCCCACCCGCCGAGGTGCCGGAGGGCGGCGCGCAGGCCGTGCCGGCCCTGGTCTCCCCCGGCCTCGCCGGACCGCGGACGATCGACATCGGCTGGCACAAGCGGATGACGGTCGTGCCGCGGGGCGTCGTCAAGGGCGGCCTGCCCGGCGTCGCGCCCGGCACCGGCCCGCTGATCGTCGTGCCGTACGACACGCTGGAACGGGCCGGGCTGCGGCAGTACGCCACCATGCTGCTCGTTCAGGGCGACCGGCCCGGCGGCGTCGACCGGCAGCGGCTCCGGGCCGCCGTGGACGTGCCGCAGATCCTCGTCACCACGGTCGGCGCCACCCTGCGCGACATCACCGGCGCGCCCCTGGCCGGGGCGGTCGAGCTCGCCCTCCGCGTCGTCACCGCGGCCCTCGCCGCGTACGCCGTCACCGCCGTGCTCCTCACCCTGGTCGCCGGCGCCGCCGCCCGGGGCGCGGCGGTGACCCTGCTGCGGACGCTCGGCCTGTCGGAGCGGCAGGCGCGCACCCTGACCGTGCTGGAGATCGCCCCGCTGATCGTGCTCACCGCCGTCGCCGGGCTCGCCCTCGGGCTCGCGCTGCCCGCCGTCCTCGGCCCCGGCCTCGACCTGTCGCCCTACATCGGGCCCGCCCAGCAGGCGCAGGGCATCGGCGACCATCCGCTCGACCCCACCACACCCGTACTGCTCGCCGCGGGGCTCACGGCCGCCGCGCTGCTCGGCGCGTTCGCCCACGCCGCCGCCGCGCGCCGCCGCCCCCTCGGGGACGCGCTGCGCGACGGAGAGATCGGAGACATCACGTGACCGAGTCCGCCACCCGGCCCCCCGACGACCCGGACCACGCCCACATCCTGTGCGACAACCTCGTCCGCATCTACAAGACCGAAGGCGTCGAGGTGGTCGCCCTGCAAGGGCTGGACCTGCTCGTCGGCAAAGGCGAGCTGATCGCGATCGTCGGCGCGTCCGGCTCCGGCAAGTCGACCCTGCTCAACGTGCTGTCGGGGCTCGACGTGCCCACCGCCGGGGTGGCCAGGGTCGCCGGCACCGACCTGCTGTCGATGACGCACCGCGACCGGCTCCGCTACCGGCGGCACACCGTGGGGTTCGTCTGGCAGCAGACGGCGCGCAACCTGCTGCCGTACCTCACCGCCGCCGAGAACGTGCTGCTGCCCATGCGGCTCGCCGGGGGCACCCCGAAACGGCGGCGCGCCGCCCGCGCCGGCGAGCTGCTCGACCTGCTCGGCGTGGGCGACGCCGCCGCGAGCCGGCCGGGCGCGCTGTCGGGCGGCGAACAGCAGCGGATCGCCATCGCCGTGGCGCTCGCCAACCATCCCCAGGTCCTCCTCGCCGACGAGCCGACCGGCGAACTCGACGAGGAAGGCTCCGGGCAGGTCTTCGAGGCGCTGCGCCAGGCCAACCGGGAACTCGGCGTGACCGTCGTCATCGTCACCCACGACCCGCTGGTGTCCGAACAGGTCGACCGCACGGTCGGCATCCGCGACGGCCGCACCAGCAGCGAAACCCTGCGCCACGCGGACGCGGGAGGCGGCACCACCGCGCAGGAGTACGCCGTGCTCGACCGGGCCGGCCGCCTCCAGCTGCCACGCGACTTCGTCACCGCCCTCCACCTCGACCGCCGGGTGCGCCTCGAACTGGAACCCGACCACATCGGCGTCTGGCCGGACCGGCCGAAGGAGGAAAAGCCGCATGAGTGACCAGGCCAGCGGCCCGGCGATCGTCGCCGAAGGGGTGCGCAAGGTCTACCGGACCGGCCCCCGGCCGGTCGTCGCCCTGCGCGGAGTGTCCTTCGAGGCCCACCCCGGCGAGCTCGTCGCGCTGCGCGGCCGCTCCGGATCGGGCAAGACCACCCTGCTCAACCAGGTGGGCGGCCTCGACCGGCCCGACGCCGGAAGCGTCGTCGTGGCCGGGCTGCCCGTCACCGAGCTGCCCGAAGCCGACCTGCTGCGGATGCGGCGCGACGTCATCGGGTTCGTGTTCCAGTCGTTCGGGCTGATCCCGGTGCTTTCGGCGGCCGAGAACATCGGCGTGCCCATGCGCCTGCGCGACACCCCGCCACACGAACGGGAGGAACGCACCCGCGAACTGCTGACGCTCGTCGGCCTCGCCGGACACGCCGAGCAGCGGCCCTACGAGCTGTCGGGCGGCCAGCGCCAGCGCGTCGCCATCGCCCGCGCCCTCGCCAACCGCCCCCAAGTGCTCATCGCCGACGAGCCCACCGGGCAGCTCGACTCCCAGACGGCCCGCCAGATCATGGAACTGCTGCGCGCCCTCGTCCGCGACGAAGGCGTCACCGCGCTGGTCGCCACCCACGACCCGGCCCTGATCACCCTCGCCGACAGGGTCCTGGAACTCCGCGACGGCGCCCTCACGGACCCGTGAGACGCCGACCGGCCCCGCGTCAGCGGCCCGTGCGGCTGGCGCAGATCACCTGCACCGTGCGCTCCAGCGCGTACGCCGGGTCGGTGCCCCCGCCCTTCACCTGCTCGTCGGCGTCGGCCACCGCCTGGATCGCGGTGCTCAGCCCCGCCTGGCCCCAGGCCCGCGCCCGCTTCTGGTAGCGGTCGGCCAGCCACGGCGGCATGCCGAGCTGCTGGGCCGCCCGGGGACCCCGCCCGGCACCCGCCACCTTCGCCAGCGTGCGCAGCTCCTTGGCCAGCGCGCTCACGATCAGCACCGGCGCGGTGCCCGTCGCCAGCGCCCAGCGCAACTGCTCCAGCGCCTCGGCCAGCCGCCCCTCGGCGGCGCTCTCGGCGACCGTGAAGCCGCTCACCGCGGCCTGCCCCCGGTGATAGCGGGCGACGGCCGCCTCGTCGATCGTCTTGACGTCGGGCGACAGGTCCTGCGTGAGCTGGTCACACGCCGAGGCCAGCTCACGCAGGTCGTTGCCGACGGCGTCGAGCAGCGCCTGCGCCGCGCCCGGCGTGATGGCCCGGCCGGCCCGCTTCACCTCGGCCCGCACGAACTCGAGCCGCTCCCCCGGCTTGGTCACCTTGGCGACCGTGATGACGGCCGCCCCCGCCTTCTTCACGCCCTCGACCAGCGCCTTGCCCTTCACCCCGCCGGGATGCGCGAGCACCAGCACCGCGTCGTCGGCGGGATGCGCGGCGTACTTGACGATCTCGGCGATCACGTCCTTCGCGAGGTCCTGTGCGTTTCTGACCACGATGACCGACCGGTCGCCGAACAGCGACGGCGACGCGAGCCCGGTCACCTCCCCCGGCTGCACCTTGCTCCCGACCAGGTCGTGCGTCTGCGCGCCCGGATCGGCGGCCCGCACGGCGGCGACCACCGAGGCCACCGCCCGATCCGCCAGCAGCTCCTCGTCGCCCACCACCAGGGTGACGGGCGCCGGCCCGCTCACCGCCCTGTTCGCCATGCCGCTCCCTCCACGCCATGCAGCATGCCACGTCGCCGCCCCGCCCGCGTTCAGCGCGCCGCAACCCGCCCGCAGGCGTGCCGGGCCATGCTGAGGGCAGCCGATCGAGGGAAGGAGTGACGTCTGTGAAAGCGATACGACAGCACCGCTGCCCGCACTGTGGCACCCCGCTCGACGACGGCCCCGTCCTCTACCGCTGCAACCGCTGCCAATGCTCGATCTACGCCGCCGACCTCGACACCGAGTTCGACCGCACATCCCCCCGCTCGTCCCGCAACCCCACACCCGCCACCTAGCCGCGTCCTCACCACGGCCCGGGATGCGACACGGCCTCTCGATCTCGCCCGAACCGGATCGCGACCCGTGAACCCGTAGCCGCGCTCCCGCAGGTCGCCACCCCGGCCCGCCTGTCCCACCCCGCCGGCGTCCGGTCCGCCGAGCCACCGGTCGGCCCCCCGACTGCCAGGCCACCGGTGGGCCCCGCCGGTCCACCGCTCCACCGGTCGGCCCCGCCGTCTGCCAGGCCACCGGTGGGCCCCGCCGGTCCACCGCTCCGCCAGTCGGCCCCGCCCGGTCCACCGCTCCACCGGTCGGCCCCGCCGGTCCACCAGTGCGCCGGTCGGCCGGTCGGCCAATGCGGTCGGCCGATGCGTTGGTCTGCGGGCACCTGCTATGACACCGCCGGCGACCCCCTACCGCTCTCACTGGGCTCGGCCGTGCGGCTGTCGCACGCGCCCGCGAGGGACGATGGACAGGTGGCCCGCCGTGGCCACGACCGCCAGGTCGCCCTGCGTGTCGGTGCGGTAGACGCGCATGCCCAGCCAGGTGAGGCGGGACACCGTGGCCGGGGCCGGATGCCCGTAGTCGTTGCCGGCTCCCACGCTGATCAGGGCGGCCCGGGCGTGGGTGGCCGCGAAGAAGCCGGGGGCCGCGCGGCTGGAACCGTGGTGCGGCACCTTGAGGATGTCGGCCTGGGGCAGGCCGTGGCGCAGCAGGGCGGCCTGGGCCTCGGTCTCCACGTCGCCGGTCAGCAGGGCCGAGCCCCAGGGCCAGCGCACCAGGATCACCAGGCTGGAGTTGTTGGCGACGGTGCCCTCGCCGGTGCCTTCGGGCACCTCTCCGGCCTCGGGTCGCGGGTCGGGGCCGAGCACGGTGAGCTCGGCCGCCCCGAAACGCCATCGGACGCCCGGGCCGGCCGTCCACTCGGGGATGCCGCGCCGCCGCAGGTCGCCCGACACGCGGGCGCTCTCGCTGCGCGGCACCCGGCCCGGGCTCACGACCACCGCGCCCACCGCCCGGCCGCGTAACGCGCCGTCGAGACCGCCCACGTGATCGAGGTGCGGGTGCGTGAGGACGATCAACGGCAGCCGGTGCACGCCGAGATCGCGCAGGCACCGGTCGGCCAGAGGCGGGTCGGGACCGGTGTCGATCATGACGGCGGAGTGGGCACCGGCCGCCAGCACCAGCGCGTCGCCCTGCCCCACGTCGCAGGCCACCAGCAGCCAGCCCCGCGGCGGCCACGGCGCGATGACGGGCCGGACCGCGAGGTACGCGGCCACCAGCCCGGCCACGGCCGCCAGGGCGGCCCAGCGCAGCCGCCTGCGCCGCAGCACCAAGGCGCCCAGCGCGGTGGCGCCCGCCAGGAGCAGCAGCCCGGCCGGCCCGCCGGGCCAGGGCAGGTGGGCCATGGGCAGGGCGGCGGCCTTGGCGGCCACCGTGATGATCCAGCCGACCGCCAGGCCGGCCGGGCGGACCAGCCACTGGGCGGCCCACATGCTCACCGGCGCGACCAGAGCGGCGGCGAACCCCAGCACCGTGGCCGGGGCCACGGCCGGCTCGGCCAGCAGGTTGGCCGGCACCGCCACGGGTTCGAGCTCGCCCGACATCAGCACCAGCAGCGGCGTGACCGCGGCCTGGGCGGCCGCCGCCACCGCCAGGGCCTCGGCCGGCCACCCTGATAGCGGGTGCGGCAGCCGCCGCCTCAACCGGTCGCGCCATGGTGGCGCCAGCACGAGGATGCCGGCGGTGGCCGCCACCGACAGCGCGAAACCGTACGAGCGGGCCAGCACCGGATCGAAGAGGATCAGCCCGAGGGCCGTCACCGACAGTGCCGCGACCCCGTCGCGAGCACGCCCGCTGCCGAGGGCGATCGCGCCCACGACGCCCATGACCAGGGCCCGGAGCACGCTCGGCGAAGGGCGGGCCACGACGGCGAACGCCACCATCGCCACGATCACCAGGCCGGCCCGCACCGGCAGCCGCAGCCCCACGAGGCGCGCCAGGGCGAGCGCACCCGCCGCGATCACGCTCAGGTTGGCGCCCGACACGGCGGTGAGGTGGCTCAGCCCGGCCGTCCGCAGATCGTCGCGGACCTCGGCGCCGAGCCCGGACACGTCACCGGTGACCAGCGCCGGCAGCAGGCCCGCCTGCTCCGGCGGCAGCACGCCCGCCGCCTCGCGCAGCCCGGCCCGCAGCCGCCCCGCCATCCGCTGCACGGGTGACGGCCCGCTCAGCACCCGGGGCGACCCCCGCACCAGGATGGTGGCCGCGGTCAGCTGCCCCGGCTTCCCGGGCCGCGCGGGCCCGTGCACGAGGATCCGCTGGCTGGGCAGCAGCCCTCGCCAGCCGCTGCCCGAACCCAGCAACACGACCGGGACGTCGACGGTGAACCGCCTCCCGGCCGACTCGACGATCTTCGCCCGCCCCTCGACCACGACCCGATCGCGCCGGACCAGGCCACGCGAGGGCAGCAGCCGCGGATCACCGGTCAGCTCCACCTCGGCCGTCACCCTGCCCCCCGCCCTGGCGAGCAGGGCCACCGGCCCGGTGGTCACCGCATGCACCCGGAACCCGACCGACACGGCCACCGCCGCCACACACCCGAGCACCGCCACCGCGACGTTCCCCCACGCCATTGATCGCTTCCGCAGCAGCCCGCCCCGACGCCCGAGCCTTCCACGCACCCCCAAGCCCTCACACCGCTCGAAACGAGCGCGGCGCCTGAAGCCGGCAAGGTGCCTCGAGTGCGCCCCACCGCCTGGGCCCGCACACCCATCCGGCGCCGCTCGCAGCCCTCCATGCCCGTCCAGGCCCAAGCGGTCGCCCGAGCCCGCCTGCTCGCCCCGGCCTACGTCCCCACGAGGATGCACCCGGCCACCCGGGCCGAAGCGCCCGCCCGGACCGGCGTGACCGCTCGGGTCTGCGCGGCGGGCCACGCCGACGCATAGGGTCAGCGCGGCCGCGCAGCCGCCCACCGTCCAGGACGAACCGGCCGAGCGGCCGAGCAGGATCAGGGCGGTGGCCCAGGCCGACAGGGCGGGAAGGACGAGGTGGAGGGCGGGCCTCGCCTCGGGCGGGCTCATACGCGGACCTTGTCCTTGATCTCGGCGAAGACGTGATCGCCGATGCCGCTCACGTCGCGGAGCTGGGCCACGCTGCGGAAGCCGCCGTGTGTTGCGCGGAACTCGATGATGCGCGCGGCCAGGACCTCGCCCACGCCGGGCAGGGCCTGGTCGAGCTGGTCGGCGGTCGCGGTGTTGAGGTCGAGCGCCGGGGCGGCGCCCGGGACCGCGCCGGGGGCGGGGGGAATCTGGGCGGGACCCCGTGGTCGCGGGCGGCCGACGACGATCTGCTCGCCGTCGACGAGGCGGCGGGCCAGGTTGAGCAGCCCTGTGTGGGCGCCGTGGCGCACGCCCCCGGCCACCTTGATCGCGTCGTTGACCCGGGACCCGGCGGGGAGGGTCAATACGCCGGGGTCGCGGACCTTGCCGGCGACCTGGACGGTGACCCCGGCCGACGCTGACGGCGACGGAGACGGGATGGCGGCGGAGTAGGCGACCGGCATCGCCTCGCCCACCGCGTGACCCACCGCTTGCCCCACACGATGCGCGCCGACCGGTGTGGGTGCGGGCAAGGGCTGGGCGACCGGCCGCGCCCGCCAGGTGAAGATCGCCGCCGCCAGCGCCGCGATCGACCCGATCAGCAGCAGGAGCCGAAGCCCTGGGCGGCCCGGGTCGAACGACGGGGCCCGCGCGGCGGCACGCACCTTCGCGACGACGGTCTCGGATGGCAGGAGCACGCCCGGCCGCTCCTGGACGGCGGGGCCTTGATCTGTGTTGTTCACGGCGCCGAAGCTAGGCCCGGCAGTCCTGCCGCTCAGGCACCGAACGCGATTCTGTGGACAACTCCGCCGGCGACCTCGGCCAGGTGTCACGCCGGTGGTTCGGCCGCTTCGCCCATCGCCACGATCGGCGAAGTGCCGGTTCGGAGCGGATCTCGTGGCCGCTGGGGAATGCGCCCGGCCTGCCGCACTGCAGACGCCGGGGTGCCCGCGGCGACGCCCTGGAGGGGCCATGATCGGGGCACGATCACCGTGCGGGGCTTCACACCGCTTTGGAGTTTCGAGCGGCGCTCCTGACGGCTACTGCCGGTGCGCCTGACCTGGAAACCGCGTGCCCCGGCATGACCCGGGGCACGCACGTCCCTCGTGCGCCTCGATGCGGGCCGGCTTCACACGGTCGCCGCTGCGGCCGTGGGCGCTACTGGACGGGGGTGCCGCCGCGCCAGACTCGGCGGGTCTTGAGGCCGAACGCGCCGGCGAAGGCGCCTTCGTGGTCGGCGTCCCACTGGACGATGTCGGCGTAGCGGCCCGGGGCGAGGACGCCGCGGTCGGGGGCGCCGACGGCCTGGGCTCCACCGAGGGTGGCCGCGCGGAGGGCGTCGCCGACGCTGATGCCGAACGCGGCGACGGCGAGGCTGATGACCAGGGACATCGAGGTGATGGCGCAGTGGCCGGGGTTGTGGTCGCTGCCGAGGGCCACGGTGACGCCTTGGGCGAGCATGCGGCGCACCGGCGGCATGCCGTGGGTGAGGGCCGTCGCGGGGCACACGACGGCGGGCACGCCGTAGCGGGCCAAGGCGGCGATGTCGTCTTCGGAGCAGTGGTGCAGGAGGTCGGCGGACGCGCAGCCCATTTCGGCGGCGAGCTGGGCGGCGCCGCGGCGGTTGAACGCCCCGGCGTGGATGCGGGGCAGCAGCCCGGCGTTGCGGCCGGAGCCGAGGACCCAGCGGGCCTCCTCGGTGGAGAAGTGGCCGTCGTCGCAGTAGACGTCGACGCTGTTGGCGCCTGCGGCGGCCGCATCGGCGCACCAGGCGCCCACGGCCTCGACGTAGTCGCGCTGCCGGCCGAAGTACTCGGGCGGGACGATGTGCGCCGCGAGGAACGTGACGTGCACGCGCGGCATCATGGGTTCCTTCTCCAGCTCGCGCAGCAGGCGCACGTCGGCCAGCTCGCCGTCGCGGGTCAGGTGGTAGCCGGTCTTGGCCTCGACAGTGGTGGTGCCGCTCAGCAGCCACTCGCGCAGCCGCTCACGGACGTGGTTGCACAGGGTCCACGGGTCGGTGCCGCGGGTCACGGTGACGGTGGAGGCGATGCCGCCTCCCGCGGCCGCGATGGTGCTGGCGGAGGAGCCGCCGGAACGCATCGCCATCTCGGCCCACCGGTTGCCGGCGTAGACGGGATGGGTGTGGGCGTCGATGAGGCCCGGCGTGACGAGCGAGCCGCCGAGGTTTTCGACGTGGTCGACGTCGACGATGTCGTCGACGACCCCGGGCACGCTCTGCGGGAGCTCGGCCGCCCTGCCCACCCAGGCGATGCGGTCGTTGTGGACCAGGATCGCGGCGTTGCTCAGCACATCGTTGCCGGTCCACAACCGGCCGATGTTGGTCAGCAGACGAACGGTCATCGCATCACCGCCAGTGTGTCCGGCCACGAGCAGCGCGGGGTCGCCCAGGCCATGCCGGGCACCGGGCCCGCTGGGTCCGCCGTGTGTCCGGACATCGGGGGTCTCCTGCTCTCATCCGCACGGGTGGTGCGATGACGTTATCGCTGTGATCGTGATCCAGCGATTTCAGTTCAGTTACGTTATTTCACAGGTTGGCTCGGTGTACAGCGTTATTGCGAAGAACACCGGAGTCCGACGGTGAATTCTTCCAGTGGACCGCCTCGCGCGGCGGCTCCGACCGGACCCGGCCGCAGGGGCGGGATCCGTCTCACACCTCCCGCGGGCATCATCACTCACAAGCGTCACCATGTCGAACTCGCGCCAGGATGTCTCGATAGAGTTCCCGTAATCCTAGCAACCTCCAGCCACGGGAACCACTGTCGTTTTTGCCCATCCGTGGGCTATTTGCGAACTAGTCATGGCAACGCCGGGCGCCGTGGACGGCGCCCGGCGAGCGATCAGGGGACGACGACCTCCAGCGGCTTGCCGACCTTCTCCAGCTCGGCGCTCAGGCCGGCCGGCACCCGGGCGTGCAGCGCCGTGCCGTCGGCGGTGTGGTCGACCGAGAGCACCTCGCCCTCCTCGTGCACCCGCGCGATCAGGTCGCCTCGCTCGTACGGCACCAGGAACCGCACCTCGTGGTCGAGCCGGGGCAGGTCGCGCTCGATGGCCGCCAGCAGGTCCGTCAGGCCGGCGCCGGTGCGGGCGGACACCACGACGGCGTGCCGCTCGCGGGCCGCGAGCCGGGCCAGGGTCTCGGCGTCGGCGGCGTCGGCCTTGTTGACCACGACGATCTCGGGGATGTCGGCGGCGCCCAGCTCGGCGAGCACCTCGCGCACCGCCGACAGCTGCGACTCGGGGTCGGGGTGCGAGCCGTCGACCACGTGCAGGATCAGGTCGGCGTCGGCGACCTCCTCCAGCGTCGACCGGAACGCCTCGACGAGCTGGTGCGGCAGGTGCCGGACGAACCCGACGGTGTCGGCCAGCGTGAACAGGCGGCCGTCGGGCGTGCGGGCCCGGCGCACGGTGGGGTCGAGGGTGGCGAACAGGGCGTCCTCGACCAGCACCCCGGCTCCGGTGAGCCGGTTGAGCAGCGAGGACTTGCCGGCGTTGGTGTAGCCGGCGATGGCCACCGCCGGCACCTCGCCCCGCCGCCGGCCCGCCCGCTTGGTGTCGCGGGTGACCGACAGGCCCTTGAGCTGGCGGCGCAGCTTGGCCATGCGCTCGCGGATGCGGCGCCGGTCGAGCTCGATCTTGGTCTCACCGGGGCCGCGGCCGCCGATGCCGACACCGCCGGCGGCCCGGCCGCCGACCTGCCGGGACAGGTTGCCGCCCCAGCCGCGCAGCCGCGGCAGGAGGTACTGCAGCTGGGCCAGCTCGACCTGCGCCTTGCCCTCGCGGCTCTTGGCGTGCTGGGCGAAGATGTCGAGGATCAGCGCGGTGCGGTCGATGACCTTGACCTTGACGATGTCTTCGAGCTGACGCAGCTGGCCCGGGGTCAGCTCGCCGTCGCAGATCACCGTGTCGGCCCCCGTGGCGGCGACGATGTCGCTCAGCTCGGCCGCCTTGCCCGAGCCGATGTAGGTGGCCGGGTCGGGTTTGGCGCGCCGCTGGATCAGGCCTTCGAGCACCTGGGAGCCCGCGGTCTCGGCGAGCAGCTTCAGCTCCTGCAGCGAGTGCTCGGCGTCCACGACGGTGCCCGAGGTCCACACGCCGACGAGCACCACCCGCTCCAGCCGCAGCCGGCGGTACTCGACCTCGGTGACGTCCTTGAGCTCTGTCGACAGTCCGGCGACCCTGCGAAGCGCCTGCCGGTCCGCCAGGTCGAGCTCGCCGTTGAACGGCGTCTCCCGATCGGGCTCGACGGCCGGGTCACGCCCCGTGCCCCGGGTGAACCTGGCGCGTCCTTCGAAGTCGCCGGCACCGCCCGAAGACGTGTGCGGAAAAGTGTGCTCAGAAGTTATGGCGCGCTCCTGTGCGCTCATGGGACCGGCTTGTCGCGCGTGTCCCTCTTCGATATCCACCGACATCTGTTCGAACACTTCGGCCGACGGATGTCTTCCCCGATAGTGCCACGGCGACACCACCGTCTCACCTGGTTTATCCGGCCGCGTTTCTCCCCGTGTTCGTCCAGGCGGCGCTCGTCCGGTTGGCGGGTACGCCGCGTCAGCGCGCGGAATGGATGTCCAGGTCGCCCGAACCGGTGCGCACTTTGACGCGGTGCGGCGAGGAGTCGTCCTGGTCGACGGTGACGTTGCTGTCGCCGGAGCCCGAGTGGGCCGAGACGTGGTAGGCGCCCGAGGGGAGCTGCACGGTGCCGTTCCCGGAGCCCGTCTCCAGGTCCAGGTTGTCGGGGGCGGCGTCGAAGGCGATCGTGACGTCGCCGGAGCCCGTCCGGCCGACGAGTGTTTTCGCGGTCAGGCGGTCGGCGTCGATGTCTCCCGACCCGGTGTGGGCCTTGGCGTTCCCGCCCAGGGCCCGCAGCGTGATGTCGCCCGAACCGGTGCTGGCGTCATCGTCGCCGGCCAGACCGCGCAGAGTGATGTCGCCCGAACCGGCGTCGGCCTTGATCGCGAGCCCTTTCGGCACCTCCACCCGATAGTCCACGCTGCAGAAGATGCCGGGGCAGTGGTAGGTGAGCCGCAACCGCCCGTCGTGCACTTCGTGCGTGGTCTCCGGCCGCTTGCTCTCGTCGTCTCCCCGCCAGTGCTGCGTCTCGGTGACGTGGATTCCGGTGCGATCGGAGCCCGTGACGACGATGTCGCCGGTGGAGCTGTCCACTTCGACCGTCCGCACCTGGTCGGTGACGTCGTACGACACCTCGTCCTGCGCCGCGTGCCCGGCCAGGCCGGCAAACTCGCCGCATCCCGTCAGCAGTAACCCCGAGGTGAGTGCGACGCCCGCCGCCGCCACGACCTTCCCCCTCATGTCCGCACCTTCCGTCCGTCGCTCTCGTGTGCCGGCCGGGCGATTCCGGTGGCCGGCCGTTCCAGCGTGCTGCACGGCATCGCCCGGCTCCATCGGGGAACACCCCCAGCCGTCCCGGAGACTTCCCCGGCATTGACCCTCATGGGTCGCTGAAGTACCGTCACTTCCGTATATCGAAATATTTTTTCCACATGTTGGAAATATGAGAGGGGACGCACATGGACGGCGTCGAGATCACCGGACCAATGCTCGCCGGATTCGACGAGATCCTCACCACCGAGGCGCTGGGCTTCGTGGCCGCGCTCCAGCGCGAGTTCGGCGGGCGGCGGGCCGAACTGCTCGACGCCCGGCAGGCCAGGCAGGCCGAGCTGTCGGCCGGCGGCACGTTCGACTTTTTGCCGGAGACCAAGCACATCCGGGAGGACGACTCCTGGCGCGTCGCCGCCCCGGCGCCCGGCCTGGTCGACCGCAGGGTGGAGATCACCGGGCCCACCGACAGGAAGATGACCATCAACGCCCTCAACTCCGGCGCGAAGGTGTGGCTCGCCGACTTCGAGGACGCCAACTCGCCGCTGTGGGAGAACATGATCGGCGGCCACATCAACCTGCGCGACGCGCTCGACCGCACGATCGACTTCGAGGCGGGCGGCAAGACGTACGCGCTGCGCCCCGACGTCGAGCTCGCGACCGTGGTGGTCCGCCCCCGCGGCTGGCACCTGCCGGAGAAGCACGTGCTCGTCGACGGCGCGCCGATGTCGGGGGCGCTGCTCGACTTCGGCCTCTACTTCTTCCACTGCGCCCGCCGGCAGCTCGCCCGGGGCAGCGGGCCGTACTTCTATCTGCCGAAGCTCGAAAGCCACCTGGAGGCACGGCTCTGGAACGACGTCTTCGTCCGCGCCCAGGACCTGCTCGGCATCCCGCAGGGGACGATCCGGGCGACCGTGCTGATCGAGACCTACCCGGCGGCGTTCGAGATGGAGGAGATCCTCTACGAGCTGCGCGACCACTCGGCGGGGCTCAACGCCGGCCGCTGGGACTACCTGTTCAGCGTCATCAAGAAGTTCCGCACCCGGGGCCGGGAGTTCCTGCTCCCCGAACGCAACACGGTGACCATGACCGCGCCGTTCATGCGCGCCTACACCGAGCTGCTGGTGCGCACCTGCCACAAGCGGGGCGCGCACGCGATCGGCGGCATGGCGGCGTTCATCCCGTCGCGCCGCGACCCCGAGGTGAACCGGGTGGCCCTGGAGAAGGTGCGGGCCGACAAGACCCGCGAGTCCGGCGACGGGTTCGACGGTTCCTGGGTGGCCCACCCGGACCTCGTCCCGATCTGCCGGGAGGTCTTCGACGGGGTGCTCGGCGACCGGCCGAACCAGCTCGACCGGCTCCGCGAAGACGTCGACGTCGCCGCGGCCGACCTGCTGGCCGTCTCGCGCACGCCCGGCGACATCACCGAGGCAGGGCTGCGCAACAACGTCGACGTGGGGCTGCGCTACCTGGCCTCCTGGATCGGGGGCAACGGCGCGGCCGCCATCCACAACCTGATGGAGGACGCCGCCACCGCCGAGATCTCCCGGTCGCAGGTGTGGCAGTGGATCCACAACGACGTCACGCTCGCCGACACCGGCGCCCAGGTGACCAGGGAGCTCGTCGAGCGGATCATCGGCGAGGAGCTCGACGGCATCCGGGCCGACCTCGGCGAAGCGTACGACGAGGAGCTGTTCGCCCAGGCGACGGCGCTGTTCAAGGAGGTCGCCCTGGACGACGACTTCGCCGAGTTCCTGACGCTGCCCGCGTACGCCCGCATGCCGTGACGGCGCCGGCCCGCCGCGAGAAAGCGGCCGGCCCACGGCTGTTCAAGCACCTGACATGCGGACATAGGCTTCGAACAGAGCGTGGGAGAGGAGGCGGAATGTCGGTTCTCACCCAGGTCGCCGCCCGATGCCGGGAGATCCTCGGCCCGGACTCGGTGATCGACGACCCGGTGCGGCTGCGCACGTACGAATGCGACGGCCTCACCTACCATCGGGCGACGCCCGGGGTCGTGGTGCTGCCGGACACGGCCGAACGGGTGGCGGCCGTGGTGCGGGTGTGCGCGGAGCACGACGTGCCCTTCGTGGCCCGGGGCTCCGGCACCGGGCTGTCGGGCGGTGCGCTGCCCCGCACCGACGGGGTGCTGATCGTGACCTCCCGGATGCGGCGGATCCTGGAGATCGACCTGGCCGGCAGGCGGGCCGTGGTCGAGCCGGGCGTGACCAACCTCGCCATCACCGACGCCGTGCGCGCCGACGGCTACTACTACGCCCCCGACCCCTCCAGCCAGCAGATCTGCTCGATCGGCGGGAACGTGGCGGAGAACTCCGGCGGCGCCCACTGCCTCAAGCACGGCTTCACGGTGAACCACGTCGAGGCGTGCGAGATCGTCACCCCCGACGGCGACATCGTGGAGCTGAACCGCCTCGACCCCGGCTACGACCTGCTCGGCGCGTTCATCGGGTCGGAGGGCACGCTGGGCATCGCCACCAAGATCACGGTACGGCTTTCGCGCGCCCCGGAGACCGTCACCACCCTGCTCGCCGCCTTCCGCGACCTTGAGGGGGGCGGCCAGGCGGTTTCGGCGATCATCGGCGCCGGTGTCGTGCCCGCGGCGATCGAGATGATGGACGCCCTCGCCATCGAGGCCGCCGAGGCGGCCGTCCGCTGCGGCTACCCCGAAGGCGCCGGGGCCGTGCTGATCGTGGAGCTCGACGGCCCGGCCGCCGAGGTGGAGCGGCAGTACGCCGAGGTCGAGCGGCTCTGCCGGGAGGCCGGCGCGTTCGAGCTGCGGGTGGCCGACGACCCGGCCGAGCGGGCGGCCATCTGGAAGGGCCGCAAGTCGGCGTTCGCGGCGGTGGGGCGCATCAGCTCGGCGTACATCGTGCAGGACGGCGTGGTGCCGCGCACCGCGCTGCCTTCGGTGCTGGCCGGGATCGACCGGCTGTCGGCCGAGCACGGCATCAAGGTGGCCAACGTGTTCCACGCCGGCGACGGCAACCTGCACCCGCTCGTGCTGTTCGACGACGCGGAGGACGGGGCCGGGGAACGGGCCGAGATCGTCAGCGGGCGCATCCTCGACCTGTGCATCGACAACGGCGGGTCCATCACCGGTGAGCACGGAGTCGGCGTCGACAAGGCCAAGCACATGACCAGGATGTTCGCTCCCGAGGATCTCGACACCATGCAACTCGTCCGCTGCGCCTTCGATCCCCGCGGCCTGTCCAACCCGGGCAAGGTCTTTCCCACGCCACGGCTGTGCGGCGAGGTCCCCGGCGTGCGCCGGGGCGTCCACCCGCTGGTGGCGTCCGGCCAGGCGGAGCAGTTCTGATGACCGCGCCGACCCCGCACGACGATCCGCGCGGACCTGCGGACCCGGCCGACCCGCGCGACCTGGGCGACCCGGGCGACCTGGGGGACCTCGGCGACGCGGCCAGGGCGCTGGCCGGCGATGGCGTCGCCGTCCGCCGGCTCGACCCGGCCGCGGACACGTGGGCCGGAGACGGCGGCATCGCGGACGCCGCCGGGGGACGGCCGCGCTGGGCGGCCCGCCCGGCGACGGTCGAGCAGGTGGCGGCGGTGCTGAAGACCGCCTCGGCGCACGGCCTGGCGGTCGTGCCGGCCGGAAACGGCACCCGGCTCCACTGGGGGGCGCCGCCGGAGCGCTGCGACCTGATGCTCGACCTGCGCGGGCTCGACCAGGTGCTCGAACACCAGGCCGGGGACCTCGTGGTGCGCACCCAGGCCGGCGTCACGCTGCGGGCGCTCAACGAGAAGGTCGCCGGCGGCGGGCAGGAGCTCGTCGTCGAGGTGCCGTACGATGCCGCCACCGTCGGCGGTGCGCTCGCCACCGGCGCGGCCGGGCCGCGCCGCTTCCGCTACGGCGCCGCCCGCGACCTGCTGATCGGCGTCACCGTCGTGCTCGCCGACGGCACGATCGCCAGATCCGGCGGCAAGGTCGTCAAGAACGTCGCCGGCTACGACCTCGGCAAACTGCTCACCGGTTCGTACGGCACGCTCGGCGTGATCGCCGAGGCGACGTTCCGGCTGCACCCGCTGCCCGCCGACCGGCAGTGGGTCACCTGCGCCTGCCCGGCCGAGCCGTCCGCCGCCGCCGGGCTCGCCGGCGTCGCCGCCGCCTCGCTCGCCGAGCCGTCGGCCATCGAGCTCGACTGGGCCGTCTCGGCCGGTCCGCCGGCCCTCGCCGTCCTGGTCGAGGGCGTGGCCGCGCGGCCCCGCGCCCAGGCCGTGGCCGGGCTGCTGCAGGCGTCGGGCGGCGAGGCCGCCGTCTCCGGCGCGCCGCCGGCGTGGTGGGGGCTGCTGCCGGGCGAGGACACGCTGCTGGAGGCGCGGGTGCCGCCGAGCGGCCTCGGCGCCGTGCTCACCGAGATCGGCGCCGACGCCCCGGGCGACGTCCGGGTACGCGGCTCGGCGGCCTCGGGCGCACTGGTGATGGCCCCGCCGCCCGGGCTGCCGGCCGAGGGCGTCGCCCGGCTCGTCTCCAGGGTTCGTCGCGCCGCCGAGGGCGTGGGCGGCCGGCTCGTCGTGCTGACGGCCCCCGCCGAGGTCACGCGGCTGGTGGACCGCTGGGGGCGGGTCGGCGCGCTCGGCCTCATGCGTCGCGTCAAGCGACAGTTCGACCCCGGCCGGGTGCTGTCGCCCGGCCGGTTCGTGGGAGGCATCTGATGGCCGCGCCGGACCGTCCCGGCGACGGCGGCTCGGGCCGCCCCGCGCCGCCGCGCCGGCACGCGGATCGTGGCCGCGCCGAAACCCCGCCGGCATCGTCGACCCCGTCGGCCGTGCCGGCACCGTCCGACCCTGAGAGCACGAGCACCATGCATCAGCACGAACACGCGCCCGGCGCCACCCCCTCCGGCGGGTCCGGCGCCGCCGGCGGAACGGACCACGCCGTCGGGGCGGGCATCGACCCGGCGCTCGTCGGCGACTGTGTGCACTGCGGGTTCTGCCTGCCCACCTGCCCGACGTACCTGCTGTGGGGCGAGGAGATGGACTCGCCGCGCGGCCGCATCCATCTGATGGGGCAGCACATCGAGGGCACGCCGGTCACCCCCGAGATGGCCGGGCACTTCGACGCCTGCCTCGGCTGCATGGCCTGCGTCACGGCGTGCCCCTCCGGGGTGCGCTACGACCGGCTGATCGAGCAGACACGGGCCGAGGTCGAGCGCGAGCATCGGCGTCCGGTGACCGACCGGGCGTTCCGGGCGCTGGTGTTCGGGCTGTTCCCGCACCCGCGGCTGCTGCGGGCGCTGCGCCCCTCGCTGCGGCTCACCCAGGGGCTGCGGCGGCGGCTCGCGCCGCTGCTGGAGCGGGTGGATCCGCGGCTGGCGGCCATGTCGGAGCTCGCCCCGCCGATCACGCCGCGGGTGCGGCTGCCCCGGCGCGTCCAGGCCAGGGGCACCCGGCGGGCCACCGTGGGGCTGCTCACGGGCTGTGTGCAGGGCGAGTTCTTCCCCCGGGTCAACGCGGCCACCGCGCGCGTGCTCGCGATGGAGGGCTGCGACGTGGTCATCCCGCCGGGGCAGGGCTGCTGCGGGGCGCTGTCGCTGCACGCCGGGCGGGTGGAGGAGGCCCAGAAGTACGCGCGGCGCACCATCGCGGCGTTCGAGCGGGCCGGGGTCGACACGATCGTGGTCAACTCGGCCGGCTGCGGGTCCAGCACCAAGGACTACGCCGACGTGCTCGCCGACGACCCGGAGTGGGCGGAGCGCGCCCGGCGGCTGCGGTTCGCCGACTTCGCCGAGTACGTCGCCGAGCTGGGTCCGGTGGCCGAACGGCATCCGCTGCCCGTCACGATCGCCTACCATGACGCGTGCCACCTGGCCCACGCCCAGGGGGTGCGGGCCCAGCCCCGCGAGCTGCTCAGGGCGATCCCGGAGGTGCGGGTGCGCGACATCGCCGAGGCCGACATCTGCTGCGGCTCCGCCGGCACCTACAACCTGCTCCAGCCGCGTGCCGCGCGTGAGCTCGGCGACCGCAAGGCCGGGCACGTGACGGCCACCGGGGCCGAGCTGCTGGTGTCGGCCAACCCCGGCTGCACGCTGCAGATCACCTCGGCGCTGCGCAGGCGCGGCGAACGGGCCCTCGCCGTCGCCCACACGGCCCAGGTGCTCGACGCGTCGCTGCGCGGCCTGCCCGTCACCGCGCTGACAGGCCGGGCCGGCTCCGGCGGGTCCCCGGCGCAGCCCGAATGACCCGAAGGATCCGGGAGTGAGCCCCCAATGAGCGGAGTCCAGTCGATCGACCGGGCGCTCGACGTGCTGGAGGCCCTGGCCGAGCGGGGCGGAGCCGCCGGGTTATCGGAGATCGCGGCCACGACCGGGCTGCCGTACGGCACGATCCACCGGCTGCTGCGGGCGCTGCTCGCCCGGGGCTACGTGCGGCAGCAGGACGACCGGCGGTACGCCCTCGGCGGGGCGCTGGTGCGGCTGGCCGGCGCCGCCGAAGGCATGGTGGCCGCGTGGGCGCGGCCGTACCTGGCGCGCATGGTGGACCTGTCGGGCGAGACGGCCAACTTGGCGGTGCTGGAAGGCGACTTCGTGGTGTACGTCGCCCAGGTGCAGTCGCCGCGCCGGCTGCGGATGTTCGCCGAGGTGGGCCGACGGGTGCTGCCGCACAGCACCGCCGTCGGCAAGGTCATGCTCGCCCACCGTCCCGACGCCGCCACCGTGCTGGAACGCACCGGGCTGCCCCGGCGCACGGGGCGCACGATCACGTCGATCGAGACGCTGCTCGGCGAGCTGGAGACCGTGCGCGAGCGGGGCTACGCCCTGGACCTCGGCGAGGAGGAGCTGGGCGTGCACTGCCTGGCCGTGCCCGTGCGCGACGGCGACCGCGTCATCGCCGGCATGTCGGTCTCGGGCCCCGCCGAGCGCATCGACGCCCTCGACCGCGACGACCTGGCCCGCAGCCTGCGCCTGATCGCCGACGAGTTCGCCGCGGAGGTCCTCGGCTCCCCCACCTGACACCGTGACGCCGCCGCCACCGGGCCGTGCCGTCGTGTCGGTGGCGTCGGGCACACTGAGGGTATGTGCCGAAGCATCCGAACGTTGCGGCCGCCCTACCAGGACGAGGTGACCGACGCCGACATCGAGGCCGCCGCGCGGCAGTACGTCCGCAAGGTCTCCGGGTTTCACCGCCCGGCGGCCCACAACGCCGAGGCGTTCGACCGCGCCGTGGCCGAGGTCGCCCAGACCACCAGGCACCTGCTGGCCTCACTGCACGTGCGCGGCTCCTGACGGCCGGGCGCGCCCGGCCGGCGTTCCCCCGGCCCGGGCGTTCCGGGCCGGAGGGCCGCACGGCGTCACTTCGTCTTCTTCGACGGGGTGATGTTGATGCTGCCGTTCTCCGGGATGGGGATCACCTCGACCTTGCCGTCCTGGATGGCCTTCCACAGCACGGCGCCGTTGGGGCCGAGCACCTTGACCAGTTCCCTGATCGACTGGAGCTCGGTGCGCACCTTCGCGTTGATCTGCTGCTGGGCGAGGTTCTGCTGCTTGGCCGCCTGCTCGGCCGCCAGGGCGTTGACCAGGCTGTCGGGCGGCTCGGGCTTCTGAATGGTCAGCACGATGCTGCCGCAGGGGCCGGTCCCGGCGAAGTTGGGCTGGCAGAAGTAGTCGGCGCCGGCCGTCTCCTTGATGAACTGGGCGGTGAGGGCGCCGACACGCTCCTCCCACTTCTGCTTGGTGGTCGGGTCGTTGAACAGCTTGCGCCACTCGAACTCCTGGCTCGCGGCGTCGAGGGCGCGGTCCAAGGGCTGCTTGAGGTAGAAGTTGAGCATGCGGTTCCAGCCCGCCGAGGTCTTGCCGTCGTCGAGGTAGGCGCCGTACTTCAGTCCGATGCGCTCGTGGAACCGGCGCAGGGTGTCACAGTCGGTGTTGAGGGTGAACGTCGCGACGCCGTCGACGGTCATCTCGACGTTGTCCTTGGAGACCACGGTGATCGGGTCGGACTCGGCGTCCTTGACTCCGGTGAAGTCGAAGGTGCGCTGGCCGAACGGGTAGGCGTAGTAGGTGTCGCCCGGTCCCAGGTACGTCGCCCCGCTGGAGGGGTCGATGCAGCGTTCGAACTTCCGTGCCTCGAACATGCCGCCGGCGTAGTGCAGCACGATCTCGTCGGGCGCGGTGCTGACCCGGGTGCAGCCGGCCGCCGTGAAGCTCAGCGCGATGACCGCGACGACGGCGAGCAGAGCGCCGCGCAGCAGCACCTTTCTCCCCGTGGAGCCCTGTCCGCCCGCTCCGGTGCTTCTGTTCGCGCTCATCCGCCTTTACTCCTTTTTGACCTTTGCGACATGAGCGATCACGGTACACAAGCCGGGTAACGGGAGATTCTCGACGCCGCTCCCGGACGATGTCGGTCGCCGCGTGAGGCGGCGCAGCGGTCGCCGTGGTCGAGCGCCCTGATCGGGCGCCGTGATCGGGCGCCGTGGTCAATCGCCGAGTTCGGCGCGACGGCGGGCGACGTAGTCGGCGAGCTCCTCGCGAACGGCGTCGTCGAGGGGCGGCGCCTGGTACTTGTCCAGTTCGGCGCGGCAGATGTCGGCGGCGCGGGCGGCGGCGTCCTTGGCGCCCCGGCGCATCCAGCGCTCGTAGTTGTCGGACGAGGACAGCAGAGGGCGGTAGAAGCAGGTGCGGAACCGCTCCATGGTGTGGGCGGCGCCGAGGAAGTGCCCGCCGTGCCCGACCTCGGTGTGGGCGTCGAAGGCCAGCGCGTCCTCGTCGATCTCCAGGGGGGTGAACTCGTGCTGGAGCATGCGCAGGATCTCGACGTCGACGATGAACTTCTCGAAGCCGCTGACCAGGCCGCCCTCCAGCCAGCCGGCGGCGTGCATCACCCAGTTGGCGCCGGCCAGGAACGTCGGCAGCATGGTCATCAGCGCCTCGTAGCCGGCCTGGGCGTCAGCGGTCTGCGAGGAGGTGAGGCCACCGCCCGAGCGCCAGGGCAGGCCGAAGTGGCGGGCGATCTGCCCGGTGCAGAACAGGCCGATCGCCGACTCGGGGGTGCCGAACTGCGGCGAGCCCGACTGCATGTCGATGTTGGACAGGAACGAGCCGAAGATCACCGGGCAGCCGGGGCGGATGAGCTGGGACAGCGCGATGCCGGTCAGCGCCTCGGCGATCTGCTGGACGAGGGTGGCCGGGATCGACACCGGCGACATGGCGCCCATCAGCAGGAACGGGGTGAGGACGACGGCCTGGTTCGCGGCGGAGTACTCGAACTGGGCGTCCAGCATGCGGTCGTCCCACCGCAGCGGGGAGTTGCAGTTGATCAGGGAGATGGTGGCGGGGGTGCGTTCGATGGCCGCCCTGCCGCCGAAGAGGATCGAGGTCATGGCGATCGTGTCGGCGGCGTTGGGCCCGGACACGACGCTGCCCATGTAGATCTTGTCGGTGAGCGTCTGCAGGGCGTACACCATGTCGAGGTGGCGCGAGTCGAGGGGCGCGTCGCTGGGCTCGCACACGACGCCGCCGGCCGAGTCGATCTCGGGGAACGCCTGTGACAGCTTGCAGAAGCGGTGGTAGTCGTCGAGGGTGGCGTCGCGGCGTACGTCGCCCTCTCGCACGAACGGCGAGCCGTAGACGGCGCCGAAGGCCATGTGGTCGCCGCCGATGTGCACCGAGTTGGCCGGGTTGCGGGCCTGGACGTCGAACTCGCGGGGCGCCTTGGCCACCTGTTCGAGGATGAAGTCGGGGTCGAAGAACACGGTGGTGCCTTCGACGCGCATGCCGGCCCGGCGGAACAGGTCGAGGGCGCGGGGGGCCAGGAACTCCACGCCGATCTCGGTAACGATGCGGCGCCAGCCCCGGTCGAGGATCGCCATGGCGTCGGCCGAAAGGATCTCATAGCGAGGCATCTTGTTGACAAACATATGCACTCCCTTGACCCGGCTGTGACGCTGATCCTACGCTCGAAATATGGAACCTCGGTTCCACATCATGGAACTCCTGGTTCCCGCCTCCACCTCACCGATGGGTGGTTCGCATGCCCGGCACCGACCCTCGCCCGGCGGCCCAGCCGCCCGGCACCCAGGCCGTCGACCGCGCCGCCCGGCTGCTGGTCGACGTGATCGAGGCCGACGCGCCGCGTCCCTTCACCCGGCTGCTCACCGACAGCGGGCTGCCCAAGAGCACCACCTCGCGGCTGCTGTCGGCCCTGGAGCGGCACGGCCTGGTGCAGCGCGACCCCGGCGGCGCGTTCCGCCCCGGCCCGGTGCTCGCCCGCTACGCCGGCCGGGCCGGCACGGCCGACCTGGCCGCCGCCGCCCGCGACACCCTGGAACGCATCGGCGAACGCACCGGCGAGACGGTCAACCTGGCCGTGCTGTCGGGCGGGGAGGTCGAGCAGGTCGACCAGGTCGACAGCCGTCATCTGCTGGGCGCGACGAACTGGGTCGGGGTGCGGGTGCCGCTGCACTGCTCCGCCCTCGGCAAGATCTTCCTCGCGTACGGCGCGGCGTCGCTGCCGAAAGGCCCCCTCGAACGGCGGACCCGGGCCACGGTGACCGACCGCGAGGCGCTGCGCCGGCAGCTGGCCCAGGTGCGGCGCGACGGCTACGCGGTGGCCGTGGAGGAGCTCGAACCCGGGCTGGTCGCGGTGGCGGCCGCGGTACGGGGGCGCGACGGCAGGGTCGTCGCGGCGCTGTCGGTGTCCGGCCCGGCGGTCCGGCTCGACGCTGAGCGTGTCACGGAGGTCGGCGAACTGCTGGCCGCCGAGGCAAGGGCGCTTTCCGACGTCCTGGGAGCGTCCTGACCATCGAGTGAGTGCAGGTGAGGACACATGAACGAGCAGGAGATCCTGCGCGGCCTGTACGACGAGACGCTGGTGGGCAACGCCCCCGCCGTGCTCGACCTGACCGACCGGGGCCTGACGCTCGGCCTGGCCCCGGAGACCATGCTGTTCGACGCGCTGATCCCGTCGCTGGAGGAGGTGGGGGCGCGGTTCGAGCGGGGCGACTTCTTCGTGCCGGAGATGCTGATCGCGGGGCGGGCGATGGCCGGGGCGATGGAGCGGCTGCGGCCGCTGCTGGCGCAGACGGGCGCGGCGTCGCTCGGGACGTTCGTGATGGGCACGGTGAAGGGCGACGTCCACGACATCGGGAAGAACCTCGTGAACATCATGCTGGAGGGCGCGGGGTTCCGGGTCATCGACCTGGGCGTGCAGGTCGCGCCGGAGCGGTTCGTCGCGGCCGTCGAGCGGCACCGCCCCGACATCGTCGGGTTCTCCGCGTTCCTCACGACGACCATGCCGATGTTCAAGGCCAACATCAACGCCCTGGTCAAGGCAGGGCTGCGCGACCAGGTGATCGTCATGGTCGGCGGCGCGCCCGTCACCCAGGAGTACGCCGACGCCGTCGGCGCCGACGGCTACGCGGCCGACGCGTCCACCGCGGTCCGCCGCGCCAAGGAACTCCTCCAGCGGCGCCGCGCGCCCGTAGCGTGAAAGCAGGTCGTCATGCACACCGTGCTCAGCTCCAACGGCAACCAGGTCGTCATCGGGCCGGACCGGCCGTTCTGCATCATCGGCGAACGGATCAACCCGACCGGCCGGAAGAAGTTCGCCGAGGCGTTGCGTGCCGGCGACCTGTCCCAGGTGGTGACCGACGTCGACCGTCAGGTCGCCGCCGGAGCGGACGTGCTCGACGTCAACGCCGGGGTGCCGCTCACCGACGAGGCCGACCTGCTCGCCCGCGTCGTCCGGACCGTGCAGGCCCGCACCGACCTGCCGATCTGCATCGACTCGTCGGTGGTGGAGGCGCTCGCGGCGGCGCTGGCGGCCTACCGCGGCAAGGCCCTGGTCAACTCGGTGACCGGCGAGGACGAGCGGCTCGCCGAGGTCCTGCCGCTGGTCAAGCGGCACGGCGCCGCCGTGATCGCGCTCGCCAACGACGAGACCGGCATCCCCGAGACCGCGCAGCGGCGGCTGGAGATCACCGGCAAGATCGTCAGGGTGGCGACGCAGGAGTTCGGCGTCCCGATCGAGGACATCGTCATCGACCCGCTCGCGATGACCGTCGGCGCCGACGTCGACGCGGTCAACGTCACCCTCGGCACCATCCGCGCCATCCGCGACACGTACGGGCTCAACATGTGCCTCGGCGCGTCCAACGTGTCGTTCGGCCTGCCCGAGCGGCACGCCCTGGGCGCGGCCTTCCTGCCCATGGCGATGGCCGCCGGGCTCACCAGCGCCATCATGAACGCCCTCGCCCCCGAGTGCGTGACCGCCGTACGGGCCGCGGACCTGCTGCTCGGCAACGACCCGTGGGGCGCGAACTGGATCGCCGCCTACCGCGCCCGGACGGCCGCGCCGTGACGGCGAACCCGGCCGCGGGCCCGGTGGGGCACCGGGCGGCCCTCCCCGCGGGCCCCTCCCCCGCGCCCGCCCACGACGCGCCCCCGCGTGTGCGGCTGAGCTTCGAGCCGTCGGGCGAACAGGTCGGCGTACCGCCCGGGGTGAGCGTGTTCGAGGCGGCGAGCTGGAACGGCATCGCCATCGACTCGACCTGCGGCGGGCACGGCACCTGCCGCAAGTGCAAGGTCAGGATCGTCTCGGGCGAGGTGCCGGTCTCGCGGCTCGACCCGCGCGCCTTCGACGCCGACCGGCTGCGCCAGGGCTGGCGGCTGGCGTGCCTGGCCCGGGCCGACCGCGACCTGACCGTCGAGGTGCCGCCGCTGACCACCAGGCCGAAAGCGGCCACCGTCGGGGTGGGGCGGCAGGTGATCCTGCGACCGGCCGTGCAGAAGCGGTACGTCGAACTGGCCGAGCCGTCGCTCGACGACCAGAGGCCCGACGTCGAGCGGCTGGTGGCGGCGATCGACGACCTGGAGGTCACCCCCTGCCTGCACGCCCTGCGGCGCGCGGGCAGGGTCATGCGGGAGGCCGGCTTCAAGGTCACGGCGGTGGTCGTCGACGAGACGCTGATCGACGTCGAGCCCGGCGACACCACCGCCCGGCGGTTCGGCATCGCCTACGACCTCGGCACCACCACCGTCGTCGCCACCCTGCTCGACCTGTCCACCGGCGCGCCCGCCGCCGTGCGCTCGATGCTCAACCTGCAGCGGCCGTTCGGCGCGGACGTGATCTCGCGGATCAGCGCCGGCATGGTGGACGCGTCCGCGCCGGCCCGGCTGCGCGACGCGGCCCGCGACACCCTCGCCAGGCTCACCCGGGAGGTGTGCGAGCAGGGCGGGGTGACGCCGGAGGAGGTGTACGAGGTGGCGCTGGCCGGCAACGCCACGATGGTGCACATCGCCCTCGGCATCGACCCCGAGCCGCTCGGCGTGGCCCCGTTCGTCATGGCGGCCCGGTCGTTTCCGCCGCTGCTCGCCGCCGACCTCGGCGTGCCGGTGCATCCGCAGGCGCGCGCCTTCGTGCTGCCGGCGCTCGGCGCGTACGTCGGCGGCGACATCGTGGCGGGGGCGCTGGCCACCGGAATGAACCGTGACCGGCGGCTGTGGCTGTTCATCGACGTCGGCACCAACTGCGAGATCATGCTGGGCGACGCCGACCGGCTGGTGGCCACGGCGGCCCCGGCCGGCCCCGCCTTCGAGGGGGCCCGCATCCGGTGCGGCATGCGGGCCGAGCCGGGGGCCGTCGAAACCGTGCGCGTCGACGCCGCGACCGGGCGGGTGGAGCTGGGCGTCATCGGCGACGTGGAGCCGGCCGGGCTGTGCGGCTCCGGGCTGGTCGACGCGGTGGCCGAGCTGTGCCGCACCGGGCTGCTGGACCCCTCGGGCCGGCTGCTCTCCCCCGCCGACGCCGCCCGGGTCGCGCCCGCGCTCGCCGCGCGGCTGACCACGATGGGCGACGAGCGGGTGTTCCTGCTGTCGGAGGCCGGGCCGGTGTGGCTGTCGCAGCGGGACGTGCGGGAGCTGCAGTTCGCCAAAGGGGCGATCTCGACCGGGTGGCGGCTGCTGCTGGAGGAGTGCGGGGTCGCCGAGTCCGACGTCCAGCAGGTGCTGCTGGCCGGCTCGTTCGGCTCCTACCTGTCGCCGGCGTCGGCCGTCCGCATCGGCCTGGTGCCCCGGCTCGCCCTGCCGCGCATCGTCAGCGCGGGCAACGTCGCCGGCGAAGGCGCCAAGCTCGTCCTGCTCTCGGTGCAGGAACGCGCGGGCGCCCTCGCCCTGCTGGAAGAGGTGCGCTATGTCGAGCTGTCCGACCGCCCCGGCTTCAACGACCGCTTCGTCGACCAGCTCGCCTTCCCCGCGAGCTGACGCCGCGACCGGCCCGCGCCCCCCTGTCGGGGTGATCGCCTGCGGCGCGCTGGCGGCCCACGTCCGCGAGATCGCGGCCCGGCGGTCGTGGCCGGTGGAGGTCCACCCGCTGCCCCCGCTGCTGCACGACCGCCCCGGCCGCATCGCCGGCGCCGTCGAGTCCCTGGTCACCGCGCTGCGCCCGCGCTACGGGCCCCGCCTGGCCGTCGCGTACGCCGACTGCGGCACGTACGGCGCCCTGGACGAGGTGTGCGCCCGCCACGGCCTGCCCCGGCTGCGCGGCGCCCACTGCTACGACGTGTTCGCCGACGCCGGCGTGGTCGCCCGGCTGCTGGCCGAGGAGCCGGGCACGTACCTGCTCACCGACTATCTGGTGCGCACCTTCCACCGCTCGGTGATCGTCGAACTCGGCCTCGACCGCCACCCCGAGCTCCGCGACACCTACTTCGCCCACTACCGCCGCGCCGTCTGGCTGACCCAGCACCCCATCCCGGCCCTGCGCACCCGGGCGGAACACGCCGCCGCCCTCCTCGCCCTGCCCCTGGTGGTCCATCGGACCGGCGACACCGGCCTGGAACGAGAACTCGCACAGATCTGCGAATTCATCCGACACGGAACGTGACCGACCGATGACAGTCCCGATCGTACCGACCGCCAAGTACGCCGAACGGCGCTATGAGCGTCGATGCGATCGCGCACTACATGCTGCCGGCCTCGCCCTATGACCTGTGGGTCCGGGGTGAGCTCGCCGATCACCTTCACGTCCCCGACGACGGCACCCGAGCCGATTGATCTCGGTCTCGGAGTCGGCCGGCTCGAAGGCCACTTCGGCGTCGTCGTCGGGGCCGGGGTCCACGTTCCGCCGTTCGCCGGGCTAGGCGCACTGGGCGAGCATGGCGGTCTTGTCGGCCCGGGTCACCGGCAGGTCGTACTTGAGGGAGACCTGGGCGAAGCGGACGACGTAGGCGCAGCGGATCTTCTTGGACGGGGGGAGCCAGGAGGCGGGGCTGGAGTCGCCCTTGGCGGAGTTGGTGCGGCCGTCGACCGGGAGCAGGTTGAGGGGGTCGTTGGCGATGCGCATGCGCTTGGCCTTGCTCCAGCGGGAGGCGCCCATCTGCCAGTCGTACGACAGGGGCATGATGTGGTCGATCTGGACCTTGGCGGCGTCGCTCTTGCGCCACTTGATGGTGGTGTCCGTGTAGGGGTCGTAGAGGGTCATGGAGGAGAGCACGCAGTCGGAGCCGGACCGGTACTTCAGGTCGATGCCGTCGCGGGCGAGCACGTCGTTGCGGGTGTCGCAGCCGTTGTGGGCGAAGGGGATGCCGTCGGCGCTGTCGGCCCAGGCGTAGCCGAACTCGTCGCGGTCGTAGCCGGTTTTGGGGCCGCGTCCCTTGGTCGCGACCTGTTCGATGAGGTCGCGGGCCTTTTTGCGGTCTTTGGCGGAGGTCACGGGCGCGAGCCCGGGTTTGGTGCCGTCGGGGTTGTCGAACGGGTTGGTGCCGTGGGCGGAGTCGTCGCCGCCGGAGTCGCCGTAGCCGGTCGTGGATCCGAACCCGTCGAGCCCGTCGCCGAGAGAGCCGCAGCCGGCCAGTGCGGCAGCCGCCACGACACCGGCGACGGCCGCCCGAAATTTGTGCATACCAGTCCCTTGGATGGTCAACTTAACGTAAAGGACAGGTATAGCAAATGCCCCGGAAGTGGCGTGATGACGAGTTACCCCGGGCTATGGCTCGGTCGACCCGGGGTTACAAACCCGTGAGCGCGTCCAGCAGCCACTCGGCCAGGTGGCGGGCGAGCGAGGAGCGGACGAAGATCCGGTAGGTGTCGGCGGCGGTGCGCCGCACGATGACCCGCACCTGGCCGAGCAGGGTCAGCGCCGTGGCGCGCACCTCGAACGCCGCCGGGTGCAGATCGATCGGGCAGCCGGTCATCAGCACGTCACGGGCCCCCGGCCCGGCCAGCTCCAGCACGGTGCGCTCGGCCGACACGTCGGCGCGAAGGCCCGCATGCACCCGGGGTTCCTCGGCCCCGACGATCAGCCACCACTCGGGGCCGAGCTCCAGCACCTCGCCCGAGCCGGACGATGGCACCACCGGGCCCCGCAGCTCGCACATGCGCAGGAACGGCACCTCGCGCAGCCGCACCTCTTCGCCCGAGGCGGCGGCGAACTTCTCGGCGTACGCGGCCAGGGGGCTCTCCCGCGCCGCCCGCGGGCCCGCCTCACCCCGGCCGAGGCGTTCCGCCGCGTGCTCCAGCAGGCCGGCGAGGCCGTGATGACGGCCGTGCCCGGCCGCGCCGCCGCCGGAGGAGTCCGCGGGCGGACCGTTCCCGGCCGGGCGGTCGGCGGGGTCGCCGTCCCGGCGTTCGCCTCGCGGGTCGTAGAAGCACGGGTCGACGACCGTCACCGGGACCGTGCGGCCCAGCGACCAGGCGAGCAGCCGGTCGCCCGGGACGGCGCGGGCCAGGGCCAGGCCGAACGTCCGGCCCAGCGTGGGGCTGTGATAGGCGGAGGTGACGTGACCGAGCATCGGCACCGGCGGCGGGCCGTCGGCGGCGATGAGCTGGGCGCCCTCCTGCAACGGCTCGGCCGGGTCGTCGGGCAGCAGGCCGACCAGGCGCTTGCGGTCCGGGCGCGCGGTGTCGGGGCGGGCCTGGGAACGCCGGCCCACGAACATGGGCTTGCGCCGCGACACGATCCACGACATGCCGAGGTCCTGCGGCGTGACCGTGCCGTCGGTCTCGTGGCCGACCACCATGAAGCCCTTCTCGGCCCGCAGCACGTGCATGGCCTCCGTGCCGTACGGCACGAGGCCCACGTCCCGGCCCAGCTCCAGCACGGCGTCCCAGAGGGCGCCGCCGTACCAGGAGGGGACGTTGACCTCGTAGGCCAGTTCGCCGGAGAAGCCGATGCGGAAGATCCGCGCCTCGTCGACGCCGAGCACGCGGGCGGTGCGCACGGTCATGAAGGGGAAGTCGCCGAGGTCGAGGCCGGGGGCGAGCCGGGCGATCACCGTGCGGGAGCGGGGCCCGGCGACGGCGACCGTGGCCCAGTGGTCGGTCACCGAGGTGAACCAGACCCGCAGCGCCGGCCATTCGGTCTGCTTCCACTCCTCCAGCCGATCGAGCACGGCGGCGGCGTTGCCGGTGGTCGTGGTCATCAGCCAGTGGTCCTCGGCCAGCCGGGCCGTCACGCCGTCGTCGAAGACCATGCCGTCGGCGGTGCACATCACCCCGTAGCGGCACGATCCGACGGGGAGCGTGGAGTAGGTGTTGGTGTAGATCCGGTCGAGGAACTCCCCGGCGTCCGGCCCCTGAATGTCGATCTTGCCGAGGGTCGAGGCGTCGATCGCGCCGCAGGCTGTGCGCACGGCGAGGCACTCGCGCGCAACCGCCTCGGCCATGCCCTCCCGCGCATCGGCGTTCCCCTCGGCGGCGCCGGCCGGCAGCGGATAGTAGCGGGGACGCTTCCACTGCCCCACGTCCTCGAAGACCGCGCCACGCGCCACGTGCCGGTCGTGGGCCGGGGTGGCGCGCACCGGGTCCGACAGCACGCCCCGGTCGCGGCCGGCGAACGCCTCGAACGGCACCGGCGTGTACGGCGGCCGGAACGTCGTCGGGCCGATCCGCTCGCCGAGCAGCTCCGCCATGACCCCGGCCACGATGGCCGTCTTGCCCTGGTCGGCCCCGGTGCCCGCCGTGGTGTACCGCTTGACGTGCTCCTCGGACGACATGCCGGTGCGCAGCGCCCGGGTCACGTCGGCGACGGTGACATCGCGCTGGAGGTCGACGAACGCCTCCCCGGCGGCCGGGCCGGGGTCCTCGTCCACCAGCTCCGGCAGCGCCCACAGCTCGCCCGGCGCCTCCGTATGCCACCCCGCCGCGACGGGGACGCGGCGGGGGCCGCCCGCGGCGGGCAGCCCGGCGAGCTCGGCGGCCTGGGCCCCGGCGGCGTAGCCGTCCTCGATGGCCGCCGAGGTGCCGTAGACGCCGCGGCACGCGCCCGCCGACCGCTCGGCCTGCGCCGACAGGTGCGGCACGTCGGCCAGCAGCGTGTCGTCGAAGCGCAGCCTGCCCCGCGACTGCGCGAACAGGTGCACGGCGGGGTTCCAGCCCCCGCAGACGGCCAGCAGGTCGGCCTCCAGCACCTGCCGGCCGAACGGGTGCCGCACGTGGACGGCGGCCAGCGTCCCCTCGCCCCCGGCGCCGGTGCCGGTGTCGCCGTCGGTGCCGGTGACCAGGCCGCCGCGCAGCACGGGCCCCGGCGCCGGCTTGCCGTTGCGCCCGCCGAGCGGCCGGGCGTCGACGATGGCGGCGATCTCGGCGCCGGCGTCGCGCAGGTCCAGCGCGGCCTCGTAGCCGGAGTCGGCGACCGTGAACACCACCACGCGGCGGCCGGGCAGCACGCCGTACCGGTTGACGTAGGTGCGCGCCGCCGATGCCAGCATGACGCCGGGCCGGTCGTTGCCGGGGAACGCGATGGGCCGCTCGTGCGCGCCGGTGGCCAGCACGACCCGGCGGGCGCGCAGGTGCCACAGCCGGCCCCGGCGGGGGCCGCGCCGCTCCAGGGCGACGAGGTAGTTGCGGTCGTAGTAGCCGATCGCGGTGGTGCGGGTGAGCACCCGGACCTCCGGCAGCTCCGCCAGCCTGCGGCGCATCGACGCGACCCAGCGGATGGCGGGCGCGTCGTCCAGCGTGACACGCGAGCCCAGCAGGTCGCCGCCGAGCTCGGGCTGCTCGTCGACCAGCACGACGCGGGCGCCGGTCTCCCCCGCCGCGACCGCCGCCGCGAGCCCGGCCGGTCCGCCGCCGACGACCAGCACCTCGCAGTGCAGGTGGGCCTTGTCGTGGCGGGCGCCGTCGCGTACGTCGCCGCCGGGCGCGCCGCCGCCGTCGATGCGGGCCCGCCCGCGCAGGCTCGACACGGCGAGCCCGTCGCGCAGGTCCAGCATCGTGGCCGCGATCATGGGCTCGGCCCCGGCACGCACCAGGGCGTTCGGCTCCTCGGGCCCGGCGGAGAACACACCGCGCGGCCGGCCGAGGTCCACGCTGTGGCCGACGACCCTGACCCCGTTCGCCAGCAGCGCCGAGGCCACGGTGTCGCCCGGGTGCCCGGTCAGCGGCCGGCCGTCGAAGGTGAAGGCGAGCGTGACGTCCCGCTCGATCCGCCCCCGGTCGCCAGCCGGTACGGCTGCCCGTCGCCCACTCGCCCGTCTCCCGCCCGCCCGTCTTCCACCGGCCCGGCGCTCACCTGCCCGGCTCCTTGATCTCGTGGGTGACCGTGTGCCGGTCGACGGTGAACCAGGTGCGGCACCCGGCGGCGTGGAACCACCGCTCGTGGAACCAGCCCTGCGGGTTGTCGCGCAGGAACAGGTAGGCGGCCCACTGCTCGTCGTCGAGCGCCATCGGATCGGCCGGGTAGGGAATGCCGGCCTGGCCGCCGTACGTGAACTCGATCTCGTCGCGGGGGCCGCACCAGGGGCAGGGAATGAGCAGCATCAGTGCGCCACCGCCGCCGCGCCGTGCTCGTCGATGAGGGCGCCGGTGACGAAGCGTTCCAGTGTGAACGGCTCGGCCAGCGGGTGCGGCCGGTCGTGGGCGATGGTGTCGGCGTACACCCAGCCCGCGCCGGGGGTGGCCTTGAACCCGCCGGTGCCCCAGCCGCCGTTGATGTACAGCCCGGCCACGGGGGTGGTGCCGATGATCGGGGAGGCGTCGGGGGAGACGTCGACGATGCCGGCCCAGGTGCGCAGCACACGGGCCGTGGCGAAGATCGGGAACAGTTCGAGGGCGGCGGCCATCTGCGCCTCGATGACGTGGACGCCGCCGCGCCGGCCGTACGAGGTGTACTGGTCGATGCCGGCGCCCATGACCAGTTCGCCCTTGTGGGCCTGGCTCACGTAGACGTGCACGGCGTTGGACATGACGACGTGGCCGAGCACCGGCTCCAGCAGCTCCGACACCAGGGCCTGCAGGGGGTGGGACCGCAGCGGCAGCCGGATGCCCGCTTTCGCGGCCAGCAGCGAGGTGTGCCCGGCGGCGGCGAGGGCGACGCGGCCGGCGCGGATGGGGCCGCGGGAGGTGTGCACGCCCCGCACCCGGCCCCGGACGATCTCGAAGCCGGTGACCTCGCAGTCCTGCACGAGGTCGACGCCGAGCGCGTCGGCCTGGCGGGCGAACGCCCAGGCCACGTGGTCGTGTTTGGCGATGCCGCCGCGCCGCTGGAAGGTGGCGCCGAGCACGGGGTGCCGGACGCCGGGCGAGACGTTGACGACGGGGCAGAGCTTCTTGACCTCGCCCGGGTCGAGCCATTCGGCGTCGACGCCGTTCAGCAGGTTGGCGTTGACGCGGCGGATCCCCTCGCGCACGTCGGCAGGGCTGTGGGCGAGGTTGAGCACGCCCCGCTGGCTGAACATCAGGTCGTAGCCGAGCTCGGCGGACAGGCCCTCCCACAGCTTGAGGGAGTGCTCGTAGATCGCGGCGCTCTCGTCCCACAGGTAGTTGGACCGGATGATGGTGGTGTTGCGGGCCATGTTGCCGCCGGCGAGCCAGCCCTTCTCCAGCACCGCGACGTTCGTTATGCCGTGATTTTTCGCCAGATAGTAGGCAGTGGCGAGCCCATGGCCACCGCCGCCGACGATCACCACGTCGTACGACGGCCGGGGGTCCGGGTTGCGCCACAGGAACTCCGGGTGGGCGACCTTCGTCATGGCTGCGTCACCGGCCTCCTCAGCACCTGATCCTGGCCTGCTCCGGGTCGAACAGCGGCTCGGCCGCGACCCGCGCCGCGACCCTCCGCCCGAAATACTCCACCTCGACCGGCGTGCCCGGCTCGGCCAGCTCGGCCGGCAGCCAGGCGTACGCGATGGCCCGGCCGATCGTGTGACCGTACGCCGCACTGGTGACGTACCCCACGGCGCCCCGCCCGCCACCGGCCCGCCCGCCACCGGCCCGCCCGGCGAGCTCGGCGCCGGGGCCGTCGTCGCGCGGGAACACCGGCTCACGGCCCATCACGACCTCGGCGGTGAGCAGCGGGACGAGACGCCGCGTCACGGTCTCGTCGCTCACCCCCTCCAGGGCGTCGCGGCCCACGAACTCCTTGTTCTTGCGCACGGCGAAGCCCACGCCGACCTCGTACGGGTTGTGCTCGGGCGTCATGTCCACGCCCCACATGCGGTAGCCCTTCTCCAGGCGCAGGCCGTTGAACGCGGCCCGGCCGGCGGCGGCCACGCCGTGCGGCTCGCCCGCCCGCCACAGCGTGTCCCACAGCTTCAGGCCCAGGTCGGCCGTGGTGTACAGCTCCCAGCCGAGCTCGCCGACGTAGGAGACCCGCATCGCGGTGACCGGCACCAGGCCGACATGGCCCGGCCTGCTGGTGAAGTAGCGAAAGGCGTCGTGCGACAGGTCGATGTCGGTGAGCGGCTGCACCAGCTCCCTCGCCAGCGGGCCCCACACGCCGACGCAGCAGGTGCCGCCGGTGACGTCCCTGACCCGCACCGGGTCGCGCCACCCGCGCGCCTGCCGCCGCAGCCGGTCCAGGTCCAGGTTGCCGTTGGCCCCGACCTGGAACAGCTCCTCCCCCAGCCGGGCCACCGTCAGGTCCGACAGCACCCCGCCGGCCGGGTCGAGCAGCAGCGTGTACGTCACCGCGCCCGGCGGCTTGGCCACATTGTTGGTGGTCAGGAACTGCAGCAGCCCCTCCGCGCCCGGCCCGCTCACCTCGATGCGCTTGAGCGGCGTCATGTCGAACAGCGCCACCCGCTCCCGCGTCGCCCGCGCCTCGGCCGCGGCGATCGGCGACCAGTACCGCGACGCCCACGCGTCCCTGACCTCCGGCTCGGCCGTCGCGGCCGTGCCCGGCCCGGCCGCGAGGAGCGGCTCGTTGGCGGCGAACCAGTGCGGGCGCTCCCAGCCGGCCGCCTCCAGGAAGTACGCTCCCAGCTCCACCTGGCGGGGATGGAACGGGCTGGTGCGCATGGGGCGCGGCGACTCCATCGGCTGCAGCGGGTGGACGACGTCGTACACCTCGACGAAGCTCTGCCTGCCGCGCTCGTCGACGAACGTGGGGGCGAGCTGCACCGGCTCGAACCGGTTCAGCTCGCACTCGTGCAGGTCGGCCCCCGGCCGCCCGTCCACCAGCCACTCCGCGAGCGCCTTCGCCACCCCCGCCGAGTGCGTCACCCACACCGCCTCGGCCACCCAGAACCCCTCCAGGTCCGGCGCCTGCCCGATCAGCGGGAAACCGTCGGGGGTGAAGGAGAAGATGCCGTTGATGCCGTCCACGTACTCGGACGAGCCCAGCGCCGGCAGCAGCCCGGCCGCGTCACGCCACGCGGGGTCGAAGTCCTCCGGGGTGAACTCCCTGATCGACGGCATCGTGCCGGCGCCGCCCCGCCCGGCCCGGTCGCGGATCTCGTGCGGGCGCACCGGCATGGGCCGATGCGAGTACGACCCGACGCCGACCCGGTCGCCGTGCCGCCTGAAATACAGGTCGCGGTCCTGATGCCGCAGGATCGGCCACGCGTCCCCGCCGGCCGTCTCGTCGCCTCCGGCTCCGGCGAGCGCGGGCAGCGGCGCCGACTTGGCGTACTGGTGGGCGAGCGGCAGCAGCGGCACCGCGACCCCGGCGAGCTCCCCGACGAGCGGCCCCCAAAAGCCCGCCGCGCAGACCACCACATCGGCTTCGACCAGCCGTCTCGTCCCTTCCGCGGCCACGAGCCCGGTGCCCGTCTCCTCGGCCCCCGACGGCCGCGGCCAGATCCGCGCGGCCCCGGGCCCCGCCGGCGCGCTCCCGCCCTCGGGGCCGGTGGGCGTCACCCACACCCCGGCGACCCGCCCCCCGCTGCGTTCGACGCCGGTCACCCGCCGGTGCCCGATGAAGGTGGCGCCGCGTTCGATGGCCCGCCTCGCCTGCGCCTCCGCGCATATGACCGCGTCGGCGAGCCCGTCGGACGGCACGTGGAAACCGCCGAGGACCTTGCCGGCGTCGAGCAGCGGCCACAGCTCCGCACACCGCTCCGGGCCCACCAGCTCGCTCTCGACGCCCCACGACGCGGCCCACCCGTGCTTACGGTGCAGATCCTGCCAGCGCTCCGGGGTGGTGGCGACCTCCAGGCCGCCGACCTGACGGAACCCCGGCCGCCCGTCCAGCGACAACTCCCGGAATTTCCCGACCGTGTACGCGGCGAACTGCGTCATCGTCTTCGACGGATTGGTCTGGAACACGAGCCCCGGCGCATGCGAGGTCGACCCCCCGGTCGCGAACAGCGGCCCCTGCTCCAGCACCGTGACGTGGTTCCAGCCCCGCGCCGTGAGCTCGTCCGCGAGCGCACAGCCCACGATTCCGGCCCCAATGATCACAACCCGAGCCCGGCCCGCCATGCACCCTCCGGTAACGCCCCTGGTCGCCTAATGAAGCGGAAATATCCGGAACACGCCTCGACAGTAAGTCCTCCCCCACCCCAAGACAACAGCCCGCCC
>JBIQJI010000071.1:0-32447 GCA_044507605.1 Actinomycetales bacterium | reverse complement strand
CCGGCCGGGAGGCGAGGTGGGCCGGGAGGCGGACACGGATCGGGCGGGGGCGGACGGCGTGGCCTGCCGTGCGGCGGGCTCGGCCCGGGAGTCCTGGCGGGCCGGAGCGGACGGCTCCGGGCGCATGAGAATGGGGGAGTCGTTGCGCACGGGCGGCTCGTGGCGCGCGGGGTCCTGACGGCCGGGTGCCGGGCGGGCCGGCGGCATGGCATCGTGGCGGAGGGGCGCCTCTCTGGCGGCCGGGGCGGCCTCGGCACGTGCCTCGGCGCGGGCGGGAGGGTCGTGGCGGGCGGCGGCCTGGTCGGCGCGGGGCACGCCGAGCGGGGCCGGGCCGGAGAGAGCGGGCGCGGCGTCGTCGAAGTCGGGAACGGGGGCGAGTTTGGCGGCCAGCCGGGGCACGAACGGGGTGACCGTGGTGTCTTCTTCGGGCTCGACGAACTCGGCGGCCGACAGCCGCATCGACTCGTCGTCGTTGGGGCTGACGTGGCGGCGGCGGGCGTCGAACAGCCATTCGGCGTGGCGTGTGTGACCGTTCCACACGTAGCCGAGCTTGACCCGCCAGAGTCCGTCGTCGCGTTTGCAGGAGTCCCAGTCGATTTCGTCGGCCGGCACGCCGCGCCGGGTGAGCCGCTCGGCGACCAGTTCGCCGAGGGTGGGCCGGGGGGCCGACTCGCCGGGCAGCCGGACGGCGACCCGCTGGGCCTGCTGCGCCATGTACTCGCGCTCCTGGAGCACGGGTCCCTCGAACCAGCGGACGCGCTCGACCGGGATGCCGGCGGTGGCGGCGATCTCTTCCGCCGTCTCACCGGCGCGGATGCGAGCCTGGATCTCCTTGGGGCGCAACGGACTCTCCACTTCGATCTCGTACTGACCGAGTCGGGAGAAGTTGCCGCGGACGGCCGCACGGAGCCGGTCGTCGACGGGTAGCGTGAAACGCGTCCCCCGGCCGGCGGTGGCCAGCACGAGGTACGTTCCGTCTTCGCTCACCGCGACGAGTCGGAGCTCCTGCATGCGAGTCCCTTCGTCGTCGTGCTCAATCTTCCCCCGGACCCTTGAGTCTCTCGCGTGAGTCGGTTCCCTGCCAGCACCGTACCCGGCATGTCCGAACATCGCCTTCCTAGGGGGTGCCACAGTCGTTGTGACGCCGGTCACATTTGTCTGGTTCACCCTGCTACATCCCGGCCGGTACCCGCAACCGATTGGGGAGGGTCAGCCCAGCACGGTCTCCAGGTACGCGTTACCGAACACGCGACCGGGGTCCAGCCTGTCACGCAGCGCCCTGAAGTCGTCGAACCTCGGATAGAGCCTTGCCGAATAAGAGGCATCGCGAGTGTGCAACTTGCCCCAGTGGGGCCGGCCGCCGAACCGGACCATGATCTCCTCCATGGCGGCGAAGTAGCCCGGGTCCGGCGTGCGATGGTAGACGTGGAAGGCGAGATAGGCGGTGCGCCTGCCGTACGCGGTGGACAGCCACGCGTCGCTGGGCGGCGCCACCCGCACCTCGATGGGGAAGCCGATGCGCCGGTCGCCGCGCTCGATCGTCTCGCGCACCTCCCGCAGCGCCGTGCCGAGGTGCTCGCGCGGGATGGCGTACTCCATCTCCAGGAACCGCACCTCCCGCACCGTGCTGAAGATGCGGTACGACGCGTCGGTGTAGGTGGCGGCGCTGAGCGCGCTGCCGGAGACCCGGTTGATGGCCGGGATGAGCCCGGGGACCCATCTGCCCAGCTCGCACAGGGCGCCGAAGACCGTGTTCTCCAGGAAGCGGTTGTCGACCCACTCGCGCAGGGCGCTCGACCGCTCCACCGGCCCGGGGCTGCGGTTGTGCCGTTTGGTGAGGCAGGCGTCGGTGTGCGGGAACCAGTAGAAGTCGAGGTGCTCGTTCTCCTCGGTCAGCTCGTCGAGCGCGGCGAGCACCTCGTCGAACCGCATCGGCCGGCGCACCGTGCGCATCAGGAACGCCGGCTCGACGCGCAGCGTGACCTCGGTGAGGATGCCGAGCGCGCCGAGGCCGACGCGCGCCGCGTCGAACAGGTCGCCGTCCTCGACCCGGACGATCGATCCGTCCGCCGGCACCAGCTCCAGCCCGATGACCTGGTCGGCGAGGCCGGCGCTGTCGCGTCCGCTGCCGTGGGTGCCGGTCTGCACGGCGCCGGCGACGGTCTGGGCGGTGATGTCGCCGAGGTTCGTGAGCGCGAGGCCGCGCCGGTGCAGTTCTTCGTTGAGCACGTGCAGCGGCGTGCCTGCGGCGACCCGCACCCAGCCGTCACCGACTCCGCGGATGCCGGTGAGGGCGTCGGGGCGCAGCAGGATGCCGTCGGTGAGCGCGGCCCCGGTGAAGGAGTGGCCGCTGCCCGCCATGCGCACCCGCCGGCCCGTCGCGACGGCGTCGAGCACGGCGTACGCCACTTCCTCGGCCGAGGAGGGGGTGCGCACCTCGGCCGGCGTGGCGACCTGGTTCCCGGCCCAGTTACGGAAGACCTCGCCCATGAACATGAACAGTACTCATGAGTCAGCCCATGGCGAAAGGCGTCCGGGGCGTGCGGAGTAGCGCCCAACCGGCCGCCCCGATCAGCACCGCGAGCAGCCCTGACAGCACCGAGAACGCGTAGGCGCTGGACGGGCCGAACGAGTCGGTGAGGCGGCCGCCGGCCCACGCGCCGACCGCGACGCCGAACCCGATCGCCGTCGAGATCCACGCCATGCCCTCGGTCAGCAGATGCGCCGGCACCAGCCGCTCGACCAGCGAGTAACCGCTGATGAGCGTCGGGGAGATGGCCAGGCCGGCGAAGAACAGTGCGACCGCCATCACCAGATTGTCCCCGATCACCAGAATGGGCGCCAGCCCGGCCGCGAAGACCGCCAGGGCGCGCACGAACCTGCTGCGCAGCGACGCCTTCCAGGCCCGGGCGCCGTACCAGAGGCCGGAGACCAGGCTGCCGCCGGCGAAACAGCCGAGCAGCGGGCCGGCGGCCGCCTTGGCGCCGTTGGCGTCGGCGAACGCCACGGTGATCAGGTCGACCGAGCCGAAGACCGCGCCCATGGCGAGGAACACCCCCAGCAGCACCACCACACCGGGGATCGTGATCGGCGACCCCGACGTGGCCGAGCCCCGCGTAACCGGGGGCTCGGTGCCGCGCTGCAACGCGAAGGCCACGGTGCCGCCGACGGCGAGCACCGCCGCCAGCGCAAGGCCGGCATAGGGGTTGATCAGTGTGGTGAGGGCGGTCACGATGGTCGGCCCGGACACGAAGATCACCTCGTCGGCCACCGACTCGAACGAGAACGCCGTGTCCAGCTTCGCCGAGCCGCCGTGCAGATGGGACCAGCGGGCCCGGACCATCGAGCCGAGCGAGGTCGCGGCGGCGCCGGCGATCGCACCGCTGACGTACAGCGTCCAGGCGGGGGCGCCGGCGCCGGCCAGCAGCATGAGGGCGACGAGGGCCGCGCCGTGCAGGAAGACCTGGGGGACGAGCACCCGCCGCTGGCCGAACCGGTCGACGAGCCGCCCGGAGATCGGCGCGCCGATGGCGAAGGCGATGGAAGTGGTGGCCGAGATGGCCCCGGCCATGGCGTACGAGCCGGTGAGGGCCGAGATGAGCAGGACCACACCGATGCCGAGCATCGCCATCGGCATGCGGCCGATGAACCCCGCGATGACGAAGCCCTTGACTCCGGGCGCGCTGAACAGCCCGCGATACGGCCCGACCACGACGACTCTTCCTTTCCGCGCGTCGCTCGACGCGAATGCGAAAACCTGTGCGCGCTCTGGCGCGATGCCTTCACCCGGGCGGCGTTCGCGATCGGCGGCCGGATGTCCCGGATGATCCGCGGACCTCGCACCGCTTCCTTCCCCTGAACCTTTACTCAACGCGATCGGCGTCCGGCAAGGGATTTTTCCGGTGATCGGATGGGCTGGGGTCCTTTCCTCTAACGTGAGCGGCGTGTCCAATCTTCCCCGGTTGGGGGTCCTTGTCATGGGGCTCGCGGTGGTGATCGTCATCACGGCGACGGCCGCGGGAACGCTCCTGCTGACCCAGAACCGCCGCCCCATGGCCGCCCCCACCGGCACCCCGCCCCCCACCGGCGCCGCCCCGCACACCGCCCGGCCCGGCCAGGACTCCGGCCAGGACTCCAGGCAGGCGACGGCGGACCTGTCGCGGCAGCCGGTCGCCGGGCACGCGGCCACCGCCGGCACCCCCGAGCCGGTGGCCCAGGCGACCGCGGCCGCGAAGGCGACGCCGACCCCGCCCCGGCTGATCGCCGTCGCCCGTGAGCCCGTCACGCCCGAGACGCTACGGAAGATCTCGGCGCTGAAGGGCGTACGCAAGGCCACCGTCGTCGGCGGGGGAGCGGTGCGGATGTCGGGCATCGCGGTCAACCTGCTCGCCGTCGACACCTGGGCGTTCCGACCCTGGACCCCCGAGGCCGTCGCCGCCCAGCCGGAGGTGTGGGCCGCGCTCGGCCGCGGCGAGTACGTCGCGACGGCGTCCGCCGCGGCCAGGCTTCACCTCGTCCTCGGCGCGGAGTACCAGGTCGACGGCGGGCCCCGGTTGCGCGCCGCCGCGTCGGCCCGGCTCGGCATCCCCGGCGTGGACGGCCTGGTGAGCGAGGAGACCGGGCGGCGGCTCGGGCTGTCGGCCGGCGGAGTCGTGCTGGTCAGCGCCCCCGCCGACCGCGCCGGCGCCCTCGCCTCCCGCGTACGCCGCCTCCTGGGCGCGGGCGCCCAGGTCGTCGCCATCGGCCCGGACGGCAGGGCCCTGGAGCACACCCGCCGCACCACCGGCAGCACCGGCAGCACCGGGGGCGCAGGCGGCACTGCCGCCACGACCGGCGGTTCGTGGAACGGGCTCGTGGGCCGGCCGGCGACCTACCTGGAGCTGTACCAGCGCGCCGCCCGCGTCTGCCCGGGCCTGTCGTGGACCGTGCTCGCGGCCATCGGCCAGGTGGAGAGCGGGCACGGGCGCAACAACGGCCCCTCCTCGGCCGGCGCGCTCGGGCCCATGCAATTCATGCCGGCCACCTGGCGGGCGTACGGGCTGGACGGCGACGGCGACGGCACGGCCGACATCTGGAGCCCGTACGACGCCGTGCCGTCGGCGGCCGGCTACCTGTGCGCGAACGGCGCCGGGCAGGGCGGCGCCAAGCTGGAGAAGGCCATCTGGTTCTACAACCACTCCTCGGCCTACGTGTCGAAGGTGCTGAACCTGGCCAGGGCGTACGCCGCGGCCTACCCCAACACCCCCTGACGCGCCTGCGTCTGCCCGCCCTGCTCGGCCGTGGCGCCGGGGCGTCGCGGGGCGGGGCAGCAGAACGCCGGGCAGTTCCACGGCTCGGGCTCGGCCAGCAGCTCGCGCACCATGGACACGAAGCGGGGGTGCACTCCGGCCGTGCCGGCCCTGGTGACGGTCATGCCGAGCTCGGCGGCCACCTGTGCCGCCTCGACGTCGAGGTCGTACAGCACCTCGACGTGGTCGGCCACGAACCCGATCGGGACGAGCACCGCCGCCCGCGTGCCCCGAGCGTGCAGGTCGCGCAGGTGGTCGCACACGTCGGGCTCCAGCCACGGCACCTGCGGCGGCCCGCTGCGGCTCTGCCACACGAGATCCCATCCCGTGTCGTCCGGCCCGGGCGTGCCCGGCAGGTCGCCGGCCCGGCGCAGCACGTCGACGACGAGCCCGGCGGCGCGGCGCAGCTGCGTCTCGTAGCCGCCGCCCCAGGGGCCCGCCGCGGCGGCCATCGATGTCGGGATGCTGTGGGCGGTGAAGACCAGCCGGGCCTCGCCGCGCAGGTGCTCGGGCAGCCGGGCCAGCGCCTCGCGGGTGTGGTCGGCGAACGCCGCGATGAACCCGGGGTGGTCGTAGTAGTGCCGCAGCCGGACGACGCTCGGCGCGCCGTCGACGGCCGCGGCGGCCCCGGCGATGTCGTCGAGGTACTGACGGCAGCTGGAGTAGGAGCTGTAGGCGGAGGTGATGAACGCCGCCGCGCGCTTGACGCCGTCGGCGGCCATCTGCCGCATGGCGTCCTCGAGGAAGGGATGCCAGTTGCGGTTGCCCCAGTAGATGGGCAGGTCGATCTCGGGTCGCAGCGCGGCGATGAGATCGCGGCAGCGGTCGTTGATGGGGCTCACCCCGCCGAACGACCGATAGTGGGCCTCGACCTCCAGCAGCCGTTCCCTGGGGACCCCCCGGCCCCGCACGACGTTCTCCAGGAACGGCAGCACGTCGTCGGGCCGCTCCGGCCCGCCGAACGACACGAGCAGCAACGCGTCATAACTCCCCATGCCCTCATCCAACCGCATGGGGCGACCGGTCCCGGCCGCGCCCGGCGCGGTGCCGGGCGGGCCGGCGTCGTCCCGGGCGGGCCGGTAGCGCTGCCGGGCGGGCCGGTGTCGCCCTCGGGCCGGGTCGCGGGGCGGGGTAGGTTCGCATGGTGAGCGCTTTCAAGGATCTACGTGACTATGTGGCCGTGCCGCGTGTGCTTTCGCTGCGCCTGTCTCCCGATGGGTCCCGGTTGGTCTGCGTCGTCCAGGCGCTCAACCCGGACGGCACGTCGTACGGGACCTCCCTGTGGGGGCTGCCCGTCACCCCCGAGGGCGAGACCCGGGCCGGGCCGCGCCGGCTGACCCGGTCGGCCAAGGGGGAGAGCGCGGCCGAGTTCACGCCGGCCGGCGACGTGGTGTTCGTGTCGCGGCGCGCCGATCCGACGGTGCGCGAGCAGCCCGACGACGATCCGCCCGCGCTGTGGCTGCTGCCGGGGTCGGGCGGCGAGGCGCGGCGCGTCGCCGCCCGGCCGGGCGCCATCACCGGGGTGCGCGTGGGCGGCCCGACGATCGTCTTCGCCGCCGACGTGCTGCCCGGCGACGAGACCACCGAGGCGGCCCGCCGCAAGGCGCGCAAGGAGGCCGGGGTCAGCGCGATCCTGCACGAGGACTATCCGGTGCGCTACTGGGACCACGATCTCGGCCCGGGGGAGCCGCGGCTGTTCGCCGGCGCGCTCCCCCAGGGGGACGAGGGGGCCGGCGAGACCATCGTGGCGCGGGACCTGACCCCGGATCCGGGCAGGACGATGCACGAGCCGTCGTTCGCGGTGTCGCCCGACGGCGCCACGGTGTTCACGACGTGGCGGGTGCCGATGGGCGGCGGGGAGTCGCGGGAGGAACTGGTCGCCATCGACGTCCAGGGCGCCGACGGGACGCCCACGGGCCCCCGCCGCCCCGTGGCGTCGATGGACGGGTACGACTTCGGCGGGCCGGTCGCCGTCTCTCCCGACGGCCGCCACGTGGCCTGTGTGCGCGAGCGTCACGCGAACACCGAGCGTCCCACCGAGATGGACCTGTGGGTCGTCGATCTGGCCACGGGCAGGGGCGACGCCTACGGCGACGGCCTGTGGCCGGCGGCGCTCGCCTGGGCGCCCGACTCCCGTTCGCTGTACGTCGCCGCCGACCATCAGGGCCGGCGGCCGATCTTCCGGGTGCCGCTCGGCGACGGCGCCTCGCCCGAGCGCGTCACGCCCGACGACGCCGCCTACGCCGAGCTGAACCCCTCGCCCGACGGCCGTTACGTCTACGCCCTGCGCAGCGGGGTCGGCGTGCCCCCCACTCCGGTGCGGGTCACCGTGGCCGACGGCACGGTCGCCGAGCTGCCCTCCCCGGCCCCCCGTCTGGCCGTGCCCGGCACGCTGACCGAGGTCACCGCCACCGCCGACGACGGCGCGACCGTGCGGGCCTGGCTGGCGCTGCCCGAGGGCGCCTCGCCCGACGATCCCGCTCCGCTGCTGCTGTGGATCCATGGCGGCCCGCTGGCCAGCTGGAACGACTGGAGCTGGCGGTGGAACCCCTGGCTGATGACCGAGCGCGGCTACGCCGTGCTGCTGCCCGACCCGTGCCTGTCCACGGGCTACGGTCAGGAGATGATCCGGCGCGGCTGGGCCGCCTGGGGCCCCCGTACCCAGGCCGACCTCATGGCGGTCACGGACGCCTGCGCAGCCCGCCCCGACATCGACGCGGACCGGGTGGCCGCGATGGGCGGCTCGTTCGGCGGCTACATGGCCAACTGGATCGCCGGCCACACCGATCGGTTCCGCGCGATCGTCACGCACGCGGCGCTGTGGCATCTCGACCAGTTCAGCGGCACCACCGACGCGAGCATGTACTGGCGGCGGGAGTTCGGCCCCGAGGGCTCGCCGCTGTACACCGCGTTGTCGCCGCACACGAACCTGGCGGCCATCACCACCCCGATGCTCGTGATCCACGGCGACCGCGACTACCGGGTGCCGATCGGCGAGGCGCTGCGCCTGTGGTGGGATCTGCACCGTTCGGAGGCCGAGGCGAAGTTCCTGTACTTCCCCGACGAGAATCACTGGATCCTCAAGCCGGGCAACATCGTCGCCTGGTACGAGACCGTGCTGGCCTTCCTGGCGACGCACGTGCTCGGCGAGGAGTGGAAACGCCCGGAGTCGTTGTCATGACCGACAGTTCCCCCAGTTCCCCATCGCGGCTGCTCGACGTGGCCGTGGAGATCGCCAGGGAGGCCGGCGAGATGCTGCTCGCCAAGCGGCCCCGGCGGCCGGAGGTGGTGCACACCAAGAGCAGCCCCACCGATGTCGTCACGGCGCTCGACCGCGAGGCCGAGCGGCTGATCCGCGACCGCATCCGCGCGGCGCGGCCCGGCGACGCGATCCTCGGCGAGGAGGGCGGGCAGACCCCGGGCGTCACCGGCGGGGGGCGCCGATGGATCGTCGACCCGATCGACGGCACCGTCAACTTCCTGTACGGCCTGCCCGAATGGTCGGTCAGCATCGCCGTGGAGGACGCCGCCGGGGAGCCGGCGGTGGCCGGGGGCGAGCGGCGGATCGTCGCGGGCGCGGTGTTCGTGGTGCCGCGCGGCGAGCTGTTCGCGGCGTCCCGGGGCGGCGGGGCGTACCTGTACCGGGAGGGGGCCGCGCCCGAGCGGCTGAGCTGCAACACCGGGGTGGCGCTGCCGGCCGCGCTGGTGGCGACCGGGTTCGGGTACGACTCGGGGTTCCGGGCCGAGCAGGCCCGGGTGCTGAGCCGGGTGCTGCCGCGCGTGCGGGACATCCGGCGCGCCGGATCGGCGGCGGCGGACCTGTGCTCGGTCGCCGCCGGCCGGGTCGACGCCTACTACGAGCGCGGCCCGAAGCTGTGGGACTACGCGGCGGGCGGCCTGGTCGCGACCGAGGCCGGCGCCCGTCTGCGCGGCATCGGCGACGCGCCCGGGGCGGACCTGATCCTGTGCGCGCCTCCCGGCCTGTTCGAGGAGCTGGACGCCCTGCTCGCCACGCCGGGCCCGGCGCCGGGCCGCCCCTGAGACGCGAAGCCGCCCCCCGTCTCCGCCTGGGTGGTGGGCGAGACGGGGGGCGGCCGGAGTGCGCCCGGGGCGGATCTAGAGACGAAGCGATACGCCGTTGTCGTCGGCGAGGCGGCGCAGGTCCTCTATCTCCGCAGTGAGAGTGTCGGCGAGGAACTCATCGCCGCTCGATCTGGCCTCCTGAAGGCCCTTGTAGGCCTGGTCGAGCCGAGTTTCGATCGTCTGGGTGAACTCGCCCATCTCACCTTCTTTCATCTGGGTCGTCTTCCGCCGGGGGGGATCGGAAGGTCGGCGCTGACGGATGGGTTCATGTGGCGGTACCCAGGCAGGACACTGGTCTAAACCTGAAAAGTGAATATTTTGGTGATTCGTCCTGGTTGTCGGCCGCCCGCCGGCACGGGTCGCCGACCCTTACCACCCGCTTACGCTGGGTGTGACGACAATGGGAGCCGCCGGGCCCTGGAACGCGCGACGCTATGGAGGTGCCGAGGTTGCGGGTACTTGTGGTTGAGGACGAGCGGGTGCTCGCGGACGCGATCGCGACCGGGCTGCGCCGCGAGGCCATGGCCGTCGACGTCGCCTACGACGGGGCGGGGGCGCTGGAGCGCACCGGTTACATCGACTACGACGTCATCGTGCTCGACCGCGACCTGCCCAAGGTGCACGGCGACGAGGTGTGCCGCCGGCTCGTCGCGGCCCGCTCGGCGTCGCGCATCATCATGCTCACCGCCTCCGGCGAGGTCGACGACAAGGTGGAAGGGCTCGACCTCGGCGCCGACGACTACCTGGCCAAGCCGTTCGTCTTCATGGAGCTCGTCGCCCGTGTGCGTGCGCTCGGCCGCCGCTCGGCGCCCGCGCTGCCTCCGGTGCTGGAACGGTCGGGCATCCGCCTCGACCCCGCCAAGCGCGTCGTCACCCGCGACGGCAACGAGATCACGCTGACCAAGAAGGAGTTCGCGGTCCTGGAGGAGCTGCTGCGCGCCGAGGGCGCCGTCGTCAGCCAGGAGGACCTGCTGGACAAGGCGTGGGACGAGAACATCGACCCCTTCACCAACGTGGTGCGGGTCACGATGATGACGCTGCGCAAGAAGCTCGGTGAGCCCCAGGTGATCGAGACCGTGCCCGGCGTGGGGTACAAGCTGTGAGCGATGTGAGCGACGGCGCGCCGGGCGCCCGCTCGCCCGTCGGCGGCGAGCGGCCGACCTTCGTGCCGCCGGGTGCCCCGCCGCCGGGCGGCCCGCCGCCGCGCCGTCCCGCCGCGTCGTACCCTGACGGGGCCGGCGACGGCTGGAAGAGCGAGCAGCTGACGGTCGAGAGCACCCGCCAGCCGCGCGGCCCCGGCGCCCCGCCGCCGCAGGGCCCGCCGGCGTGGGACGGCCCGCCGCCGTACGCCCCGATCGTGGTGCGGCCGAGCCCGATGGCCCGGCTCAAGGCGATCCGCGACCGGCTGAGCATCCGGGTGCGCCTCACCCTCACCTACGGCGCGCTGTTCTTCGCGGCCGGGGCGTTCCTGCTCGTGGTGATGTACGTGTTCGCCCGCACGGCGCTCAACGACGGGTTCCGCGGCGTGCTGAAGGTCCCCGACGACGTGCCGCCGGACGTCTACCGGTACTGGAACGGCCAGGTGTACGTGCAGCGGCACGCCGCCGTCGACGCCGTGCTCGGCAACCTGCTGTGGAAGTCGCTGCTCGCGCTGCTGGGGGTGGGCGTCCTCGCGCTGATCCTCGGCTACTTCGTGGCCGACCGCGCACTGCGGCCGATCCAGAAGATGACCGCGACCGCGCGCCGGCTCTCCGACGCCTCGCTCGCACACGAGCGCATCGACCTGCAGGGCCCCGACGACGAGCTGAAGGAGCTCGCCGACACGTTCGACGCGATGCTCGCCCGGCTCAACCGCGCGTTCGACGCGCAACGAAGATTCGTCGACAACGCCTCGCACGAGCTGCGCACGCCGCTCGCGATCAACCGCACCGTCCTCGAGGTCGCGCTCGGCGACCCCGGGGCCTCGGAGGACCTCAAGGTGCTCGGCCGCACGCTGCTCGGCACCAACGCCCGCAACGAGCATCTCATCGAGGGCCTGCTGCTGCTCGCCCGCAGTGAGCGCGAGCTGAGCGTGCGCAAGCCGGTCGACGTGCGCGAGGTGGCGAAGACCGTGGTGGAGCAGCTCACCCCGATCGCGCAGGAGAGCGGTGTGCTGCTCCACTCCGACCTGTACTCCGCGACCACGACGGGCGATCCGGTGCTGCTGGAGCGCTGCGTCGCCAACCTCGTCGAGAACGGCATCAAGTACAACGTGCCCGAGTCGGGACAGATCTGGGTGCGCACCGGAATTTTGGACGGGGGTTCGGTCGTTCAGGTCGCCAATACCGGACCGCACGTCCCGGCGTACGAGGTGGACGATCTGTTCGAGCCGTTCAGGCGGCTCAACGCCGATCGGGTCGACTCGGCGCGTGGCACGGGCCTCGGGCTGTCCATCGTGCGCGCCGTGGTGCGGGCGCATGGCGGCACAGTGAAGGCCATGCCGAGGGACGGAGGTGGTCTGGTAGTGACCGTGCGACTTCCCTCGGCGTGATACGGCGGGGGTCGTCCGCAATCTTCATGGACATGTGGTTGGATGTGCCGTCGAACACGTCGGGTCATGCCACCAAAGCTGTGGTTTTCGCCATATTTGGCTAACCATGGTGTGCCGGTGGCGTGCTCTGACGTGTACGGAGGTTCATCTCGTGTCGACGTGGGGTACCGATGCAAAATCTCCCGGCCGGATTGGGCACAAGATGAGCCTCCAGAGCGTTATAGGCGCGCGATGGCGCGCAGACACATAGATGAGGGGGATGGAGTACGCACATGGCTACCGACTACGACAGCCCGCGCAAGACCGACGACGACCTCGGAGAGGACAGTCTCCAAGAGCTTCAGGCGCGGCGCAGCGACAAGTCGTCCGGGAGCATCGACATCGACGAGACCGACCTGGCCGAGTCGCTGGAGCTGCCAGGAGCCGACCTGTCCAACGAAGAGCTCTCGCTTCGGGTGATACCGCGGCAGGCGGACGAGTTCACCTGTGCCCGTTGCTTCCTGGTGCATCACCGTAGCCAGCTCGCCTCCGAGCGGGGCGGGCAGCAGATCTGCCGGGAGTGCGCCGCCTGACCGTCTCCAACGATTGGAGGGCCCGCGTTGTGACGTCCGAAGCGGATCGGTCCGAGCACGGCCCAGTGGAAGAGCCCGCGAACGGGTCATCGGGCACGCCCGACGCGCCCGATGACCCGGCAGGCGACGCCACCGGTGCGCCCGATGGTCCGGCAGGCGCCGGACATACCGGCGAGCCGGCACCGACCGGGGAACCGGCCGGTGAGACGACCGGCGCCGCCGCCCCAGGCGACGAGGTCGCCGAGATCGTCGGCAAGCTGACCACCCACGAGGAGATGAATCCGGCCGAGCGGCAGCGGCTGCTCGGTCGGCTCTCCAAGGCGCTGACCCGGGCCGCCGAGCGCGGCGCCTCCGGTGTCGGGCGGGGCCGATGGCTGGCCGACGTCTTCCTGTCCATCGCGCCGCGCCTGCCGATTCGCGACCTGCGCACCCTCCAGGAGCACCACTACGGTCTCACCGGCGAGCAGCTCGCCGACGACCTGATCCGCACCGCCGCCAAGGCGACCATGACCGTCGGCGCCGTGGGCGGCGCCGTCGCCGCGGCCGAGTTCGCCGCTCCCCCTCTGTTGCTTTCCGCCCCCGCGCTGCTCGTGGCCGAGACACTGGTGGTGTCGGCCATCGAGGTCAAGCTCATCGCCGAGCTGCACGAGGTGTACGGCGTGCAGGTGCCCGGCACCCTGCCGCAGCGCACCGCGGCGTACACGATGGCCTGGTCGCGGCAGCGCGGCATCGACCCCATGGCCCCCGGCACCGTGACGATCGCCCTCGGCACCGCCGCCAAGACGGCCCTGCGGCACCGGCTCATGCGTACTCTCGGCCGGCATCTGACGACCCTCGGCCCCTTCCTCACCGGCGCGATCGCCGGCGGGGCGCTCAACCGCATGGCCACCAAGCGGCTGGCGGCGGCCGTGCGGGCCGACCTGAGCCGCCAGCGCGGGCTGCCGCCCGGCTCCTAGGGCGCCAGCCCCCCGGCCCCGGCGGGGTCCCGTAGGAGTCGTCCGCTCCCTCTCCAGGGGCTTCACCGCCCCAGGCGTCCACTTCGGGACCCCGCGCCGTAGCCTCGTCACGTACTGTTCGCGTGTTCCTGGGGAAATGTCCGGGTAGGTGACAGAGAGTCGCTCACAGTCGGAAATCCGGAGTGGTGCGTACTCTGTGGTCGGGAGTCGCATACAAGGAGTGTTGCCCGATTCCGTATTGTGGTCATAAACCGATCACACGGGAGGCCGCGCGTGGGTCCAACCAGCTCGTTTCTCATCGTAGCGAACCGGCTACCGGTCGACCGGGTCGTCGGACCGGATGGTGAGGCATCCTGGCGACGCAGCCCGGGCGGCCTGGTCACCGCGATCGCGCCCGTCATGCAGCGCCGCGACGGGGCCTGGCTGGGCTGGCACGGCGCCGCCGGGGAGGAGCTGAAGCCGTTCGACCACGAAGGCATGCACCTCATCCCCGTGCCGCTGTCGCACACCGAGGTCGAGCTCTACTACGAGGGCTTCTCCAACGCCACGCTGTGGCCCCTCTACCACGACGTCGTCGCCAAGCCGATCTACTCCCGCGTGCTGTGGGACGCCTACCGCGCGGTCAACGACCGGTTCGCCCGCGCCGCCGCCGACGCGGCCGCGCCCGGCGCCGTCGTGTGGGTGCAGGACTACCAGCTGCAGCTCGTGCCCGCCATGCTGCGCAAACTGCGGCCCGACCTGCGCATCGGCTTCTTCCTGCACATCCCGTTCCCGCCCGAGGAGCTGTTCTCGCAGCTGCCGTGGCGGCGCGAGATCCTCGAAGGGCTGCTCGGCGCCGACCTGGTCGGCTTCCAGCGCCCCGGCGGCACGTCCAACTTCATCCGGCTGTCGCGCCGCCTGCTCGGCCAGCCCAACACACGGCACGAGATCCACGTCGACGGCCGCGTGGTGCGCACCGAGGCGTTCCCGATCTCGGTCGACTACGCCTCGCTGGACAAGCTGGTGCGCCAGCCCGGAGTCGCCGAGCGGGCCAGGGCGATCCGGGCCGAGCTCGGCGACCCCTGCCACGTGCTGCTCGGCGTCGACCGGCTCGACTACACCAAGGGCATCGGGCAGCGTCTCAAGGCGTTCGGCGAGCTGCTCACCGACGGCTCCATCGCCCCCGGGGAGGCCGTCTTCGTGCAGATCGCCACCCCGTCACGCGAGCGGGTGGAGGAGTACCGCCTGCTGCGCGACGAGATCGAGCTGCAGGTCGGCCGCATCAACGGCGAACACGCCACCCTCGGCGCGCCCCCCATCAACTACCTGCATCAGTCCTACAGCCACGAGGAACTGGCCGCGCTGTTCCTCGCCGCCGACGTCATGGTCGTCACACCGCTGCGCGACGGCATGAACCTGGTCGCCAAGGAGTACGTCGCCTGCCGCCCCGACCTGCGCGGCGCGCTGGTGCTCAGCGAGTTCGCCGGGGCCGCGGACGAGCTGCGGCAGGCCTTCATGGTCAACCCCTACGACGTCGACGGGCTCAAGCGCACCATGCTCGCCGCCATGCGCGCCACCCCCGACGAGCTGGTGCGCCGCATGCGCTCGATGCGGCGCAGGGTCGCGTCGTACGACGTCGACCGCTGGGCCGGAGACTTCCTCGCCGCGCTGGAAGGCTGACGACCGGTCAGTGGACCGCGTCCTTGACCTTGCGCGAGGGCGCGGGGGCGGCCGGGGAGGCGGCGACGGAGCGCCAGGCCCGCCACTTCTTCGCGGCCGTGCGGGTGGTGACGATGCGGGCCACCTCCATGCCGACGCCCAGCACCACGGCGTAGGCGACGGCCTCACCGGTGCTGATGTCGAGCGAGTGGGGGTCCTGCGGCGGCTTTTTGCCGGTGGTCTTCTGCCAGCCGATCTCGATGATCTTGCGAGCGGCGAAACCGGCGCCGAGGGCGATGACCGCACCGAGCACCTTCCACGTCAGGTCCGGCTTGTCGTCCGTTTCCTTATCGCCCATGTCCTTGTCCCCTTCCCCACGGCTGCGTTCCGCCCCTAGTCTGCCGGACCCGCACGACGATCGAGCAGATTGCGGGCGCCACGCGGGCGCGAAATCGGGAGGCGGCGCATGCGGGCAGGTCCGTGTTCTACCCGATCGGCCGGGACGATAACGACCTGCACACCGAGCGCCGGGCGCGGCACCACCACGGCGTCCGCTGCGACCCGTCGTTCGTGCCGGAGCAGGCGGACCGCGATCCGGTCGGCACCGCCCGAGTCGGCGTGACGATGCGCACACGGGCTTTCGACGTGCCAGGCTGGAAGCCGTGATCTCGGATAGGGACCGTCGTTCGCCCAGCGTGCCACCGGTGCTGGCGTGGCTGGCCGCGTGGAGCTGGCGCCTCATCGTCGTCGGTGTGGTGGTCTACTTTTTCGCGCAGATCGTCGCGAACCTGCGCATCGTGACCCTGCCCCTGGCGGTCGCGCTGCTGCTGAGCGCGCTGTTGTTCCCGCTGACCGACCGGCTGCGCCGCGCCGGCCTGCGATCCATCTGGGCCACCTGGGCCACGATGTTCATCGCGTTCGCCGTACTGGTCGGCACCGGCTGGATCGTCGGGGTCCGCGCCAACGAGGAGTTCCCCAAGCTCGTCGACCAGATCCAGAAGACCGCGGGCGAGGTGCAGCACTGGCTGATCAGCGGGCCGTTCCACCTGCAGGAGTCGCAGCTGTCCGACCTGGTCTCGGAGCTGACCCGGCAGCTCAACCAGCAGCGCAGCGCCATCACCGGCACGCTGCTGACCGGCGCCACGGTCGCCCTGGAGGTGCTCGCCGGCATCGTCTTGATGCTGTTCGTGACGTTCTTCTTCCTGAAGGACGGAGACCGCATCTGGGCGTGGTTCCTGAAGGCCTTCGGCCGGGCCGCCCCCAGGGTCGACCGGGCCGGGCGGGCCGCCTGGAAGACCCTGTCGCACTACGTCCAGGGCACGGTGCTCGTCGCGGCCGTCCACGGTTTCGTCATGGGCACCGTGCTGGCCGGCATGGGCGTGCCGCTCTGGGCGCCCCTCGCGGTGCTGATCTTCTTCGCCAGCTTCATCCCGATCATCGGTATCTTCTTCGCGGGGGCCCTCGCCACCCTCGTCACCTTCGGCGCGAAAGGCCCGATCTACGCCCTGATCTTCGTGGGCATCCTGGTCGTCGAGCAGCAGCTGGAGAACCACGTGCTGCAGCCGCTGATCGTCGGCCGCGCGGTGCGCTTCCACCCGCTGGCCATCATCCTGGTGCTGGCGGTGGGCGGCGTGCTCGCCGGCATCGCCGGGGCGGCCGTGGCCGTGCCGATCGCGGCGGTGGTCTACCGCGCGCTGCCCGAGCTCCGCCACGAGACACCGGCCCTGCCCCCCGCGGAGGCGGACCAGCACTCCCCGCCACCACCGGCCCCACGACCACCGGATCGGCCGCACGCGCCTCGGCCGCCGGGCGGGCACGGGGACACGCGCGACGATGAGCGCGGGGGCGGGCGCGCGGATGGGCGCGGAGATGGGCGGGGAGACGCGCCGGAGACGAGGTGAAGGCCCAGCGCAACAGGTAAGGTCTCGGTTCGTGACCAAGACTCGTTTCGTTTCCGGGCGCGTGCGCCCGGCCCTGCCCGAGCGCGCCGGGGGTGCCCGATGAGCGTCCCGGCGAGCGTTCCGGAGAGCGTCGACGTGCTGATCAGGCGGCTCGACCCCGACCTGCCGCTGCCCGCCTACGCCCACCCCGGCGACGCCGGGGCGGATCTCTACGCCACCACCGACGTCGAGCTGATGCCCGGGGAACGCGCCCAGGTCGGCACCGGCGTCGCGATCGCGCTGCCCAACGGGTACGCCGCGTTCGTGCACCCGCGTTCGGGGCTGGCCACGAACTTCGGCGTGACCCTGGTCAACGCGCCCGGCACCGTCGACGCCGGCTACCGCGGCGAGATCAAGGTCACTCTTCTCAACACCGACACCAAGGACGCCGTGCGCCTCAAGCGTGGCGACCGGATCGCCCAACTCGTGATACAGCGGGTGGAGCGGGCAGCGTTCCACGAGGTGGAGCTGCTGCCCGGATCGTCGAGAGGCGATGGCGGCTTCGGGTCCACGGGCCGATGAGGGGCCGATACAGGTGACGGCAAACCATAGGAGTGTGAGCAGAGATGTTCCGACGTCGCCGCCGCGCGGAAGAACAGACGTCACCGGCCGAGCACGAGGAGGCCGCCGCCCCGCCCGCGCGTGAGTCGGGTCCGTGGGACGCCGACGACCCCTACCCCGAGCGTGAACGGGTCGACCTGGGCGGGCTCCAGCTGCCCATCGGGCCGGGTTTCGAGGTGCAGCTCAACGTCGCCGACGACCAGATCGTGGGCGCGCTCATCCTGGTCGAGGGCAGCGCGCTGCAGGTGGGCGCGTTCGCCGCGCCCAAGCGCTCCGGCATCTGGGACGAGGTGCGCGCCGACATGAAGCGCGAGATCACCACAGGGGGCGGCTCCGCCGAGGAGACCGAGGGGCCGTTCGGCGTCGAGCTGGCCGCCCAGGTCAAGCAGCAGAACGGGCTGCAGCCGGTGCGCTTCGTGGGCATCGACGGCCCCCGCTGGTTCCTGCGGGCCGTCATCAGCGGCAAGGCCGCGGTCGACGCCGAGGCCGCCACGACGCTGGAGGACGTCATCCGCGACATCGTGGTGGTGCGCGGCGACCAGCCGATGGCGCCCAAGGAGCCGATCGAGCTGCGGCTTCCGCCCGAGGCCAGGCAGGCCATGGAGCAGCAGAGCGCCGAGCAGGGGCCTGATTTCAACCCGTTCAAACGGGGCCCGGAGATCACCGAGACCCGATGACCCGCCTGACCAGGCGCGGCGGAAGGTACGTCGTGCGGGCCATGCCGCACTGGCCGCCGCGTCATGGCAGGTCCGCCCCGGCCATGACCTAGGCTGGTCCACGTCGAGGCGGGAGACCGGCCGAGCGGGTCTCGGCCGGCCGATCGAGGTGGAATCTACCGATGAGCACGGCGGAGCCCCCGAAACATGGTGGGCTGCGGGCCTTCTTCCGGCGGCTGACCACGAGTCAGGACGAACTGGAGGCGGCCGAGCTACGTGAAGACCTGGGCAGGCACGGCGCCACACCGATCGCCTCGTGCGGCGAGCGGCGTAGGTTCTGCGTGGCGGGTACGCTACGTACGGTGACGCTGCGGCCCAGGGGCGGAGCGCCCGCCCTGGAGGCGGAGCTGTACGACGGCTCCGACGTGATCGACCTGGTCTGGCTGGGCCGGCGCAAGATCGCCGGCATCGAGCCCGGTCAGATGGTCCGGGCCGAAGGCCTGATCAGCGTCCAGGACGGTCGCAAGGTCATGTTCAATCCGCGATACGAACTTCGCCCGGCGGGAGGGCAATGACTGGCATGAGCGCGGCGTCCGGCGGTTCCCACGACTCGCCCGGCGCGGTGGCCGGCGCGGCCGGCGAGACCGGAGACGACGCTCCGGGCGGCACTGTGCCCGGAGCGATCGGTGACGCGTCCGGCGCCTCGCCCGCGCCGGACGAAGCGGCCGGGCCGGGGCCCGAGGCGGCGCGAGACAAGGCCCACGACACCGTCGAGGCGGCGATCCGCGCCCAGCTGGCCAAGGCGTTCGGCGGCCGGCGCGGCATCATCGAGGCGGCCGTGCCCACCGCGGTGTTCACCCTGAGCTGGGTGATCACCCACACCCTCAAGACGTCGCTCATCGTGAGCATCGCCACCTCGGTGCTGCTCCTGCTGATCCGTCTCGTGCAGCGGTCGTCGCCGCAGTTCGTCGTCAACAGCCTCATCGGCATCGGCATCGGGGCGTTCTTCGCGACCCGCTCCGGCGACGCCAAGGACGTCTTCCTGCCCGGCATCCTCTACAACGGCGCCTACGCCCTCGGCATGCTGCTGTCGATCGCGGTGCGGTGGCCCATCGTGGGGTTCCTCATCGGCTCGGTCACCGGCGACCCCACGGCCTGGCACCGCGATCCGGGCATCGTGCGGCTGTGCACGCGGCTCACCTGGCTGCTCATCCTGCCGTGCGTGGTGCGCGTGGTGATCCAGCTGCCGCTCTACTGGGCCGACCTGGTGACCGCCCTGGGCGTCAGCAAGGTCGTGCTCGGCTGGCCGCTCCAGGTCGCCGCACTCGCCGCGATGGTCTGGCTGCTGGCCCGCGGCCGCACTCCCGTCGCACAGCCACAGGGCCCGATGCCGGCGTCGTAGGCCGGCCGGTCACATAGCGGCCGGCCGGGCACGTGCGGAGCGGCCGGCCACGTGGCGGGCCGGCGGCCGGGTCAGTGGGCCGGGGTCAGTGGGGCGACAGGAGCTGCGAGAGCTCGTGCTCCACCTCCTGGCTGGCCACGAAGAGCAGCTCGTCGCCGGCCTCCAGGGGGTCGTCGGCCGAGGGCACCAGCACCCGGCCTTCGCGCAGGATGGCCACCAGGGCGGCGTCCTCGGGCCAGGGCACCGAGCCCGCGCGCTGCCCGACGACGGGCGCGGTCTCGGGGAGGGTGAGCTCGACCAGGTTGGCCTGGCCCTGGCGGAACGTCATCAGCCGCACCAGGTCGCCCACGCTCACCGCCTCCTCGACCAGGGCGCTGAGCAGGCGCGGGGTCGACACCGCCACGTCGACGCCCCACGACTCGTTGAACAGCCACTCGTTGCCCGGGTGGTTGATGCGGGCGACGACCCGGGGCACGCCGTACTCGGTCTTGGCGAGCAGCGAGACCACCAGGTTGACCTTGTCGTCGCCGGTGGCGGCGATGACCACCTGGCAGTTGGTCAGGCCGGCCTCGTCGAGTGACGAGATCTCGCAGGCGTCGGCGAGCAGCCACTCCGCCTGGGGCACGCTGTCGATCTTGATGGCCTTGGGGTCGATGTCGATGAGCAGGACCTGATGGCCGTTCTCGAGCAGTTCGACCGCGATCGATCGGCCGACGGCGCCGGCCCCGGCGATGGTGACGCGCATCAGTCCTCCTCCTTGGGGCTGCCCGAGAGCACGTGGTTGATGCGGTCCATGTCGGTCTCCGCGCCGATCATGTGCAGGATGTCGCCTTCCTGCAGGACGGTCTCCTTCGCCGGGAGCACCGTCTCGCCCATGCGGTTGAGGAACGCCACGCGGGCCCCGGCGGCCTCCTCGACCCGGGCGAGGCGGGTGCCGATCCACGCGGGGTGGAAGGCGACCTCGGCCAGGACCACGCTGCCCGTGGGGTCGCGCCACAGCGGCTCCACGCCCTCGGGGAGCACCCGGCGCAGGATCTGGTCGGCCGTCCAGCGCACCGTGGCCACGGTCGGGATGCCGAGCCGCTGGTAGACCTCCGCGCGGCGCGGATCGTAGATGCGGGCGACCACGTTGTCGACGCCGAACGTTTCACGCGCCACCCGGGCCGAGATGATGTTGGAGTTGTCGCCGCTGCTCACCGCGACGAACGCCCCCGCCGACTCCACCCCCGCCTCGATGAGCACCCCGCGGTCGAAGCCGATGCCGGTGACCCGCCGCCCCCGGAACCCCGCCCCGAGGCGGCGGAACGCCTGTGAGTCACGGTCGATGATGGCGACAGAGTGGCCGTTGTCTTCGAGGATGTGCGCGAGCGTCGACCCGACGCGCCCACACCCCATGATCACGATATGCATGCTCCCCCGCCGTTCGGTCGAGGCGGTCGCTTGGCCGGATACGTCTATGCGATACGTCTACCAGGTCAGCGCGACGGCCACACGGTCAGCTGCCCCCGTCCGGCGGACGAATCCACAGGGAGCGCGCCCGCGCATGGCGGGCGGCCGCCGCCCACTAGCATCGACTGACGTGGCGAAGGTAACAGATCTCGCTAAGCGGCTGCTCGTCGGCCGCGCGCTGCGCAGCGCGCAGGCCCATGAGCAGCTGCTTCCCAAGGGCATCGCGCTGCCGGTGTTCGCCAGCGACGCCCTTTCGTCTGTGGCCTACGCCCCCCAGGAGATTTTGATCACTCTGGGCATCGCCGGTTTGGCGGCCTACCACTTCACGCCGTGGATCGCGCTGGCGGTCGTGGTGGTGCTGCTGACCGTCGTGGCGTCGTACCGGCAGAACGTGCGCGCCTACACCAGCGGAGGCGGCGACTTCGAAGTGGCCACCACCAACCTGGGCAGCAACCAGGGGCTGGTCGTGGGCAGCGCGCTGCTGGTCGACTACGTGCTGACCGTCGCCGTGTCGATCTCGTCGGGGGTGGAGAACCTCGCGGCCGCGATCCCGCCGCTGGCGGGACACAAGGCGCCGGTGGCGGTCGCGCTCGTCGCACTGCTCGCGATCATGAATCTGCGCGGGCTGCGCGAGTCGGGCGTGGCGTTCGCCGTCCCCACCTACGCCTTCATGGTCTGCATCTTCACCATGCTGCTCTGGGGCACGGCGCAGCTGCTGACCGGTGTCGACCTGCGCGCCGAGACGGCCGGCTTCACCGTCAGGGGCGAGCACGTGGGGGTCGGCGGCTTCGCGCTGGTCTTCCTGCTGCTGCGGGCGTTCTCCTCCGGCTGCGCGGCCCTGACGGGAGTCGAGGCGATCAGCAACGGCGTGCCGGCGTTCCGCAAGCCCAAGGGGCGCAACGCCGCGACCACGCTGCTCATGCTGGGCCTGGCGGCGATGACGATGTTCGGCGGGGTGACGGCCCTCGCGTACATCACGGGAGCCAAGTTCGGCGACCCGTCGCAGGGCGCCACGATCGTCGACCTCACGGGCAGGGCCGTGGAGGTCGACCCGGTGATCGTGCAGGTGGCCAAGGCGGTGTTCGCGGGCTTCCCGGTGGCCATCTTCGTGGTCGCCGCCATGACCGCGCTGATCTTGATCCTCGCCGCCAACACCGCGTTCAACGGGTTCCCGGTGCTCGGCTCGGTGCTCGCGCAGAACCGCTACCTGCCGAGGCAGCTGCACACGCGCGGCGACCGGCTGGCGTTCAGCAACGGCATCCTCATCCTGGCCACGGCCGCCGGAGCGCTCATCTACGCCTTCGACGCCCAGGTCACCCGGCTCGTGCAGCTGTACATCGTGGGCGTGTTCGTGTCGTTCACGGTGAGCCAGACCGGCATGGTGCGGCACTGGAACACGCTGCTGCGGGCCGGCCCCGACGCCAAGGAGCGGGCGCGCATGGTCCGCTCGCGCGCCATCAACGCCTTCGGCGCGTTCCTGACCGGCGTGGTGCTCATCGTGGTGCTGGTCACGAAGTTCACCCACGGCGCGTGGATCGCCTGCGCCTTCATGGCCGTGCTGTTCTCGATGATGCGCGGCATCAGACGGCACTACGACCGGGTGGCCGCCGAGCTCGCCGTGCCCGAGGAGGCCGAGGTCGACGAATCGACCCTGCCGGCCCGCAACCACGTGATCGTGCTGGTCTCCAAGGTGCACAAGCCGACCCTGCGCACGCTCGCCTACGCCCGGGCCACCCGGCCCTCCAGCATCGAGGCCGTCACGGTGGCGGTCGACGGCGAGGAGGCGCGCGAGCTGCAGGACGCCTGGGAGCGGTACGGCATCGAGGTGCCGTTGAAGATCCTCGACTCGCCCTACCGCGAGGTCACGCGGCCGGTGCTCGACTACGTCAAGAAGCTGCGCCGCCGCTCGCCGCGCGACGTCGTCACCGTCTACATCCCCGAGTACGTCGTGGGTCATTGGTGGGAGCATCTCCTGCACAATCAAAGTGCCCTTAGGCTGAAGGGCCGGTTGCTGTTCCAGCCGGGGGTGATGGTCACCAGCGTGCCGTGGCAGCTGCGTTCGTCCGACCGGCTCAAGGGGCGCTACCCCGCGCGGCCGGTGCGCCGGCCGTCGCATCGCCTGTCGGGCGATGGCCGCACCCCGTCGGACAGCCCCAGTCGAACGACCAGGTGAGGACATGATCGAGCTTGAGGTGGGCGGTGTCGCCAACGGCGGCTGGTGCGTCGCACGGCACGAGGGCCGGGTGGTGTTCGTCCGCCACGCCCTGCCCGGCGAGCGGGTGCGCGCCGAGATCACCGAGGAGACCACCCGGTTCCTGCGCGCCGACGCCGTCGAGATCCTGCGTGCCTCGCCCGACCGGGTGCCGCCCCCGTGCCCGTACGCCGGGCCGGGCCGGTGCGGCGGCTGCGACTGGCAGCACGCGTCGCTGGACGCGCAGCGCGCCATGAAGGCCGAGGTCATCGCCGAGCAGCTGAGGCGGCTGGCCGGCATCGAGCGTGCGGTCGTGGTCGAGGAGGTGCCCGGCGCGGCCGATGGGCTCGGCTGGCGCACCAGGGTGCGGTTCGCGGTGCGGCCCGACGGGGTGGCCGGGCTGCGGCGGCACCGCTCTCACGAGGTCGAGCCGATCGACGCGTGCCTGATCGCCCACCCGGAGGTGGAGCGGGTGGGCGTGGAGCGGCTCGACTGGCAGGGGGCGGCGAGCGTCGAGGTCATCGCGTCGTCCACGGGCGAGCGGGCGGTCGTGGTGGAGCCGAAGGCGCGGCGCTCGGTCGAGGTGCCCGACCTCGCGGCCCCGGCGGCGGTGCTCGTCGAGGAGCGCGGCGCGACCCGGCCGGTGCGCGGCCGGGGCACCGTACGCGAGCGGGCCGGCGACCGGGAGTTCCAGGTGACCGGCAGCGGTTTTTGGCAGGTGCATCCGGGCGTGGCGGCGACTCTGCTCGACGCGGTGCTCGGCTACGCCGCGCCGAAGCCGGGGGAGTGGGCGCTCGACCTCTACTGCGGGGCCGGGCTGTTCGCTGCCGGGCTGGCCGAGGCGGTGGGGCCGGAGGGCGCCGTGCTCGGGGTCGAGTCGGAGGCCGCGGCGGTGCGCGACGCCCGCCGCAATCTGCGTGACCTGCCGCAGGCCCGCATCGAGCGCGGCCGGGTCGAGACGGCGCTGCACCGGCTGGGCGTCGAGCGGGCCGACATCGTGGTCGCCGACCCGCCGCGCACGGGTCTGGGCCGCACGGTGGTGGAGCGAGTCGCGGGGCTGTCGGCGTCGCGCGTGGTGTACGTCTCGTGTGATCCGGCGACGCTGGCGCGCGACCTAGCCTGGTTCGATGGTCTCGGCTATCGGCTCGGTGCGTTGCGGGCCTTCGACGCCTTCCCGATGACCCATCACACCGAGACGGTCGCTCTGCTCGAGCCCGCCTGAGCCGGGCACGCCCAGCGGGGCGCCGGGGGGCAGCAGCCACATGGCGGCGGCGGTGACGGCCAGCAGCAGCGCCCATGCCAGGGCGAGCAGGGAGCGCGGCGGCGGTTTGGTCTCGTCGTTGATCGCGTCGTGCGTCACCCCGGCTCACCTCCGGTCGTGCGAACACTGACAGTCATATAATGATTACATTACGTGCCTGTCCTGGGGGTGGGCAAGCCCCGGGGCGGGTTGACAGGGCTTGGGGGCAAAGGGGCGGGGCGCCTGTTGCGCGATGATGGTGACATGAAGTTGCGTATCTTCACCGAGCCTCAGCAGGGCGCGACCTACGACGACCTGCTCCGCGTCGCGCGGGCGGCCGAGCGGCTGGGGTTCGACGCCTTTTTCCGCTCCGACCACTACATGCGCATCGGGCCCGGTGACCCGGGCCCGGGCCCCACCGACGCCTGGATCACGCTGGCCGCGCTCGCCCGCGAGACCTCGGCGATCCGGCTGGGCACGCTGGTCTCCCCGGCCACCTTCCGGCTGCCCGGGCCGCTGGCGCTGAGCGTCGCGCAGGTCGACCAGATGAGCGGCGGCCGCGTCGAGCTGGGCTTCGGCGCCGGGTGGTTCGCCGACGAGCACAACGCCTACGGCATCCCGTTCCCGCCGGCCAAGGACCGGTTCGCCCGCTTCGCCGAGCAACTGGAGATCATCGAAGGGCTGTGGTCGACGCCGGAGGGGCGGACGTACTCCTTCGAGGGCGCACATTACCGGCTGGTCGACTCGCCGGCTCTGCCCAAGCCGGCGCAGCGGCCGCGCCCGCCGATCATCGTCGGCGGCGTCGGGCGCCGGCGCACGCCGCTGCTGGCCGCGCGGTTCGCGGACGAGTACAACGTGCCGTTCCACCCGCTGGCCGACACCGCCGCGGCGTTCGACCGGGTCCGGGCGGCCCGCGCGGAGGCGGGCGGCCGGCCGATCGTCCTGTCGGCCGCGCAGACCGTGGCGGTGGGCGCGGACGAGGCGGAGGTCGCGCGCCGTGCGGAGGCGGCGGGCCGGGATCTGGAGGCGCTGCGGGCGGGTGGTCTCGCGGGCACCCCGGCGCAGGTGCTGGAGAAGATCGCCGAGTTCGGCAAGGTGGGCTGTGAGCGCCTGTACCTCCAGATCCTGGACCTCACCGACCTCGATCACCTGGAGCTGATCGCCGCGGAGGTCCTGCCGCACGTGTGATTCGAGCCCTGTGTGATTCGAGCCCCGCGCGGGTGCGGAGCCGGTCGTTCCGCACCCGCCCGGGGCGATTGCGCCATCCGCGGGCGCGCGCGTCATTCCCCTATTTATAGGGTTATCAATGGCGGGGGAAAACGGGCCGAGATCGTTTCCGGATTGTCGCCGGAAGTTCTGGGTAAAACCACCTGGCGGCCGGAAGATGGGGCGGGCGATGTCGCGGCTGGGCGGAGCGGTCATGCGGGCGATCCGTACCCGGGTCAAAGGCGTACACCTGCGGCATTCCTGGCACGACATCGAGGTCACCGGCCGGGTGCGGGTGCAGGAATGCACCGAGTGCCGGCGCACCCGCATCCGCATCATTTGATCGCCGCTGGGTACGCCACCAGGCGATATCGGGGAACTACAGGCTCGGGGGCTCGCGTGGGCGGCGCCGTCACCGCACGATCCGGGCAGGAAAAGCTAGGACATGTCGTCTTCATTGCCGCATGTGCCGCCATCGGCGGATTCCTGTTCGGGTACGACAGTGCCGTCATTAATGGTGCCGTCACCGGAATTCAACAATATTTTCGGGTAGGCGCCGCGCAGATCGGGGTCATCGTGGCGTCGGCGCTGCTCGGCTCGGCCGCGGGCGCCTGGGCCGGCGGGTGGCTGGCCGACCGGCTCGGCCGGGTCCGCACGATGCAGGTGGCGGCCGTGGTGTTCGCGGTCAGCTCGATCGGGCAGGCGTTGCCCACCGGCGTCGCCGAGCTGACCGGCTGGCGCGTGTTCGCCGGCATCGCCATCGGCATCGCCTCGGTCACCGGGCCGGCGTACATCGCCGAGGTCGCCCCGCCCGCCTATCGCGGCCGGCTCGGGTCGTTCCAGCAGCTCGCGATCGTGCTGGGCATCGCCGTGTCGCAGCTGGCGAACTACGTGATCGCGCAGCTCGCCGGCGGGAACGTGCGCAACACCCTGGTCGTCATCGAGGCCTGGCAGTGGATGCTCGGCGTGTGCGTGGTGCCCGCGCTGATCTTCCTGCTCGCCGCCTCGGTCATCCCCGAGTCCCCGCGCTTCCTGGTGGCGGCCGGCCGCATCGGCGACGCCCGCCGCACACTGCGCGACGTCGAGGGCGAGCACGTCAACGTGGAGGGCCGCCTGGCGGAGATCCGGGCGGTGCTGCGCAGCGAGACACGGGCCAGGCTGCCGGACCTGCGCGGCGGCAGGTTCGGCCTGCTGCCGATCGTGTGGACCGGCATCGTGCTGTCGGCGCTGCAGCAGCTGGTCGGCATCAACGTGATCTTCTACTACTCGGCCGCGCTGTGGCAGTCGGTCGGCATCGGGCAGAGCGACTCGCTGCTCATCAGCTTCTCCTCGTCGGTGGTCAACCTGGTCGGCACGTTCATCGCGATCTCACAGATCGACCGCATCGGGCGGCGGCCGCTGCTGATGATCGGCTCCACGGGCATGGCCCTCGCCCTCGGCACGGTCTCCTGGACCTTCGGCGAGGCGGTCGACCGGGCCGGCGGGCCGGTGCTGCCGTCGCCGTACGGGTTCATCGCCCTCGTCGCGGCGAACGTGTTCGTGCTGTTCTTCGCGCTGTCGTGGGGCGTGGTGGTGTGGGTGCTGCTCGGCGAGATGTTCCCGAACCGGCTCCGGGCGGTCGCCCTGTCGGTCGCGGCGGCGGCGCAGTGGCTGGCCAACTGGCTGGTCACCGTCTCGTTTCCGGCCCTGGCCGAGTGGAACCTCTCGGCGACCTACCTGATCTACGCCGGCTTCGCCGTGGTGTCGCTGCTGTTCGTCGTCTTCGCGGTGCGCGAGACCAAGGGCCGCAGGCTGGAGGAGATGGGCTGACGCCGGCGCCCACCGCCGGCGGCCCGTGCCCGCGCACTCTTTTCTGCCGGCGGCGCCCGGAGCCGGTCGTGGCGGCGGTCGGTCGTGATGCCGGTCAGTCGTGGTGCCGATGGCGGCGATGGCCGTGCCGGAACAGGCCGACCACGGCGAACACCAGCCAGGCGATGAGGACCACCCTCATCAGGCCGAACATCGGCCCCACCCTGGCCACCATGCCGATGATCACGATGATCAGCACGATGGGCAGGATCGGCAGGCCGCCACGCCCGCGCCACGGCCCCCGGAACCCGGGGCGCGGGCCGGGCCGGGGCCCCGGCATCGCCGGGCCGGGGCCGGGAGGCGGCCCGTACGGCTGGGGATGGCGGGGCTCACGCAGCCACTCGGCCTGGTCGGGCATGCCGTGCGGCTCGGGCAGATCGGCCGTGAGGCGGCGCAGGTCGCCCCCCGTGCGAGCGGCGAGGGCCGCACCGAGTCGTTCGTCCAGCTCTTCGGCGGTCAGGCGACCCTGCGCGAAATGCTCGCGGAGGGCCGCCATCGCCTTGTCGCGCTCCCAGTCGCCGATGCGAAGATCGTCCTGGGAAGTCATGGTCACTCCTCGGAGGGGTCGCCGTCCGCCAGGATCTGGTACAGCTTGCGCCGGGTCTCGGCGAGAACCTGCTTGGCCTGTCCTACCTGGGCCTCGCTTCCAGTATGCAGGACCTGCACGAGCGCCGCGGCGGTCTGGCGGCCGGCGTCCAGCAGCTCCCAGGTGCTGTTGTCGACCTGCGGGGTCATCTGCTCCCAGGGGGCGCGCACCTCGTCCTGGTGGTCGTTGACATAGGCACGGCCCGCCTCGGTGAGCTGGAACGTTTTGCGCCCCTCGGTCTCGTCGGCGCGGACCAGGCCCTCGTCGGTGAGCTGCTGCAGGGCGGGGTAGACCGCGCCGGGGCTGGGCTTCCAGCCGCCCTGGCTACGCTCGGCGATCTCCTGGATGATCTGGTAGCCGTTGCGCGGCTCCTCGGCCAGCAGGGCGAGGATGGCGGCGCGCACGTCGCCGCGCTTGGCCTTGCGCGGGGGCCGGCCGAAGCCGCCCCGTCCGCCGAAGCCGAAGGGGAACCCGCCCGGCCCGAAGTCCCAGCCGAACGGCCCGCCGCGTGTTCCGCGCGGCCCGCGGCCGCGGTGCTCGTGCCGCTCGCGGTGGCCTTCGCGGTGGCCTTCGTGGTGCATGGCGGCGCGCGTCCCCGCTCCGGGCTCGCAGTGCCCCTCCCAGAGCGCCTGCTGGGCCTCCCGGAGCACGGGGCCCATGTGCCTGAAGGCCCGCCGCAGCTGACGGACCATGTCGTGGGGGAGGTGCTGGGAGCGCGGGTGGGCCCAGGGCCCGCCCATGGCGAATGCGGAACTCATGGTGTCCTCCTGTGCGTTGCTGGTGACGATCGACATTCGATCGTTCTCGATGTCTCAACGATATATCGCGAAATTCCGTCTGACAAGCCCGCGCCGGTTTCGCCGGCTCGTGACGTAGATCACAGGAGGATTTCGAGACCAAGGGGAACACGTGCTGAGACCCCTCCGTTATACAGGTGCAGACGGGATCGTTCTGCTCTGAGAGGGCTGGGGGGTGCTCTTGGAGCGGAACGGTCCTGTCTCACTTTTGTCGGCTGTCGCCACCGCGGGCCCATGCCGTACAGTCACTCATCGTGATCTTGACGGTGGTGATGTGACGATGATGGGGCACTCGCACGCTCTCAGCGGCGCGGTGGTCTGGCTCGCGGCGGCGCCAGGGCTGGTCGCCCTGCCCTCCCTCGGCGGGCCGTTCGAGGCGCTCGCGCCGTTCGTGGCGAACGTTCTCAACCCGGCCGAACTGATCGCCGGCACGCTGATCTGCGCGGGCGCCGCCATGCTGCCCGACCTCGATCATCCCAGCGCCACCATCGCGCAGACCTTCGGGCCGGCGACCTGGCTGCTCAGTAAAGGGGTCTCGGTGGTGAGCGGGGGGCACCGGCACGCCACGCACTCCCTGCTGTTCGCCGCCGCGGCCGGCGCCGGCGCGCACGTGCTGGCCGAGCATCAGCCGATCGGGCGCGACGTGCTGGTGGTCTTGATGATCGGGCTGGCGCTGCGCGCCCTCGCGATCGGAGTGCCCGGCAGGACCATCACCTCGGCCGTGCTGAACATCTGCCTGACGGCCGGGCTGTTCATCATGTTCCGCGACCTCGACGTGGCGTACGCCTGGCTGGGCCTCGCCGTCGGCATCGGGTGCCTGGCGCACGTCGTGGGAGACTGTCTCACCGAGCACGGCTGCCCGGTGCTGTGGCCGATCAGCTGGCGGTGGGTGCTGCCGTGGAAGATCGGCTTCAAGACCGGGCAGGCCTTCGAGCGGAAGTTCCTCGCGCCCGTGCTGACGCTCGCGGCGGTCGGCCTGCTCATCCTGCGGCTCGGCGCGCCGCCCACCGCCTGACCGCGGCCACCTGGCATCGTGCCCGTCATCGTGCCCGGCCTCCTGTTACCCACAGGTAACTTGATGTCGAGATATCGAGGAAGATATCTTGACGTCGAGACATGTTGGCTCGTGTCGCGGGTAGCTCGGGTTAGGCGGACCTCAATGCCGGCTTGATCGCCCGATACGGCAGGATGCAGGGGGGCCGACCCGGCCGGGCCGCGCCCGTGCGGCCTGCCAGGGCCGCGTCTAACAGGGATGAGGGAGGCGAGTTTCCGTGTCCACGAACAGCTTCGGCAGCCGTGACACGCTGCGCGTCGGTGACGCGTCGTACGAGATCTTTCGACTGGACGCCGTCGAGGGGGCGGCCCGCCTCCCGTACAGTCTGAAGATCCTGCTGGAGAACCTGCTGCGCACCGAAGACGGTGCCAACGTCACCGCCGACCACATCCGGGCGCTCGCCGGCTGGGACCCCTCGGCCACGCCGAGCGTGGAGATCCAGTTCACCCCGTCGCGCGTGATCATGCAGGACTTCACCGGCGTGCCGTGCGTGGTCGACCTCGCCACGATGCGCGAGGCCATGCGCGACCTCGGCGGCGACCCCACCCGCATCAACCCCCTGGCGCCCGCCGAACTGGTCATCGACCACTCGGTCATCGTCGACTACTTCGGCCATCCCGACTCGTTCCGCCGCAACGTCGAGCGCGAGTACGAGCGCAACCGCGAGCGGTACCAGTTCCTGCGCTGGGGGCAGACCGCCTTCGACGAGTTCAAGGTGGTGCCGCCGGGCACCGGCATCGTGCACCAGGTCAACATCGAGCACCTGGCCCGCGTGGTGATGACCCGGGACGGCCTGGCCTACCCCGACACCTGCGTCGGCACCGACTCGCACACCACGATGCAGAACGGCCTCGGCGTGCTCGGCTGGGGCGTCGGCGGCATCGAGGCCGAGGCGGCCATGCTCGGCCAGCCCATCTCCATGCTCATCCCGCGCGTCGTCGGCTTCCGGCTCACCGGCGAGCTGCCGCCCGGGGCCACCGCCACCGACCTGGTGCTGACCGTGACCCAGATGATGCGTCAGCACGGCGTCGTCGGCAAGTTCGTGGAGTTCTACGGCGAGGGCGTCGCCTCCGTGCCGGTCGCGAACCGCGCCACCATCGGCAACATGAGCCCGGAGTTCGGCTCCACCTGCGCGATCTTCCCGATCGACGACGAGACCATCGCCTATCTGCGGCTCACCGGCCGCTCCGAGGAGCGGATCGCGCTCGTCGAGGCCTACGCCAAGGCGCAGGGGCTGTGGCACGACCCCTCGGCCCAGCCGGCCTTCTCCGAGCACCTCGAACTCGACCTGAGCACCGTCGTGCCGTCGATCGCCGGGCCCAAGCGGCCGCAGGACCGCATCGAGCTGGCCGTGGCCAAGGAGACCTGGCGGCGTGACGTGCGGGCGTACGTCACCGACGTCGACGACGGTGTCGACGAGGCCTCCCGCGAGAGCTTCCCCGCCTCCGACGCGCCGGCGTCCAACGCCCGCGCCGACGGCTCCCGGCCGCACGCGCCCACCTCGGTCACCCTGTCCGACGGCACGTCGTTCGAGATCGACCACGGCGCCGTCGTCATCGCGGCCATCACCTCGTGCACCAACACCTCCAACCCGTACGTCATGCTCGGCGCCGCCCTGCTGGCCAAGAACGCCGTCGAGAAGGGGCTCACCCGCAAGCCGTGGGTGAAGACCTCGCTGGCGCCCGGCTCGCAGGTGGTCACGGGATACTTCGACCGGTCCGGGCTGACCCCGTACCTCGACAAGCTGGGCTTCAACCTGGTCGGTTACGGCTGCACCACCTGCATCGGCAACTCGGGGCCGCTGGAGCCGGAGATCTCCGCGGCGGTGCAGGCGTCCGACCTCGCGGTCACGGCGGTGCTGTCGGGCAACCGCAACTTCGAGGGCCGCATCAACCCCGACGTCAAGATGAACTATCTGGCCTCGCCGCCGCTGGTGGTGGCCTACGCGCTGGCCGGCACGATGGACATCGACCTCAACAACGAGCCGCTCGGCACGGGCTCCGACGGCAAGCCGGTGTACCTGCGCGACATCTGGCCGGCGCCCGAGGAGATCTCGGCCGTGGTCAACTCGTCGATCGGCCAGGACATGTTCAAGCGCGACTACGCCGACGTGTTCAAGGGCGACGAGCTGTGGGCCGCGCTGCCCGTCCCGACCGGCGACACCTTCGAGTGGGACCCCGACTCGACGTACGCCCGCAAGGCGCCCTACTTCGACGGCATGCCCGAGAAGCCGGCGCCGGTGCGCGACATCACGGGCGCCCGCGTGCTGGCGCTGCTCGGCGACTCGGTGACCACCGACCACATCTCGCCCGCCGGCTCGATCAAGGCCGACTCGCCGGCCGGCAAGTACCTGCGCGAGCACGGGGTCGAGGTCAGGGACTTCAACTCCTACGGCTCGCGGCGCGGCAACCACGAGGTGATGATCCGCGGCACGTTCGCCAACATCCGGC
>JBIQJI010000140.1:0-4712 GCA_044507605.1 Actinomycetales bacterium | reverse complement strand
AGGCGTACGAGAGCTCGACCGTACGTCGGCGGTGGCGGCCGGAAGCGGCGGTGACCAGCCACTGATCTCGACGCGTGCGGTCCTCGATCCCTGCCCTCCGTGGTGAGGACCGAGGGCCGCATCAACAAGAGTGTGACGGATCAGGCACGTGCTCCACCCCACCCACCGTTCAGCGACAGGCGGCCCGACTAGGCTGACAAGTGGTCCAACGCGTGGGGGAAAGCCGATGGCTGTCAACAGCAGGGTTGTGGATCACGACACGATGATCCGTTATCGCGGTCGGACGGCCGGACTGTTCCTAATCGGGGCGCTCGTCGGGGGGTACGCCATGCTGTGGCTCCCCGTGCCAGGTACCAGCACCCGTACGTGCGCATCATGACTTCCGAAACGTACGCCTGCCGGCGCGGGCGGCGAAGCGATCCAGCGCCTCCGTCAGACCGGGGACGGTCCACACGGTCACGCCGTGGATCGGCTTCTCCGGCCGGATGAGCCCCGCGGCCACGAGCCGGTCCAGAAGCCGGTAGGCACTGGAGAGGGACACCCCTCGATCGGTCACCATCTGTGCGGTGAAGGCCGGTTCAGTAGCACACAGCTCCGCAAGGGTGAGCAGGTTACCGGTCCGCCGCTGCGCAGTGCTGAGCACCGCATCACGAACCGCCGCCACGTCGTCGCGCAGGATCGCCGGCGGATCGGCCAGGGAGGCGAACCAGCGGGTGACCGGCGGCGGGTCGGCCGGTGAGTCCTCGACCAGTCGCAGGACCAGGTCGTGCAGGGCCGCGAGCAGCAGGACCGGCCGGTCCTGGCCCGGGCGGGCTGTCAGCAGGAGCGCGGCGACCTCGACGTCCTCGGCGGCCGCGGTGCAGATCGCGCGGTAGAGCGGCAGGGACGGGTACGTGGCGGCGAAGTCACGCCGCGCCGGATGGCATCCGTACGATCGGCGGCCGGAGCGTTGGACACAGCGCCTAGCATGGCACTCGACCACACCCTAGGAGGGGCGCCACCCGGGAACCGGGAGCCTGACTAGGCTGACGGGTGGTCCGACGGAGGGGGAAACCGATGGCACTCAACAGCAGGGTGATGGATCGCGACACGTTGATCCGCTACCGCAGTCGGGCGGCCGGACCGTTCCTGATCGGCGCACTTGTCGTGGCCTACGCCGTGCTGTGGCTCCTCGAACACCGCCAGGGCCAGCCCGGGTACGCGTGGGGATCGTACGTGGGCCAGCTGCTCGGCGCCGAGGCCGTCCTGCTGTTCGCCGTGGCCCTGGTGCTGATGAGTTCGACCCGGTGGGTCGAGTCCCTGTTCGCGGGCCTGGACCGGGCGGCCATCTGGCACCGGACCAGCGCGATCACCGGCACCGTGCTGCTGGTGGTCCATGCGCTCGTCACGCAGGGCACCCACCCGACCAGGCTGGGCAAGCCGCTGGGAGTGGTGGGTGCGTTCGGCATCTTCGGCCTCGTGGCCTGGGCCATGCTGCCCCGCTGGCGCCAGCTCGTCCCGCGGTTCCTGCAGTCGCCCATCAAAACGTTGACCTCGACCCGCCCCGGACGCTGGGTGGACAGGATGTTCAACGGCTACAACCTGTGGCGCAACGTCCATCGGCTGCTGGGCTTGTTCGTCGCCGCCGGCATCGTCCACGCCGTGATGGACTCCACCGTCTTCGGCGGTAATGGCGTCCTGCGCTGGAGCCTAATCGGAATCGGCGCCGTCGGCATCGCCTTCTACGTCTACCGCGAACTGTTTGCCCGCTTCTTCATCCAGGTCCACCGCTACAAGGTCACCTCGGTGGCCCCCATCGTCGGGCGCGACGCGCACGTGATCACCCTGGAGCCGCAGGCCCGGCCGATCGAGTTCGTCGCCGGCCAGTGGGCGATCATCTCGATCGAGACGAAGGAGGGTTGGTCCCGCAACCCGTTCACCATCTCCAGCTCCGACCGCGCCGGCGACCTCGCCATCACTGTCAAAGCACTCGGGGACTTCACCAGCACAGTGGACCAACTGGTCAAGCCCGGGATGCCGGCCACGGTGGACGGCCCGCACGGGCGTTTCGACCGGCAGAAGGGGACCAGTCAACAGGTGTGGATCGGTGCCGGCGTAGGGATCACGCCCTTCCTGAGCTGGGCGCGGTCGCTGGAGGATGACCTGGCGGTCGAGCGCGTCGACTTCTACGTCACCTCGCGCGGCCGCTCACCGTTTGCCGACGAGCTCGAGGCCATCGCGGCCGACCACCCGAACCTGCACCTGCACGTCATCGACACCTCCGCCGACGGGCACCTGACGCCGGAACAGGTCCTCGACCAGGTCCCGGAGCCCACCCGGCTGAGCGTCTTCCTGTGCGGGCCGCAGAAGATGACCGCCCAGTTCAGCGACGCCTTCCGCCGGGCCGGCGTCAGCCCGGTGAACATCCACTACGAGTACTTCAGCTGGCGCTGAGCCCGCAGGAGCGGGGCTCGCAGGGTCACCGGACGGATCGATGTGGAGGAACGACCTCCACCACGTACGCGTGGTGGTCCGACAGCCGCCGTCCCTGATAGGTCGCACTGGCCCGCTCCGCCGACAGCACCCGCCAGGTCCCGGGCACCGCGATGTGGTCGATGCTGTGCAGTCCGTCCAGCTGGTGCGGCAGGTCGGCTGTCGGCACCTGCAGACCCCGCTCCTGGAGCGTCTGCTGCACGGCGAGTCGACCGCTCGGGGCTCCGGATGGCCGCACCCAGAGTCTCGCCCGGCTCCGGGATCTCGGGCGACGGGCTGCTTGTCCACGGTGTGCCGTGGCTATGCGGCTGCCGTGCGCACCAGCTCGCGCAGCCGCCGCTCCACGGAGTCGGTCATCTCGATGACCGCATAGGCGACCGGCCACATGCCACCGTCATCCAGCGCGGCATACTCCTCGAAGCCGACCGTGCCGTAGCGCGAGTCAAACTTGGAGGACGGCTGGTAGAACACGATGTTCTTGCCGTCCTTCGCGTACGTCGGGAAGCCGTACCAGGTCTTCGGGTCCAGGTGCGGCGCCTCCTCGGAGACGATGACGTGCAGGCGCTCGGCGATCACACGATCGGTCCCAAGAGGCGACACCCCTGCGCCAGGAGCCCGAGTCTCCAATTCCCCATCGTGTACCACTGCACCAGCTGAGGCAACGAGTGGGCCGACGCTGGCCCGCTGGACGGGCGTCAGCGTCGGACCGCTGAGGGCGATCCCGATCCGTAGGACATGCCTTGGTCTCGTCGGTGATCACGTCGGACCGGAGCAACGAGATCATGTCGACTTCGCCGAGTGCTTCGACTGCTAATCCTGTTCGACCAGGACTGGTCCGGGGTCGGGGCCGTCACGGGTTCCGAAACGTACGCCTGCCGGCGCGGGCGGCGAAGCGATCCAGCGCCTCCGTCAGACCGGGGACGGTCCACACGGTCACGCCGTGGATCGGCTTCTCCGGCCGGATGAGCCCCGCGGCCACGAGCCGGTCCAGAAGCCGGTAGGCACTGGAGAGGGACACCCCTCGATCGGCCACCATCTGCGCGGTGAAGGCCGGTTCAGTAGCACACAGCTCCGCAAGGGCGAGCAGGTTACCGGTCCGCCGCTGCGCAGTGCCGAGCACCGCATCACGGACCGCCGCCACGTCGTCGCGCAGGATCGCCGCATTGTCCAGGGCCCGCCGCGCGGCGTACGCGAACCGCTCGACGATCGGCTCAATATCACCCTCGCGGTAGGCCGTCAGCGCAGCGAAGTACGCCTCGGTGTCCGCCAACAGGCCGGCGGAGATCGGCACCGACAGGTGCCGGGCCACCGCCCGACTCCGGAGGATGGCACTCACGAGAGCACGGCCGGTCCGACCGTTGCCATCGGTGAACGGGTGGATCGTCTCGAACTGGGCATGCGAGATCGCCGCCTGGACCAGCGGCTGGAGATCGTCGCGGCGCACAAAATCGACCAGATCTGCGACGTCACCCGCCACCGCATCGGGATGGACACCGACGTACGTAGCGGTGACCGGCGACTGCCCACCGATCCACACCCACTCGCGACGGAACCGCCCGGCATTGACCGGGTCGTCGCCACCGTCGAGCCGCTCGTGCATCGCCAGGATGGTGTTGGTAGTGATGCGGTCGGCCAGATCGACGGCGGCCCGCAGCGCCGCGGCGTTCCGGGCGATCATCGTCGCGTTGCGTCGACTGACGTCCCCCAAGGTGGCCAGCGCGATGCGGCGCGCGTTCGCCGTCAGGTGCTCGATCTCGGAGCTGGCGGCGGATTCGCTACGCAACAGCACAGAGGAGAAGGGGATGCCCCAGCCCGCCGATTCCTTGTCGAAGGCCCCCATCCGGGTGGTCGCCTCCTCGGCATCGGCCAAGGATTCAGCACTGACCGTCGGCGCCAGCTCGCTGATGTGCGGCACAACGGCGTACCGGAACGCGCCACGGTTCGCCGAGCGCTGCCGCCGGCTCGCTGCCGGGTCAGGACTGTCCCAGACGGCCTCGTCGTACGCGAGGGCTGGCCAGGACGTGACTGGACCCGGCGCCGCGGGCCCGTCGCTGTGTTCGGCCATTCCTCCCCCTTACTGGGACCACTCAGCATATATTTTCTCATTAAGTCAGCTATTGAGAAGATGATAGTCAGAGTTCTCGGTAGCCCCTGCCTACTACCCAAGAAGGGCAAGCCGCAGGCCTTCGGGGCGGAGTTCCTCTACGACATGCTCACCGAGCCCCTGGGCGGCCCGGCGG
>JBIQJI010000139.1:0-4728 GCA_044507605.1 Actinomycetales bacterium | reverse complement strand
ACCGGGCTGCGCACCGGCGTGGAGTACCTCGCCGGGCTCGGGCACCGGCGGATCGGCCTGCTCGCCCGGCAGGGCCAGGCGGAGCGGGCGGCGGCGTTCCGGGCGACGCTGACCGCCCTCGGGGTGCCCGTCGACGAGGACCTCGTGGTGTTCGCCCGGGCGAGCAGAGACTCGGCGTACGCCGTGGCCGCCGGGCTGTTCCAGCGCAGGCCGGACCTCACCGCCCTCGTGGCCGGCGGCAACATGCTCGGCGAGGCGGCGGTGCTGGCCGCGCGCGAACTCGACCTGCGGCTGCCGCGCGACCTCTCGCTGATCATGTTCGACGACGTGCCGTGGGCCGAACTGTGCGCTCCCCCGCTGACCGTCATCGCCCAGCCGGCCAGAGACATGGGCTACCGCGCGGCCGAGCTGGTGCTGCGCGAGGGCCGCCGCCCGCGCGGCGTGACCCTGCCCACCGAGCTGATCGTGCGGGCCAGCTGCGCGCCGCGCCGCTAGCCGCGCCGCCAGGGCCGGCGGCGCGGCCCGGGTGCCGGTCGCCCGAACCGCACACGCCGGGTGCGGAGGTGACCGGTCAGGAGGCCTTCTCCGGCAGGATCCGCTCGATGGCGGCGATGACGTCGGGGTCGCCGGGCTCGGTGCGGGGGCGGAAGCGGGCGACGATGCGGCCGTCGGCGTCGAGGAGGAACTTCTCGAAGTTCCACTGGACGTCGCCCGCCTCGCCGGAGGCGTCGGCGACGGCCGTCAGCTCGGTGTAGAGGGGATGGCGGCCCGGGCCGTTGACCTCGGTCTTCTCCAGCAGCGGGAAGTCGACCCCGTAGGTCGTCGAGCAGAATTCGGCGATCTCGTCGGGCGAGCCCGGCTCCTGGCCCATGAACTGGTTGCAGGGCACGCCGATCACGGTGAACCCCTTGGCCCCATAGGTGCGTTGCAGCTCGACCAGGCCGGTGTACTGCGGGGTAAGTCCGCACCGGGAGGCGACGTTGACCACCAGGGCGGCGCCCCCGCCCATCAGCCGGCCGAGGGTCGTCGGCTCGTCCTTCAGCGTGCGCACGGCGATGTCGCGAACATTCACGCGGCCACCCTACCCCCCTGCCGAATCGGCATAGCGGCCCCAACAGGGGCGAAAAGTCGCCGAACCAGCTGATCAACCCCAAGACTAAGATCAACTGATGCCTGTCGTACATCAAGGGCAGGTACGGCACGCCGTGCTCCGTCCGGTCCCATGCCAGGTCACGCGGGTGGTACCGACCTCAAACCCAATGCTTTCACCAAATTACTCTACGTCATAAGTCGACTACGCTTCGTAGCGATTCACGGCGGCACCGCGAGACGGAACGGATAGCCGACGGGTCCGGTAAACACCTTGCCTCGGCGCGGCGCATGTCGTCGGCGCGACGGTGTCCACGTATTACAAACCGCCTATAGGACCCCGTCGCGGCGCCTTCCGGAACACCCGGCACCGGGTGCGCAGGACCGGAACGGCCACGCGGACGGCCCCGCGCCCAAGCCACGGGCGAAGGGCGGCACGGCGGGCGCCCGGCGCGGCGGAGTCAGACACGCAGCGCCCTCGCGCCCGCCTTCCGCACGCGGCCCGAGGAAAGGACCGACTTGGACAGCAGGCGCGCATTGCGCGGAACACTGGCGACCACCATGGCGACCATGGCCGCGACCGTCATATTGACGGGCGGCACCACGACGATCGCCCAGGCGGCCGACGATCCGGCCTTCGAGGTGGAAGGCAACGATACCCCGCCCGACTTCTCTTTCGAAGACACGTGGGCGGACTCCATACCGGATCTTGAGGAGATCCTGAGAACCATCAACGGCGCCAGGTTCCCGCACCGGGACCAGGCCACCCACGTGACCCGGGCCGAGCGGCCGGACCACACGTCGCGGCGGCCCGGCTCACCCGCCCACGAGGTGCGGGCCCTTGAGTCCGAGGCCGAGGCCGAGACCGAGGCCGAGGCGGACGAGTCGACGACCCATGAGTCACAGGCGGACGAGTCCACGGCGCATGCGTCCACGGCCGACGAGTCCCGGGCGCACAGGTCGCGTGCGCATGAGTCCCGGCTTCATCAGGCGGCCAAGGCCGAGCGGGCCGAGCGGCGGGCGATGCCGCCGAGGTTGCGCAACAAGAGCCTGGCGTTCCGGCTGGTCAGCAAACGATCCTGGTCACCTCGTCAGTTCAGGTGCCTGGACCGGTTGTGGACGAAGGAGAGCAACTGGAACCACCGGGCGGTGAACCGCTCGTCCGGCGCGTACGGCATCCCGCAGGCGCTGCCCGCCTCGAAGATGCGCCGTGCCGGCAGGGACTGGCGGGTCAACCCGGAAACTCAGATCAAGTGGGGCCTCACATACATCAGAAGCAGATACGGCACGCCATGTGCGGCGTGGGCCCATTCCAAAAGGCACGGCTGGTACTGACCGCGTCCACGCCCGCGGGAACTCCTTGGGGAAGGGGCGTTGCCGCGGCGCAGGCCGCACGATCCGTTGCCGGCCCGCCGCCCACCGGCGGCTCGGAACACCAAGGCCCACGGTGTACGCGCGGCACCGTCCGCGCACACCGTGGGCCACGTCCGTGGGCCACGTCCATGGGGACACGACGTCCGGGCACGGCCGTGGCGCGGCCGGCGCATGCCGGTGCCACCTCCGAGGCATGACCCGCCATGACCAGGGCACGCCCGTCGCACGGCCGAAGCCGCCGGCACCGCCGAAGCATGCCCGCGGCACGGCCGAGGCATGGCTGGCACGGCCGAGGCATGACTTGGGAGACATGACTTGGGACCGCTGGGGCAGGGCCAGGCTCGCGGTAGACGGCGCACCCACGTGACACCGGCTCGCTCCACCTGCGGCGCAGGCGCAGGGCGGGGGCGACGTTCTCCGAGGCCGGGGCGGGGTTTCGCGGGTGGTTGTGCTCAGGTCGGCAGGAGCGCCACTGCGAGGGCGGAGCAGGTGGCGGCGAGGGTGCCGATCCAGGCGATGAACACGTCGGCGCGGTTGTCCAGTGGGTGGCCCGCGTGCAGGGCGCGCTGGACTCTGCGGTAGCGCACCCCGGTGCGGATGAGGAGCACCGAGCCGCACAGGGCGGCGACGCAGAAGCCGATGACCGCGACGACCGGCACACCGGCCTGGACCGCGCTGCCCGCGGCGGCGAGGCCGCCGACGGCGAGCGCGGCGGCGGTGCGCGCCCAGGCCAGCCCGGTGCGTTCGCTCTGTAATCCGCGGTCCCAGACGGTCACGTCTGCGGGTGCGGGTGCTCGTACCGATCCGCCGGCGAGCCGGGTCATCGGCCGAACAGGATGAGGATCAGCGCGAGCAGCGCCACCACCCCGACGCCGTAGCCGAGGATGGGGGCGATCGCGGGCGGGGGCAGCGGCTCCTGTCGCCGCATGGCCGTCTGGACGCGGCGCCAGCGTGGGTAGGACAGCACCGCGGCGAGCGCGGCCAGCAGGATGAGGGCGACGGCGAGCAGGGTGCGCACCCAGGGGACGAACACGTCCTTGGGGACCACCGCGATGGCCACCCCGCCCGCGGTGAGGGCGAGCGAGGTGCTCAGCCAGGTGAGGAACGTGCGTTCGTTCGCGAGGGTGAAGCGAGGGTCGGGTTCTTTGGCCACTTCCGTCGCCCTGGCTTCCGAATACTCCATGGATTTATGGTATTTTGTCCCCTTTACTCCTAGAGATATCGGGATTGCTTGCCGTAGGCACGCCCCGCACGGACGGCGTCCGCCGCCCCGGGTCAGGTGCAGTTCTCGGCGACCTTCTTGGCGGTGGCGGCGCCCTCGGTGGCCACCTTCTGCGCGGCGTCGATCGCGTCGTTCACGTCGTTGACGTCCAGCTTGCCCAGCGTGTCGGCAAGGTCCTGAAGCGCCTCGTTGGCGGTCGTGTTGCCGGCCTTGTCGGCGGCGTCCCGCAGCTTGTCGGCCGCGTCGCGCAACGCCTTCTCCATGGCGTCGGGGTCCTGGGCGGTGGCGGTGATCTTGGAGATCGTCTCGGTGATCACCTTGGAGTCCTCCAGGCACGACTGGGCCTTGTCGACCGAGCTGCACGCGGTCAGCGTCAGGCCGAGCACGACGGCTGTGGCGGGGACGGCGAGGAAGTGGCGCGGGGCCAGGCTGCGTCGCATATCGCGACCCTACCCAACCGCTTGCCGGGCGGGCCGCGCTCACGGAGATACGATCGAAGGCGGGAGGGGGACCAATGGCCAACTGCGAACACCTGGTGGCGACCCGAGAGGCCGCCCCGCACACGACGGAGGGCTGCGAGGAGTGCCTGGCCTCCGGCAGCCGGTGGGTCCATCTGCGCAAGTGCCTGCAGTGCGGACATATCGGCTGCTGCGACTCCTCGCCGAACCGGCACGCCACCGCGCACTTCAAGAACACCGGCCACCCCGTCATCCGGTCGTTCGAGCCGGGCGAGGAGTGGCGCTGGTGCTACGTCGACGAGACGCTCGGCTGACACAGCCGGCGTAGCGCGCCGAGCACCTTGGCGCGGTCGGTCGTGGCCCAGAACGGCGGCAGCGAGTCGCGCAGGAACGTGGCGTAGCGGGCGGTCGCCAGGCGGGGGTCCAGCACCGCGACGACGCCCCGGTCCTGGTGGCCGCGCAGCAGCCGCCCGGCGCCCTGCGCGAGCAGCAGCGCCGCGTGGGTGGCCGCGACCGCCATGAACCCGTTACCGCCCTTGGCCGCGATGTGCCGCTGCCTCGCCGAGGCGAGCGGGTCGTCGGGCC
>JBIQJI010000138.1:0-4778 GCA_044507605.1 Actinomycetales bacterium | reverse complement strand
CCCGAGGACGCCGCCCTCGTCGGCTACGACAACTGGGACGTCATGACCGAGCCCACCCAGCCTCCGCTCACCAGCAACGACATGAACCTGGAGGGCCTCGGCCGCACCGCCGCCGGCATGCTCCTGGCCGCCATCAACGGCACCCCCTCCCCCGGCCCCCACACCCACCCCTGCCATTTGATCATCCGCGAGTCCGCGCTCCCGCCGGCCGGTTCCGGCTGAGCCGGAGTAAAGCCGGACATAGTACCGCTCGATTGTCAGGGTTATGTTGTCGCAATGCGGACATTTCATGATTGAGCAGATCCGGCGTGGCCGCTTGCGGACAATCGATGAAATCAACTGAAAGTAACGGCGCGAATGATGGTCTGCCAATAGGCTGGCGGCACAGAACCGAGAAAGGGAAAGGGGCACATTCATGCGCCGTACCAGAATCGGTGCCATCGTGGGCGGGCTCGCGCTGGCCGGGGCCGTGCTCGCGCCGGCGACGGCCGCGCAGGCCGACGTCTCGCCGGGAGCCGCGCTGCGGATCACCGTCACCAAGACGGGCGGAATCGACCCCGGGCCCATGCCCACCCCGCTCGCCGACGTGACCCTGACGTGCGACCCCGACGGGGGCACGCACCCCACTCCGGAGAAGGCCTGCGCCGAACTCAAGGAGATCAGGGGCAACCTCGATCGGCTCGCCACGGGCGACGGCACCCACTTCTGTCCCCTGTACTACGACCCGGTCCGGGTCCGGATCGTCGGCACCTGGTACGGCCAGGACAAGAAGTTCGAGCACCAGTACACCAACCTGGCCTGCATGCACGCCGCCGTCTACCCCTACACCGACATCATCCCGGCCTGACCCCCCATCGGCACGCGGCCCGGCCTCGCTGACGGGGCCGGGCCTCGGCTCGTTCACACCGCCGTCGCGGGTTCCCGGCGATCGCAGCTCCGAGCCGCTGCCCGTCGTTGTGCCGGGCAAGGGCGCGGCGGCGCGCTGACGGGAGGCCACGTGCACGAGAACGATCGGTGGAAGTGATCGAAGAGCGGCTCGGCGGCGGCGAGAGCCGGACCTGGCGGCTCGGCCAGGTCTTCGACGCGGGACCGGAGCGGGCGGGGGCCCTCGCCCTGGCGCACCGGTCGGCCCGCGAGTACGCGCCGAAGCATCCGTGGTCGCCGTCGAGGCGCGACCTGTTCCGGGCAGGGGACGGATGCCGGCCGGTCAGGGTCAAGGGCGCGACCCGGACGTTCCACTTCCGCGTGACCGTGGCGGAGTGCGTCGAGACCATCGGTCAATCCCCGGCAATTGCGCGCCGCCTCGGCCGACCGCTGAAATCAAATGAAACAACCTTGCCTGAATCGAGCGGCGCAATAAACCGGCGGAGTCGAACCGATAAATGGAAGGGGGCGCATTCATGCGCCGTACCCGAATCGGTGCAATGGCCGCCGGGATCGCCCTCGCCGGGGCCGTGATCGCCTCGGCGACGCCCGCTCAGGCCAGCGCCGACTCACCGCAGGCGTCGCTACATATCAGGGTGGTGCATCCGTCGTTCGCGTCGCAGTCGCCGAGCTCATGGGAGCCGGTGGACGTCACGCTGACCTGTGACCCCGACGGCGGCACGCACCCCACGCCGGAGGAGGCCTGCGCCGAACTGACCGAGATCAACGGAGATCTGGAGCGGCTCGCGACCGGCGGCGGGCACATGTTCTGTGTCCAGCTTTACGACCCGGTCCGGGTCACGATCACCGGCTACTGGTACGGCGAGCCCAAGGTGTTCGTGCACGACTACTCGAATGTGGGCTGCCTGCACGCTGCTGTCTATCCCTACACGGAGATCATTCCGATCTGATCTCCGCCGACCGCGCTCCCCACGGCCCGGCCCTCGATCGGGGCCGGGCCGTCCGGCGTTCGGGGCGAAGACGCGCCGCCGCAGGAGCCCTGGGCCGGCGCGGAGCCCGGGGTCAGCGGGGGCGGGGCCCGGCCGCGCCCGCCAGGCCGTCGAGCAGCAGGGCGAGCCCGTGCCGGAACTCCTGCTCCGGCCCGACGCCGGCCGCCTGCCGGGCCGTCTCGGCCATGAGGGGGAAGCGGGTCGCCGGCAGCGCGGCGATCTCGCGGGTGCCCTCGCCCGGCAGCGGCCCGAGATGTTCGAGCTGGATGGCGCCGAGGACGAAGGCGAGCAGGGCGCGTAGCGCGATCACGCGGCGCTCCCCTTCGATGCCGGCGTCGGTGAGGATGCCGACGACGGTCTCGGACCAGCGCAGCACCGCGGTGGACATGTGCCGGTACGCCACGGTCAGGGGCGCCACGGCCGGGTGGGCGCCGACCGCGTCCCGTACGCGCGTCGCCATGATCTCGATGCGGTCGCGCCACGGCAGGTCCGGGTCGGGCGGCGCCGCCGTGACGGCGCCGAGGACGTGCTCGACGACCAGATACTCCAGCTCCTGCCGGTCGTCGACGTAGCGGTACAGCGCCATCGTGCTCACGCCGAGCCGTTTGGCCACCACGCGCATCGTCAGCCCCGCCAGCCCTTCGTCGTCGATGACGGCGAGGGCGGCCGAGGCCACCTGGTCGTGGGTGAGGGAACGTGGGCGGGGCACGAATTGACAGTGTACGAGGTACGCTTAAACTGCGTAGGCGTACTTCGTACACTTAAGAAGGGAGTCGCAGTGCGACCGTCCTCGGCCCAGGTAGGACCCGGCTCCACCATCACGCGTCGCGAGCTGACCACGGCCTCCGGCCGTGTGGTGACCGTCCCCGCACCCGACCGGCTCACCCATCTGCAGTTCCGCCGCTTCGCGGGGTGCCCGATCTGCAACCTGCACCTGCGTTCCATCGCGCGGCGCCACGGGGAGCTCCAGGCGGCGGGCATCGACGAGGTCGTCGTCTTCCACTCGCCGGCACGGGAGCTCGCCGAGTACGAGGCCGCCCTGCCGTTCCCCCTGATCCCCGACCCGGGCAAGCGGCTGTACGCCGAGTTCGGTGTCGAGGCAGGCCCCCGTTCGCTGCTCGACCCGCGGGTCTGGGGCACGATCGTCCGGGCGGTGCTCCGCAGCGGGTGGCAGATCCTGCGCGGCCGTGAGCGCGGGCCGGCCATCCGGCAGCCCGGCGGCCGGCTGGGCCTGCCGGCCGACGTCCTGATCGGCCCCGACGGCCGGGTGATCGCCGCCAAGTACGGCACGCACGCCTACGATCAGTGGCCCGTCGACGAGGTGCTGCGCCTGGCCGCCGCCGTCGATCGGCCGACGGCCCGCTGAGCCCGGCGCCGCGCCGAATTGCGGTCTTCCCCTCCGCCCGATCTCTCCCTATCCTTCTAGTTCGAACGGTTCTGTGAACGTTCACAGACAGAAGAGAAGGAGGACAGGGCACTTACACCCGAAATATGTCGGTTTATCCGTATATCACGCATAGGAACGTTCACAGAGCGACGGCATCGGTCCACCGAGACCACCCCCCAACGACATCCAGGAGATCGAGATGTCCGTCAACCACCTGGAACATTCATGACGACCCGCCGTGGCCGCAGGGGCCTGACCACCCTGCTCACGGCGATGCTGAGCATGATCGCGGCACTGGGCGCGCCGGCGCTCGTGGCGCCCCCGCCCGCACTCGCCGCGAACTCGCTCAGCATGCGCGGCGCCGACGTCTCCTCGGTCCAGCGCAGCCTGGACCTCGGCGCGAAGTACTACGACGCGGCCGGTAACGCCCGCGACCCGCTGGACATCCTCGCCGGTGTCGGCGTCAACTACGTCCGCCTGCGCATCTGGAACAACCCGGCCAGCGGCTACAACAACAAGGCCAAGGTGCTCGCCTACGCCCGCACGGTGAAGGCGAAGGGCATGAAGTTGATGATCGACTTCCACTACTCCGACACCTGGGCCGACCCCGGCAAGCAGTACAAGCCGGCCGCATGGGCGAGTCACGGCATCGGCCAGCTGCAAAGCGACGTCTACAACTACACCTACGACGTCTGCCGCAGCCTCAAAGACCAGGGCACGACGCCCGACAGCGTCCAGATCGGCAACGAGATCAACGTCGGCATGCTGTGGAACGACGGCAAAGTCATCAACAACGACTTCACCAACCTGAGCCTGCTGCTCAAGGCCGGCTACAACGCCACCAAGGCCTGCAACAGCGGCACCCAGGTGATCATCCACACGGCCGACGCCGACAGCGACGCCCACGCCCGCTGGTTCTACGACGGCATCAGGGCCAAGGGCGTGCAGTGGGACATCACCGGCCTGTCCTACTACTGCATGTGGCACGGCTCGCTGGCCAACCTGTACAACGTCATCACCGACGTCAAGTCCCGGTACGGCAAGCCCGTCGTCATCGCCGAGACGGCGTACCCGTTCACCGCCGACAACGCCGACTGGGAGGGCAACGCCGTCAACGGCTCGCAGCCGTGCTCCGGCTACCCCGCCACCTGGAACGGCCAGGCCACCGAGTTCGCCCACGTGCAGAACACCGCGCGCAACGCCGGCGCCATCGGCGTCTTCTACTGGGAGCCCACCTGGTACGCCGTCCCGGGCAACGGCTGGGACCCCGCCAACATCAACGGCACCGGCGACCAGTGGGACAACATGGCCGTCTTCAACTGGACCGGACACATCAACCCGGGCGTCCGATGGACGCCCTAGCCACGACACCCGCCCGATGAAGCAGGGCCCCGCCCGGCGACACGCGAACGCGTCGCCGGGCGGGGCATCGGACGTCCGCATCGGGCGCAGGCGCCCGGCCGAGCAGCACGCGCGCCCCGGTCGCGCCGGGCCCGCGGGCACGCCCCACAGCGGTC
>JBIQJI010000070.1:0-33057 GCA_044507605.1 Actinomycetales bacterium | reverse complement strand
GGCGCCGCGCCCCTCCACCGGCTCGACCGGCCCGAACGGCGCGTCGGCCGGCTCCACCCGGGCCCCGGTGGGCCGCTCCGGCGGGTCGGGGGGCCGGGCGCCGCGCAGCGGCGGAGGCGGCGGAGGCGGCCTGTTCGGCGGCGGCTCGTCGCGGCGGGCCGACGACCGCGGTCGCCGCGCGCCCGCGCCGCCGCCCGTCAGGAACGGCGGCTCGACCCGCGCCCAGCCGGCCTCCGGCACGGCCTCGCGGTCGGAGGCGCCACCGCTGTGGCTGGCCAGGCGCACCAACGGCGACGGGTCCGGCGCCGACGCGGCGCCGCCGTTCTGGCTGCGCCCGGCCAAGAAGGACGACCGGTCGGGTGAGGGCTGAGCGGCATGGCACGCGGAGGCGAGGGTCGCCGTGGAGTGATGTTCGCGGTCATCGTGGCCGCGCTGGCGATCGTGGGCGTGTACCTGTCGATGCGGCCCGGCTCGGGCGGCGGCGACGAGGACGGCCGCGTGCGGGCGCGTGCCACGCCGGCGGCCGGCGGGTCGACCGGGTCGGCGACACGGCAGGCCACGGCGGAGGGCCCGTTCGACGTGTACGGCTACCTTCCCCTGACCAAGGACGAGATCGCGGCGTCGGCCGACATGACCCAGCGGTTCATGCTGTCGTACGCCACGTTCCGCTACGACGAGGACCCCATCTCGTACGCCGAACGGCTGAAGCAGTTCACCACCAACGAGCTCGGGGCGTCGCTGACCCGCACCGTCACGTCGCCGGCCCTGGTGCAGCGGAACAAGGCCGAGCAGATCGTGTCGCAGGGGTCGGCGCGGGTGAAGTCGATCCGCGACATGACCGCCCACTCGATCGTGTGGGTGGTGGGCGCGACCGAGCGCATCACGGCGAAGAGCGGCAAGAGCGAGCGCACCGACGACTACGCCGTGACGCTGATCCGGTCCGGTGACGCCTGGCGGGTCTACGACCTGGAGCCCGCCGACGCCGGGCAGGACGGAGATGCCACGGAGGGCGGGAACGCCGCATGAGCCCTTCGCGGGGGCGCATCGCGCTGCTCGTCGGGCTCACCGTGATGCTGCTGACGGTACTGATCATGTCGCCGATGCTGCTGAGCACGTTCCCGTCGTTCTTCGGCGGCTTCGGCGGATGGTCCACGGACTGCGCGCAGGCCGCGAGCGCCGTCAAGCAGTCCACGACGGCCGAGAAGGACATTCCGCCCGACTACCTGAAGCTGTACAAGAAGTACGGCGCGCAGGTCGGCGTGCAGTGGACCGTGCTCGCGGCCGTCGGCAAGCGCGAAACCGATCATGGGCGGTCGAACCTGCCCGGCGTCAAAAGCGGCGTGAACTACGCCGGCGCGGCCGGGCCCATGCAGTTCCTGATCGGCACGTGGGGCGGCAAGCCCAAGATCAAGATTCCGTCGAGCTTCAACGGCTACGCCTCCGACGGCGACGGCGACGGCTGGGCCGACATCTACGACCCCGCCGACGCGATCCTCGGCGCCGCGAAGATGCTGAAGCGCAACGGCGCGCCCGACGACCTGCGGCGCGCCCTGTTCACCTACAACCGGGCCATCTGGTACGTCGACCAGGTGCTCGCCATCGCCAAGGGGTACGCCGCCGACGGCTCGCTCGGCACCCCGCCCGAGGCCGACCCGGCGTGCGACCAGCCGTACGTGGACGCCGCGCCGAGCCGGGTGGTGCGCGAAATCCTCGAGTACGCGCTGGAGCAGCGCGGCAAACCGTACCGGTGGGGCGGCACCGGGCCGGACGCGTTCGACTGCTCGGGCATCGTGTACATGGCGTACCGGGCCGCCGGGCTGACGATCCCGCGCACCACGTTCCTGCAGTGGCCGTTCGGCGAGCGGGTGCCGGCGGGCAGCGAGCAGCCGGGCGATCTGGTGTTCTTCAACGCCGGGCCGGGCACCGGCCCGGACCATCCGGGGCATGTCGGGCTGGTGGTGTCGCCGGGCAAGATGGTGGAGGCCCGCTGCACCCTGTGCGGGCCGATCAAGGTGTCGTCGTACGGCGACCGGAACGCCATCGTCGGCTTCACCCGGCCGCTGGCCAACCCGGACGTCCAGGAGCAGCTCAGGCGGCTGGGGATGGCATGAGCGGCGCCGGCGCGGGGGTGGTCGTCGGTGCGGCGATCGTGCGCGGGGGGCGGCTGCTGGCGGCGCAGCGCGCCGATCCGCCGGAGCTGGCCGGGCGGTGGGAGCTGCCCGGCGGGAAGGTCGAGCCGGGTGAGGGCGAGCGGGCGGCGGTGGTGCGGGAGTGCGAGGAGGAGCTCGGGGTCCGCGTCGAGGCGGGGGAGCGGGTCGGCGGCGACTGGCCGGTGGGCCGAGGGTACGTGATGCGGGTCTACCTGGCCTCGATCGTCGAGGGCGATCCGGTGGCCAAGGAGCACTTGGCACTGCGTTGGCTCACCGCCGATCAACTTTTCGACGTGCCGTGGCTGTCCCCTGATGTGCCGGTCGTCCGAATGGTCTATGGCCGCTTGAGGTGATTGAGTAATATCACTGCGTGATCAATCGGTCACAGGCTGTTCTGGCTCCGTGTGGGAGCGGATCTGGGGGACGGGAACCTTATGGCCGGTCTGATGCGGTGCGCGGTGCTGCTCTCGATGACGGTGCTCGGCTCCGGCGGCGGGGTGGCGTGGGCCTCCCCGGAGTGGCCCGGCGTCGTGCCCGCCACCATGTCCGACGGATCGCCGTGCGTGGAGTACCTGCCGGAGGGCCTGCCGCGCGGCGAGGTGGTGCTGCGGTCGGCGGAGCTGGACATGCGCTTCGACGCGGCGTTCGCGGACGTCGCGCCGCCGATCGGCTGCCTGGAGCCGCAGGTGGACTCCGGCGGCCCGGACCGGGGCGAATCCCGCTCGCTCCCGCATCCCCGGGAAACGTCCCGGCCGGAGCCGTCCCGGCCGGAGATGGCCCCACCCGGTTTCCGGCCCGGCGGGGGCTATGCCGAACAGGTGCAGCAGGCCCGTCCCGGCCGTCCCCCCGCGGGCCCCACCGTGGCGCTGAGCTCGGAACGACCCGTGGACCGGCATTCCGGCCGGCGTGCCGAGCCGCTGAAAGTTTCACCGGCGCACCCGTCGCAGCGTTCTCATAAAGCACACGAGCCGTCGCACGCACCGGCCGTGACGCCGCGGCGGAACGGCGAACGCGAGACGGCGGCGCGTTCGGCGGAGGCCGGCGGCGGGCGTACCCGGGGGGCGAGGGCCGTTCACGGCCATGCCGGCGCCGGGCGCTCCACGGGGGAGCGGGGCCGGGAGGCGGGCGGCATCGCCGCACGTCCGCCGCGTGCCGCAGCGGGCGAGGCGGTGGCCGGGCCGGTCGGGCTGACCGAAATGGCGCACCGGCGGCCGGTGCGGGAGCGCCGGGGCGTGCTCGACGAGCTGCCGCTGACGTCGCTGGGAGTGCTGGGGCTGCTCATAGTGTTGATCGTGCAGATGCGGCTGTATCTGAAGCGCGCCCAGAAATATTGATCAAACGGACATAACGCGTCGCCGCTTTCTGGCTTTATCGCCCCTTTGCCAGAACTAGTATTCCTTTGACCTACCGAGTTGAGGATGAACGGCGGAGGACAGCGTGTCCGGACGCGCGCGTAGGGCCGTATCCGCGGTCGTGATGGCACTCGGCCTGACGGGTGGTGTCATGCTCGCCGGCGCGCCGATCTTCGCGGCCCACGCGGCCGCCACCGACGATCCTGATGGCGGCATCGTCGTGCCCATCAACCCGGGCGAGGAGCCGTCGACGCAGATCACGGTCACCGTCACGACGACGCCCCCGCCCGACACGTCCCAGCCCGTGGTCACGATGACCACCACCATCAGCCCGGACCCCACGGTCACCATGACCCGGACCGTGACGCCGAAGCCGAAGCCCACCCAGACGGCGCCGGAGGTGCCGCAGAACCCGCCCGTGGTGCCCTCATCCGCCGCGACGCAGCCGGCGCCGTCCCAGCCGGAGAACACCCCGACGCAGACCGACGACGTCGTCCTGCCGCCCGCCAGCCCGTCACCCACACCCACGCCGTCCCCGGTCCCCTCGGTCACCGGCACGGATGCCGCCATCGCCTCCCCCACGTTCAGCGAGCCCGACCCCGACTCGGTGCAGTTCGAGATCCGCAACGCCTCGCCCGAGTACGACGAGCTCGGGCTGAGCCGTGAGCTGGCCATCCCCGGCATCCTGCTGGTGCTGCTGATCATCTTCGCGGTGTTCCTGTTCCAGGGCCGGCTCCAGCGGTTGGCCCAGGACGCCGCGGTGCGCAAGGCCGGCCCGCGCTCGCCGGGCCGGCACCGGGGCGAGCAGGCCGCCGCCCCGGCCCCCTACCAGCCGTACGCCCCGGTCATCGGCATCCTGCCGATGCAGACGTACGTCATGCCCCAGGCCCCCCAGCCGCCCGCCTACGTCGACCCGCGCACCGGCTACCCGGCGGGCTACCTCGACTATCAGCCCTACGCCCAGCAGGGCTACGCACAGCAGGCGTACGCACCTCAGGGGTACGCCCAGCAGGAGTACCGGCCGTCGTCGGCGCCGGCGCCCGAGCCGGCCGCCCAGGACGCCTCCGCGCAGGCTTCTCTCCCCGCGGCCCCCGAGGCCGCGCCTCCCGCCTCCGAGGCCGCGTCCCCGGCGGACGAGGCGGCCCCGGCGGAGCCGGAGCCGACCAAGTGGTTCGAGCGGCCCGAGATCCCGGAGGGGCAGGAGCCGCTGCCGGGGCTCGGCGACGCCGACGAGCCGCTGCAGATCACCGAGAAGGGCACGCTGCCCGACTCCTGGTACCGGCCCGGGTCCGCCACGGAGAGCACGCCCGGTACAGACGAAGATCCGCCCCGGTCGTCCTGATCGGACGGGGACCGGGGCGGATCGGGCGGAACGTCAGGCTCGGTCGCCGCTGGTGGACTCCGAGCGGCGGAAGATCTTGTTGCCGAGCCAGACCAGCGGGTCGTAGCGCCGGTCGACCACGCGCTCCTTCATCGGGATGAGCGCGTTGTCAGTGATCTTGATGTGTTCGGGGCAGACCTCGGTGCAGCACTTGGTGATGTTGCAGAAGCCGAGCCCGTGCTGGTCCTGCGCGATGTCCTTGCGGTCGGCCACGTCGTAGGGGTGCATGTCGAGCTCGGCGATGCGCATGAGGAAGCGCGGCCCGGCGAAGTTCTGCTTGTTCTCCTCGTGGTCGCGGATCACATGGCAGACGTTCTGGCACAGGAAGCACTCGATGCACTTGCGGAACTCCTGCGACCGCTCGACGTCGACCTGCTGCATGCGGAACTCGCCGGGCTTCACGTCGCTCGGCGGCGTGAAGGACGGGATCTCCCGCGCCTTCTGGTAGTTGAACGAGACATCGGTGACGAGGTCCTTGATGACGGGGAAGGTCCGCATCGGGGTGACCGTGATGGTCTCGTCCTCGTCGAAGGTGGACATGCGGGTCATACAGCTCAGCCGCGGCCGGCCGTTGATCTCCATGGAGCAGGAGCCGCACTTGCCCGCCTTGCAGTTCCACCGTACGGCGAGGTCGGGGGCCTGGGTGGCCTGCAGCCGGTGGATGATGTCGAGGACGACCTCGCCCTCGTTCACCTCCACGGTGAAGTCCTCCAGCTTGCCGTCTCCACCCTCGCCGCGCCAGACGCGGAACTTCGCCTTGTAACTCACGGTCATTCCTTTCCGGCCAGCGCGTCGTACTCCGTCAGCTCTTCCTCGGTCATGTACTTCTCCAGCTCGGCCCGCTCGAACAGCAGCAGCAGGTCGTCGCGCAGCTGCGGCTGCACCTGCTCCTCGACCTTCACCTCCGAGCCGTCGGGCAGCGCGGTGCAGACGAGCACCTTGCGCCGCCACTCGGCCGACATGTTGGGGAAGTCGTCGCGGGTGTGGCCGCCGCGGCTCTCCTGCCGCATCAGCGCCGCCTTGCCCACGCACTGGGAGACCAGCAGCATGTTGCGCAGGTCGATGGCGAGATGCCAGCCGGGGTTGTAGATGCGGCTGCCCGCGGAGGCGCAGTTGGCGGCGCGCTCCCGCAGCTTGGCCAGGACCTCCAGCGCCTCGGTGATCTCGTCGGCGGTCCTGATGATGCCGACGAGCTCGTGCATCGTGCGCTGCAGCTCGTGATGCACCTCGTAGGGGTTCTCGCCGCCGCTGCGCTGCAGCGGGGCCAGTGCCTCGGCCTGCGCCTCCAGCAGCACCGTCTCGTTGATGGTCGGCCGGGCCGACAGGCCGGTGACGTACGCCGCCGCCCCGGCCCCGGCCCGTCGGCCGAAGACCAGCAGGTCCGACAGCGAGTTGCCGCCGAGCCGGTTGGAGCCGTGCATGCCACCCGACACCTCGCCGGCCGCGAACAGGCCGGGCACGTTGGACGCCCCGGTGTCGGGGTCGACCTCGACACCGCCCATGACGTAGTGGCAGGTCGGGCCGACCTCCATCGGCTCGGCCGTGATGTCGACGTCGGCCAGCTCCTTGAACTGGTGGTGCATCGACGGCAGCCGCTTGATGATCTCGGCGGCCGGCAGGCGGGTCGACACGTCGAGGTACACGCCGCCGTGCGGGCTGCCCCGGCCGGCCTTCACCTCGGCGTTGATCGCGCGGGCCACCTCGTCACGCGGCAGCAGCTCCGGCGGGCGCCGGTTGTTGGCCTGGTCGGTGTACCAGCGGTCGGCCTCCTCCTCCGTGGTGGCGTACTGGTTCTTGAACACCTCGGGGATGTAGTCGAACATGAACCGCTTGCCCTCGGAGTTGCGCAGCACCCCGCCGTCACCGCGGACCGACTCGGTGACGAGGATGCCGCGCACCGACGGCGGCCACACCATGCCGGTCGGGTGGAACTGGATGAACTCCATGTTGATCAGCTTGGCGCCGGCGAGCAGCGCCAGCGCGTGGCCGTCACCGGTGTACTCCCAGGAGTTGGAGGTGACGCTGTAGGACTTGCCGATGCCGCCGGTGGCCAGCACCACCGCCGGGGCCTCGAACACGATGAACCGGCCGGTCTCGCGCCAGTAGCCGAAGGCGCCGGCGATGCGGTCGTCGTCCTTGAGCAGCTTGGTGATCGTGCACTCGGCGAAGACCTTGATGTACGCCTCGGGGTCGCCGTGCACCCGCTCGTCCTCCTGCTGGAGCGCGACGACGCGCTGCTGCAGCGTGCGGATCAGCTCCAGGCCGGTGCGGTCGCCGACGTGGGCCAGCCGGGGATACTCGTGGCCGCCGAAGTTGCGCTGGCTGATCTTGCCGTCCTTGGTGCGGTCGAACAGCGCGCCCCACGCCTCCAGCTCGTAGACCCGATCGGGGGCCTCCTTGGCGTGCAGCTCGGCCATGCGCCAGCTGTTGAGGAACTTTCCGCCGCGCATCGTGTCGCGGAAGTGGACCTGCCAGTTGTCGTTGGGGTTGACGTTGCCCATGGCGGCCGCCGCGCCGCCCTCGGCCATGACCGTGTGGGCCTTGCCGAACAGCGACTTGCAGACGATGGCGGTGCGCTTGCCCTCCTGCCGGGCCTCGATGGCGGCCCGCAGACCGGCCCCACCCGCGCCGATGACGACGACGTCGAACTCCTGCACGTCGAACTGCTGACCGTCGGAGTTCGGAACCGCGTGCTCGTGATGCTCGATATCCATGATGAGTTCTTTCCAGGTCTTCTACGCGAACGGAAACGAGATGATGCCCTTGGCGACGAGCCGCACGTAGAAGTCGGCGATCATGACGGAGAACAGGGACACCCAGGCGAACTGCTGGTGCCGCGCGTTGAGCTTGGAGACGATGGTCCAGGCCTTGTAGCGCAGCGGATGCTTCGAGAAGTGGTTCAGCCGGCCGGCCGTGATGTGCCGGCACGAGTGGCAGCCGAACGTGTAGCAGAGGATCAGGATGGCGTTCACCAGCAGGATGATGGTGCCGAGCCCCACGTGCCCCCAGTTTCCGTTTTCGTCGCGGAAGGCCAGGATGGCGTCGTAGAGCAGAACCAAACCGATCAGCACCGCGAAGTAGAAGAAGTAGCGGTGGATGTTCTGCAGGATCAGCGGCAGCCGGCGCTCACCGCTGTAGCTCTTGTGCGGCTCGGCCACGGCGCAGGCCGGCGGCGACAGCCAGAACGACCGGTAGTAGGCCTTGCGGTAGTAGTAGCACGTCAGCCGGAATCCACCGGGCAGGCCGAGCACCAGCAACCCGGGCGGCAGCGCCCACCAGTCGCCGATCGGGGTCCAGCCCGCGAACTCAGAGCCGGCCACACAGTTGTTCGCCAGACACGGCGAACTGAACGGCGCGATGTAGGGTGCCGCGAAGTAGCTGTTGTCGAAGATCGCCCAAAAACCGTAGATCACGAAGGCGAGCAGACCGGCGAACGTGAGGGCCGGGGTCAGCCACCAACGGTCCGTCCGCAGGGTGCGGTTCTTCAGCTGGACTCGCTGCTTCCGTTGCGTGGAAGACGATTCACCGGATGGGCGTCCGGTCACTATTTGGGTCATCGGGGCCTCTCCACCCGTTCACGAATGCGTGCACCGGGCCGCGGGCCCATCGGAATGCGCCCGGGCGCGGTGGTGGGGCATACGTTACGACGACGGCGTGCGTCATTGTGAGGAGGGTCACTCACTTTCTGTCTGACCAGGTGTGATTCCTGTCACGTACGCGCGCGGCGGGTGCCGTGGGCCGACGTCGAGTGCCTCTCGTCTGCTCAGCTTACTGCCTGTGGAGTGCCGGGTCAGAGCCGCTGACCGGAGCGGGGCAGCTTCACCACTGTCACGAAAAAGTCGTCGATCTGCCGCACGACCTTGATGAACTGGTCGAAGTCGACCGGCTTGGAGACGTACGCGTTGGCGTGCAGATGATAACTGCGCAAAATGTCCTCCTCGGCCTCCGACGTGGTGAGGATGACGACGGGGATGACGCGCAGGCCGGGATCGGACTTGATCTCCGCGAGGACCTCACGGCCGTCCTTGCGCGGCAGGTTGAGGTCGAGCAGGATCAGGTCGGGCCGCGGCGCCCGGTCGAAGGGCCCCTCGCCGCGCAGGAACGCCATGGCCTGCTCGCCGTCGTTGACCACGTGCAGCCGGTTGCTCACCTTGTTGTACTCGAAGGCCTCCCGGGTGAGGAGCACGTCACCGGGGTCGTCCTCGACGAGGAGCACCTCGATGGGCAGGAACTCAGTCACGATCGCCTCCTGCGGCGGGGAGTGTCCAGCGGAAGGTGGTGCCAGAGCCGGGCGCGGACCTCGGGTCGACCCAGATCTCGCCGCCGTGGTATTCGACGATCTTCTTGCACAGGGCCAGGCCGATGCCGGTGCCAGGGTAGACGTCGCGCGGATGGAGGCGCTGGAAGATCAGAAAGATGCGCTCGGCGTGCTCGCGCGCGATGCCGATGCCGTTGTCGGAGCACGAGAACTCCCACATCGCGCCGTCGCGGCGCGCGGCGATGCGGATGCGAGGCGGCTCCTGCGACCGGAACTTCAGGGCGTTGCCGACGATGTTCTGGAACAGCTGCGTCAGGAGCAGACGGTTGCCGATGACCACCGGCATGTCGTGCGCGGCCACGTCCGCCTCCGCATCTTCGATCTGCGCGGAAAGATTCACCAGCGCCGTGGCGAGCGCCTCCGCGCAGTCGACCCTCGCCGGCTCCCCGCCTACCCTCCCGACACGGGAAAAGTCCAGCAGATCGTTGATGAGCCGTTGCATGCGCTTGGCGCCGTCCACGGCGAAGCCGATGTACTGCTTGGCGCGGTCGTCGAGCCGCTCGCCGTACCGCTGCTCCAGCAGCTGCGTGAAACTGGCGATCTTGCGCAGCGGCTCCTGAAGGTCGTGGCTCGCGACGTACGCGAACTGCTCCAGCTCGGCGTTGGAGCGGCTCAGCTCGGCCGCCTGCTCGCTGAGCCGCTGCCGCGCCTCGGCCATGGTGCGCCACTCGGCCACGATGCGGGCGCGCATCGCGTCCACGTGATCGGACAGCTCGGCCAGCTCCGCCGGCCGGTCCACGTGCAGCCTGCGCTCGAAGTCGCCCTGGGCGACCTCCCGCACCTGGCCGGCCAGCCGCGACACCGGCCGCAGCATGGCGTGCCGGACGATGAAGGCGAACACCACCGCCGCCGCGACCAGCACCAGCGCGAGGCCGCCCAGCACCCAGTAGAACGTGTTCCAGCCGGCGTCGAGCCGGTCGCGGCCCGACCGGGACAGGCGGATCAGCCGAGTCTGCTGCGCGCCCAGCGCGTCCTGCACCGACATGAAGTCGTGGGCGCCGATGTCGATGAGGGATTCGGTGTACGCCTTGGTGCCGTTCTGGCCGACCTCGCGCAGCGCGACGTCGGCGTAGTCGCGGTGCCAGTCGTCCGTCGCCCGCCGGAGCGCGGCCAGGTCGGCGGCCACCAGGGACCGTTCCGGCATCTCGGGCAGCAGGGCGGAGATCCGGTCGAGGGCCTTGCGCTCCGCGCTCGCGGCCCGCTCGAAGGACTCCCGGTAACGCGCATCGCCGGTCAGGCCGTAGGCGCGGACCGCGCTGTCCTGCGCCGTCAGCGCGGTGGACAGCTCCAGGGTGTGCAACGTCGCCGGGTCGACCACGTCGATCACGTTGATCCGCGCGTGGTGGGTCTGGGCGAGCGTGATCAGAGTCACCAGCACCGCGACCGCGAACACCGCGCCGAACGCCGCGCCGCCGAGGAGGAACCAGCCGCGCAGCCGCAGCCGGCCGAAGCCCTCGCGCGGGCCCGCCGGCGGAAGCGGGTCGAGGCCCGGCGACCGCATGCTCGCCGGCGTGGCCCGTGACGGTGCCGGCGGCGCGGGCTCGATCACCCCGGCCGCCTCCGGGAGAGCAGCACCACCGCGAGGTCGTCGGCCAGCGGCTCCTTGTGCAGCTCCCGTACCTGCGTGATGAGCCGGTCGAGGTCGATGCGCTCGCGGTCCGCGAGCAGGCGCATGACACCATCGGTGCCGAGGAGCTGCCGGCCGCCGTCCACGGAGGCCTCGATCAGGCCGTCCGTGTAGAGCAGCAGCGACCATTCATCGCCTAGCGTCACCTCAAGGGTCTTCCACTCGATGTTGTGAAATATCCCCAACGGTGGGCCGGACGGCGTGCCCTCGACGACCCGGAGCTCGCCCCCGCGCAGCAGCAACGGCGGGGGATGACCGACCACGTGCATCCGGGCGGCCGACAGATCCGGGCCGATCGTGACCGTGCAGAGCGTGGTGAAGATCTCCTCCGACCTGCGTTCGTTGCGCAGCAAGGTGTCGAGCGTGCGCAGCAGGTCGTTGCCGGTGTGCCCGGCGATGACCAGGGTCCGCCAGGCGATGCGCAGCGCCGCCCCGAGCGCCGCCTCGTCCGGTCCGTGCCCGCACACGTCGCCGATCACGCCGTGCACCGAGCCGTCGGGGGTCTGCACGGTGTCGTAGAAGTCGCCGGCGAGCGGGCCCTGCCGGCCCGGCAGGTACGTCATCTGATGCGTCAAGCCGGTGTCGTTCAGCAGCGGCACCGGTAACAGGCCGCGTTCGAGCCGCGCGGTCTCCTGCCGGAGCATCCGCGCCTCGATGAGCTCGCGCTGGGCCACGTCGGCCCGCTTGCGCTCGATCGCGTACCGGATGGCCCGGGCCAGCAGCCTGCCGTCCTGCACGTCCTGCTTGACCAGATAGTCCTGCGCGCCGGACGCGACCGCCCGCACCCCGACATGCGCGTCGTCGAGGCCCGTCAGCACCAGCACGGCCGTGTCGGGCGCCATGGCCAGCACCTGGCCCAGCGCCTCCAGCCCGGTGGCGTCGGGCAGCGACAGGTCGACCAGCACACAGTCCACGTTCTCGCTCAGCGAGGCCCGGCCCTCGGCCAGGCTGCGCGCCCAGGTGATCTTCGGCGTGAGCTCGCTGTCGACCAGCAGCTCCTCCACCAGGAAGGCGTCGCCTTCGTCATCCTCGATGAGAAGGAGGGACAGCGCCCCGGGTAGCGCTGAGGACGATCTTGAGAGCGACGTCACCAACGCCTCTCCTGTATCGGGTCGCCGCCCTCGTGGGCGCTGGTCGATTCCCACTGAACACTATATCGGCGGTCGTCCGTGACCTACTTGGTCGAATTCACGGGAGTTCGTGCGAGGCCGGCCCGGGATGCGGGTCACTCCCTGGGGCAGCGCACCCTCCCGGTCGGCCTCCGAGAGGAAGGACAGCAGGGTCGCGCGGAAGGCCTGCGCGGCCCGCGTCGGCTCGACGTCCTTGCGGTGCGCGAGGGCGACCGTGCGCGTCAGGCCCGGCGGAGCGAGCGGCGTGCCGGCCAGCCCTGGCCGGCCGTCCAGCACCATCGACGGCACGACCGCCACCCCCAGGCCGGCCTCCACGAAACGCAGCACGGCGTCCATCTCACCGCCCTCGACCGCGAAACTCGGCTCGAACCCCGCCTGACGGCAGGCCGCCAGCGTCGCCTCGCGCAGGTCGTAGCCCCGCCGGAACATCACCAGCGGCCGGCCGCGCAGCTCCTCGATCCGCAGGTACGCCTTGCGGCCGCGCGCCGTCACCGGGGCCGCCACGACCAGGTTCTCGCGGAGGATCTCCTCGGTGACCAGCGAAGGGTCGTTGCTCTGCAGCGGCAGGATGATCAGCGCGAGGTCGAGCTGCCCCCGGGCGAGATCGTGCACCAGGTCGCGCGAGCCGCTCTCCTCCACCAGCAGTTCGATCCCGGGGTAGTCGCGGTGGAACAGGGCCAGCGTGTCGGCGAGCAGCCCCGCGCACAGCGACGGCGTGGCGCCGAGCCGCACCCGCCCGCGGCGCAGCCCCGCCAGCTCGGCGACCTCCCGCCGCGCGGTGTCGGCGTCGGCCAGCATGCGGCGCGCCAGCGGCAGCAGCGCCTCCCCGGCCCCCGTGAGAGTCACGTTGCCCCGCGCCCGGCTGAACAGCGGCGCCCCGAGCTCGCGCTCCAACGCCTTGATCTGCTTGCTCAGCGATGGCTGAGCGACCCGCATGCGCTCGGCCGCCCGAGTGAAATGCGAGGTGTCGGCCACAGCCACGAAGTAGGCGAGCTGCTGCAACTGCATCATCTCTAAAGTACGGCCCGCCTCCCGGCCCGCCACCACCCACCCCGGAGTGGAGTGGCGCGGACTAATGCCACATTGTGTGACATTTGTCGCAATCGCGGTCGTCGGCGCGGCTCACGGGAGCCGACGACGCACGATTCATAGCCGCAGGCTATGGATTCGAGGCCCGGCATGACTTGGACGACAGGTCACGGCCAAACCTAACGTGCGGATGTGACCGCCACGATCGAACGCGGGCAGGCGACCGCACCGGTGCCCGACACCGGAGGCGCCAAGCCCAGAACGCCCACCCCCGCACCCCACAGGCCAACGAACCGCAGAACCCTGGGGTTCCTCGGCACGTCCATCGGCAAAAAGGCCGTGATGGCCGTCACCGGTGCCGTGCTGGTCCTGTACCTCATCGCGCACATGATCGGCAACCTGAAGATCTTCCTGGGGGCCGAGGAGTTCAACGCCTACGCCCACTGGCTGCGGCACGTGGGCGAGCCCGCCGTACCCGGACGCACGGTGCTCACCCTCGTGGAGATCGTGCTCGTGGTCTGCGTGGCGGCGCACATGTGGTCGGCGGTGTCGCTCGCCAGGCGCGCGGCCAAGGCACGACCCGTCAAGTACGTCGCCAAGCGGAAATCGCTCGCGGACGGCTACGCCGCGCGCACCATGCGGGTCGGCGGCATCATCATCGTCCTGTTCGTGATCTGGCACCTGCTCGACCTGACCTTCGCGACCGTCAACCCGGCGGGCGCCGACGGCATGCCGTACCAGCGGATGGTCGACGGCTTCGCGCCCGGACGCTGGCCGGTCACGCTGTTCTACGTCATCGCGATGGTGATGGTGGGGCTGCATCTGCGGCACGGCCTGTGGAGCGCGTTCCAGACGCTCGGTTTGGCCAACGGACGCCGCTACCGCGCGCTCAAGGCCGCCGCTGCGGCGCTGTCGGCCGTGCTGGTCCTGGGCTTCGTGTCCGTGCCCGTCTCTGTGCTGATCGGAGTGATCGAGTGAGCCCGGGTCTCGACTACGTGGTCGGCGAGCCGATCGCCGACACCAAGGCGCCCGACGGGCCCATCGAAGAGCGCTGGGACAAGCGGCGCTTCTCCGCCAAGCTCGTCAACCCCACCAACAAGCGCAAGCTCACCATCATCGTCGTGGGCACCGGCCTCGCCGGCGGATCCTGCGCCGCGACGCTCGCCGAACTGGGCTACCGGGTCAAGTCGTTCTGCTACCAGGACACTCCGCGCCGGGCGCACAGTATCGCCGCCCAGGGGGGCATCAACGCCGCCAAGAACTACCGCGGCGACGGCGACAGCGTCTACCGGCTGTTCTACGACACGGTCAAGGGCGGCGACTTCCGCTCCCGCGAATCGAACGTGTACCGGCTCGCCCAGGTCAGCGTGAACATCATCGACCAGGCCGTCGCCCAAGGCGTGCCGTTCGCGCGCGAATACGGCGGGCTGCTCGACACCCGGTCGTTCGGGGGCGCCCAGGTGTCGCGGACCTTCTACGCGCGCGGCCAGACGGGGCAGCAACTGCTGCTCGGCGCCTACCAGGCGCTGGAGCGGCAGATCGCCGCCGGCAACGTGGAGATGCACACCCGCCACGAGATGCTGGAGCTGATCGTCTCGGGCGGCCGGGCACGCGGCATCGTGGTGCGCGACCTGCTCACCGGCGAGATCGAGACGCACCTGGCCGACGCGGTCGTGCTCGGCACCGGCGGCTACGGCAACGTGTTCTACCTGTCGACCAACGCCAAAGGGTGCAACACCACGGCCATCTGGCGGGCGCACCGCAAGGGGGCGTACTTCGCGAACCCCTGCTTCACGCAGATCCACCCGACGTGCATCCCGGTCAGCGGCGACCATCAGTCGAAGCTGACGCTGATGTCGGAGTCGCTGCGCAACGACGGCCGGGTGTGGGTGCCGGTGACGAAGGGCGACACGCGCAAGCCCGCGGACATCCCCGAGGCCGAGCGCGATTACTACCTTGAGCGGATATATCCGGCCTTCGGGAATCTTGTCCCTCGGGACATCGCGTCCCGCGCCGCCAAGAACGTCTGCGACGAGGGACGCGGCGTCGGCCCCGGCGGCCTCGGCGTCTACCTCGACTTCGCCGACGCCATCCGCCGGCTCGGCCGCGACGCCGTCGCCGCCAAATACGGCAACCTGTTCGAGATGTACGAGCGCATCACCGGGGAGAACCCGTACGAGACGCCGATGCGCATCTACCCGGCCGTCCACTACACCATGGGCGGCCTGTGGGTCGACTACGACCTGCAGTCGACCATCCCCGGCCTGTTCGTGATCGGCGAAGCCAACTTCTCCGACCACGGCGCCAACCGCCTCGGCGCGTCGGCGCTCATGCAGGCCCTCGCCGACGGCTACTTCGTGCTGCCGGCCACCATCGGCGATTACCTGGCCGGCGCCGCCCAACACGGCGAGGTCGACCAGCGTGACGTGGACGACGCCGTCGCCGCCGTGCACGGCCGCATCCAGAAGCTGCTCGCCGTCAACGGCACCCGCACCGTCGACTCGTTCCACCGCGAACTCGGCCGCCTCATGTGGGACCTGTGCGGCATGGAACGCACCGAGGCCGGGCTGCGCAAAGCCCTGGCGCGCATCCCCGAGCTACGCGCCGAGTTCTGGCGCGACGTGAAAGTGCCGGGCGACGGCGAAGGACTGAACCAGTCGCTGGAAAAGGCCGGCCGCGTGGCCGACTTCTTCGAACTGGCCGAACTGATCTGCCTCGACGCGCTGCACCGCACCGAGTCGTGCGGCTGCCACTTCCGCGCCGAATCGCAGACCGAAGAGGGCGAAGCCCTGCGCGACGACGACGCCTTCAGCTACGTCGCGGCCTGGGAATGGCGCCCCGAAGGCGGGCCCGTGCTGCACAAGGAACAGCTCGCCTACGAATACGTGAAGATGACCCAGCGGAGCTACAAGTAATGAGACTCACCCTCAAGGTCTGGCGGCAGAAGAACGCCGAAGACCAGGGACGGATGGTGACCTACCAGGTCGACGACGTGTCACCCGACATGTCCTTCCTGGAGATGCTGGACGTCCTCAACGAGCGGCTGACGCTGGAGGGTGACGACCCGATCGCGTTCGACCACGACTGCCGTGAAGGCATCTGCGGCATGTGCGGCCTGGTCATCAACGGCGTCGCCCACGGCGAGCAGCGCGCCACCACCACGTGCCAGCTCCACATGCGCCACTTCAAGGACGGCGAGACCGTCACCATCGAGCCGTGGCGGGCCGAGCCGTTCCCCGTGGTCAAGGACCTGGTCGTCGACCGCAGCGCCTTCGACCGCATCATCCAGGCCGGTGGATTCGTCAGCGTGCCCACCGGCTCGGCGCCCGACGCCCACTCCGTCCCGGTGCGCAAGGCCGACGCCGACGACGCCTTCGACGCCGCCACCTGCATCGGCTGCGGCGCCTGCGTCGCCGCCTGCCCCAACGGCTCGGCCTCGCTGTTCACCGCCGCCAAGATCACCCACCTCGGCCTGCTGCCCCAGGGCCAGCCCGAACGCGACTCCCGTGTGCTGGCCATGGTGGAACAGATGGACATCGAGGGCTTCGGCGGCTGCACCAACACCGGCGAATGCACGGCCGTCTGCCCCAAGAGCATCCCCCTCGACACCATCGCCCGCATGAACCACGACTACCTGAACGCCTCCCGCAAGTGACGCGCGTGCGGCCAGGTCACGTCGCCGGATGCCCGTGACCTGTCCGCCCGCAGATCAGTCGTCCAGGAAGATCGACGTATCGAGGTCGATGCCCACCGGCTCGGGGATCGGCAGCGCCTCGCCCATCTTCACCGTGGTGACCGTCTGATAGCCGTCGCCGGTCGGCCGGCTGTGCGCCGTCACCGTCGCCGGCTCCGCGACGGGGTCGACGACCAGCAGAATCGGGATGCCGCCTCGCGCGTAGACGAGCGGCTTGTCCTCCCGATCCTCACGGACACTATTGGCCGACACCACCTCGGCCGCCAGGACCAGCCCATCAGAGATGATCTCGCGATCAACCCGCAACGGGGCGTCCTTGGGCCCCATGGAAAAGTCGGGCACCACCGGATCTCTCGTCCAGGCGATGCAGACATCGACCTCGGGCCACTCACACCAGCCCTGCTCGTCGGCCACCTGGCCGAAGGCTCGCACCAGCTTGCCGATGATCCGGGACTGCCGGGGGGTTGCTGCGCGGGCTCATGATGATCCTCCCGTTGATCACCTCGACCTTGAAGGGGGCGTTTCGGGAAGCCGGTCATAGAGCTCCCGCACCGTCGTGGGCGTCCGATCGGCATGCGACCGAGGCCCACCCTGGGCACGAGAGGCGCCCGCGCAGCCCGACTCTGCGGCGGCGCCGGGATCGCCCGCGGCGGCGGAGCCCGTCCCGGAGCCCGTCCCCGTCCCTGATCCCGTATCCGTGCCGGCCACGGGATCAGGGCGCGTGGCGTCGGGATGCGAGGTGGCGTCGGCGTGGAGTGTGACGTCGGATTGGGAAGTCGGTCTCGACTCCGGCGAAGTGCCGGAGTCGGTCGTGTGGCGGGCTCGTCGCGACGTCTTGACCATGGGATGCCCCCGTAGCGTGGTCGGTTCGTTTCGATGCGTGAAGTATGGCATCGGCCGCTGACAGAACGAGTCCGCATCCCCACCCTGTGGATAACCACCGAGCGGACCGTCGTCAGGGGGCGGGTCCGTCGGTCGCCCATGTTGCCGCCCGGCCCAGGACGGGCCGGGCCGCGGGGCGTGATCAGGTCAGCTCGTCGACGACTTCCTGGCGGAGGACCGCCCTGTCGATGCCGGCGTCGGTCAGGATCCGGGTGGCCATGCCCTCGCCCTCGCGGATGAGGCCGAGCAGGATGTGGCCATCGGCGATGTGGTTGTGCTTGAGCGCCAGGGCCTCGCGGAGCGACAGCTCCAGCGCCTTCTTCGCCCGTTTCGTGAACGGGACATGCCCGGTCACCGGCCTGCCGGCGGGCCTGCGATCCAAGGCGCCGCGGCCGAAGGCGGCCTCGACCTTCTCTCGTACGGCGCCGAGGTCGATGCCGATGGACTCCAACAGGTCCGCGTCCAGGGCCTCGTCGCCGGAACCGAGCAGACGGTCCAGCGTCGCCTCGGCGGTGAACTGGTCCAGCCCGTGCCGGACGAGGACGCGGCCGGGCATCGTCGGGGGCGGCACGAGCAGGGCGAGCAGCAGATGCTCGGTGCCGATGTAACCGTGATTGAGCCGCCTCGCCTCGGCCTGGGCGTTCGTCACCACCTGGCGGGCGCTGTCGGTGAAGCGCTCGAACATGCCTAGTCCTTCCTTCGCAGTAGTCCACGCCCGGCGGCGTACTTCTTGTGCACGGCCTGCCGGCTCACGCCCAGCAGCTCCGCGATCTCCTGCCACGTCCAGCCCTGATCACGGGCATTGCGCACCTGCAGCTCCTCGAGACGCTCGGCGAGGTCTCGCAGGGCCCGCACGGCACGCAGCCCGATCGCCGGATCCCGGCTGCCCGCATCGGCAGCCACCTGCGCTGTATCGGCCATGCTGTCAACCTAAGTTGCGCACCCTCATCTGTCAACCAAAGTTGACGCGCTTTCCGCGAACAAGCCAGAGCGGGAGAGAATGCCGAGGCGGCAGGCAGGGGCAGTCGCGACCTCGCCACCCCGGCCTGCACGACCCGGCCGACGCCCGCCGCAGCGCCGCCTTCCAGTACTACAGAACGTGAGCCCTACGACCGCTCGCCCGGCCCCGCGCCCCTATCGCGTGCTCCCGCCCGTACCTCCAGGGCCGCCATCACGATATCCACGCGACGATCGCTTTCCCATTCCGCCGCGAGCTGTAGATATTCGCCGCCCACGCCCGAGTAGCGCCGCGCCATCGGCCCGTCCGGCACGAGGACTATCTGCGCGACTTCGCTGAGCCCTCAATCAAGTCGGTCGATATCTCGGACCATGGCCTCGGTAAGCGCGTTGACCCAACGTACTTGCTGTACGATCCGGGCCCGCGCCACGATCGGCTGCGGCTCCTGCAGAATCCGCGCCGGACCTGGTCACCGGCCCAAATGTATTTGATTCGGCCGGCGAGATGCATGGCGGTGAGACGCTCCGGTGGGCGATCAGGGGGTGGGGGTGCAGAGGTCGGTGAGGAGGGCCGCCGAGTCGAAGCGGCCCTCCTTGGCGTCCGCGAGGAAGGCGTCCCATTCGGAGATCGTGAAGACGTGGGGGGCGCGGTCGCGGTTTTTGCTGTCGCGGACGACGATGACGACGTCCTCGGCCGCCTTGTTCGCGACGCCCGCGTCACAGCCGCGCACCACCGCGACCTCGACACAGTTGCCGCCCATGTTGTTGCTTCGCGTGCTCTTTCGCCAGGTCGCCGCACTCAGGTCCATGGGGAGCACTTCCCTTTTGAAGAGGTTTGTCAACATAGCCCATCTGCTACGGCACGGAACATGGCGATCGTGTCCTCTGGACCGAGCGCCCGAGCTCGCAAATGGTCAAATATGAGTTTATACCACTCTACGTCATCTGGCTTCTGGGCATATAGCGCGCTTACGTGTTGCTCCAGATACACCTTGTCCGGGTCGCCCGGCGTCGGGAATTTCAGCAGGTAGAACGAGCCGGCCATTGCGCTGTGTTCGCCGGACGTGAAGGGGAGGACTTGGAGGGTGACGTTGCGGAGGGCTGCCAGTTTGATCAGGTGCTCGATCTGCTCGCGCATGACCTCGGGGCCGCCGACGGTGCGGCGGATGACCGCCTCGTTCAGGACGACCCAGACGTTCAGCGGGTTCTGCTCGGTGAGGCGGTCCTGGCGGTTGGTGCGCAGCTTGACCTTGTTCGCGATCTCCTCGTCGGGCTCGGTGCCCGGTGCCGTTGACATGATCGCGCGGGCGTAGCGCTCGGTCTGCATGATGCCGGGGACCAGTTCGGAGTCGTATCCGAGGACGTGGGACGCGGACGCCTCCAGCACGACGTAGACCTGGAACCACTCGGGGATGACGCCGGAGTAGCGGTGCCACCAGTCGGGCTCGCGGGCCAGCCGGGCGAGTTCCATGATGACCTCGGCCTGGTCCTTGTCGGTGCCGTACAGCGCCAGGAGGCGTTTGACGTCACGGAGTAGGACGCGGCTTCTGTCGTTTTCGATGCGATAGAGCTTGCTCTGCGCCCAGCCCATGTGTTCGGCGACGGTTTCCTGGCTCATGCCCACCTTGTCGCGCTGACCGCGCAATTCGCTCGCGAGGCGGGAGCTGGCCACCGTGGGGATATGCGCACCATGCGCCATTCGTTGGCTTCCTTTCGGACATTTTGGTTGATTCTAAATAGTGGCTTGCGTTTACCTTAGGCCACATGGACACTGACTTCATACACCCGCTCGCGGTCGGTCGTAGCGGAAATGTCGAAAGTCGCACCCGTTCGCGATGGTCAACTGTCCGAATAAGAATTGGACGCAACAAAAATCCCCACAAGCATGAGGCGGTGATCGCGTGACCCTGGGCACCGATGTAGCGACGGACGCTGAAATACCGGGAAGTGACGATGATGGGCGGATAAGTCTGCCGGTCCACCCCTCGTCGCCGTCGGTCGCGCGGGAGCCGGACTGGAGCTTGTGGTCCATCCGTTCGATCATCAGCAGGCGGCCGAGTTCTGGGGGATCGACGATCCGCGGCTGGCCCTGCAGGTCAACGCCATCGTGGGCGGCACCCCGGCGTACCGGAAGGAGTTCGTGCGGGGCGACACACCCGCGAACATCGACGACTTCGATCCCTGGGTGCTCCGGACCGTGCTGAACCCCGCGAGCCCGCTGTTCCGCGAGGCGCGCTACCTGCTCGCCGACGAGCTCGACATCCATGACACCGCCCTTTACCACTCGGTGCTGGCCGCGATCGCGGAGGGCAATGCGACGCGGAGCGGGATCGCCGGATTCTTGGGCCGCAAGTCGGGAGATCTCGCCCATCCGTTGACCGTGCTGGAGGACTCGGGGCTGATCACGCGTGAGCCGGACGTGTTCCGGGCCAACCGCACGACGTATCACATCGCCGAGCCTCTGATCACCTTCTACCACGCGGTGATGCGGCCGATATGGGCCGACCTGGAGTACGGCAGGAATACCGCACGGCTGTGGGAGCGGAATCGGCACCGGTTCACCTGCAATGTGCTCGGTAGGCACCTCGAGCATGTCTGCCGGTTCTGGGCCCGCTACATGGCTCCGTTCGACCTGTTCGGTGCCCAGCCGAACCGGGTCGGGTCGGGCAATGTGAACGATCCCGCGAAGCGCGCCCGTCACGAGATCGACGTGGTCGTCTTCGGCGGCCTGGACGGCGATCAGGCCGGCCATCTCCTCGCCATAGGCGAGGCCGAATGGGGAGAAGTCATGGGAGCCGCGCACCTCGCCCGGCTCCGTCACCTGCGCGGTCTGCTCGTCGCCCAGAATCGGCCAGGGGCCGCGACCGCCCGGCTGGCCTGTTTCAGCGCTGCGGGATTCACCGACGATCTGCGTGCCGAGGCGGCTCGGGCCACGGACGTCCTGCTCGTCGGCGAGCAGGAGCTGTACGCCCCGACGGACGCGAGCGGGTGAAAATCGCCGGTCGCCGGCCCGGGTGATGTGGCTTGACGTGGCCGGCTTGCGGTCAGCGGAAAGGGTGGACAGGTTGGCCGGACAGGGCTCAACAGGCAGGACTGTTTCAACTGAGTCCGCCTCTCGGCAGTCATGCCCTCCGCTGCTCCGTCAGGCCGGTTCCGATGGGGCGGGAGGGGGCGCCTCGGTCAGGGTGCCCGAAGCGGTCAGGGTCAGGTGGGCCGTGAGGCCGAGGCGGGCGAGGAAGGCGTCGTCGTGGCTGACCACGATGAGGGCGCCCTGGTAGGCGGTCAGGGCGTCGACCAGTTGGTCGACGCTGTGCAGGTCGAGGTTGTTGGTCGGCTCGTCGAGGATGAGGAGCTGTAGGGGCGGGTCGGCCAGCAGGAGGCGAGCGAGGGACACGCGGAAGCGTTCGCCGCCTGACAGCAGGGCGACCGGGCGGTGCACCGCGTCGCCTCGGATGAGAAATCGGGCCAGGCGGTTGCGGATGGCACCCGGGGGCACGTCCGGGGCGCCGTCGCGGACGTTGTCGAGGACCGTGCGGTCGTCGTCCAGGTCGTCGAGACGCTGCGGGAGATAGCCGATGCGGTCGGTGTGGGCCTCCGCGGTGCAGAGGGCGCCCTCGCGGGTGCGGCCGACGAGGGATTCGAGCAGCGTGGTCTTGCCTGCGCCGTTGGGCCCGGTGATCGCCAGGCGCTCGGGGCCCTGGACGACGAACTCGCCGGTCGTGCCGCGCAGTTCGGCCAGCCGCCTGCGGCTCGGCACCCGCGTGTCGGGCAGGTCGATGCGGATGCGGTCGTCGTCGCGGATCCTGCGCTCGGCGGCGTCGACACCGGCCTCGGCGGCCTCGATCTTCTCCGTGGCCTCGCCGCGCAGCCTGCCCGCGGCGACCTGCGCCTGGGCCTTGCGGGCGTTCATGACGATCTTCGGCTCGCGCTTGTTCTCGTACGCGGTTTTCGCGTAGCGGGCCCGCCGGGCGAGCTTCACCTCGGCGTCGATCTTCTGGCGGCGCTCGGTGCGCAGCACCTGCTCGGCGGCGCGCAAGGCCCGCTCGGCGGCCTCCTGCTCCTGCTCGAGGTGCTGCCGGTAGGCGCTGTAGGGGCCGCCGTAGACGGTGATGGCGCCGTCGCGCAGTTCGGCGGTCTCGTCCATGAGGTCCAGCAGGGTCACGTCGTGGCTGACGACGAGCAGGGTGCCGCGCCAGCCCTCGACCATGGCGTACAGGCGGCGCCTGGCGTCGCGGTCGAGGTTGTTGGTGGGCTCGTCGAGCAGCACGATCGGCGTGCCGGCGAGGCGCAGCCCGGCTATCGCGACGAGCACGGTCTCGCCGCCCGAGAGGGTGGTGACGGGGCGGTCGAGGTCGCCGGGCCCCAGCCCCGCCGACGACAGGGCCTCCCCGGAACGGCCCTCGATGTCCCAGTCGTCGCCGATGACGTCGAAGTGCCGCTGCGCCACGTCGCCGGCGGTGATGGCCCGCAGGGCGTCGAGTTTGCCGCGTACGCCGAGCAGGTCGGCCACCGTCATGCCGACGGCCAGGGTCAGCGTCTGAGGCAGGTAGCCGACCTCTCCGGACACGCCGACGTGTCCGGACGTGGGGGTGAGTTCCCCGGTGACGAGCCGCAGCAGCGTCGATTTGCCGGCGCCGTTCAGGCCGATCAGTCCGGTGCGCCCGGAGCCGAAGGCAACCGTCAGGTCCGCGATGGCCGGGGTGCCGTCAGGCCACGACAGGCTGACGGCGGTGAAGGTGATGGAGGCGGCGGACGCCGAAGACATGGGAGCTCCCGGTGGTCAGAGGAATCCGCTGACACTGGAGCCGGAGACGGCGATCGACAGGTCAGCGGGCGATGACGGGCGCGAACGCGTCGACGATCTCCACCGTGAACCTCACTCTGATCCGGGTACTCGCCTATGACGCTACCCGACGCTCTGCAATGGTGCGGCCGAATTTCCGGCCGCTGGGCTGCTTGAGAGCCGGAGGGCGTTCGGGTGATTCGTATGCGCGGACCGGTTCGGAACGGCGCACCGGCGCCCTGGGAAGGTGACAGAGGATGTCAGGTAGGACCGGCAGGATGCTCGTGAGACCCAAGCATCGATAGGGGAGAACACCATGCCGCGCGCCGAAGGCACCTTCGACATCGACAAGTGGGACGGCGAGTCGTACGACGAGCGGGAGGGTGCCACGCTGGGCCGGGCCCACATTGAGAAGACGTTCCATGGCGGGCTGCGGGGCACCAGCACCACCGACATCCTGACGGCGATGGCCCAGGTCGAGGGTTCGGCGGCGTATGTCGGGTTCGAGCGGTTCACCGGCACCGTCGGCGGGCGCACCGGGACCTTCGTGCTGCACCACAACGCCTCGGGCTCGGGCGGCGAACAGTGGATGACCTGGACGATCGTCCCCGACTCGGGCACGGGCGAGCTGCGCGGCATCCGCGGCGAGGGCCGGATCGTCCCAGCAGACGGCGTCCACTCCTACCACCTGGACTACGAACTGGACTGACCGAAACCCGTCTCCGCGCCGGTCGCGAGGCGGACCGTGACGGTGAGGGACGCGCCGGCCTGGTCCGACAGGCGGCCGAAGACGAGAGTGAGCCGCGCGCCCGTCGTGGCGGCCGTGAGCAGGGGCGGGCGGCGCAGCACCTCGGTCACCCGGCGGTGCCAGGTCACGGTCAGGTCGTCCAGCTCGCAGCGGGGATCCGACACGGTGAGCGTGGCCGTGCCGTCGGCGTGCTCGCGTGCGAGGACCGAGCAGGGCGCGGAGGCGGTGAGGCCGCCGCAGGCGCCCGCCTGCCAGAAGTTGACGGCCGTGACGCCGAGCGACGGCACCTGGACGGCCTGCTGACGCCCGGAGTTGGCGACGATGCGCAGCCAGCCGGAGTCGACGGCCCGGGCCCGGGCCCGGGTCTCGGCGACGCTCGCGCCGGGCAGGAGCAGGTAGACGTAGGCGGCCGGGGCGGGACCGGTGTTCGCCGAGCGGCCCATCGCCACGGCGTCGCGAATGCCCGCCTGTCGTGTCGTGTCTCCCGCAGCGCCGGGAATGCCGGTCTGTCGTGTCGTGTCTCCCGCAGCGCTGCGGGAACCGGTCCGCCTGGGCGCGTTCCCCGACACAGCGCCGCGAACGTCGGCCTCCTCCGCCATGGGTCCGAGGTCGGGCACGCTCGCCGGCAGGGGATCGGCGGTTTCGGCGGGGTCGATGCCGTGGTCGAGCCAGAGGGTCACGTAGGTGCGGGTCACCCGGTCGGGTCCGCCGGTGCGGTGTTCGCGCAGGGTCCGCAGGAGCGCCCCGCCGGGCAGGACGTATCCTCCGTGTCCCTCCAGATGGGCCCAGCCGACGACGCGGGCGGCCGGTTCGCCCCGGCCGACGTCGGTGTACACGTCGTCGCCCTGGCCCAGGGTGAGGGCGGCGTGGGTGCGGCGGTTGTCGACGATCGTCTCGACGGGGACGCCGTCGCGGGCGGTGATCGCGGCGCCGAGGCAGATCACGGCGTCGTCGAGGAAGATCCAGGACTTGACGGCGTCGAGCGTGCTCTGGAAGCCGTTCAGGTGCTGGCCGACCGTCGCGTACGTGCCGTCGGTGGCGCCGCCGACCCAGCGCACCGGCGGGCAGGTGTCGCCCCAGCCCGCGCCGGCGCCGTCGGGCAGGCGGCGGGTGGAGACGGTCGTGCCGGGCAGGCGGTACGGGTCGACGGTGTGCCAGAACTCGTCGGAGTACTGGTCGCCGTGGCCGTCGGCCCACCAGTAGAGCATGCCCGAGCCGGTGTGCCAGCCGCGCAGGTTCTCGGTGTCGCTGTGCTCGTAGTGGCCGATGCGGTACGACGCCATGCTCAGCGCGGCGCACCAGCCGGCGCGGCGATGCACGGCCCGCGCGCTCATCGGCAGCAGCCGGTGCCCGGCGGGCTCGGCGGCCGCCGGCACCGTGTCGTCGTCGAGCAGCGCCGCGAGGCGGGCGTGGAACGCCAGGTCCTCCCGCTCGGCGGCCTGGAGCATGGGCGCAGCGGTGTCGCGTTTCGCCCAGCCCTTGACCATGGCCCGCAGGCGATCACGCTCGGCGGCAGGTGCGAGGTCCCCGAGCAGCAGCACGGCGGCGGCGATCTGCCGCCCCCTGCGATGGTCGCCGTAGGGGGCCCGGTCGATGCCCCTGCCGCGCACCAGGTCCATGCAGAACCCGTCGTGGACGACCGGCGCGAACGACCGGTCGACCATGGCGAGCAGCGTGGCCACGTCGCGGCGGCCGATCTCCCACGGTGAGCCGCGCAGCACGGTCAGCAGCGCGGCCAGCCCGGTGAGCAGCTCCGCGCCGTACCCGCCCTGGTAGGGCACGAACGTGTGCTGGATGAACGACCCGTCCCTATAGAACCCGTCGCCCTCGGTCACCGGCCGGAAGATCGGCGCGAGCGCCGACGCCGCGAGCGCGGCCTTCGCCCGGTCGCTGCGGAGCATGGCCCGCAGCAGCATGACGACGCACAGATCCACCCGGTTGGCCGCGGTGCTGGTGCCGGCGTAGCGTCCGAGCGCCGACTCGGGCACGAAATGGTCGACGGCGTCGCGCAGCGCGGCGCTGCGACGCTCGCCGAGCCGCCGCCCGAGCAGCACGGCCGCGTCGAGCAGCCGTTTCGGCACGCCGATCTGCCACGTCCACCAGTTGCCGACGGGGTCGGCGTCGGCGGCGTACACGTGCCGCCGGTAGTGGTCGATGCCGGTGGCGACCGCCTCGGCGAGCGACGCGTCCCCGGTGACCCCCGTGCCTTGCAGCACGTACGCCCGCGCCATGGCCTGCAGGCGTTTCGGCGTGGCGGCGAACGACGGGAACGGCAGGTCGGGCCACAGCGACGAGTCGCGCGGCGCCATCGTGTCGCGATGCCGGGCGGCCCGTTCGCCCAGCCGCGCCAGCCGGCGCCGGTACGGCTCGGCCGCGGGGTCGAACCCCGCCCCCGCCGACACCTTCAGCCAGCGTCGGCGCACCAGCGCGACCGCGTTGTCGGGGGCGTAGGCGACACGTGCCGGCACCAGGGCGCCCGCCGCACCGGCCGCCGCAGCTCCTGCGAAACCGGCGAGCCGCAGGAACAGCCGCCTGGGAAACCCGGCCACGCGAGCATTATCACGCCGCTCCCTCGTCTGCCCCAGCCGCCATGCCCGGCCGGGGCCGGACCTTCCTCCGGGGCCGGCGGCGGATGACTCCGGGATGTGGGCGACACCGCTGACGGCTCGGGCGGGATCGGAAGCTCGTCACTTCGCCCGGGCCGGCCATGCCGGCCAGGGGCGGTGCGGTTGGACCGCCCGGGCTATCCGCCGGGGAGCAGGGACTTCTTCAGGAAGTCGACCTGGAGGAGCAGCAGGTTTTCGGCCACGACCTCCTGGGGGGTCATGTGGGTGACGCCCGACAGGGGGAGGACGGTGTGGGGGCGGCCCGCGGCCAGGAGGGCCGAGGAGAGGCGGAGGGTGTGGGCGACCACCACGTTGTCGTCGGCCAGGCCGTGGATGAGCAGGAGCGGACGGTCGAGCTTCGGGGCGTCGGCGAGGAGGGAGGAGCGGTCGTAGGGCCCGGGGTCCTCGTCCGGGTGGCCGAGGTAGCGCTCGGTGTAGGCGGTGTCGTAGAGACGCCAGTCGGTGACGGGGGCGCCGGCGATGGCCGCGTGGAAGACGTCGGGGCGGCGCAGCACCGCCAGGGCGGCCAGGTAGCCGCCGAAGGACCAGCCGCGGATGGCCACGCGGGTGAGGTCCAGGTCGTCGGGGTAGTGCGCCGCCGCGCCCTGGAGGGCGTCGACCTGGTCGTCGAGGGCGGGGGTGGCGATGTCGCCGAGGACCTCGCGTTCGAAGGCCGGGCCGCGGCCGGGGGTGCCTCTGCCGTCGGCGACGATGACGGCGAAACCCTGGTCGGCGAACCACTGGCTGGTCAGGTACGCGCCGTTGGCGGCCAGGACGCGCTGGGCGTGGGGGCCGCCGTAGGGGTCCATGAGGACGGGCAGCCGGGCCGAGCCGGGGGTGTGCCAGGAGGGGAGCAGGACGGCCGTCGCGAGGTCGCGGGTGCCGGCGCGCAGCAGGGTGACGCGCGGGGTGATGCCGGGGCGTTCGGCCAGCGACGTCACATGCGCCACGGTGCGGCCGCCTCTGATGACGCGGACCGAGGTGCCTTCGCTGCTCAGGTTCTGGGCGGACAGGACGAGGGTGCCGCCGGCGAGACGGCCGGTGTGGACGCCCGGCTCGTCGGGGCCGACCCGCGTGAGGACGCCTCGCGTCCGCCCGTCCGCGGCCTTCGCGCCGGTCTGCGTCTCGGCCTGCGCCTCGGCCCGCGTTTCGGTTCTGGTCCAGGTCCACAGGTCGATGACGGTGGGGTCGGTGCCGGCGCGGAAGAGCACCGTGTCGCCGTCCACGTCGCAGATGTCGCGGACGCGGAGGGTCGGCGGGGTGACCGGGGCGCCGGCGATGACGAGGCGGCGGGCGTCGTCGGAGTCGGCGAGCCACACCAGGGTGCCGTCGGACAGATGGGCCGGGATGCTCGGGATCACGTCGACCCAGGCCCGGTCGGTGTCCTCGCGGACGGTCGTGGTCGCGCCGGTCGCGGGGTCGGCCGCCAGCAGGCGCAGGGTGCGCTGGTCGCGGGGCAGCGTGACGATGTGCAGGCCGTGGCGGGTCCAGCGGGCGTTCGCGAGGTACTCGTCGGCGAACGGCACCTCGACCCGCGAGCCGTCGAGGCGGAGGATCACGAGGGACACCTCGGCGTTGGGCGTGCCCGCGGCCGGGTAGCCCACGGTGACCGGCTCGCGGTCGGGATTGGCGGGGTCGGCGATGTGCCAGCGGCGCACCGGGGCGTCGTCGGCGCGTTCGGCCAGCACCGCGTCGCTCGTCGGCGCCCACCAGTGGCCGCGCGTCCGGTCCAGCTCCTCGGCGGCGATGAAGTCGGCCAGGCCGTACGTCACGCCGTCGCGTTCGGGCGCGGCCAGCGTCGTGTCGTCTCCGCTCGCCACGTCGAGCACGTGCAGCCCGCCGCCGGTCACGTACGCCACGCGGGCGCCGTCGGGGGACAGGCGGGGGTCGATGACCGGGCCGGGGGTGGCGAGGCGGCGCGGCGTCGCGCCGGGGGCCAGCTCGGTGACGTACAGGTCGCCGGAGAGCGCGAACACGGCACGGGTGACCTGCCGGTCGGCGCTGTAGGCGACGATGCCGCCGGCCTGCTCGCGGGTGCGTTCGCGGCGGGCCCGCTCCTGCGGCGGCAGGTCTTCGGCGACGTCGAGCTCGTGCGGGTCGGCGATGAGGCGCTCCTCGCCGGACTCGACGTCGAGCTCCCACAGGCAGGTCACCGGGTCGACGCCCGACCGGGTGCGCAAGAACACCACACGGCCGCCATCGGGGGCGATCGTGAAACCGCGGGGCACACCCAGGGTGAAACGGCGGGTCCGGGCCTGCAGGCGTGGGAAGCTCTCACTCATGGACATCCATCCTGCCAGTGCCGGCGCCTCCGGAGGCGGTCGCCGGCTGTTGCTCGTGCACGCCCATCCCGACGACGAGTCGATCGGCACCGGCGCCACCATGGCCAAGTACGCCGCCGAGGGGGCGCATGTGACGCTCGTCACCTGCACGCTCGGCGAGGAAGGCGAGATCATCCCGCCGGAGCTGCGGCACCTGGCCGCCGACCGCGAGGACCGGCTGGGCGCGCACCGCATCGGGGAGCTGGCGGCGGCCTGCGCGGCGCTCGGCGTCACCGACCGGCGGTTCCTCGGCGGGGCGGGCCGGTGGCGTGACTCCGGCATGATGGGCGTGGCGAGCAACGACCATCCGCGGGCGTTCTGGCGGGCCGACGTGGAGGAGGCCGCGGGCGAGCTGGTCCGGGTCATCCGGGAGGTGCGGCCGCAGGTGCTCGTCACCTACGACGAGAACGGCTTCTACGGGCATCCCGACCACATCCAGGCCCATCGGGTGGCGTGGCGGGCGTTCGCGCTGGCCGCCGACCCGGGGTTCGGCGAGGGGGAGCCGTGGCGGATCGCCAAGTTCTACCAGACGGCGGTGCCCAAGTCGGTGATGGCGCGCTCGGACGAGAACCTGCGGCTGGCCGGGTCGCCGTTCGAGGTCGGCGACCCGCCCGACTTCGGCTGCGCCGACGATGACGTGACCACCGAGATCGACGCGCGCCCGTACCTCCCGGCCAAGATCGCCGCGCTGCGGGCGCATGCCACGCAGGTGAGCGTGCGGGAGCCGTGGTTCGCGCTGTCCAACGGGATCGGGCTGGAGGCCCGGGGCGTGGAGCACTACATCCTCAAGGCCGGTGTCGCCGGACCGCCAGGGGCGGGTGGGGCGCCGTACGAAGCGGGCGGGCTCGGCGATGCGGGGCGCCTGGAGGACGACCTGTTCGCAGGCGTCCACTAATGTCTGCGGGTACGCGGTGACCGGAGGCGTGGGAGCGATGATGACGGGTGAGGTGGATTCGCCGGTGGCGGAGACCGGCACGTCCGACAGGCTGCCGCCCGCCGTGCTCCTCGGCCTCACCTACGGCCTGCTGTTCGTGCTCGGCGTGATGCTCGGCGTGGTGTCGGGGTTCGAGCACCCCTGGTACGTGCGGACGGGCCTGTCGTGGCTTCCGTTCTTCCCGCTGGCCGCCGTGCTGTGGCTGGTGGCGCTGTTCGCGGTGCCGTACGGCATGGGCCGGCTGATGGGGCGGCGGCTCGCCGCCCTGGTCACGGCGATCGGCTGGGGCGTGGCCGCCGGGGTGCTCACGGGTCAGCGCGGCGAGGGCGATCTGGTGTTCGCCGCCAACTCGGCCGGCTACATCTACCTGTACGGCGGCACCATCGTCATGGTGCTCGCCGTCCTCCTGGTGCCCTCCACCGGCAACTGGCTTCTCGGCCACCCCCGGCCCCCCGGCCCGTCCGGCCCGCCCCGCTAGCCGGGGCCGACGACCGGCCGGGACGCGGCGGGCGCGTTCTGTCCGGGCGACCGCCGATGTTCTCGTCGGAGCGGAGGGCCGTGGCCTAGGCTCGGAGGCATGTTGCGGTTGTACGACACCAGGGCCAGGCAGGTGGTGCCGGTCATTTCGGCCGGGGCGCGGGCGCTTCGCATGTACACCTGCGGGCCGACCGTCTACCGCTACGCGCATATCGGCAACCTGCGGTCGTACCTGCTGATGGATTTGATCAGGCGGGTGGCCGAGCGGCACGTGACCCGGGTGGTGGTGTGCCAGAACATCACCGATGTGGGGCATCTGGTCGACGACGGCGAGTCCGACGCCCGGGGCGACGACAAGGTGGTGCGGCAGGCGCGGGCCGAGGGGCGGTCGCCCGCGGAGATCGCGCGGTTCTACGAGGAGGCGTTCCGGGCCGACACGGCGGCGCTCAACGTGCAGCCGCCGGAGCACACGCCGCGCGCCACCGAGACGATCGACCTGATGATCGAGCTGATCGCGAAGCTGATCGAGAAGGGGCACGCGTACGCGGTGCCCGATGGCAGCGTCTACTTCGCCGCGCAGTCCTTCCCGACCTACGGTGAGATTTCCGGCAATCGGCTCGACGACCTCAAGCCGGCCCACCGCCTGGAGGCCGTCGACCCGCACAAGCGGTTCCACGCCGACTGGGCGCTGTGGAAGGGGTCCGGCCGTGACTTCACCTGGGACTCCCCGTGGGGGCGGGGCTTTCCCGGCTGGCACATCGAGTGCTCGGCCATGTCGCTGCGGTTTCTCGGCGACCGGTTCGACGTGCACACCGGCGGCATCGACCTGCGGTTCCCGCATCACGAGAACGAGCGCGCCCAGTCGGGCGCGGCCGTCGGCCACGAGGTGGTGGCGCACTGGGTGCACGGCGAGCATCTGCTGTTCGACGGCCGCAAGATGGCCAAGTCGACGGGCAACGTGGTGCTGCTCTCCGATGTGGCCGAGGCGGGGCTCGACCCGCTCGCCGTGCGGCTCGCGCTGATGGAGCACCGCTACCGCCAGCAGCTGAACCTGAGCTGGGACACGTTGCGGGCCGCCGACCGCACGCTGCGCCGGTGGCGGCGCCGGGTGGCCGACTGGGCGGAGCAGCCGAGCGGGGCCGTTCCCCGGGCGTACGCCGACCGGATCTACGCCGCCTTCGACGACGACCTCGACACGCCGCTGGCGCTGCGGGTGCTGCGCGAGCTGGAGCGCGACGAGGCCGTCCCGGCCGGTGCCAGGTTCGAGGCGTTCGCGCATTTCGACCGGCTGTTCGGCCTGGACCTGTCGCGCGACATCGGCACCACGCCCACCCTGCCGCCGGGCGCCGCCGAGCTGCTCGAACAGCGCGATCGGGCCCGCGCCGCCCGCGACTTCGCGACGTCCGACCGGCTCCGCGCCGACCTGGCCGCCATGGGCGTCAAGGTCGCCGACACGCCGGAGGGCCAGACCTGGGCCATCGAGTACGCCTGATCGGCGACCGGTGCCGGCAGGCCCGCCGGTGCCCGCCCCGTCACCCGGTGACGAACCTGGTCTCCCCGACTGCGAGATCCCACAGCTCGGCCGGGTCGCGGCCCTGGGCGGCCCACGCCTTCCTGGCCTCCCGCACGGGGGCGAGCGGCTCCTCGGCCGACAGCGCGAACGTGCCCCAGTGCATCGTCGCCATGCGCCGCGCACCGACGTCCGCGCAGGCCAGCACCGCCTCCTCGGGGTCGACGTGGGCGTCGCGCGTGAACCGCCGCGGCTCGTACGCCCCGACGGGCATCAGCGCGAGGTCGATGCCGGGGTACCGGGCGCCGATCTGGGCGAGGCGGTCGCCGTACGCCGTGTCGCCGGCGAAGTAGACCCGATGCCGGCCGCTGGTGAGCACCCAGCCGCCCCAGAGCGTGCGGCACGCGTCGAACGGGCCCCGGCGGCTCCAGTGGTGCGCCGGCACGAAGTCGAACGTGACGTCGCCGAGGGTGACGTGCTCCCACCAGTCCAGTTCGACGACCTCGGTGAAGCCCCGGCGGGTGAACCAGCGGCCGAGGGCGGCCGGCACGAACACGGCCGTGTTCCGCGGCAGGCGGCGGATCGTGGGGGCGTCCAGGTGGTCGTAGTGGTCGTGGCTGATGACGACGGCGTCCACGCGGGGGAGGTCGCTCCACGCCAGGCCGGGCGGCGTCAGCCGGTGCCGTACGCCGGGGAGGGACCGCGACCACACCGGGTCGGTCAGCACGGTCAGCCCGCCGACGCGCAGCACGAAGGTCGCGTGGCCCACCCAGGTGACGGCGAGGTCGGTGCGGCAGGCCGGCGGCAGGCCCGTGCGGCGCACCGGGACCTGGTCGGGGTCGCCGGGCAGGGCGGCGAGGCGGCCGTACCAGATGGCGCTCACGGCCTCGCGCCCGAACGCGATGGGGTGCGTGAGCCGGTCGGTGAAGTCGCGGGGCCAGGTGCGCTCTCCGGGGCGGCTTCCCCCGCGCGGCGCGACGGCCGGGGCGACGGCGGCGTGCGGAAGGGTTTCGGGCGGCTCCGGAGGGGCGGGGTCGGATCGAGTCACCCCCTGCTGATCCCCATTAAGGCGGAAATATGCCCCTATCCACAGAGATATCGGTCAATGAACGTTTTTCATCCTCGGGCTGTTTCGAGGTTTTGCAGGACGGCGATGGC
>JBIQJI010000137.1:0-4804 GCA_044507605.1 Actinomycetales bacterium | reverse complement strand
CCAGGTCGAGCCGGCGGTGCTGGAGGAGATGACCTCCGGCAGCGATGCCCGCGGCGAGATCGTCACCGTGCTCGGCACCTCGGTCGAGCGCCTCCACATCAACTTCTCGGATCCCAACACCGAAGTCGATGGCCAGCGCTCGGAAATGAACACCCCGCACCCCTTCCTGACCGATCCGGCGGTGCGCCAGGCGATGAACAAGGCGGTCGACCGTCAGACCATCGCCGACGAGTTCTACGGCTTCGGCATGCCGCCGACCCCGAACATCCTCACCGGCGTCGAGATCTTCGAGTCGCCGAACACCTCGTGGGAGTTCAACCTCGAGGCCGCCGCGCAGATCCTCGAGGACGCCGGCTGGGTGATGGACGGCGACACCCGCGCCAAGGATGGCGTCCAGCTCCAGGTCGTCTACGCGACCTCGGTCAACCAGGTGCGCCAGAAGACCCAGGCGGTGGTCAAGCGCGACTTCGAGGAGATCGGCATCGCGGTCCAGCTCGAGCAGATCGACGCTGGCATCTACTTCGGCGGCGAGTCGGGCAACGAGCAAAACATCAACCACATGTACTGGGACATGTCGATGTACACCAACAACCCGACGTCCACGATCCCGGTCTCGTTCTTCACGAGCTGGTACGCGGGACCGGACGGGTCGAACATCGCCCAGGAGTCGAACGGCTGGCAGGGTGAGAACTACCAGCGCTACAACAACCCGGAGTTCGACGCGCTCTACGACGAGCTGCTGACGATCACCGACACCGAGCAGGCGTACGAGCAGCTGATCGCGATGAACGACGTGCTGATCAACGACGTCGTGATCATCCCGCAGGTCAACCGCGCGGCGGACACCTTCGCCGTCTCGAACACCCTCAACAAGGACAACCTTGCGCTGGGCCCGTTCGAGATCAACTACTGGAACATCGCCAACTGGAACCGGCCGTAGCGACCGTCCCAGGCTGACGACAATTCACCGCCCCGGCACTGGGTTCCGCCCGGTGCCGGGGCGGTTTGGCGCCGACACCGGCAAGCGCCGCAGGGGCGGAGCGGAGAAATCTCTTCCCCGCGGGCACCAGCCAGGCCGTCGCCCAACCGCGCAGTGATTGAACTCTTGCTCGGAGGTTGGCGGTCTGCGCGCGAGAGATTTCTCCGCTCCGGCCGCTAGGCGTCCTCCGGTCGACATGACATCCATTCCCTGGACATCCTGAATCGGCGGTTTCGCCGCGTCGCGGCGGATCCCGCCACGCATCCTGCTTGCCGAGGAACGCTTCAGCCGCGACGCGCGAGCATCGTCGTACGGCATAGCCTACCCGGCCTACCCGCGCGACTCGCCCTCCTGCTTCGCCCGCTCCAGATCCTCGTCCGACAGCATCCGCGTGTCGGGATCCGCCGCGCTGCTGTCGCCGGGGGTGAAGCGCAGCCCCTCCATGTACGGCGTCGGCTTCTTGCGGCGAAAGTCCGCGAACTCCTTCGCGTAATACGCGCGGGCCTCCTGGGCCGTCCTGGCGCCGGTGACGATGTCGTGCATCAGGTTGAGCGCAAGGAAGTTCGCCTGCTCGTCGTGGCAGCGCGCCGACACCTCACCCGTCGTCCGCCCGACCACGACGCTGCCGTCGAATGCGGCCAGCTCCGTGAACCTGTCTACCGGCACCCGGTAATCGATCACCGATTCGACCGAGTCGTAGTGCGGCGCCGGGAAGTGGTGGTCATGGAACGCCTTCGTCGCGACGATCCGCTTCCACGGTCCCGGCTTGTGCCACACCAGGTGCGACTCGGTGACCTCGTCCGCCTCGCCGTGCGCGTCGATCACGAGCTTCGCCGCCTCGCGCGATTCCTTCGGCCAGTTCTCGATCATGTGGGAGCTCTTCATCGTTGCGGTCGGCGCCATGGTTGCCTCCATCGTGACGTTGCGGGCACATCGGCTCCGGGGCACGCAGGTTCGCGGCCACGGCTATCGCAGCGACTGCACGCGCTCCACCGGCGCGACGCCGCGACCGACAAGCCGCGGAGGGCAGGGGAGGGCGCACGCGCATCGACCGTCACCAACTAGCCCTTTGGGGTTATTGTGAAATCCATCACAAGTCCATAGGATGTGGGCGACAGGCAACGAGGCCTGCCCGCGCCCCGCCGGCTCCCGGCACCCAGACCCCCGCCGGAGCCCCGGACACATACGAAAGGTTCCGACCGATGGCAACGATGCTGTCCCACGAACCGGGCCCCCAGCTTCGCCTCCTCGATCCCGAGGCCCCCGACACCAGTCTCCTCGACGCCCCCGATGCCGCCGATCCGCGTCCCCACGTCGTCATCCTCGGCGGCGGCTTCGCCGGCCTCAGCGCCGCGAAGGCCCTCCGCAAGGCGCCCGTCCGCGTGACCCTGATCGACAAGCGCAACTTCCACCTCTTCCAGCCGCTCCTCTACCAGGTCGCCACCGCGTCGCTCTCCCCGGCCGAGGTCGCGTACCCCATCCGCGCCATCCTCCGCAAGCAGCGCAACACCACCGTGCTGCTGGGGGAGGTGACCGGTATCGACCTCGACCAGTGGGAGGTCGTGCTCGCGGACGGGCGCGTGCCGTACGACTACCTGATCGTCGCCACCGGCACCCAGAGCAGCTACTTCGGCCACGACAACTGGGAGCAGGTCGCCCCCGGGCTCAAGTCGATGGAGGAAGCGCTGACCATTCGTCGCAAGGTCTTCCGCGCCTTCGAGCTTGCCGAGCGGGAGACCGATCCCGACCGGCGGCGGGCGCTGCTCACCTTCGTCGTCGTCGGCGGCGGCGCCACCGGCGTCGAGCTGGCCGGCGCGCTGGCCGAAATCTCCCGCCAGACGCTCCGAAACGAGTTCCGCACGTTCGACCCCGCCGACGCCCGCATCCTCCTCGTCGAGGGCGGCCCGACGCTGCTGAAGGGCTACCCCGACCGGCTCACGGCCGCCGCCCGGCGCTCGCTGGAACGGCTCGGCGTCGAAATCCGCACCGGCACCCGCGTGCAGGACATCGCGCCCGGCCGCGTGCGGTTGCCGGACGAGACGATCGCCGCCGAAACCGTCCTCTGGGCGGCCGGCGTCACCGGGCACGCGCTCGGCAACGACCTCGGCGCGGATCGCGCGCGCGGCGGCCGCGTGCCCGTGCTGGACACCCTCCAGCTCGCCGGGCACCGCAACGTCTTCGTCGCCGGCGATCTCGCCGCGTCGGTCGGCAAGAACGGCGAGGATCTTCCCGGCGTCGCCCAGGTGGCGATGCAGGGCGGCAAGCTGGCCGGGAAGAACGTCACCTGGCTGGTGAAGGGCAAAGCTCCGAAACCGTTCCGCTATTTCGACAAGGGGACGATGGCGACGATCGGGTGGAACCGGGCGGTGGCGCAGATCGGCCCACTGCAGCTCTCCGGCTTCATCACCTGGGCGATCTGGGCGCTGATCCACATCGCCTACCTGATCAACTACCGGAGCCGCTTCACGGTGATGCTCCAGTGGGCGTGGGCCTATTTCACCCGCGGGCGCGGCTCGCGGCTCATCACCGGCTCGCCGGTTGCCACCGACGAGGCGGCCAGCGCGCTCGACGACGTCGACACCCAGCGCCGCGCCGCCTGACACCGATTCCCGGAACCACTGGTAACCCCGGCCCCCAAATACGGCTGATGCACATTTCGTTCAGGGTGGCCGGACACATACTGGAAGGTGCCCACCCGGGGCATGGCTGATCACGTGAAAGGAGCCCAGCCATGGCATCCGCGCGCGACACCTTCCTGCCCGCAGTGTACGACGCGGCCGATCTGGACACGGTCATCGTCGCGGCCTATGTCGCCGTCGACACCTTCTACCAGACCGAGATCGCCCCGCAGCTCGGGGTCCGGCCCGGCCCCGCCCCGCGCATGAGCGACAGCGAGATCCTCACCCTGCTGCTGCTGGGGCAGTGGCGCGGCTCCAGCGAGCGCGGCCTGGTGCGCTGGGCGGCGGCCTGTCTCGGGGCCTGGTTCCCGGTCGTGCTGAGCCAGAGCGCCTTTCATCGGCGCGTGCACGCGCTCGGCCCCGTCGTCGCCCGGCTGCTGGTGTGGTTGGCGGCTCGGCTGGGCGCCGCCGAGACGCCCTACCAGATCGTCGACACCACCCCCGTGCCGCTGGCGCGCCAGTGCCGGGGCGAGCGGCGCCGGCTGTTCACCGCCGCCGAAGCGGATGTCGGCTATGGCGGGGCCGACCGGACCTGGTTCTACGGCTGCCGGCTGCTGCTGGCGGTGGCCGCCGACGGCCCGATCACCGGCTTCGTCGTCGGCCCCGGCTCGGTCCAGGACCGCTGGCAGCTGGAGGCGCTGGTGAGCTGGCGGGTCTGTCCCGGGGCGCCGCTGCGGCCCCCGGCGGCGCTGCCGAAGTCGCACGCCAAAGGCGGCACCCGGGTGGGACCGGCCGGCCCGAGCTGGTGGCCGGAGAGTGTTGGCCACCCGGCGCGCGGCCCCCTGATTGGCGACACGGGGTTCGCCGGGGCGGCGTGGCAACCCTCCTGGCGTGACGGCCTGGGGCAGGTGGTGCTGACCCCGGCCGGGATGGGGCGGCGGGCCAGGCGGCAGTTCAGCGGCTGGCGGCAAACCGTCGAAACGATCAACGCGGTGCTGATCGACACGTTGCATCTGCACTTCCCGCTGGCCAAGACGATGTGGGGGGTGGTGCGCCGCATCGCCGCCAAGGGTGCGGCGTGTAACCTCGGCATCTGGCTCAACCGCCAGCTCGGGCGCGACCCGCTCGCGATCGGGTCGCTCTTTCCCGGCTAGTGGTGTCGCCCGACACCCGGTCGGACACACCACGCATAATCCGCATCACCCGT